>NZ_JBVIRL010000018.1:0-201330 GCF_055576085.1 Kitasatospora sp. NPDC033851 | reverse complement strand
GACTTTTGGCACGCTGTTGAGTTCTCAAGGAACGGACGCTTCCTTCGGACCGCCTTCCAGCGGACCCTCCGGGCTTCGTTCTTTCGTGTTTCCAGCTTATCAGATGTTTTCCGCTCCGTTTCCGGGGCTTCCTTCATCCAACTCGCCGGTGTCTTCCGGGGCTTGACGCCCTGTCCGACGTTTCAAACTCTAGCCGACCTCCGCTCCGAAAAGCGAATCCAGCCGCAATCCGATAAAACGAACACGCCGAATAAGAACCGAGCCGCGACAAGACACGACTCAGCCCGAACCGGGAACCGGTGTTTCAGGGGATTGGCCGCTCCGGGACCGTCCGCGCAGATGCGTGTCCGGTGCTCCCATGTCGAGCGACTGGGAGACAGTACTCCTATTCCGCACCCGACACAAAATGCTCCGCCGGCGGGCGGTGGCAGGCCACCGCCCGCTCAGTCACCTCTCGCCTGCGCGGTCGAGGTTCAGGCAGAGCGCCCAAACGTCGGAGTAGGTGTTCGGCGAGGGTGAGCCGCCGACGTGGATGTCGGCCGTCCAGTACGCGGGCGTCGTGCTGCCGTCACTGACCGGGTTGCCGTCGGAGTCGCTGGGGTAGCTCCCGGTGAGGTGGGTGCCCTGCGAACCCGCCTTGCTGAAGTCGGTCGTCGTCACCTTGCCTCCGCTGGCGGCGGCACCTCCGCTGACCAGGACGTCGTGCTTGCGTCCGTTGCCACGCCCGCCATCGGGGCTGTCGCAGCCGACCGTCGCCGTCTGGTGGGTGCCTGCGGCCTCCGGGCCGCTCAGCTCGCGGAAGTGGACGGTCGTGGTGATGTTCCGGACGTTGACGTCGTCGCCGCTGCAGATCGCGTAGGCGTACGTCATGTTGCCGCTGTCGCGTCCGCCGCCGATTCCGCCGACGGCGGTCCAGGAGTCGGGGTTGGTCTCCCCGTCCGCGGCGGCCATCTGACCGAAGTCGTGCACGGCGTCGTTGAAGGTGGGGAAGCCGGCGATCGGCTTGAGGCTGCCGACGACGGCGGGGGTGGTCCGGGCACCGCCGCCGATCAGCAGGGTTCCGGCCGGGCAGGTCGCCACCACGGTCTTGGCCGTGTTCCCGACGCTCGGTCCGGGCACCTTGTTCATGACCACCTGGGTGTGCCGGATCCGGTTGCTGGAGAGGCACAGCGCGTAGGCGGTGGTGGAGAACTCGGGGCTGGAGTTGCTGCCGCTGCCGCCGAACGCGAGCCAGTGCGTGGCGTCGGTGCCGACGACGCCGGGTGCGTCGGTGTACTCGGTGACACCGTCGGCGCTGGGCGCGATGCCCAGCACGTGGTTGCCGTTGCCCGCCCGGTCGCTTCCGGTGGTCTGGGAGATTCCGCCGCCGGAGACCAGACCGTGGCTGCAGTCCGCGCGGGACGAGACACCGGTGAAAGGCGTGTCGGGGCCCATGGTGGCTCCGGGGGTCGTCACGGAGACGACCGCGGTGTCGGCGTGCGCGATGTCCGGCACCGCCAGGACGAGCAAGGCACCAGGGATCAGGACGGTCCGCAGGGCGGACCGCCGCAGGGAGTTCTTCCGCACCGGTTTCTTCCTTTCCGACGTTCCGATGGCGCCGCGGTGAACGGCCGCGGCGCCGGTGACTCAGAGGTGCCTCCGAGGTGGCCCGGGGGTGCCTCCGGGCGCCCTCAGGGGTGCCTCAGACGCCGTCGTTGGCGCACAGCGCCCAGACGTCGGAGTGGTTGTTGGTCGACGTCTGGCCACCGGTGTGGGCAGCCGCCGTCCAGGACGCCGCCGTGGTCGTCCCGTCGCTGACCGGATTGCCGCTGGAGTCGCTGGGGAAGCTCCCGTTGAGGTGGTCGCCGCCGGAGCCCGGCCCGGTGAAGTCGGTGGTGGTCACGCTGCCCGCGCTGACGGCGGCGCCGCCGCTGACCAGCTTCCCGTCCCCGACGCCACAACTCACCGTCGCCGTCTGGCCCGTGCTCCCGGTGTTCGGGCCACTCACCTCGCCGAAGCGGACCTTGACGGTGACACCGCTCACGCCGATGCCGTTGCCGCTGCAGATCGCGTACGCGTAGGTCTCGTCGCCGGCGTTCGCGCTGTTGTCCCACCCGACGGCGCTCCAGGAGTCGGGGTTGGTCTCCCCGTCCGCGGCCGCCTTCCTGCCGTAGTCGTGCGCGGCATTGTTGAAGGTGGGGAAGGTGGCGATCGGCTTGAAGGTGCCGGTGTTGCCCGGTGTCAGCAGGGCACCGCCGCCGAGCAGGACCGCGTTGGCAGGGCAGGTCGCCGTCACCAGGCCCACCGTGGTCGCGGCTGTGGGCGTGTTGGCCTTGTTCATGACAACCTGGGTGTGGTTGATCAGGCTGCTGGTGAAGCACACCGCGTACGGGGTGGTGGAGAACGAGGAGTTGACCTGCCCCCCGCTGGCGCCCTTCGCGATCGAGTACGTCACGTCGGTGCCGACGACCCCGGTCGAACCGGTGTATTCGGTGGAACCGTCCGCGCTGGGCTCGATGCCCATCACGTGGTTGCCGTTCACTCCCGCGCCCGTACCGATGGCCTGGTTGATGCCGCCACCGGAGACGAGCCCACCGGTGCAGTGAGCGCTCGTCGAGATCGAGGAGTCGGCGCCTGCGGGCCCGAGGGTGGCCCCGGGGGTCCGCACCGTGACGCCCACCGTGTTGGCGTAGGCGGCCCCCGGCGCCGCCACGACCAGAAGGGCACCTACGACCACTGTCTTTCCTGCGGCGAAGCGCCACAGGGACTTGTCTGCCACCGAGTTCGTCCTCTCGAGATTTCACCGTGCGGAGAGCCGCGAAGAGCCACGAGTGCCGGCCGGAGCCGGGAGACCGTGACGCTGGGTTACGGGCCGATTGAAGCAGCGGTCCGGACGCGCCCGCGACTGGTGCCGAGCACAAGACGACGGGCTCTTCACTGGGTGATCGAACAGGCCGGTACGGCAGGCGGTTGCCGTCGGCGGCGCCGGTGCGCCACCGCGCGACCCGCAGGTCGCGGGTCGCGCAACGCGGAACGCGCAACGCAACGGCCCGGCCTCGCGGTGGGAGTCCGCGAGGCCGGGCCGTTGCCGGGATGGTCGGGTCAGTGCTGCCAGACCCGCACGTAGTCGACCTGCATGTCGGCCGGAGTGACGGCCGGGTACTTGGAATCGACCGCGTTGTTGAGGATCAGGTACATCGGCGCCGCCGTGATGCCGGTGGTGATCTGCCCGACCTTCACACCGTCGTAGTAGTACGTGACCGAGCCCGGCGCCCATTCCGCGCCGTAGGTGTGCCATCCACTGAAGTCGCCGTGCGCGCACCCGCCCGGGCCGCCGGCGTCGGAGTGGAAGTGGTAGCAGGCCTCGCCACCCAGACCCTCCATCACGTCCATCTCACCGTCGGTCGGCCAGTTCTGACCGTCCGCCCAGAAGGCGGGCCAGTTGGCGACCTGCGAGCCGGACGGCGGCAGATAGATGCGGGCCTCGAACGCGCCGTAGGAGAACTGGGCCTTGCCGTTGGTGTTGATCAGACCTGACGTGTACGGGTAGGTCTTGCCGTTCACGGTGGCCGGCTTCTGGACCGCCGCCAGGTGCAGGCTGCCGCCGCTCACCGAAACCTGGGACGGGGAGTACGCGGCGGACTCCTGGGAGTTCACCGGCTGAGTCGTGCAGGTGCTGCAGCCGAACCAGTTGGGATTCCACTTGGCGGCGTCGAGCGAGCTGCCGTTGAACTCGTCCGCGAAGACCGGGCGCCAGGCGCCCGAGATGCCCAGAGGTCCGGCGGAGGTGCCGGTCGTGGGGGCGGTCGTGGCGGTCGGCGACGGCGTCGCGGTGGCGCTGGCGGTGGCGGTCGACGACGGGGACGCCGTCGCGGTGGCCGTCGGCGCCGGCGAGGTGGTCGCCGTGGCGGTCGGCGACTGCGTGGCGGTGGCCGTCGGCGACGGCGTACCGGTCGCAGTGGCGGTCGCGGTCGGCGACGGCGTACCGGTCGCAGTGGCGGTCGCGGTCGGCGACGGCGTACCGGCCGCGGTCGGCGAGGCGGTGGCCGTTGCGGTAGCCGTTCCGGTAGCCGTGGGCGACGGGCTCGGTGCCGGAGCCGAGGAGCCGCGCGAGGTGAAGGTGTTCACCGGGCTCAGGTTGTGCCAGTGGTTGGCGCTCTCATACGCCACGAAGTACGTGTACGTGCCTGCCGGGAAGGTGCGGCTCTGCGGCGTGAACGTGAGCTCCGAAGAGGTCAGCGTCGCTGGGATCGCACCGCGGAAGTCGTAGTGGGCACCGTCGGCCGACCGCACCGCGATGGTCAGCGCCTGGACCGAGGTCTGGCGGGTGGCATGCAGCTTGGCGGTGGCCGTGACCGGGCTGTCGGCGCCGGGACCGGTCGGCGTGATCGAGATGGAGTCGACCACCACCGGTTCCGTCTGCGTGGACGGCATGGCCCAGGCGGCCGCACCGGTCCCGGTGGCAGCCAGCGCGATCCCGAGCGCGAGGAAACGGCGCCCGCCGGTGAGTGTGCTGCGGCGATGCTTCGAATGCTTGGCCATACGAGGGAGGACCCTTTCGCTCCCCCCTCGACTGTGGACTCGCAGCAGCCTGAAGGAGGGATGGTCCGTATGCAAGCCCAATGCCGCCACCGAATCGACGACATCGGTCACGCACCCGGCCAAGTCCCCTGGTCGGGCGGGCTTTCGAGGCACCGCCATCGGCCGGCTGTGACATGTCGCACAGCCGGCCGATGGCGGAATCAGGAAGACCGGACCAAGGTGGTCGTTATTGAGGCTTTCATCAGCATTTGTCCGTATCAACCGGAAAGCGTCGTTCGACGGCTTCGGCCCCGAACTGGCGGCCATGGTCACGAGGCCTGGCCGGATGCCATCAACTCGGCTTCCCCGTCCTCCACTTGCCCGTGACGACCGACGCGGGGCCCGGTCGGTCACCCGGGTCACGGCCGCCGGATAGCACGGGACGTTCAGCCCCGAGCCGAACCCGATCTCCAGGACATCGCCCTCAAGACCCTCGCAGACCCTTCGCCGGAGATGCGCGGCCTCCTTCGTCCCACAGACGACGTTGACGATCCGCGGCACGACCTGACCGGCGAAGAACCCCATCACGACCTCCAGCCCTCATGCCCGCTCCGGCACCGAGCCGAGCCACCGGCGAAGCCCGTCGGACCGGCGAGAAGCCCCCGTCATCGCCTCCTCCAGCGAGATGCGACTGCGGATTCACGACGAAGACCCCGCCGAATCTGCCGCAGGCCCGACGGGAGCCACCTCCGAGCCTTCAGGCCGCGCCGCCGTGTGCCGGCCAGGCTGTGTCGTCGGCGGCCAGCCACGGCTCGTCCGCGGCAGCGCTGGGGGTTGTCCCGGCAAACACGCGGACGTCGTGGTGAAGGTGGGGCTGGTCGGCATAGCCACAGTCCGCCGCCACCTGCGCGGGGGTGTGTCCGCGGACCAGGCGGTGAACGGCCTGATCGAAGCGGACGAGCATGGCGGCACGTTTGGGTGTCAGGCCGATCTGCGAACCGAAACGCGACCACACGCGCTGGCGGCTCCACCCGGTCCGGGCTGCGAGGTCGCTCACGCGGGTTCGACCACGGCTGGCGACGATCTGACGCCAGACCCAGGCCACCTCGGGATCGACCACCCTGCCGTCACGGAGCCGGGTGAACAGTTCTGTGTCGATCAGCGCGAAGCGCTCCGGCCAGGTTCGCGCATGGTGAAGCCGCTCCCGCAGGCGCGGCGTGTCGCGGCCCCACAGGTCGTCGAGTGTGATGACGCTCCCGCGCAACTCCGCGAGCGGGAGCCCGAGCACGGAGTGCGCAATGAGCGGAGACAGGCGAATCTGCACACACTCGATGCCCTCGGCACGCACCTGGAACGCGCTGAAGGCGAGCCCGGCGGCCAGGCTCGCCGCCCGCATTCGGCCGGCGGCGCCGTGAATGCTGAACGGGCGGTCACCGAACTCGACAGCCACGGTGACGGCCGGGTGGGGGATGGCTCGCAGTTCGACTGGATTGTCACCGTGAATTCGGAACCCTGCCATGTCGACACCAGGCAGCGCGGTTTGGCGCGACGGTCGCGCGATCTCCCAGGCCGCAGTGGGACCTGCCCTTCCGCTAACCGGTCGCACGCCTCCACTGTACGAGCGGCTCGGCGGCGGGATCAACCATGCGCGAGGCGTGGACATTTCTCCAAGACGCCTCGCGGCGGCCGTCGGCAGGCTGGTCACGCACAGATCGAGCGACGGAGGAGCCATGGACGAGACGACCACCCCGCAAGACCAACGCACCCACAGCCGCGCGGATCCGGCGCCGCGCGCCCCGCACGGACGGCGGCGGGCAAGGAGGCGGCGGATCACGCTGCTGGCCGTCGGCCTGCTGGCCATCCTCCTCGCGGGCAACACCGTGTCAGTGCGCACGGAGACAGCCGAAGCGTCCGGCGAGCAGATCGTGCGCCTTCCCGGCGGGGACATCCACGTCGTGCAGGATGGGCCCCGCGACGCGCCCACAGTGGTGCTCCTGCACGGCCTGGGCGGCTCGACGGCATGGTGGGATCCAGTGCTGCCGGCATTGCGGGACCTGCACGTGGTGCGGGTGGACCTGCTAGGGCACGGCAGATCGGCCAAACCGGCCGATGGCTACCGCATCGCGGAGCAGGCCCGCCGGGTCGGGGCCGTACTCGATCGGCTCGGGGTGCGCCACGCGACCGTCGTCGGGCATTCGACCGGCGGCACCGTCGCCACGTCGCTGGCCGAACAGCGCCGCGACCTGGTGGCGGCGATCGGGCTGATCGACACCGGCCCGCGGTTGGACGCGTACATCGGCGACAGCTTCGCCAGCCATCTGGTGACCACCCCGGTAGTAGGTGAGCTGCTCTGGCGGCTGCGCACCGACGGCACGATCCGTGACGCGCTGAGCACCGCGTTCACCCGTAAGGTGGGGATCCCCGACCAGATCATCACCGATATCCGGGGCATGACCTACCGCAGCCTCACCGCGACCGACGAGGCGTCCTCCGCGTACGTGAAGGAGGAGCCCATCCCCGACCGGGTCGCCGGGCTCGGCCTTCCGACGCTGGTCATCTTCGGCTCCCAGGACCGACGATGGCAGCCGTCCTCCGCCCAGGACTACCGCCGGGTTCCCCACGCCCGGATCGAGATGCTCGATGGTGTCGGCCACACACCGATGTTCGAGGCCCCCGACGCCACCGGAGCCCTCCTGCACGGCTTCGCCCTCGAAGCCGCGCCACGCTGACCCGGCATCACCACTCACCACAATCTGAGACCTCTACCGAACCCGCGGTGCCTCTGTGTTCTGTCAAGCGGCGATGGGGAAGTGCGCGGCTCGTCGTTCGAAGGCCGGCATCCGGCCGTCCGGGTAGGGAAGATCCGTCGCCTGGTCGTCGGCGGTGTGCTGAGGCCGCCGAGATCCGGGCGGATTCTCCCGCACAAAGGTCATGCTTCGGAAGCCGATCACACGGTATCGGCGCTGAACGTCATGCCAACCCGCGAAGTCACTCATATGAGCCAACCCATGGTCATGTCCGGTATCTCAGGCCCTACTTGAAGCTACGCTTCGACGCCTTGAGCAAGAGATCGGAAAGAGCTCGCACGGCCTCGGCAGGCGCCGGGCCGAGGCATTCACCCACGCAGGCAGGGGATTTGGTGACCGGCGAAGGAATTGACGGCAGTTGTCAGCGGACGGAGGTCGTCGTCATCGGCGCCGGCATGTCCGGAATCGCCGCCGTGATCGCACTGCACCAGGCCGGAATCGACGACGTCGTGGTGCTGGAGAAGACCGGCCGCCTCGGCGGTACCTGGCGTGACAACACCTATCCCGGATGCGGCTGCGACGTGCCGTCCGTGCTGTACGAGTACTCCTTCGCCCCCCATTCCTGGAGCCGGTCCTTCGCCACCCAGCCCGAGATCCTCGGCTACCTCGAAGCCACCGCGGAAACGCACGGCGCCGAAAAGGCGATCCGCTACGGCACCGAAGTCCTCGCCGGCCACTGGAACTCGGACACCCACTTCTGGCACCTGAGCACCACGGCGGGCACCTGGACCGCCCGGACGGTCATCGTCGCCACCGGCCCCTGGCACCGTCCCCGCTACCCCGACATTCCCGGGCTCGACGGCTTTCCCGGCGCTGTCTTCCACTCCGCCGACTGGGACCACGGCACCGACCTGACCGGACGCCGCGTCGCGGTGGTCGGCACCGGAGCGTCCACCGTCCAGTTCCTGCCGGAGATCCAGCCACAGGCCGCCCACATCGATGTCTTCCAGAGCACACCACAGTGGGTACTGCCGAAACCGGACCACCCGTACTCCCCCCGCCTCCGCCGATTCCTCGAACGCCGCCCGGCGGCACGCCGCCTCCTGCGCCGCCTGCAGCACTGGACGCAGGAGACGATCGGTGTACCCCTGCGTTACCCGAGAGTGCTGGCACCCCTGGAAGCCGTAGCCCGCCTCCACCTGCGCGCCGTCGTGCCCGACCCCGGGCTCCGCGAGGCCCTGACCCCGCGCTACCGCCTCGGCGGCCGCCGCCTGATCGCCTCCAGCACCTACTACCCCGCCCTCACCCAGCCCAACGTCCAGCTGCGCCCCACCCGCGTGACCGCAGTCCACGGCTCCCAGGTCATCGGAGCCGACGGCACCCGCACCACCGCGGACGCGATCATCCTCGCCACGGGTTTCCACGTCGGTGACCTCCCCCTGGCTCCTCGCCTGCACGGCCTCCACGGCACCACCCTCGCCCAGACCTGGGCCGACGACCGCCGTGCCTACCTGGGCACAAGCATCAGCGGATTCCCGAACCTCTTCCTTCTTCCCGGCCCGAACATCCTCACCGGCACGAGTGCGGTCCCGACCGTCGTCGAGGCACAGCTCCGCTACATCACCGCCGCCCTCAACCACCTGTACACCAGCGGGAACACCGCACTGGACGTCACGCCGGAGGCTGAAGCGGCACACCACAACGCCCTCCAGCACGCACTCCGCGGCACCGTGTACAACACCACCGGCGGCTCCGGCTACTACTTCGGACTCCCGGGCGTGAACACCTTCTGCTGGCCCTGGTCCGCCGGAAGGCTGGTCAAGCGCCTGCACACCTTCACCCCGGACACCTACATCTGGACCAAACAGCAGTCTGGACCGCGTACCGGCAGGCCCGCCGGAGGAGCAGTAGTACCACCCCCGGCCTCGCGGCAGCGCGCTCACCGACTCACCGCCGAAAACCGCACCCCGTAGGAGCGGTCCCAGGCCCTAGAGGAAGACCGTAACCATCAGTCACGAGCTTTCCCAACTCGCCGATATTGCAAGGAAGTTACCGGCTCTACATTGCACTCCGTGCCCGGTGGGCAGCGATCAGATCTCGGTACCAGGCGTACGAGGCCTTCGGCGTGCTCATCCACGACGACATGTAGGCCGGCTGGGCCTCCGGGAGGAGCTTCTCCGGCGGCGGCTTCCGCAGGGCGTACCGCCGCAGCGCCCCTGTCCAGCTATTCGTCATCGCGCCGCCCGCGCGGGATGGGGAGCAGCAACGCGGCCACGAAGACCACCACCATCAGGCCGATGACCACCAGGTTCGCCCCCGAGATCGACTGCGGACGGGATCTGGCGTCACTCTCGCCCCGCAGCTACGCGTCGGCACCCGCGGTGAGCCGAACGGGCCGGTCCCCGCCGCGGGCCGGCGGACGGGACTACCGACGCGGGCAGCGCAGCCGTGGTGCGTCGGCGGGGAGAGGTTCACCCCGTGCCGATCCGGCGGCCGGTGACCTCGGCGGGGCGGATGCGCACCCACAGGGGCCGGGAGCCGCCGGCGTCGCGGATCCAGAGGTCCTCCAGGTGGAGCAGCGCAGGTTTGCCGTGCACGCCCACGTTGGCGACCCGGCCGCCGGGGCGCACCAGGCGGGTGCACAGTTCGAAGGACTCGGGGACGCCGACCGCCTCGATCGCGACGTCCACGCCCAGTCCGTCCCGGCTCAGTTCCTGGACGGCCGCCGGGGTCGCCTCGACCACGGTCAGCGTCGTGTCGGCGCCGAAGCGCTCGGCGGCGTCGATGCGGCTCTGCGCGAGGTCGATCGCGATGATGCGGGCCGGGCTGTAGAGGCGGGCGGTGAGGATGGCGGCGAGTCCGATCGGTCCGGCGCCGACGATCGCGACGGTGTCGCCCGGCTCGACCCGGCCGTTGCGGACGCCGACCTCGTAGGAGGTGGGCAGGATGTCGGCGAGCAGCAGGGCGTCCTCGTCCCGGACGCCGTCGGGCAGCTTGTACAGGGAAGTGTCGGCGAAGGGGGTGCGGACGTACTCGGCCTGGCAGCCGTCGATCAGGTGGCCGAGGATCCAGCCGCCACCGCCGGTGCACTGGCCGTAGCTCGCGGCTCGGCAGTAGGCGCAGCGGCCGCAGGCGGAGATGCAGGAGACCAGGACGTGGTCGCCGACCGTGACGGTGCGCACGCCCGGTCCGGTCTCGGTGACGGTTCCGACGGCCTCGTGCCCGAGGACGCGGCCCTCGGTGACCTCGGGGACGTCGCCCTTGAGGATGTGCAGGTCGGTGCCGCAGATGGTGACGGCGTCCACTCGGACGACGGCGTCCTCCGGGTCTTGGACGGCCGGGTCGGGGGCGTCGCCCCAGGTGCGGCGGCCGGGTCCGTGGTAGGTGAGCGCTTTCATGCCGCGGTCGCTCCTCTCGGAGGGCGGATCCGGCGGTTCCGCTCACACGTCCAGCGTCTCCCGGGCCGCAGCCGTCGCCAGGGGCCCGGTGGGGTGCTCCCGCTGGGCCGATGGACCCCCTTGCGCCCGCCCGGCCGGGGCGATCGCGCCTACGCTGGTCAGTGGGTATCGGGGGCGAGCCAGGGAGGATCCCTTGGGCAGCGCGTCGGAGACCAGCCCGTCGGAGACCAGTGCTTCGGCGTCGGGCGCCCGCGTGCCTCAGCTGCGGCTGGACGAGCTCCTGGAGGAACTGCAGGCCCGGCTGGACGCCGCCCGCGGCACCCGTGACCGGGTGCACAGCCTGCTGGAGGCGGTGCTGGCGGTCGGGCGCGACCTGGAACTCTCCCAGGCCCTGCAGCACATCGTGGAGGCCGCCGTCACTCTGGTGGACGCCGAGTACGGTGCGCTCGGCGTGATCGGCGAGGACCAGCGGCTGTCGCAGTTCATCCCGGTCGGGGTCACCGACGACCAGGTCAAGCTGATCGGCGACCTGCCGTCCGGGCATGGCATCCTCGGCGAACTGATCCGTCATCCCGAGCCGCTGCGGCTCAGCCGGATCTCCGACCACCCGGCGTCCTACGGGTTCCCGGCAAGACACCCCCCGATGAGCAGCTTCCTGGGGGTGCCGATCCGGATCCGCGCCAAGGTGTTCGGCAACCTCTACCTGACCGAGAAGCGCGGCGGCGGCGACTTCGACGACGAGGACGAGTCGGTGCTCGCCACCCTGGCCGTCGCCGCCGGGGTGGCCATCGACAACGCCCGGCTCTACGACCGGGCCCGGCGGCGGCAGCGCTGGCTGGAGGCCAGTGCCGAGGTGACCAAGGCCCTGCTGTCGGGCAGCGCGGAGCAGGAGGTGCTGGACCTGCTGCTCGCCCGGGCGACCGAGATCGCCGGCGCGGACCTCGCCGTCGTCGCCGTGCCTCTGCCGGAGACCGGCGAGCTGGAGGTGCGGATCGCCGTCGGCCTGGGCGAGCGGGAGCACAGCGGTCTGGTACTGCCCATCGAGGGCTCGTTCATGGGGGCGGCCTTCCGTACCGGCGGGCTCGTGGTGAGCCCCGACGTCCAGCACGACCCGAGGATCACCGCCGGTCCGCCGCGCTGGCAGGGCCTGGGCCCGGCCCTCGCCATCCCCATCGGCACCACCGCGCACGGGATCCGGGGCGTGCTGCTGCTGGCCCGGGCGGCCGGTGCGCCGCTGTTCGAGGAGGGCGAGTCCGGGCCGCTGCTGGGCTTCGCCGGCCAGGCGGCGGTGGCGATGGAGCTCGCGGAGCGCCGCCGGGACTCCGAGCAGGTGGCGTTGCTGCAGGAACGCGACCGGATCGCCCGCGACCTGCACGACCTGGCCATCCAGCGGCTCTTCGCCACCGGGATGACCCTCCAGGGCGCCACCCGCTTCATCACGCACCCCGAGGCCACCGACCGGGTCCTGCGCGCGATCGACGACCTGGACGAGACCGCGAAGACCATCCGCGCCACCATTTTCGGCCTGCGCCTTCGGGAGAAGGGCCCGGCGGCGAGCGGCCTGCGCACCCGCGTCGTCGAGGTCGTCGAACGCGCCGCCCGCGCCCTCGGCTTCGCCCCGGCCCTGCGGATGACCGGCCTGCTCGACGTCACCGTCCCCGCCGAGATCGCGGACGCGGCCGTCGCCGTCCTGGAGGAGGCCCTGTCCAACGCCGCCCGCCACGCCCGGGCCCACGCCGTCGACGTCTCGGTGGCCGCCGGAGCCGACCTGACCCTCACCGTCACCGACGACGGCGTCGGCCTTCCCGAAGGCGTCGGCCTTCCCGAGGGCGATCGCCGCAGCGGGCTCGCCAACCTGGCCGACCGCGCCGCCGCACTGGGCGGCACTTTCACCGCCCGACCCCGCCCCGAGGGCGGCACCGAGCTGGTCTGGCGGGTCCCGCTGCCGAAGATCTGAGAACACCTGGTGAAACGATCTTCGACCAGGGCGGGCGGGGTACGGGCCACTCGCCGTCAACGACTGTCTGCGCCTTGGCACGGCCCCGGGACGCGCCCCGACCGGTGCGCGCTGACCCGACGAGAACGGTCGGCCGGGCCCTGGCTAGCAGCCCGAAGCCTTCGGCTCGATCACGGCATCGGATGGCAGTCGGGGTGTGGGGGCGCCCTCGGGGCCGTAGCCGATGCGGATCAGGATCTGGATGTAGCCGGGGCCCCGGTGCGGGTCGCGGGCTTCCCAGCGCAGGTATGGCCACTCCATGGCCTGGTGCAGCAGGGAGGCCCGGACGCCGTGGGCGGTGGCGGTGAGCAGGACGTGTTCCAGGGCGAGGCCGGCGCGCAGCCAGTCCCGGGGCGTGTCGTGCGCGGTGGCGAGGACGGCGATGCGGGGCTCGGCTTCGAAGGTGGCGGGGGCCTGGTGCTCGGCGGCGTGGAGGGCGGAGAAGTCACGCATCGGCAGGTGGCCGGACAGGTCCTGCGGGCCGAGCGCGTCGGCCGGGATGCCGTAGGGCGGTGCTTCGCCGGTGCGGATCCAGCTGCGGCTCTCGGCGCGCCGGGCCTCGTCGGTGGTGTTGCGGCGTTCGGCCTCGGCGGTGAGGTGGAGCAGTCGGGCGGTCTCGTCGTGGCCGGGCAGGTGGAGCACGGCGTCCTCGGACCGAGCGTCGGCGGCGAGTTCGTCGAGGACGGCTGGGGGCACGGGCTTGCCGGTGAACGGTGTGCGGATGGTGTGGCGGTGCCAGATCGCCTCGTACAGCTTGTCCGTGCCCCGGAGCGGCACGGCAGCCACCGTGTCGAGCCGGACGGTGGCCAACAGATCCGGTTCGGCCGGGTCGGGCAGCAGGCGCACGTCGGGGGCCCAGCCGAGGTGACGTGCGGCGACCCGCAAGTTGAGGACGGCGGCGCCGACGGAGATGTGCAGCGCCCGGCCCTGCGGGTCGGCGGCCGGGACGGCCCGGCTACGGTCAGCCCGGACCTCCAGGGTCAAGGTGTCCGGATGGAGCCGGAAGCGCCAGGGCTGGCTGTTGTGAATCGAGGGTGCGGCGACCGCCGCGGAGACAAGCTTCTCCAGCGTGGGGGCGTCGAGGGCGAGGGTGGTCATGACCGCCTCCATGACGTCAGGCGGGCGGGTCGCCGCCGCGCAGGGTGCCCGGACGGGTGCGGTACTCGGCGGGGTCGATCCCGCCGCGGGCGAGGCGTTCGGCGAGCAGCTGTTCCGGGGCGGGCCGCTGCGGCGGCGCGGTCGGCGGGACCGGCGGGACCGGTGCCGTCGGGCTGTGCAAAGCCGTCCGCCCCGGGTGCCGGACCAGGGCGATCACGCCGAGGATCACGAGCGCCCAGAAGAGCGGCATGCCCACGGTCATCGGGCCGATTCCCCAGCCGTTCATGCCGTGGCCGTTCCAGTACGTCATCGCCGTCTCCTCAGCCGTGACGGGAGGTCCGTCCCCTCCACCGTGCGGCCGGGACCGTGCTCACCGCTTGGGCCGTTCGGCTCTACCTCCGGGCCCACCCGGGCCCCGTCCGGGCCCTGTCGGCTCAACGCGGGCGCTGGTGGTGCTGCTCTGACTCCTCCGCGTGGGCGGCGATGACGGCGGCCTGAAGGCGTCGCTCGACGCCCAGTTTGGCGAGCAGCCGCGAGACGTGGTTCTTCACGGTCTTCTCGGCGAGGTACAGCTCCTGGCCGATCTGCCGGTTCGTCTTGCCCTCCCCCACCAGGGCGAGGATCTCCCGCTCGCGCGGGGTGAGTCCGGCGAGGGCCGCGTCGGACTCGCTCTCCTCGTGGTGGCGCAGGCTCTCCATCAGCTTGCGGGTGGTGGCCGGGTCGAGCATCGACTGGCCGGAGGCCACCGTGCGGACGGCGCTGACCAGGTCGGCGCCCTTGACCTGTTTGAGGACGTAGCCGGCTGCCCCGGCCATGATCGCGTCGAGCAGGGCGTCGTCGTCGTCGAAGGAGGTCAGCATCAGGCAGACCAACTTGGGCATCCGGTCGCGCAGTTCCCGGCAGACGGTCACCCCGTCGCCGTCCGGGAGCCGTACGTCCAGCACGGCGACGTCCGGACGCAGTGCGGGCACCCGGGCGAGGGCCTGGGCGCAGCTGCCGGCCTCGCCGACGACCTCGATGTCCTCCTCCGCCTCCAGGAGGTCGCGAACGCCCCGGCGGACGACCTCGTGGTCGTCCAGCAGGAACACCCGTACGGGCTGGGGCGTGTCCATGGCCTGCTCCCGGTGTGCGCGGTCGATGACACCACCGATTCTGCGCGTCCGCGCCGCGGGGCGCACCGGGTCAGCCACGCGGGACGACGGCGACCGGGCACCAGGCGCGGTGGATCCCGCCCGGGTGACCGGGCCGGGCGCCGCGCCGGGCACCGGTCGTGCTCCGGCTGGCCTGGGTCGAGCAGCAGCCGGCCGGTCGGCACCCGTCGTTCGTGCACCGGCCGGCCGGCTGACCGCGGCTGCCTCCCCGACGTCGATCAGCCGAGGATCCTGTCCTTGGCGCGCTGGTACTCCTCGTCCGTGAGCTTGCCGGTGTTGTGCAGTTCCGCGAGCCTGGCCAGCTCGTCGGTGGGGGTGGGGGTGGGGGTGGAGGGGGCCGGCGGGCTGCCGGCCGCCTCGCGTACGTACGAGCGGAACTCCGCCTCGCGCTCCTGCGCCGCCTTCAGCTCGCGCAGGCCCATGCCCTTGCCCCGGGCGATGAGGTAGATGAAGACCCCGAGGAAGGGCAGCACGAGCACGAAGACCGTCCAACCCGCCTTGGCCCAGCCGCTCAGCGAGTCGTCCCGGAACAGGTCGCCGAAGACCCGGAAGAGCAGCATGAACCACAGGATCCAGAGGAAGACCAGGCAGGTGGTCCAGAAGATGTTGAGCACGGGGTAGTCGGCCGCGAGGCTTGTGGGCGTGTACGGGGCCGTGTAGGGGATCGTGTACATGGGCGTGTCCTGTTCGTGAGTCGGGGATCTGCGGTCAGGGGCGGGCCGCGGCCCCGGCGGGCGCGGGCCGGTCGGTGTCGCCGTGCCAGGTGGGCCAGCCGAGCAGGCGGGGGCGTTCGGTGACCCAGGCGCGTGTGTCGGGACCGATCTCGGCGGTGATGAGGCCCTCCAGCCGGCTGCTGTAGCGGGCGACGAGGTCGCGGTGGGCCGGGTCGGCGGCGAGGTTGCGCATCTCGTCGGGGTCTTCCACGCGGTCGTAGAGCACCACGTCGTTGTGCTCGTGGAGCGCTTCGGGGCTGGTGGGGCGGTTGGGGTCGAGCGGGGAGAAGTAGCGGCCGAAGGTGTAGCGCTGGTCGAGGTAGCCGCGCAGGAATCCGCGCTTGTTCCAGTCCGGGCGCAGGTCCCCCGACTGGATCCGCGCAGGGGCTTGCGGGTCGGCGAACTCGAACCAGAACCCGGCGTCCAGGGTGGTGATCGACTCGACGGCGGTGAGCACTCCCTCGCGGACCGCCGTCCCCTCCAGCGCCGGCACCAGGGAGTGACCGTGCAGGGCGGGGAACCGGGTCCGGTCCAGCCCGGCGAACTCCAGGAGGGTGGGCGCCAGGTCGACCGCGGAGGCGAGCGCCTCGGTGCGGCCCCCGCCCGCCACGTCGGGGTGGCAGAGCAGGAACGGAACGTGGAAGTTCTCGTCGTAGACCAGGTTGCCCTTCTGGCGCAGGCCGTGGCTCCCGGCCATCTCGCCGTGGTCCGAGGTGAAGACGACCACGGTCCGGTCGGCCTGGCCGGAGGCCTCCAGCGCGTCGAGGACGAGTTCGATGCTGCGGTCGACGTCCCGGATGGCGTTCAGGTAGAAGTTGAGGCCGTCGTACCAGTGCCGGTCGTCGGCGACGGGCCCGAACACGGTGTCGAGCATCCGGGCGTACTCGCCTACCGCCGGGGCCGCGCCGGACAGGTCGTCGTGCAGGCTGGCGGGCAGGTCGAACTCCCAGCGGCGCCGGTAGATCGGGACGTCCGCGGCGGCGCGCGCCACCACGGCGTGCGCCAGACCGAACGGCAACTGCACCTGGGGGGAACCCCCGTAGTCGAAGCTCATGATGTCGTGCGGGTTGACGAAGTTGACGGCCATGAACCAGGGCTGGTCGGGCGCCACGACCGGCGCCCGGTTGCGCAGCCATTTCACGGCCTGGCCGGCGATCACCGGGTCGATCTTGAGCCCGGCCCAGGCGCCGCCGTCGATGTCTCCCCAGTCGTTGAACTCACTGAACCCGTAGGGCTCCAGGGCATCGGTGGTCGGTCCGGGGTTCTGCGGCGTGACGTACGCGTTGGAGAGATGCCACTTCCCCTGGTAGGTGCAGTAGTAGCCGGCCTGGCGCAGCATCGTGCCGAGGGTGCCCAGCTCAGGGTTCAGCGGGCGGATGTAGGGCATGTTGTCGTTGTCGTAGATCTCGGTCAGCGGCAGATGTTGCCCGGTGTAGATCACGGACCGCGCGGAGCTGCACATGGCCGAGGCGGTGTAGTACCGGTCGAAGGTGTGGCCGCGTTCGGCGAGCCGCTCCCTGGCGGGAAGGGTGAAGCCCGGTGGACGCGGAACCGCGGCCCGCTCCTCGTCGGTGACGATCAGCAGGATGTTCGGACGACGGGTCATGGCCACCTGCTCTGTGCGCGCGGGATGGTGCGGTTCGTCGAATCTAGGTCCGGCACTCGAGGGCACATCGCTGGGACGTGGCCGACCGGGGCTGATCGGGTGAGGTCTGACACCGGACGGCGGACTCACCCCGACGGTGAGCCGGTCGGGTCGACCCGGCGGCGCCGGATCGCGGGCGGCCTGCGAGCGCTCTCCCGCAGGCCCGGGTCACGCTCGGCGGCGCGCTCGTACCAGCGGCCGTAGCGGTCCGAGAGCACCACCGCGGACACCCCGTGCAGGATCACGCTGAGGCCGACGGTGACCGCGACCACCCGGCCGATCAGTTCCACCCCCGGGACGTGCTGCTCCGCGACCAGCAGCCCGAGCACGACCGAGGCCAGACCTCGCGGCCCGAACCACCCGACGTAGGCCACGGTGGGCGCCTTCAGCCCGGTTCCGGCGAGGGAGAGGGCGACCGGGACCATTCTGACCACGGTGAGACTGAGCACGGCGTAGCCGACGATGCGCCAGCTGAGGTGCTCCAGTGCCGGGCCGAGCAGCACGGCGCCGAAGACCAGCAGGCTCAGCAGGGCCAGCAGGTTGCCCAGGTCCTCGGCGAGGTCGGCGGTGTCATCACGGTCCGGCACCGCCCGCCCGCTGCCGCGCATCGCGTACGCGAAGGCGAACCCGGCCACCCAGGCCGCGATGAAACCGCTTCCGTGGGTGACCGTGGCCAAGCCGTAGGACGCCGCGGCCACCGCGAGGACGAGGAGCTGGCGCCATACCCTGGTGATCCAGCCGTGTTCGCGCGACCACCGCAGCAGCCGGCCGCCACCACCCCCGACCGCCAGGCCGAGGACGGTGCTGAGCAGCAGCGCCCTCCAGAAGGTCCCGTCGGCCCCCTCCTCGGCGTACGGCGTGCCGGGGATCGCCGCCAGGAAGAGCACGAAGAACGGCAGCACCATGCCGTCGTTGAGCCCGCTCTCCACGTTCAGTGCCTGGCGCACCAGCCCCGGTACCCGGGGGTTGGCGATCGCGCTGCTGCCGAGCGCCGCGTCGGTAGGGGCGAGGACGGCACCCACCAGCGCGAGCTCCCACCCGGTGAGCCCGGGCAGCAGCGGCCAGGCCAGCAGCCAGCCCAGTGCGATGCTGGGCACCAGGCCGATGCCGAGCAGTCGGCCCGGTAGGGCGGCGCCGGTGCGCAGGTCCCCGGGACGCACGGCCATGGCGTCCGTGAACAGCACCAGGGTCAGGGCGGCTTCCAGGAGTGTGAGCAGCGGTCCGCGGTCGTGTCCCACGCTGATCAGGTCGAGGCCGACCGGCCCCAGCAGGATGCCGGCCCCGACGAACACGATGGCCGCGGACACCGGTGTGCCCGCCAGCCGTCGCGAGCCGAGCGCGTAGGCGGCGGTGACACCCGCCACCGCCACCCCTGCCCACCCGACGTCACTCACCGGTCCGGCGACTTTCGCCCACCCGTCCGGACGCGGCGAGCAGCGCCAGGACGGCGAGCACCGCGAGGAGCACCAGGACGAGCAGCAGCACGGTCAGCACGGTCGGGTGGTTCCACAGGGCGAACACCAGGGCCAGGACCAGCACGGCCGCGAGGACGAACCAGCGGCGGTGGGCCTCGGTCCAGGTGCCGGCCCGTCCGGTGCGCACCCCGTGGGCGTCGCCCCAGCGGGCCGCGGAGTCCGCGGCGGCGTCCGCCCGGCCGCGGACGGCACGGGGGAACCGTCCCGCCCCGGACAGGTACGCGCCGAGCGCCACCACCACGCCGAGCACGATCGCGGTGCGCAGGCTGATCCGCAGGAAGTGGAGCAGCCTGTCGAAGATCGCCGCAGCCGCAGCCGGGGACTGCACGGCCGGGGGCAGGTGGTCGAGGTAGTAGTGCCGGGCGATCACCAGGGCGATGGCCACCACCAGGCAGGCGCCGGCCGCACCGAGGGCGGTGGTCACCAGGGCCCGGCGCTTGCGCCGCGCCAGCAGGACGCCGATCGCGCCGAGCAGCACGGTGAGGACGGGCATCCAGTTGCCGACCACGTCGAGCGCGTGCGCGGCACCGCGGATCTTGCCCAGCTTGTCGGACTGGAAGAGCACCAGCTGCTTGTTCACGTCCGGGATCTTCGCGGCCGGGGACACCCCCGCGGCCACCAGCTCCTCCTTCAGCCGGTCGACGGCCGTCCCGACGTCGAGGGTGACCGTGCCGTCGGTGACGCCGACCGCGCCCCGGCCGTGACCGGTGAGGGCGTGGACCACGGCCGCGTGGGCGGAGCGGTTGGCCTGTGTCCACACCGTCGCGAAGGCGTCGCTGTGTACGACCTTCGTCGCGGCCTTGGTGACCACCTGGTCGACGGCGTCGTCCAGTTTCGGCCCGAGCGCCTTGACCCCCGCCGCGGCCCTGGGCGGCAGCCCCTGCGACTGCAGCCAGGCCGCCAGGTCGGAGGCGACCGCCGGGCCGTCCACCTTGACGTCCACCGCGTGGGTGAGCCGATTGACCGCGGCGTCCTGGACGGCGGGGTCGGTCGCCAGCGGGGCGACCGTGGCGACGTACCGGTCGGTGTCCAGCGCGATGTCGTGCACCCAGACGGTGAGCAGCGAGACCGGCACCAGGATGCAGGTCAGTGTGATCAGCACGGCCGAGACCGTGCTCATGACGATCCGCCCGGCCAGGGCGGGGCGCCCGGCGCCGGAGGGCGAGCCGCCGTTGCCCGCCTCGCCCGTCCCCCGTGCGGACGGAGGCTCTGGCGGCTCGTTCATCGGATCTCCCAGCTCTCCGCGCGGCCGTGGCACCGCTGACCCCCATTGCCCCGCAGAGCCCGGCCACCGGCACCCCGGGGAGGGCCGTCCGGAGGAGGTACGGCCGTATGGCTGCGCGCTCCCGGGAGACCTCGACCGGGGTGCGCCCAGGGGACCGGACCCGCCCCTGGCAGGTGAACCCCCGGGGCCGTTTCGCCGAACGGCGGGCCGCCCGACATGCCGAACGCCATCGCGCTGCCCAGTGTTGGACGGAACCCGGAGCGCCGTCGCCGACGACGGACCGCAGCGGCGGCCGGAGGTGCCGACGGCGATCGGAGGGATTGCGCAGTGGCGGAACAGCGTGGTCAGCCCGGGCGCGCCCGCTGGATCCGTGCCAGATCCGCCTGGTTGCGGGGGCGGACGGCCACCATGCGCGACGCCCCGTTCCCGCGCCGACTCGCGGCGCAGCTGATCCACGTCAACGTCCTGGACACCGCCACCCGTCTCGCGGCGCAGACGTTCCTCACCGCCATCCCGGTGCTGTTCGTGCTGTCCGCTTTGATGCCGCAGGAGGTGCGCAGCAGCGTCTCGGACTCCCTGCGCACCGTCCTGGGGCTCCAGGGTGCCTCGCTCGACGAGGTGAAAAGGGTGCTCCAGACCAGCCAGACCGCCACCGCTGATGCCTTCGGCGCCGTCGGAATCGTGGTGACCCTGCTCTCGGCCACGAGTTGCAGCCGTGCCCTGCAGCGTCTGTGTGAACGGAGCTGGCACCTGCCCCACCTGGCAGGGCGGCTGGCGGCATGGCGATGGCTCGCCTGGCTGCTGGTGTGGCTCACCGCCCTGACCGTCCAGGGGCGGGTACAGGCCGGATTCGGGGTGGGCGACGGCCTCGGGGTGGTCCTCTACCTGATCACGGCCGCTCTTCTCTGGTGGTGGACGCAGCACCTGCTGCTCGCTGGCCGGATCCCCTGGCTCCCCCTGCTTCCGGGGGCCGTGCTGACCAGTGCCGCGCTGACGGCGCTCGCCTGGGCATCGCGGCTCTACATCCCCCGCTCGCTGAACCGCAGCGTGGCGCAGTTCGGTCCGCTCGGTATGGTCTTCACCCTGCTCAGCTGGCTCATCGTGATGTTCACGGCCATCACGCTGGGGATCGCCGGCGGGTACGTGGTGGCGGGCCAGGGCCGACTGGCCCGGCTGCTGGGGACTCCGAATCCGGGCCCGGCGGACGAGGAATGACGGTCCCCGCACGGCCGCGGCCGTGCGGGGACCCGGAACGGTCGTCGTCCGGGGCCGTCAGGCCTCCCGGTTGGTGCGGGGCGCTTCGGTGGCGCTGCTGGTCATGACACGGACTCCTTCGGGTAGCGGCCACCTGGCCCGGAACAGGAGACGGGAAGCGGGAGACGGGAGAGAGGAGAAGCCGGTTCAGAGGGGCTCCGGGGAGAGGGCGGCCGCCGGGCTCCGGACCGGCGCCGGTGGAGCCGACAGGAGATCGGCGACCCGGAGCAGGGCGAGGATGCGCTGGAACCCCGGCCGGATGCCGATGAGACGGAACTCCGCGTGGTGGAGGTGGCAGACCCGGCGGGCCTGGAGGAGGGCTCGCACACCGGCCGCGTCGCAGAAGGTGAGGCCCTCGACGTCGAGGTCCAGCCGATGCGGACGAGCCGCGAGGGCCCGGGCGACGGCATCGCCCACGAGCGCCGTCGTCGCTATGTCGAGTTCGCCTTCCAACGACACCGACGCGGTGTCCCGGGACATGCTGGCCCTGGTGCGGAGTAGGTCGTCGTCTCTCATCACGATCGCCCCGGAAGCTCGGCTGATGGAAAGGCCTCGGAACGGTGGCCCTACGTCCACCGTAGGACCGGGCCTGTCAACCGGTCGTGGGCCGACCGGACCCCATCAACGGCCCGAACGGCCTTTACCCGTGAGGAACTTGACTCCGCTCGGGAGCGTCACCGTCACACACGGTCCCACTGCCGTCCGACCCACGATGTATGGGCCGAACGGCCCATGGCGCCCCGGCCGTCTTCTGCGAACGTCGGAAGGGAGGATCGTTCCATCGCACTCACCGAAGGAGGCGAGACCGATGCCCGGCATCCACCACCGGATATCACCTCTCACCGTCGCGCCCGGCTCCACCGAGCTCGGACGTGTCGACTGGCTCGTCCTCGGTTCCTCGGCGCTCGTCGCCGGCGCGGTCGCGCACGCCTTGTCGGGCGTCGTCGCAATCACCAAGGACATGGTGCGCCCCGCTCCCCAGCGTGCGTCCGAGTCGGACCGCGCCGCTCCCGCCGCCGGCACCAGCGTCAACGAGCGGGACGGCTGGATCCTCATCAGCAGCGTGTTCGTCATCGCCGGCGTGATGGCGCACACCATCGCGCGCGTCGTCGAGAGCACCAAGGCGGTCGTGCACCCGACCGGCCCGCAGCCGCGGTGATGACGCCCGCAACGACCGGAGCATGCACCCGATCGGCCGCCTCGGGCGCCCGGCTCGGCCGGTGCGCGGCGACACTGGCCAGATGGAACCGATGACCACCGACTCCGTCGCAGCGGGGCGGCAGGCTCGCAAGCGCCTGCCACGCTCGGCCCTCGGGAGCTGGGCCCCTGCACCGGAGCGACCCGACCCCGTCGAAATCCTGGAGCAGCAGGCCGCCTCCCGCGTCCCGGAGCTGGTCCCGATCCGGTACGGCCGCATGGCCGCGTCCCGGTTCGCCTTCCTGCGCGGCGCGCCCGCCGTCCTGGCCGCGGACCTCGCCGCCTCCCCGAACACCGGGCTCACCGTCCAGCTCTGCGGGGACGCGCACCTGTGCAACTTCGGTCTCTTCGCCTCGCCCGAGCGCGCCCTGCTGTTCGACCTCAACGACTTCGACGAGACCCTCCCGGGCCCGTTCGAGTGGGACGTCAAACGCCTGGCCGCCAGTGTCGCCGTGGCCGCGCGCGAGAACGACGAACCGGACGCGTCCGCGTGGGCCGCGGCCTTGGCATCCGCCCGGGCGTACCGGATCGCCATGCGACGGCTCGCGGGACTCGGTGAGCTCGACGTCTGGTACGAGCGGGTCGACACCGCCGACCTCCTGCCGCAGATCCGGGAGTCGAAGTACCGCAAGCGCGTCGAAGGCAACCTGGCGAAGGCACGCGGGCGCACCAGCCTGCAAGCCCTGGCCAAGCTCACCGAGCCGGGCCCGGACGGAGAGCCCCGCATCGTCCACGACCCGCCGCTGCTCGAACCGGTGGACCCGCAGGACGTGCCCCGCCTCCAGCAGATCCTGCAGGACTACCGTGCCACCCTCCCCGACGAGCGGGCGGCGCTCCTGGACCGCTTCGAGCTGGTCGACGCCGCCCGCAAGGTGGTCGGCGTGGGCAGCGTGGGCACGCGCTGTTACATCGGCCTCTTCCGGGGACGACTCACCGGCGAGCCGCTCGTCCTCCAGGTGAAGGAGGCGGAACGCTCGGTGCTGGAGCCGCACCTCCCGCCCAGCCTCCACCGGCATCAGGGGCGGCGGGTGGTCGACGGACAACGCAGGCTCCAGGCCGCCAGTGACATCTTCCTGGGCTGGGCCACCGGCCCGGCGGGCCGCGACTTCTACTGGCGGCAACTGCGGGACATGAAGGGCTCCGCCGTGATCGACGGCATGCCCCGGTCCCTCCTGGAGCAGTACGCCGACCTGTGCGGCCGCACTCTCGCACGCGGCCACGCCCGCACCGGGGACCGCGTCGCCGTCGCCGCCTACCTGGGTGCCGGCGACGCCTTCGAACGGGCCGTCGCCGACTTCGCGCTCGCGTACGCCGAGCAGACCCGCTCCGACCACGCCGCGCTCACCGCCGCGATCGCCGACGGCCGGATCACCGCACGGGCCGGGGTGTGAACGGGCCGCGCCACGCCGAGTCGGCCGGGCCGCCTCCCGAAGGCGCGGCCGGCCGGTGGAAGCCGCTGTACATCCTCGGTCTGGCGCAGTTCCTCATGGTGCTGGACGCCTCGGTGATGAACGTGTCGATCAGCCAACTGGTCAGCGACTTCGACACCGAGGTCACGGCGATCCAGGCGGTCATCACCCTCTACACGCTGGTCATGGCCGCCTTCATGATCACCGGTGGGAAGCTCGGCGACATGTTCGGGCGCCGCCGTGTGTTCGGCATCGGGCTCGTCGTCTACGGCGTCGGATCGGCGCTGACCGCCGTCGCGCCCACGCTGTGGGTGCTGGCACTCGGCTGGTCCATCATCGAGGGCCTCGGGGCCGCCCTGGTCCTCCCAGCGCTCGCCGCCCTGGTGGCCGGCACCTATCGGGGCCGAGACCGGGCCATCGCCTACGGGGTCATCGGAGGCCTCGCCGGCGCGGGGATCGCCGTGGGCCCCCTGCTCGGCGGGTGGGTGACCACCTACCTGACCTGGCGCCTGGTGTTCGCGGGCGAGGTCGTACTCGTCGTGGTCATCCTGCTCCTCATGCGGTGGATCAAGCCGCAGCCCGTGCCGGAGCAGCGGCCGCGGCTGGACCTCGGCGGCGTGGTCCTGTCGGTCGCGGGACTGGCCCTGGTGGTGCTCGCCGTCCTGCAGAGCAGTTCCTGGGGGTGGCTCCGTCCCCGCAACCCTCCTTTCACGGTGTTCGGGTTCTCCCCCACGGTCTTCGTCATCGCACTGGGCATGGCCCTGCTCGTCCTCTTCCACGCCTGGGAGGTACGCCGGGCGGAGCCGCTGGTGCGGTTCGGCCTGTTCGGCATCCCGAGCCTGCGCTCGGGCCTGTTCATGCTGTTCAGTCAGAACACCATCCTGCTTGGCCTGTTCTTCGCCATTCCGCTCTATCTCCAGGTGGTCCAGGGTCTGGACGCCTTCGAGACCGGACTGAGGCTGTTGCCCGTGTCGGTCACGATGCTCGTCGCGGCGATGAGCGGTCCCCTGCTGGGCAGGTTCGCGTCCCCGCGCACCGTGGTGCGGGCCGGCCTGCTGGTGCTGTTCGCTGCGACGCTGTGGCTGCTCGGCACGATCAAGCCCGAACTCGACGACCTCTCCTTCGCGCTGTCGATGGCACTCCTGGGGCTCGGCATGGGCCTGCTCGCGTCCCAGCTGGGCAACGTGGTGCAGTCGAGCGTCGGCGAGGCCGATCGCAGCGAGGTCGGCGGACTGCAGTACACCGCCCAGAACCTCGGCTCGTCCCTGGGCACCGCGCTGATCGGCTCCATCCTGATCGGCGCCCTGGCGAGCGCCTTCACGGCCGCGCTGGCCAAGGACCCGGCGGTCTCGGACACGGTGCGCCAACAGGCCGGAATCACCATGGAATCGGGCCTCCAGTTCGTCCCCGCCGACCAGGCCGCCGCCGCCCTCGCCCAGACGTCGATCCCGCCGGACGAGGCGGACGCGGTGGTCACGGCATACCGGGCCGCCCAGCTCGACGGCCTGAAGGTCGCGGTCCTGGCCGCCGCCGGGATCACGCTGAGCAGCTTCGCGTTCACCGGCCGGCTGCCCGCCACCAGGATCAGCGGCGGCGCGTCCGCCCGCTCCGCCGGTACGCGTCCCGGCCGGGCCCCGTGAGGCCGCGATGTCGTCGACCACGCGGCCCGAACGGACCGGACCACAGTCCGGGACACGCCGTAGCGATCCCGCGCCACACTCAACAACCCTCCCTTTCAAAGGAGTTGCCATGAGTACTTCTCCCGCCGACGCAACCGACGAACTCGGCCCGATCGACTACCTGATCGTCGAGTTCCCCGGTACCCGCCTGACCGGTGAGGGCATGCCCCTGCTCCTCGACCTGGTCGACCGGGGCATCATCCGGATCCTGGACCTGACCTTCGTCAAGAAGGAGTCGGACGGCTCCT
Source organism: Kitasatospora sp. NPDC033851 (assembly GCF_055576085.1). Classification (NCBI taxonomy): domain Bacteria; kingdom Bacillati; phylum Actinomycetota; class Actinomycetes; order Kitasatosporales; family Streptomycetaceae; genus Kitasatospora; species Kitasatospora sp. NPDC033851. The sequence goes on along the minus strand of NZ_JBVIRL010000018.1, from coordinate 175,595 downwards.
TCACCGCACTGGAGGTCGCCGACCTGGACGGCGACGGACAGCTCGACCTCACGGTGTTCGAAGGCGCCTCGTCGGGGCTGCTGGGCGACGACGACATCAGCGAGGCGGCGAAGGCCCTGGAGCCCGGGAGCTCAGCCGCCGTCCTCGTCTACGAGAACCTGTGGGCCGCTCCCCTGGCAGCCGCCCTGCGCCGCGCCGGTGCCCAGTTCGTCGCCGGCGGCCGGATCCCGGTCCAGTCCGTGCTGGCGGCGCTGGAAGCCGTCGAGGCCACCGACGGCCCGGCCTGACCCCGCACATCCCGCACATCCCGCACCATCGAAAAAGGAGGATCCGATGCCCGGACTGCTTCGAGGAGTGGCCCGCACCGCCGTGGTCGCCGGAACGGCGACGGCCGTCTCCAACCGCGTCTCGCGGAGGCAAGCCGGCCGGTGGGCCCAGCAGGACGCGCCGGCCGCACCGGCCGCCACCTACCAGGAACCACCGCCGGCTGCGGCCCCCAGCAGCACCGACGACACGCTCGACCGGCTCCAGAAGCTCGCCGCCCTCAAGGAGCAGGGAGTGCTGACCGAAGCCGAGTTCGCCGCCCAGAAGGCGAAGATCCTCGGCGTCTGACCGTCCGAGGCGGAGCTGACGGCCGGAGCGGGGAGCACCTGCCGAACGCACCGACCGGCGTCCCTCAGCCCCGGCCGCGCTTCCGCGGCCGGGGCACCTCGCACAGGCCGGCCGTGAGCGACAGGCCCCGCTCCCGCCGCACGATCCCCTGGCGCCGGACCGGGGCGGTCACCGTCCAGGTGGAAGCCGAAGAAGGTGTCGCGGGCGTGCAGAATCCCCACCGACTGGTGCTGCTTCCAGGCGTTGATGAGGTCGTCGTTGACCTTGGCCGTTTCGAAGTCGAGGTCCTGGGCCTGCCACGTGGCCAGGGTCGGACGATGCTTTCATGGTCAAGGCTGCTGCCTTTCTCGGGCTCCCGGCGGACGTGGGGGACGCGGACGCGGGAGGCGCGGGCGCGGGGGGCGTCATGCGGTGAACAGGTCGTCGTGGTGGTACGGGCGGGCTCGGTCGGACGGGACGGCTGCTCGGCGACCAGTGCCCGAGGGGCCGGTCGGTGGCGAGCCGGGCCCACAGGACGAGGAGCAGCGGCAGGGCGAAGTAGCCGAACCGCCCGGCGGGGGCCAGGAGGAAGGCGAGGCACAGGCCGGCGGCCAGCCGGTCGGCGGCGGCGACCAGGCCCCGGGGCGGCCGGACCACGAGCGAGACGGCCACGGCCGCTCCGCCGCACACCAGCAGCAGGACGGCCGTGTACCAGCCGGCCTGCCCCAGGTCGGCGAGCAGCCGGCCGGGCATCGGACTGGTGGCGGGCGTGGGGACGGCGCCCCGCCCGGTCGGGAAGCGGAGCACGTGCTCGACCAGCGGGCCGGGTGCGGCCAGCAACGCGGGCAGGACCAGGGTGAGCGTGCCGCCCGCCCAGACCACGATGCACCGGACGGCGGCACGGCGGCCAGGGGCGAAGAGGCCGGCGGCACGGCGGTCGGCGCCGAAGGGGCCGGCGGCGAAGAGGCCCGGGCCGGTCGCCAGCAGCGCGACGGCGACCGCGACCGCGGGCAGGGCGGTCCACTTGAGGGAGCAGGCGGCGGCGAGGGCGAGTCCGGCCGCGACCGGCCGGTGGCGGGCGGCGAGGGCGAGCGCGAGGGCGAGCAGCCCGGTCAGCGGCAGGTCGACGCCGCTGACGCACAGCGGCAGCGCGACCAGCGGGGAGGCGACCAGGACGGCGATCGCGTGCCCGGCGTCGAGGGGGCGGGCGCAGGCGCCCGGGGTCGCGCCGCACCGCAGCACCGAGTGCGCGGCGACCAGACAGGCCACCAGGGCGGCGGCGCACCACAGCCGGGGGTCGCCGGCCAGTCGGGCGGAGGCGGAGCCGTCGCCGAACAGCCGGGCGGGCATGCCGAACAGCGTCATGCCCGGCAGGTACGGGTTGTAGTCCGTCACGGCCCGCGGGTCGGCCAGGTAGGGGGTGCCGCTGTGCAGCAGGGTCGCGGCGGAACGCTCGATCACCAGGACCTCGCTCTGGGCCTGACCGGTCGCCAGCAGGACGGTGAACGGCACCAGGACGGCGCCGGCCAGCGCCGAGCCGAGGGACAGCACCGAGCCGACGGGCAGCGCCGAGCCGAGGGAGAAACCCGCGCCGGCGGACAGCGCGCGGCGCGGCCGGGCCGGCAGCCGGCCGGCGAGCGCCGCCCCCAGGTAGCCGACGGCGGCGCACCAGCCCCAGACGCGGTGCGGCGCCAGGGTGGAGAGGGCGGCGAGGGCGGCCGCGAATCCCGCCGCGCCGAGCCAACCGGCGGTCCCGAGCGCGCCTCGTCCGGCACTCCCCCCGGGCGGCGCAACGTCCTTGGCTCCGGGCCGGGTTGTCTTCATCGAGGCTCCCACCAGTCGTTTCGGCACCCGTCCATTCCAGCCGGACGGGGGTGCACGGTCATGACAGGTAGGTCGAGACTCCGTGGTCGGGTTTCCCCGACCACGGCCGGCCCGGGTGGAAGGTGGGGAGGGCCTGGGAGAGGGAGAGGGCGTGAGGTGGGTGGGTGGGTGGGTGGGTCGACGTCAAGGTCCGACATCGCGACGAGGATTCGGCGGTCGGCTCCGGCTATTCGCGCGCGGTTCGCCGAGATCCCGCCCTGGTTCAGCAGTCTCCCGGTGGCCGCCAGTGCCACCGCGGCGCCCACCGCGAGGCAGGCGAGGACGAGCCCGGCCGGCACGCCCCACGGCGCCTCGAGGGCGGCCTGCCGGTACGCGGCGGACAGTGCCGCCCGGTAGGCGCCGAGACCGGCAGCGACCAGGACGGCGGCGACGCCCGCGGCGAGCGCGGTGGTGATCGCCGTCCAGGTAGTACGCCTGGTCGGCGGCCGCGGCGGCGACCGGGTGAACACCAGTGCAGCTGCCGGGGTGCGGGGGCGTAGTGGACCTGTGCGGAGGGTAGGGGGGTGGGTTTTCCCTACCGACGGGGGCCGGTCGTCCGGGCTAGGGTTCTTGATGATCATCGGACGGAAAGGCACCAGATGTCCCTCACGGACGAGGCCGACGGGACGGCGGTTCCCGACGGGACGGCGGTTTCGGACGGGACGGCGGTGCCGGACATCGCCGTCCGGCAGGCGCTCGGGCGGCGGCCGGCGGACTTCCTGTTCTCGGTCTGGCCGCTGCGGTGCTGGCTGCACCTGCTGGGCGGCGCGCTGTTCGGACTGGGGCTGCTGCTGGCCCTGGTCGCGCTGGTGTCGGTCGGGATCCTGCTGTCGGTGGTGGGTGTGGGCCTGCTGGTGCTGGCCTGCATCCCGTTGCTGGGCATCCCGGTGGCCAGGGTGGAGCGGCGTCGGCTGCGGCTGGTGCAGCCGGTGCGGCCGGCGGACCCGCACACGCCGGTGCCGGCGGACGGGCTCCGGCGCCGGCTGCGACACCGGCTGTGGCACCGGTTGTCGGAGCGTTCCACCTGGCGGGAGTTGGGGTACGCGGCCCTGCTCGCGATCGTCTTCGCCGGGGCCGGGCTGGGCGTGATCGCGCTGCTGGCGTTCTCCTGCGTCCTGGTGGCGACCCCGGTGGCGGTGTGGGCGCTGGCCCCGGAGACCGTGATGATCATCCCGGGTCAGGCGATCCCCGATCCGCTGACCGCGCTGCCGTTCAGCCTCGCCGGTGTCGCGGGGGTGGCGCTGTCGGCGTACGCGGCGGGCTGGCTGACGGCGGGCCAGGTGTGGACGGCCTGGATCCTGCTGGCCCCGCGCAAGGACCCGGCGAACCGCCGGGTGATCGAGCTGACCCGCTCCCGGGCCCGGCTCGCCGACGCCTTCGAGGCCGAGCGGCGCCGGATCGAACGGGACCTGCACGACGGAGCCCAGCAGCAACTGGTGGCGCTCACCATGACCTTGGGGCTCGCCGAGCTGGAGCTGAGGGAGGAGAACCCGGAGGCGGCCGCGCTGGTCGCCCGGGGTCGCGGCGAGGCCCGCCGGGCCCTGGACCAGCTGCGCGACCTGGTGCGGGGCATCCATCCCCAGGTGCTGACCGACCACGGGCTGGCCGCCGCGGTGGCGGAGGTGGCGCAGCGTTCGCCGATCCCGGTGGAGGCCGCGATCGACCTGCCGCGCCGGCTGCCGCCCCTGGTGGAGGCGACGGCGTACTTCACGGTGACGGAGGCGCTGGCCAACGCGGCCAAGCACTCCAGTGCCTCCCGGATCGGGATCACCGCTACGTTGGTCGACGATCGGCTGATCCTGCTGATCACCGACGACGGGCGGGGCGGGGCAGATCCGGCCGCCGGCACCGGCCTGTCCGGTCTCGCGGACCGCCTGGCGATCCTGCGGGGGCGGCTGCTGGTCTCCAGCCCCGTCGGCGGTCCGACCCGACTCCGGGTGGAGGTCCCGTGCTCCGCGTAGTCCTTGCCGAAGACGCCGTCCTGCTCAGGGCGGGCCTGACCGAGATCCTCGGCCGCAGCGGCCACCAGGTGGTCGCCGCGGTCGGCGACGCGCAGGCCCTCGCCGAAGCCGTGGACGAGCACCGGCCGGACATCGTCATCACCGACGTCCGGATGCCGCCCGGTTTCCGCGACGAGGGGCTCAGAGCGGCCCTCGAACTGCGGGCCCGGCACGAGCGGCTGCCCGTCCTGGTGCTCTCCCAGTACGTGGCGACGGCGTACGCGACCCGACTGCTCGGTGGCGACGGGCAGGACAGGGGCGGCCTCGGCTACGTGCTGAAGGACCGGGTCGGCGAGGTCTCCGAGTTCCTGGACACGCTGCGCCGGGTCGCCGACGGGCAGACCGTCATCGACCCCGAGGTGGTGCGGGTGCTGCTGACCCAGCATGCCGCGGCGCGGCCGCTGAGCCGGCTCACCCCGCGCGAGCGCGAGGTGCTCGCAGTGATGGCCGAGGGCTACAACAACCAGTCGATCGCGGCCCGGTTGAGCGTCACCGAGGCGTCGGTGGTCAAGCACTCCAGCAACATCTTCATGAAGCTGGACCTCGACCCGGCGGAGGGCAACCGCCGCGTCCTCGCCGTACTGGCGCACCTGCGGGGCGACGCGAGCTGACCAACCGTCAGCCCTCCGCCGTGCGGCGCACGGCGAGGCGGACGAGGCGCCGCACCGCCTCACGAGCCGAGGCAGCCGGAGGCGGCTGGAGACCCCCGTCCCCCAGCCGCCCCCGCCCCCAGCCGCCCCCTTCCCTGCGCTGCGGCCCCGGTCAGGCGAGGTCGCGGAGGCGGCGGATCGGGCCGGCCAGGAGGATCGCGGGGCCGGCGAGGCTGGCGGCGGCCAGGAGCAGCAGGGCTGTGCGGGGACCCCAGGCGGTGGAGGCGGCGCCGGCGGCGAGGGCGCCGACGGGGATCGCGCCCCAGGAGACGAAGCGGACGGTGGCCATCACCCGGGGGAGCAGTTCGGGCGGGGTCTGGGTCTGGCGGTGGGTGCGGGTGACGATGCTGGAGACCACGACGCCCGCCGAGAAGCCGGCGTTGCCGACGGCGAAGACCAGGGTCGCCCAGCCGGACCCGGCCGCCGGGAGGAGGAAGGCGAAGAGGGCGACGGCCAGGGCCGCCCACCGCAGGGCGCCGCCGCTGCCGATCCGGGCGACCAGGCGGGGCGTGACGGCGGCGCCGAGCAGGCTGCCGAGGCCGCCGGTGGCCATCAGGGCGCCGACGGCGGCGGCCGGCGCGCCGAGGGTGCGGACCAGGAACACGGGGGTGAGGGTCATCAGGCCGCCGCAGACGAAGTTGATCGCGGTGACGTCGGCGACGCACGGCCTGATCACCGGGTGCCGGGTGACGTAGCGCCAGCCCTCGCGGATCTGCTCGCGCAGGCCGACGCCGGGCGTCCGTCCGGCGGGCTGCTCCGCCCGGGGCAGGCTGCGCAGCAGGACGGCCGAGACCAGGTAGCTGACCGCGTCCAGCACCATCGAGGCCGCGCCGCCCAGGAGTTGGACCAGCACTCCGCCGAGCGAGGGCCCGGCCAGCTCGCTCGCGGCGGCGGTGCCGGAGAGCAGGCTGTTGCGGGCGGTCAGCTGCTCCTTGGCGACGATCGAGGGCAGGAAGGTGGAGTTGCCGACGTCGAAGACCACGCTCGCGAGGCCGATCACCAGCGCCACCACCACCAGCTGCGGCAGCCCGAGCACCCCGAACGCCGCCGCCAGCGGCACCGAGGCGACGGCCACCCCGCGGATCAGGTCCATCGCCACCTGGGTGCCGCGCAGCGGCAGCCGGTGGACCAGGACGCCGGCGGGCAGGCCGACCAGCAGCCAGGCGACGTAGCCCGCCGCCGCGATCAGGCCGACCTGCAGTGCCGTCGCGTGCAGGGCGACCACGGCGATCAGCGGCAGCGCCACCCGGGTGACCTCGTCCCCGAACCAGCTGACGGTGGAGGCGCTCCAGTAGCGCCAGAACACCCCCGCCCCGTCGTCGTGCTTCGCCTCGCGCCCGGCCTCCGGTTCCGCCCCGCGCCCCGCCGGGACCGCTGTCCGCGTCGTCACGTCCACCCCTTCCGCACGCCGCACCTGGCGCGGCGGCCCCCGTGCGCCGGTCCGGCCGGGCCGCTCCGACGAGTGAGTCTCATTTTGGAACTCACTATAATCGATACTCATGCGGCACACCGAAGCAGCGGACCCCGACTGCGCGATCTCCCAGGCCCTGACGGTGGTCGGCGACACCTGGACCCTCCTGCTGATCAGGGACATCGCCGGGGGCACCCACCACTTCGACGGCCTGCGCACCGCCCTGGGCATCAGCCGCCGCGTCCTCACCGAACGGCTCAAGGCGCTGGTCGAGGACGGAGTGCTGGAGAAGCGGCTCTACCACCCGCACCCGCCGCGCTACGAGTACCACCTGACCGAGACCGGCCGCGGCCTGCTTCCCGTCCTGGTCGCCCTGCAGGACTGGGGCGGGCGCTACGTCCTGGGCGACGGCTCACTCTCCGCCACCAGCACCCCCGACTCCGCCGAGACCCGCCGCGCACACGCCCTCACCGGCCACCGGCTGCCGCCACTGGAGCTCACCTCCGCCGCCGGCCACCGCACCGACCCGGTCGCGGCCGGCTCCGCGTGGACGGTGCTCTACTGCTACCCCGGCGCGTACCCGCCCGGCGGCCAGGACTACCCGCCCGGCTGGGGCACCATCCCGGGCGCCGCCGGCTGCACCCTGGAGTCCAGCACCTACCGCGACCGGATGGCCGAGTTCGCCGCCCGCGACGCCCACGTCTACGGCGTCAGCACCCAACGCCCGGACCAGCTGGCCGCGTTCGCCGAGCACGCACGCATCCCGTTCCCGCTGCTCTCCGACGCCGACCTGCAGCTGGCCGCCACGCTGCGCCTGCCCACCTTCCGGGCCGCCGGCGTCGACCGGCTCAAGCGGCTCACCCTCGTCCTCGATGCCACCCGCACCGTACGGGGCGTGCTCTACCCGGTCGTCGACCCGGCCGGCTCCGTCGAGGACGCCCTCACCCTCATCGACCGGCTCACGACGGACTGACGGCAAGGTGGTCAGGAGGCCAGCAGGTCCTCCAGACCGCCACCCCAGTCGATCCGGGTGTGCTCCGAGCCGGCCGGGACGAGTTCGGTGGTGGCGGCGACGAACCGGTCGACCTCCGCGGCGGAGGTCGCGAGCAGGGCGACGCCTTCGTTGCCGGCGAGCGCGATGAGCAGCCGGGTGTCGTCGAACGGCGCGACGTGGACGTCGCCCTCGCCCACGGGCGTGTGGATACCGGCCGTCAGCAGGTCGCGTGAGATCGTCCACACCGCGTTGGCCTGGAAGTCGCTGAAGTCGAGGTCTATCGCGTAGGGGTCGTCGGGCCGGTAGGACCAGGCGACGTCCAGGTCCCGGCTGTGTTCGTCGCCGGTCATCAGCCGCATGGCGATCCGGGTGGTGAGACTTTCCATCGAGCGGGTCCCCTTTCTCGGGAGTTCTTCCTAGGGAGTTCGCTGGTGCTCGTTCGGCGGTGCGCGGTCGCTGGTGCTCGTTCGGAGGTGCGCGGTCGTCCGCGGCGTCTGCCGCTGTGAGTCTGCCGTTCCGGTGGGCGGAGAGGCCAACCCGTCCGCATGTCGGTTGCGCCACAGCTACTCTGACGGTGGCTCAGCGGTCCAGCGGTCCCGTCGCCTCCTCGACGTGGCGCTTGAAGTCGCCCAGGTCGTCGATGACCCGGCGGTCGACGAAGCCGAGCGCCTCGGCCAAATGCTCCCAGAGCCCGTGCGGTTCGAGCTCCAGCTGGAGCATGACCCGGGTGGTCCGGTCGTCCACGTGGTGGAAGGTCACCACCCCGGAGTGCCGCACCGGCCCGTCCCCGCCGTCCCAGGCCACCCGCTCGCCCTCGACCACCTCCGTGGTCACGGCCTCGAACTCGCGCCGGCCGCCCGCGGTCCGCACGACCCAGGCGCTGCTGCCGGGACCGTCCCGGTCGACGCTCACCACGCCGCGCATGAACCGCGGGAACTCCTCGCACCGCACCCACTGCTCGTACACCGTGTCGAGCGGGGCCGACACCTCGACCGACTCCTCGATCCTTCCCATCGTTCCTCCTCGTCTCCCGGGCCCCGCCACGCCCGGCGGCGGCCCGTGCTGTCCGCGTGCCCCGATCCCCGTCCTGTATGCACCGACCCTTCACGACATCCCCCGCGGCGCCTTCACGGCACCCCCTGCGGCGGCCGGAGAACGATGGTGTGAGAGAGTCGGCGGCCCGAACACGAGGAGAAGCCGATGCACGGGAACGGGCCCGCGGGCGCGGACGGCCCCGGCGGCGGCCGGGTCCTGGTGGTGGACGACGACGCGGCGATCCGGCGCACCCTGGAACGCGGCCTGCGGCTGAGCGGGTTCACCGTCGCGCTGGCCGAGGACGGCGAGACGGCGCTCGCCCGTCTGCTGCCCGCCACCCCGGACGCCCTGCCGCCGGCCGCGACGGACGTCCTGGTGCTCGACGTCTCGATGCCCGGAATCAGCGGCGCCGAGGTCTGCCGGACCCTGCGCGCCCGGGGCGACGACCTCCCGGTCCTGATGCTCTCGGCGCTGGACGAACCAGCCGACCGGGTGGCAGGCCTTCAAGCCGGGGCGGACGACTACCTGGTGAAGCCGTTCGCCCTGGAGGAGTTGGTGCTGCGGCTGCGCGCCCTGCTGCGCCGCCGCCCGCCGCAGCCCACCGACCGCGTCCTGGCGGGACCGCTGGCGATCGACCCGGCGACCCGACAGGCCCACCTCGACGGCCGTGAACTGCGGCTCACCCGGCGGGAGTTCGAGCTGCTCACGCAACTCGCCAGGAACACCGGCATCGTGCTCTCCCGCGAGCTGCTGCTGGAACGGGTCTGGGGGTACGACTTCGAGGTGCGCAGCGACGCCGTGGACACCTTCGTCAGCTACCTGCGGCGCAAGCTGGAGGCCGACGGCCGGCCCCGGCTGATCCACACCGTCCGGGGCGTGGGCTTCGTGCTGCGGCTGCCCGGCGGGAACGGGTAGCGGCCGCCGTGAGACTCTCCACCCGGATCGCCCTGTGGGCCGCCGCCGTGGTGCCGCTGCTGGTGGTGCTGGCCGGGCTGCTCCTGCTGCCGCTGGTCGGCCGGGACCTGCGGCACCAGCAGGACGCCCGGCTGGCCGACCGGGCGTCCGCCGTCCTGCCGAGCGTGCGCGCGCTGGTGGCAGCCGACACCCGGGGCCGTCCCAAGGTCGAGCAGAACCAACAGCGCAAGGTGCTGGACGCCGCCCTGGACTCGGGCGTGCGGGTCACCGCCGAGGACGGCACGGTGCTGCTGTCGGTCGGGCCGCAGCCCGCTGACGACCAGGCCTTCCCCGCCGCACCGGGCGGGCCGGCCACCGTCCGCGACCACGGCGCGGCCTGGCGGGTGCTCACCGTCCACGTCGCCGGCAGCGGGGCGAACGGCGGCAGCGGCACGCTCTGGGTCACCGAGCCCGGCGGCCTGGCCGGCAGCCAGACGGCGGCGGTACGCCGCCGGGTCCTGCTCGTGGCGGCGGTCGCCGCACCGCTCTCCGCCCTGATCGGCTTCGCCCTCGCCGAGCGCGCCACCGCACCGCTGCGCCGGCTCAGCCGCCGCGCCGCGGAACTCGACCCGGCGGCCCCGCCGTCCCCCGGCACCGAGCGCGGCACGCCCTTCGCGGCGGAGCGCAGCGGCACCGCCGAGGTGGACGAACTCGCCACCGCCCTGGCCCTGTTGCTCTCCCGCTACGACGAGCAGGCGCTGCGCACCGCCCAAGCCCTGGAGACCGCACGCTCGTTCTCGTCCGCCGCCTCGCACGAGCTGCGGACACCGCTGATGAGCCTGCGCACCAACCTGGACGTGCTGGCCGCCCACCAGGACCTCCCGCCCGGCGAACGGGCGGAGATCGTCGCCGAGTTGCGCGACGACCACGCCCGGCTGCTGGACCTGCTCACCGCGCTCGGCACGCTCGCGCGCGGCGACCTCGTCGAGGTCGACTCCTTCGGCCCGGTCGACCTCGCGGAACTCGCCGACGCGGCCGCCGCCGACGCCCGGCGCCGGCACCCCGCGGCCGACATCACCGTCGAACTCCCGCCGGAACTCAGGGTGTTCGGGTGGGAGCCCGGGCTGCGGATCATGCTCGTCAACCTGCTGGTCAACGCCGCCGTGCACGGGCGCGGCGGGACGGCACGGACCGAACCGGCCCGGGTGACGGTCCGGCTCGCCCCGGCCGGTGGGGTCGCGCTGCTCACCGTCGACGACGCCGGGCCCGGTGTCGCGCCGGGCGAACGCGAGGCGGTCTTCCACCGCTTCCACCGCCGACGCGACAGCCCCGGCTCGGGGCTCGGGCTCACCCTCGTCGCCCAGCAGGCCGCGCTGCACCGGGGCACCGTCCGGATCACCGAGCCGCCCGGCGGAACCGGGTGCCGGGTGGAGGTCCGCCTGCCGCTGCCCGACGCCGACGCGCCGACCCTCCGGCTCCCGGCGCGGCGGGACTGGATCGCGGGCGAGGAACGCTGAGCACCGAGCGCCGGCCTCCGGCTCGCGCTCCACAGCTCTCCGTTCCGCGACTCGCCGTTGCGCAGCTCGCCGTTGCGCAGCTCCGCCTTCCACAGCTCCGCGTTCCACAGGGAATCCACAAGAAGCCGTCCTACGCTCCCGGCAACCGGGCCGGACCGGGCCCGCACCCACCGGCCCGGTTCCGACACCGTCCACGGCAGAAAGGGACGCCCATGTCCGCCAACCGCACGTCCGTCCGCCGCAGGGTCGTCAGCCGCCGGGCCGCCGCCCTCGGCGCGCTCGCCCTCGCCGGCTCGCTGCTCGCCACCGTCCCCGCCCAGGCGGACGGTGCGGCCGGCTCGCCCTCCGCCGCCCCGTCCGCCGGGTCCACGCCCACGGGCGACGGCGCGAAGGCCATCTGCAAGCGACTGCCGAAGACCGAGCAGCGTGTCACCAAGGCGCTCACCCGGCTGAACGGCGACGCCACCGTGTCCGGGTCGGTCGCCCGCCTGCAGCAGCGGGCCGGCAACGCCAAGGCCGCCGGCCACACCGAGATCGAGACGCTCCTCAACGACCGCCTCACCGCCCGCAAGAACCTGGTCACCACCCTGCAGACCCGGCAGAACGACCTCAGTTCCGTCGCCACCTGGTGCACCGCCCACAACCAGGGCGCCTCCAAGTGACCCGCCGCCCGCCCGCCGTCCTCCCCGCCCTGCTCCTCGCCGGGGTCGCCCTCCTCACCGCCTGCGGCCCCACCGGGCACCCGGCTCCCGGAGCCGTGGACACCAGCCAGGTCCAGGACATGCAGCACAAGCTCGACGCTGCCGAGAGCGCGGCCGCCCAAGCCGACAGCGACGCGGCAGCCGACGACAACTGACGCGCCACCGCTCGCCGACCTGCTCAGCGAGCGGTGTCCGCTCGCCCGCCGTTGCCGAACCACCGCTCGACGCCAAGCGTCCTGGGCGTGATCGTCCCCCGGTGGGCCGCCGCCTCCTGGGCCCGTCCTCAGCCGGCGGCGGCGGGCTGTTCGGCGTCGCCGAAGCGGGCCAGGGTCAGGGCGCCGACCACGGCGGCCAGGAAGCCGAGGACGGCGACCGGGGTCAGGTCGTGCCGGGTGCGGTCGCCGAGGGCGAGCACCCCGACCAGGGCCGGGCCGAGCGTCTCCCCCAGCACCATCGCGGCCGTCGCGGAGGTCACCGATCCGTGCTGCATCGCCCAGGTCAGCGCGGCGAACCCGCCGATCCCCGCCACCGCGACCGCGTACGCCGAGGGTTCGGCCAGCAGCTGCGGCAGCCGTGGTTCCGGCAGCACCCGCACCGCCACCCCGACCACCCCGAACTGCAGGCCCGCCACCAACCCCAGCAGCGGGGCCCGACGGGTACCGCCGTACCGCACTGCCGCCCAGCCCGCGCCGAGCAGGGCCACCGCGACCAGCAGCACCCCCAGCCGCAGCGCGTCGTCGCCCGTGCCGTGGCCGTCCCGCCCGGCGGTGAGCGCCAGCAGCAACAGCCCCGCGCAGACCGCCACCACCCCGGCCCACTCGCTGCGCCGCAGCCGCACCCGCAGCACGCGGGCCGCCCCGACGGCCGTCACGGCGAGCGCGGAGGCCAGCGCCGCCTCGACCACGTAGAGCGGCAGCCGCTCCAGGGCGACGAGTTCGGCGGCGAAGCCGCACATGTCCATCCCCACGCCCACCAGGAACGGCCACTCGCGCAGCGCCCCGGCCAACGCGGCGGCCTCCCCCGCCGGTGAGCCCGCGCCGGCGGCACGCCGGGCGCCGACCGCCTGCAGCACGGTGGCCGACCCGGTGAGCAGCGCGGCCAGAAGGGCGGACAGCAGGCCGATGAGCATGGCCCGACGGTACGACCCCCGGCCCCCGCGCGATCGCCTGGCACGCCGCCGGCCCCGGCCCGACCTACGGACGACCGCGGCCGGGGCCAGGACGAAGCGCCGCAACCGGCCCGGGCCGGGGGGAGGGCAGCCGGGCCGTCCCCGCGCCCGCGGGCTCAGGTGTTGCGGCGGGCGGACTCGTGTTCCTGGGCCAGGCGGCGCAGGGCGAGGAGGGCGGGTTCGAGCAGGACGGTGCGGAGGAGAGCGCTCTCGGCCTGGTCGACGGGGTCGGCGTGCGGATCGAGCTGGTCGAGGTCGAGGACGGCGATGCGCTCGGCGAGGGCGGCGTAGCCGAGGAGGGCGTCGTGGGAGATCTCCTCACCGAGGGAGCGGAGGGTCTCGAGGGTCTCGCCGAGGACGGCGCGGGAGGGAGCGTGTTCGGAGACCTGCCAGCCGAGTTCGCCGATCAGGGCTTCGACTTCGGCGCCGCCGGGTACGGGGGCCGGTTCGGTGTCGTCGTCGACCGGGCGGGCGCCGAGGACCAGTCCGAGGACCTGGTGGCGTTCTCCGGCGTGGGCGGCGACCGCGCCGAGGACCTCCTTGGTGGCGCTGACGCTGAGGCCCCGGACGCCGATCAGTGCGCGGACCAGGCGCAGGCGGCGCAGGTGGGTCTCGTCGTAGTCGGCCTGGGTGGCGGCGGTGGCGCGGCCGGGCTGCAGCAGTCCCTCGCGCAGGTAGTACTTGATCGTCGCGGTGGGGACCCCGCTGCGGCGGCTCAGTTCGGAGATGCGCACTGCTCCCGCTTTCCTTCTCGCTGGGTCTGGCAATTGGATACCAGCACTGTCTAACATAGATAGTGCCACTACCCAATACGGCGCCATCCCCGCGCCGTCCCCGCGCCGTCCCGGACGCCGTTTCCCCGACGAGGAGTGTCAGCCATGCCCACGCTGCCCTGGATCACCCCGAACCCGGCCACCCCCGGCACCTCGGCGGTCGTCATGGCCTCCCGCTTCGAGGTGCGGTCGCTCGCCGACGTGCCGCGCTTCTTCGTCAAGTCGCTGGCCGTCTGGCGACAGCTGCGCCGCGCGCCCGGCGCCCTCGGCGCCTCCCTGATCGCCCGGCCGCTGCGGCGGACCTTCTACACGCTGTCCGCCTGGGAGAGCCGCGAGGCCCTCAACGCGTTCGCGGCCGCCGAGCCCCACCGCTCGGTCATGAGGGGCCTGCGCGACACCACGAAGCAAGCCACCTTCACCTTCTGGCCGACGCCCGTCGAGCAGCTCCCGATCCCCTGGGCCGACGCCCACGCCCGCCTCGATGCCGAGCGCGCCGGAGCCGCGGCCTCGGATGCCACCTGACTGCCGGCGTGACACCGCCCGCCGCCGCACGCGGGTGCGGCGGCGGGCGTCCGGCCGCTCGGCCGCTCGGCTGGCCGGTGGGCCGGTAGGCCGGTAGGCCGGCCGGTCAGTGCCGCAGGTCGGCGAGCAGCAGGTTGGGGTCGGTGCGGGTGAAGTACGCCGCGCTCGGGACGTAGACCGTCCCGCCGCGCACGGCCACCGAGGTCGGGTTGGACACGCCGTCGGCGGCGGTGAGGACGGTGTGGTGGCTGCCGTCCGCCGCGACGTACACCGCCTCGCTGGTCCCGTTCAGGGCCGCGATCAGGGCGTCGCCACGCCCGGTGAAGGCGAAGTCGTCGATGCCCGCGAGCCCGCTCGCCCGGACCTCCGCGGGCCGGGCCGCGCCGTCGTCGCCGATGGGGATGCGCAGCAGGTCGCCGGTGTCGGTGTTGCCCACCCAGACGGCACCGCGGTGCACCTTGAGGCCGTTGGCGCCGAACGCGGTCACGGGCTTCAGCAGGGCGTCGTCGGACCAGGTGGTGGCGGGGCCGCCGTCCGCCGGGATCGCGTAGACGACGCCGAGCGCCGAGTCGGCGGTGTAGAGGCGGCCGGTGTGCTCGTCGAGGGCGAGGCCGTTGGGGAAACCGGTCACGGGCAGCGCGGCGATCCGCTCGGGGGTGCCGCCGGGGCAGAGCCGCCAAATGCCCTGTAGGTCGTCGGTGCCGGTGGCGTAGCCGAAGTAGAGGGTGCCGTCGTGGGCGCGGGCGATGCCGGTGACGATCGCGGCGCCGATGAGCGGGGTGGCGGGGTTCGCGGGGGCGGGCAGGGTGGCGAGGACGGTGAGGTGGCCGCCGGTGTCGACCCGGCCGATCTGCCGGGCGAAGGAGAGGGTGAGGTCGGCGGAGCCGTCCGGCTCGAGGGCGATGTTCTCGGGTTGCTGCCCCCGGGCCAGGTCGAAGTGGGCGACGATCCGGGGGTCGGACAGCGGCGGCGCGACGGCAACGGCCGGGGTCGCGGCCAGCAGGGCGAGGGCGGCGCAGGCCGCGGGGACGAGGCCGGCGGCCCTGCCCGTGCGGGGTGTGCGGGACGTTCGGGGCGAGCCGGGCGAGCCGGGCGAGCGGCGGGCTGGCCGGAGCAGGCGGGATATGGTCTCTCCTTGATCACTTGATCGACTTGATCGACGGGGCGGCGACGGTCGCCTGCCCGCCAGCAGAACACCCCTGACCGCGCGTCACCCCCGATCGACCGTCGCGTCCACGGCTACATCCCCCGGTCGGTCGCCCCGCCCGCACGGTCGGGCGCGTCCCGGCGGTCCGCACCGACCCCATTTTGTGACGTGGCCCTGTCTAGTTCGTTCCCGTCCCGGTGTGATGGGATGTGCCGTCACGGGGTGATGACCGCTGGTGGGGGTGGTGTGTGTGATGCGCAACGGACGACTGTCAGGGCTCGACGGGGACGCGGCGTACCTGGTCGCCGTCGGACTGGTCCGACTGGGCGCGCAGGAGTGGCTGGGCACGGCGGGCGTGGCACCGACCTGGGTGGGCGGCCTGCGGGCGGCCTCCTTCGCGGACGCCTGGCTGGCGTTCGGCGACCCGGCGGCGCCCGGGCTACGGGCGCCGGCCACGGCGGTGCTGCGGGCGGTCGCCGAACGAGCGGCGAAGCTGGTCGTCGAGTCCTGCGCGGGGGACGAGCCGACGGCCCTGGAATGGCTGGGGCAGCGGTCGGCGGAGGCCCGCGAGCAGGCGCGGCGGGACGACGTGTCACACCCGGCCGAGCCCTGCGCGCTGACCCTGGTCTGGCACGGCGTCCAGGCCCTGGCCACCGGGGACGAACCGGACGGGCCGGACGAACCCGACGCGCCGTACCACGGCAGGCGCAGCGCGGAACGCATGGACGAGCGGATCGAGGCGTACGTACGGGAGCGGCACCGCCGCCAGGACACCCTCGCGCTGGTACTGGGCTGCACCCGGATCGCCGCGGCCGCGCTGGTGGAGCTGTGCGATGCCGATCCGGAGCGGGTGTGCCGGTGGCTGGAGGAGGACGCGGCACGCGCCATGCCGCGCGGCGGACCCGTACCGCTGTGGGTGCCCGGGCGGCCCTGGCAGCCGGCGGGCTGACGAGGCCGCCCGACTCCTGGGCGCCGACCGGGTCAGGCAGCGCCCAGGAGTCGGGCGGCCTCGGTCATGGCCGGGCCGAGGGCGAGGTCGAGGCGCAGCTCGGCGAGGTCGTCGCCACGGGTGGGGCCCTGGTTGACGATGGCGACGGGCAGCTGCGCACGGGCGGCGCGCCGCACGAAGCGCAGGCCCGACAGGACCGCGAGCGAGGAGCCGAGGACCACCAACGAGCGTGCGGTGTCGACCAGTTCGTAGCAGTGGTCGACCCGGGCGGCGGGCACGTTCTCGCCGAAGAAGACCACGTCCGGCTTGAGCACGCCGCCGCAGTCCGCGCAGGGCGCCACGCGGAATCCCTCCACCAGCTCCTGCGGCAGCTGCGCGTCGCCGTCCGGGCGCAGGGTGGCGCCGGGGCGGCGGAAGCCCCGGTTCAACTCGTCCAGGCGCTGGTCGAGTTCGGCCCGGGAGCTGGTGCGCCGACAGTCGAGGCAGACCACCCGGTCGAGGCCGCCGTGCAGTTCCACGGCCTCGCGGGTGCCGGCCGCGTGGTGGAGGCCGTCGACGTTCTGGGTGATGACCGCCGCGACGTGACCCGAGCGGCGCAGCCGTTCCACCGCGCGGTGGCCGGCGTTGGGCCGGGCCCGGGCGAAGGCGGGCCAGCCGGTGTGGCTGCGGGCCCAGTAGCGGCGCCGAGCGGCCTCGCTGCCGATGAACTCCTGGTAGGTCATCGGGGTGCCGGTGCGGCGGCGGCCGGTGGCGCCGCGGTAGTCGGGGATGCCGGACTCGGTGGACAGTCCGGCGCCGCTGAGCACGACCGCACCGCCCCGGTCCAGCAGCCGGACGAGGCCCGTGAGAACCGGCGGACCCGCGAGGACCGTCGAACCCGCCGGACCCGCCGAGCTCTCCGGCGGTTGCGGTGCGGTGGCTTCCGACGCGTCCATACCGCCGAGGGTAACCCCGCCGCCGGGCAACCTCGCCGGGCGGCTACGCGTCCCCCGTGGCGAACGCGACGATCCGCGCGAGGGACGGCTGCCAGCCGTCGGCGGTGTCCACGAGCAGGCAGGGGACGTCGAGCGCGATCGGCGCCCACGACTCGATCGGCCGCTCCCCCGCCTCGATGCGGCGCAGGAGTGCGGCGTCCGCGTGCACGGCCCGCGAGGGCAGGTCGGCGGCACGGCGCGCGATGCGCCGGCGGGCGAGCTCCGGGTCGACGACGCAGCGCACGACGCGGATGCCGGCCAGGTCGGCGAGCGGCTCCAGGCCCGGTCGCCACAGGCGGTCCTGGAAGGCCGCCTCCGCCACCAGGCTCGTCCCGGCCGCGAGGAGTGCACCGATCGCGCGGAAGAACGCCTCCAGCGTCCTCAGGTCCAGGTCGTTCCCGGGATCAGCGACGTTCCTGGAATCAGCGGCTTTGCCGGGATCGGCGCCACCTGCGGCCATGCGCTCCTTGAGCTCGTCCCGGCAGACCACCGGCCAGCCGAGCGCGTCCGCCAGGGCGTGCGCCAGTGTGGTCTTGCCCGCCCCGGGCGGGCCGCTGACGACAACCAGTGTCGGACGTCGGGTCGTGCCGCGTGAGGTCATGCCACCGGATTCTGCGCCCGGGCCGCCGCCGTCCGCCACCTCCCCGGTGGGTGACGGACGGCCGACGGTGGGTCGGTCCGGTCGACCTTCTCCCAGCTGTCACCGCCCGACGTCGAGGTGTACTCGGAGGGACCGCCGTGTACGAGGAAGGACCGCCGGCGTACGAGGAGGGACCGCCGGTGTACGAGGAGGGACCGCCGGTGTACGAGGAGGGACCGCCGGTGTACGAAACCGCGCTGCCGGTGTACAGCCGACCGGCGGCCTCGAAGCACCCCCCGAGCCGGCCCCGCTCTCAGCCCCAGCCGGGCACCGGCGGCAGCGGCCACGCCGGCGGGGTCGGCAGCGGGCCGCCAGCGGGGGTCTCCGGGGCCGGGCCGCGGCCGGCGAGCCAGGCGAGCAGGACATGCCCGGGGCCGCTGACGGCGGGGCCGGTGGCGGCGAGGGTCCAGGTGCGGCCGAGGTCGGTGGCTTCCAGCCGGGCGACGGGGAAGTCCCGCGCGGCCAGGGTGGCGGCGGTCGTGTCGAGCGCCCAGGTGACGTAGCCGGTGGGCCAATCGGCGCTGGTGCGGCCGAGGTTGAGGTCGACGTGGTGGGTCTCGAGTTCGCGCCGGGCCCGGTGGAGGGTGAACCAGGCGGGGTGGCGCCACCCCGCGAGGGCCGGCACCAGCGCGGGCCAGCGCTCGACCGGCATCGCCGCCGCCTCGTCGAACAGCCCGTCCAGACTGCGCCGCAGGTCCGTGACGAGGTCGGCCGCACCGCGCTCGGCCCCTTCGCGCAGCGCGCGGTCCAGCGCGGCCGCGTCGGCCCGCGGGCCGGGCTCGGTGCCGGTGCGGGCGAGCGTCAGCAGCCAGCGGTACACGTCGGCGCTGCGCGCGAGGTGGGTGATGACGTGGGCGCGGCTCCAGCCGGGCAGCGCGGACGGTTCACGGGCCTGCCGGTCGGTCAGGCCACCCAGGTCGGCCGCGAGGCGCTCGGCGGAGTCGCGGACATCGGCGAGCAGGACGGCCGGTCGGGCGCCGGCGGGGTCGGCGGTGTGGGTCACGGGCACGTACTCTACGGCCGACCGAGCCCACCCCCCTGGGCGTGGGCTCGGAACCATGCGCGGATTCTCGTCGGCGGCGGCGTGGCCGAACCACTCGCCTCCTGTTGACGGAAAGTCAGCGCGTTCCCGGCGGCCGGACAACGGTCGCGGGGAAGGGTGTACCGGTACGACATCGGGCGGTTATGCTCGCGCAGTATCACCTGCCCGATCGCGGCTGACCCAGGGGGGATCAACGCGCGCGCGGCCCCTTTACCCGTTCCTGCTCGCACGCGGTTCCGCGCAGCACGACGGGGATTTCGCGCCGGCGCCGAGCCACGCCACCGGACGCCACCGGATCCGGAATTCCGGGCGCCCCCTCCATTTCTCCGAATACGGGACAGCGATAACGGAAATGGCCCGATCGATCCGATCGGTGCCCGGCCACCAGTCGCGACAGATTCGACGAAGTGAGGACGAACGTGATGAAGAATCGGACCGTTTCCGCATTACGGCGCCTCGCGGCGGTGTGCGCCGCGGCGACGCTCCTGTCGGTCGGCGTCGCGGGTTCCGCTCCCGCCGCCGACCTCACCACCCCGGTCTGCCAGGCCACCACCGTCGACGTCCCGCTGGGCTCGGGCACCGGCCGGCTGTGGGGCGAGCTGTGCCGTCCGGCCGGGTCCTCGCCGAGCACCGTGGTGACGATGGTGCACGGCGCGACCTACAACCACAACTACTGGGACTTCCCGTACGAGCCGGACACCTACTCGTTCAGCCGGATGCTGAACCGGGCCGGGTACGCCACCTTCGTCGTCGACCGGCTCGGCACCGGCAACAGCACCGTCCCGCCGAGCTCCCAGCTGACCCTGGCCGTCGAGGCCGGACACATCCACAAGGTCGTACAGGACCTGCGGGCCGGCCGAATAGGGGGCACCGGCTTCCACAAGGTGGTGCTGGCCGGCTACTCCCTCGGTTCCGCGGTGTCGGAGATCGAGGCGTCGACGTACCACGACGTCGACGCGCTGCTGGTCACCGCCCTGGGCCACTACAACAACCCGGCGGGCACGCAGGCGATCATCGCGAACGGGCAGGACCCGAACACCGACCCGGTGACCGGGGGCCGGTACCCGTACGACGCCGGCTACGCCACCACCAGGCCGGGCAGCCGGGCGACCGTCTTCTACGCCGACCAGCCGATGGACCCGGGCGTGCTCCTCATGGACGAACTCACCAAGGACGTCGACGTCTTCATGGAGGCGAGCGACCCGCTCATCACCGATCCCTCGGTCAGCAAGGCGATCAATGTCCCGGTCATGTTCGCCCTCGGCGACCACGACCCGCTGATGTGCGGTGCCGGCTACGAGGACTGCACGTCGGCGGCGGCCCTGCGCGCCCAGGAGGCGCCGTTCTGGAGCTCCGCGCCCAGCTTCGACGTCCTCCTGCTCCCGAACGCCGGGCACGGCCTGAACCTGGCGCCGAACACCGGGGTCCTCCGGACGGCGGCCGCGGCCTGGCTGAACCGGGTGGTCGGACACTGCTGACGGCACACGAGTGCCCGATGGCCCCGTGAGGGTGCCATCGGGCACGACGTGACGTCACCCGCTCAAGTGGCCGGCCCGCCTCCGCCCGGCTCGTCTCCGCCCGGCTCCACCCCGTCCGGCGTGACCCCGTCCGGGCCCGGCGACCGGTCCTTGAACAGGAACACGGCGTTGGCCGGGCAGACCCGCGCCGCTTCGCGTACGGAGTCGGCCAGTTCGGGTCCGGGCTCGGGAAGCAGCACCTCGGCGACCTCCGCGACGTCGCTCATCCGGAAGACCGCGGGAGCGGCGTCCACGCAGTGGCCGTACCCGGCGCAGCGGGTCAGGTCCACCTCGACGCGCGCCACCCGGGCCTTCCCGCCCCGCTCCTGCCGCAGCGGCATCAGAGCAGGACGCCCATGTTGCCGGGCATGGTCTCGGCGTCGAGGACGACGCGGTGCTCGACGAAGCGCAGCCCGCCGGCCGTCCGCGTGAGGATGTCGTCGTAGCGGCCGCAGACGTGGAAGCGGGACGGTTCGACGCGGTCGGCGATGTACAGGACGACGTACGCCTCGGCCTTGATCCGGCCGTCCTCGGTCTCCCGGGCGCGCACGTTGGTGACGGTGTGCAGGGTCCGGGTCGGGTTGTGGCGCAGATAGCCGTTCATGTAGGCGGCGCGCTCCTTCAGTGCGCCGAGGCCCCGGTCGGTGTACCACCACATGCCGGTCGTCGAGACGTTGTTGTGCGTGCCGACCGCGTACAGACCGGTGTCGAGGAACAGGTCGACCCAGGCGTTGGGGCGCTTGTCGTCCATCGTCAGGGCGTAGGACACGTAATGGTCCTCGACCTCGTTGCGCAGGCCGGGAGAGGTCATGACCACTGTGGACATGGCGGTGTCGCGCCTTCCTTCCGTCGTCGGGCCGCTCACGACTCGTCCTGGAGGTACTGCTGGTAGACCCGGAAGAACTCGCGCTGCGAGTACTCGTCCCGGACGTCGGCGTCCTCGCCGCCCCGGCCGGGCTCGGTCCCGCGGGTGAAGAGGTTGTACCGGCCGCCCTCGCCGCGCACGCCGATCTGGCAGCGGGCGGCGGCCTCGGTGTCGTCGCAGCTGATCTTGCCCCACGAGCCCTGGGTGTCGGCGAGGTTCTCCAGCACCTCCCGCCGCGCGGCCTCGTCGTCCTCGACGTCCGAGTAGACGGTGATGTCGACCCGGGCCCGATCGACGCCGAGCGGGGTGACCGTCTGGATGTACCCCGCCTTCATGCCGCGCGGGGTGTCCTTGGGGCCGGGCTGGATGTCGAGGTTGGGGAAGAGCGCGAGCACTTCCTGCCGGATCTCCGGTGGTTCGCCGCCCCCGAAGCCCTCGAAGCCGTCCGGCGGGCCGGGCGGTCCCTGGGCGAGCATGCTGTTCCAGCCGACCGGCATGGTGCCGTCCGAGAAGTCCACCCCGCTGAAGCGCTGGAGGGCGCGGGCGTACTTCGGCGGGTCGAGCGGAGGGAAGGCCCACTGGAGGACCGAATGCCCGGGCGCCGCGCCCCAGTTCCAGCCCCGTGCGGCGGTGCCGACCAGCAGGTCGCGGATGCTGCGGTGGGTGAACTCGGCGTGGTAGTCGTCCCGGAAGTTCTCGTGCCAGAACTTCCAGTTGCCCTCGTAGATCCAGCTGTTGCGGCCGATCGGCTCGATGCCCTGCACGTACGGCGCGAGGTGGTCGGTCATCTCGCCGAGGAAGTCGGTGAGCGACGGCACCGTCGGCCGGATCGCGACGAAGACCAGGTCGTGGAAGGTGTCGCAGTGCACCGGCTTCAGGCCGAGGGCGCCGCGGTCGAAGTCCGGTCCGTAGCCCTCCTCGTAGGGCACGCCGGTGAGCTCACCCTTCAGGTTGAACGCCCAGGCGTGGTACATGCACTTGAGGACCTGGCCCTGGTTGCCGCACCGCTCTCCGGTCAGGATCGCGCCGCGGTGGGTGCAGGCATTGTGGAACGCGCGGATCTCACCGTCGTTGCCCCGCACCACGAGCACCGGCTGGTTGGCGATGGAAACCGTGAAGTAATCACCCGGCTTCTTCAGATCGCGGGTCAGGCAGGCGTAGTGCCAGGTCCGGGTGAATATCCTTTCCTGTTCCAGTGCGAAGATCTTCTCGCTGGTGTAGATTTCCCGGTCCACCACCCCGGTGGCGAGATCGGTGCCGAAATCCGGGCTCAACTTCATGGGGCAACCTCCCTAGGGGCACGCGAACGCCGCCCTGCCCGCTCAAGATTCGCGACGATTGTGACAACCGAGCGAGTTCATCGTCAACGATCAGCGCGGCGCCGGCGCCCTTGTCCGACTGGGGAGAATTCCCAGTCGGACAAACCCCCGGAACCTTTCCCGGCGTCATTGACAGGCGGCGGATTCCCGATGACCCTCGGACGGGGCATCGACCCGCGCAGGAAAACGCCGACCAGCCGCCTCCGGCCGTTCGAGGACGCCGCACACGGGGGCGCTGATGCTCCCGGCGCCGCCCCCACCCACCCCACCTCCGGAGTTCGTGATGACTCTCCTACGGCTGGACACCAGCATCCTCGGCCCCCGATCCAGCACCGCCGTGCTCGCCGACCTCGTGGAGCGGGAGTGGCGCGCCGCGACCCCGGACGCGCCGGTGGTGGTCCGGCGCCACCTCGGCGAGGCCCCGTTGCCGCCGACCGCCTGGGCCGCCGCGGTGGCGACCCGGTTCACTCCCCCGGAGCGGCACACACCCGAGCAGCGGGACGCCCTGGCACTGGCCTCGTCGCTGACCGACGAGCTGGTCGCCGCCGACGCCGTGATCGTCGCGGCGCCGCTCTACAACTTCGGTGTCTCCCAGCACCTGAAGGCCTGGGTGGACCTCGTCCTCACCGATCCGCGGATGGCCCCGGGCGGGGAGAGACCGCTGGCGGGCAAGCCGGCGGTGCTGGTGACCGCCCGGGGCGGCGCCTACGGGCCGGGGACGCCGCGGGACGGCTGGGACCACGCCATCGGCTGGATGCGTCGCATGTTCGACGATGTGTGGAAGCTTCAACTCACCGTGGTGGAACGGGAGTTGACTCTCGTTGGGATCGATCCGGCACTGGACCGGTTCACCGAGCTGGCCGCGCGCACCCGGATCGCCGCAGAGGAACAGGCCCGCGCGGCGGGCCGGGACCTCGCCCGGCGCGAGAGCGCCGTCCTCGGCTGAGCCGCAACTCCCGCCCACCGCCCGACAAGGAGGACACCGTGCCCGCACGCACCGGGAAGCAGTACCTGGACAACCTGACGTCGCTCCAGCCCGAGATCTACCTCAACGGCCGCCGCATCACCCACGTCACCGAGGAGCCGGTCTTCGCCGGCCCGCTGCGGACCATCGCGGAGCAGTACGACCTCCAACTGGACCCGCGGTACGTCGACATCTGCACCTACGCGGACCCCACGACGGGTGAACGGCTGTCGCGCTCGTTCCAGCCGTGCCGGAGCAAGGAGGACCTGGTCGCCAAACGGCGGCACTTCAAGCTCCGCGCCGACCACACCTTCGGGATGATGGGCCGGTCGCCGGACTTCATGAACGCGTTCGTCCTGGGCTGGAACACCAACGCCCCGCTGTTCGGCGACCTGGACGAGCGCTTCGGCCGGAACGCCCGCCGGTACTACGAGCACGTACGGGACAACGACCTCTTCCTGACGCACGTCCTGATCAACCCGGCGATCGACCGGTCGAAGACCTCGTCCCAGCAGGAGGACCCGTTCCTGCACCTGGGGAAGGTGCGCGAGACCGACGAGGGCATCGTCGTCCGTGGCGCGAAGATGCTCAGCACCATGGCGCCGTTCGCGGAGGAGCTCGTGGTCGTCCCCTTCGGGGGCATCGCCCCGGGCGACGACGACTACGCGGTGGTGTTCGCGATCCCCACCGACACACCGGGGTTGAAGTTCATCTGCCGCGAGCCGGTGGCGCCGGCCGGCCGGACGGAGTTCGACCACCCGCTCAGCAGCCGGTTCGAGGAGATGGACTGCATCGCCGTCTTCGACGACGTGCTGGTCCCGTGGGACCGGGTCGTCGTCGACGGCCGGCCCGGCAGCCGCGACCTGGTCAACCGGGTGCTCGGCAACGACCCGAGCGTCCTGGTGGTCAACGGCGCTCGGAGCCTGGCCTCGATGGAACTGCTGTGCGGCATCGCGACGAAGGTCGCCGACGCGACCGGGATCGACGAGTTCCTGCACGTCCAGGAGAAGCTCGGCGACCTCATCTCCCGGCTCGACACCCTGCGGACCCTGTTCTACGGCGCCGAGGCCCTGGCCGCCCCGCTGCCGGACGGCACCTGGGTGCCGTACCTGCCGGGGATGATGGCGTTCCTCATGCAGACCGCGCCGACGCACCGCCGGATGGTCGAGGTCATCCAGATCCTGGCGGCGGGCAACTTCTTCTACGCGCCGTCCGGCGGGGACTTCGCCAACGAGGAACTGCGCCCGCTCATCGACCGGTTCGTGCGGGGTCGCCCGGGCGTCTCGGCCGAGGAGCGGGTCCGACTGTTCAAGCTCGCCTGGGATGTGGCCGGCGACGGGTTCGGCCAGCGGCTCATGCAGTACGTGAACTACTACAGCGGCGACCCGGTGCGGCTGACCGCCGGGCTCTACCTGGGCTCGGACAAGACGGAGATCCACCGCACGGTCGAGCGGGCGCTGGCCGGCTCGGACCGGAGCCTGGACATCCCGCTCTCGCCGGAGGTGCTGCACATGGCGCCCCCTCCCGCGCCGACCAAGCCGCTCACCGGGATGTACCCGGCGAAGAGCCAGCCGTCGTCGTAGCGGCCGTGGCGGTGTGCGAGCGGGGAATCTCCCCACTCGCACACCGGGACCACCGGGGCCACCCGGGAGCACGGGGATCACCGGCAACCCGGAGGGGCGATGCCAGGGATGCTGCAGCCAACCTAATTTGACCGAACGTCAGGAATGCCAGACGCCAGAGATGCCGAGGCTGCTAGGATGCTAGCAATCTCACCCCCGGTCGCCGGTGGTCGGCGCCCGGCGGCACCTCGCATCCCCGGCACGGCCGGGAGGACGGAAGGACGGCGATGGCGGGTACGGGCCGGTTGATCATGAGGGGCGTCGTCGGCGGACTCGCCATCGGCTTCGGTGGCCGGAAGCTGTTCGGCTGGTTCGGCGGATCGGGCCACGAGCAGACGGCGGAGAACTTCGAGAAGTTCGGGTACCGCAACGGCCGGGCGATGGCCACGCTGGCCGGTGTCACCGAACTGGCCGCGGGCGTGGGCCTGGTGACCGGGACGGCCACCCCGCTGGCGGCGGCCGCGCTCATCGGGGAGATGGTCAACGCCGCGGCCGTGCACCGGCGGGAGGGCCTGTGGGCCGAGAACGGCGGCTACGAGTACCCGGTGGTCCTGATCACGGCCGCGGCCTGCCTGGCCTGGGACGGCCCGGGGCCGCTCTCCGTCGACCGTGCGCTCGGCCGCGAGCGGACCGGTGCCGCCTGGGGGCTCGGCGCCCTCACGCTCGGCGTTGCCGCCGGGACGACCGTGTGGCGCGTGTTCCGCGACGAGACGTACTGATTCCCCGCAGCAGACCGATGCCAAGCTGAACACCGATCCCACGCTCCTCGGCTCCCGCGACGATGCCGAGGAGCGTGCGTCATTCCATCGGGTGAACTCGGCAGTACGGGACGAGCCCCGCAGCACGCGCCCGGGCGCGACGGATCCGCCCGGGCGCAACGGCGCGGGCACCGAGCATGACCTACCGTGATCGGAGATCCACGGACCGAGAGCGAGTACGTCATGCCTGCCCAGCGAACCGTCGCGCCCGAGTCGACCGCCTTGCGAGTGGCCCTGTGGCGGGCCATGCACGTCCAGGTCGACGCGCCCCCGCACGTCCTCGACGACGAGATCGGCCTGGAACTCGTCGCGCCGGGTGAGAACTGGCGCCGTCGGCCCGACATGGGCAGGAACGCCACCGGCGGGTTCCGCGCGGGCGTCGTCGCCCGGGCGCGGTTCGTGGAGGACCTGGTCGCCGAGCGGTTCGCCGCCGGCGTCCGGCAGTACGTGATCCTCGGCGCCGGCCTGGACACCTTCGCCCAGCGGCGCCCGGAACTCGCCGCCGAGATGCGGGTGTTCGAGATCGACCAGGACGGCCCGCAGGCGTGGAAGCGGCAGCGGCTGAACGAGCTCGGCTACGGGGTGCCCGACTGGCTGCGCCTGGTCCCGGTCGACTTCGAGGCGGACGAGGACTGGTGGCAGCGCCTGGTCGAGGCCGGCTTCGACCCGGACCGGCCGGCAGTGCTGGCCAGCACCGGGGTCAGCATGTACCTCACCAAGGACGCGGTCGCGGACACCCTGACCAAGGCGGCGAAGACGGCCCCGGGCTCCGCCTTCGCGATGACCTTCCTGCTGCCGCCCGAGACCGTCGCCGTCGCGGGCGAGCAGCCGCACTATCCGATCCGGTTCCGCAGCTTCTTCACCGCCGAGGAGATGCTCCGGCTGGCGCGCGAGTGCGGGCTCCACGAGGTGCGGCACGTCTCGACGGCGGACCTGACCGAGCGCTACTTCGCCGGGCGCCCGGACGGGCTCCGGCCGGACGTCGGCGAGTCCTTCCTGCTCGGGTCTGGCGTCTGACTCGGGTCTGGCGTCTGACCCACGTCTGGCGTCCGACCCGGGACCGGCGGCCGGGGGGCAACGAAGTCCCGGCTGCGGATCAGCGCGGTGGCCAGCACGCCACCCACCAGCGCCAGCAGGCCGGCGACGAGCAGCACGGCGTCGAGGGAGTCGGCGAATCCGGCCCGGATCGCGTCGGCCAGCGCGTCGCGGGCCTCCGTCGGCGCGAGCGCCACCGCCCGGTCGGTGACTCCCCGGTGCACCGCACCGGCGATCTGCTCGACCTGGCCGCTCAGCGCCGGGATGTCGGCCAGCCGGTGCCGGAGCGTCGCGTGCAGCGAGGCCGCGAAGATCGTGCCGTAGCAGGCGACCCCGACCGCGATGCCGATCTGCCGGAAGGTCTGGTTGGCGCCCGAGGCCATCCCGGACCGGTGCGGCGGCACGACACCCACCGCCGTCGAGGCGAGCGGTGGATTGACCAGGCCGGCGCCGAGGCCGGAGACGACGAGCCCGGCGATGAGGTGGGTCCACTCCGACCCGGCGGTCAGGCCCCGCATCAGCAGCAGGCCGGCGCCCACCAGGCCGAGGCCCGGGCCGATCAGCCACCGCACCGGCACCCGACTGGTCAGCCGGCCCGCGGCGAAGGCGGCGACGAAGGTGAAGGCGGAGCCGGTCAGCAGTCGGACGCCGGTGACCAGCGGGCTGCCGCCGAGGCCGTTCTGGAGATAGAGGACGAGGTAGACGAAGACCGCGTACAGCGAGGCGTTCATGGCGAAGGCCGCCACCGAGCCGCCGACGAAGGTCGGGATGCGCAGCAGCGACGGGTCGAACATCGGCTCCGGCACCCGCCGTTCGACCAGCGCGAACGCCACCAGGCAGAGCGCCGCCAGGCCGAGCCAGAGGGGCACGCCGCGCTGCCCCCAGCCGGCTTCGCTCGCCGTGATCAGCCCGTACACCAGGCCGAACAGCCCGGTGGTCAGGGTCACCACGCCCGGCCAGTCGATCCGGCGGTCCCCCGTGGTGCGGGACTCGTCCACCCGGCGCACCGTGATGACCAGCGCGGCGATGCCGACCGGCACGTTCACCAGGAAGATCCCGCGCCAGCCGACGCCACCAGTGAGCACGCCGCCGAGGACCGGGCCCAGACCGGTCGCGACGCCCGCGACCGCGCCCCAGACACCGAACGCCACGCCACGCTGCCTGCCCTGGAAGGAACCGGCGAGCAGGGCGAGCGAGGTGGCCGACAGGATCGCGCCGCCGCTCCCCTGCACCGCGCGGAACAGGACCAGCGTCGACGCGTTCGGCGCGAGGCCGCAGAGCAGCGAGCCGCCGGTGAAGACCACCAGGCCGACGACGAACACCCGCCGCCTTCCGTACCTGTCGGCGAGGAAACCGGCGGTGAGCAGCAGCGCGGCCAGTGTGAGGGCGTAGGCATCCGTCATCCACTGCAGGCCGGCGAAGCTCGCGTCGAGCGCGTGCTGGATGTCCGGCAGGGCGACGACGACCACGTTGACGTCGATCAGCAGCATGAACATCGACGCGCACACCACCAGTAGCGTCCACCATCGGCGTTCCATCGGGCGGGGCCTCCTCGATTCGCAGTAGCTTCGCCGCGCCCTACGCAGCGGCTTACGCAGTGGCTAGCGCCCGGCCGCTCCGGCGATGTCCAGGATCAGCCGCCTGCCGTGCAGTTCACCGGCCTCCATGCGCCGGTGGGCCTCGGCGGCGGCGGGCAGGGGCAGGGTCTCCGTCCTCCGGGCCCTCAGCCGCCCGGTGGGGAGCAGGCGGTTGAGGGCGTCGGCGGCGTCGGCCAGTTCGGCCGTCGTGGCACGGGAGATGACGAAGCCCCGGATCGAGCCGTCCTTCATGTAGAGCGCCCCCGCCGGGAGGACGGGGTGCGTGCGCGCGCCGGCGAGCAGCACGATCCGGCCCCGGGGTGCGAGGAGTTCGACCGCGGTGCCGAGGTCGTTCCGGCCCGAGGTGTCCAGGTGTACGTCGATCCCTTGCGGGCAGAGCGAGTTCAGGTGCTCGGTCAGGCGGGGATCGGCGTAGTCGAGCGCCTCGGCTGCCCCGATGCCGTGGCAGTACGCCAGGTCGCGGCGGGCGGCGGTGGCGATCACCCGGGCGCCCGCCTCGGCGGCCAGCACGACGAGCGCGCTGCCGACGTTGCCGGCGGCACCGGCGACGAGGACGGTCTCCCCCGGCCGGAGGGCGCCGTGCCGGAACAGCGCGAGCCAGGCGGTGGCCCCGGGGTGCACCACGGCGAGGGCCGTGGTCGGCGCCACTCCCTCCGGCAGGTGGTAGAGCCGGTCCGCCGCCACAACCGCCCGTTCCGCCGCGGCCCCCGGCCGGCCGTCGTGGCCCAGGCTGTTGCACCACACCCGGTCGCCCGGGGCGAAGCCGGACACGTCGGCGCCCGTCTCGGCGACCACGCCGACCACGTCCCGGCCGATCACGAACGGGAAGCTCAGCGCGGTCCGGTACTGCCCGGACCGCACGAAGGTGTCCACCGGGTTGACCGTCGAGGCGAGGACGTTGACCAGCACCTCGTTCGATCGGGGCCGTGGGGCCGGGAGTTCGCCGTGCCGAATCTCTTCGGGTGACCCGAGTCGGTCTACATAGGCAGCCAGCACCCTGCCGATTCTGGCACCGGTGGACCGCGCGCGGGAACGTGCGGAGAAATGACCTGAGGCTTCGTCAACTCACACAAGACGTGCCGACTTGACGCACCCGCGACCTCTTCTTTGACTGCCGGCGCCACCCGCACGAGATTCGATCCATGACCTCAACCGATTTCCAGCTCACGCCCTTGTTCGATGTCCGGGCGCGGATCCGGATCGCCGCGTCGCCGGCCGAGGTGTACGCGGTGGTCAGCGATCTGCCGCGGAGCGCCGAGTGGAGCCCGGAGTGCACGGGCGGTACGTGGGTGGCCGGCCGCCCGGGGACGGTGGGCGCCGTCTTCCGCGGCGAGAACCTGCGCGCCCCGGACGTCGTCGCGTGGGCGCCCGTCGTCCGCGGCGTGTGGCGCACCGAGTCGCAGGTGGTCGCCGCCGAGCCCGGGCGGCTCTTCCGCTGGGCCATGCGGGACAGCGCCGGGAACCCGCAGGACAGCGTCTGGTCGTACGAGATCGCGCCGGACGGCGACGGCTGCGTCCTGGTGCACGGCCTGCGCATGGGCACCGCGACCGAGGGGATCCGGGGGATCACCGCGGAGATGGACGAGGCCACCAGGAGGAGGTTCCTCGCCGACTGGACCGAGAAGCTGGCCGGGGACCTCCAGGCCACGCTGGGCCGCGTCAGGGCGATCGTCGAGAAGGCGTGACCGGGAGGAAGGGCGGAACATGCTGCTGCAACGGGTGGGAAATCGCGGAATCCGGCTGGGCACGCTCTTCGACCGGGCGGCGGCCCGGCATCCGGCCAACGTCGTGGTCCTCGACCACGATCTGGACCTGGCGCCCGAGCCGGGCCGTCGGCTGACCGTCGGGGAGATCGCGGACCTGGTCGACGACTTCGCGTCCCGGCTGTGGGCGGCCGGGGTCCGTCCGGGGGACCGGGTGGTCGTCTACAAGACGAACAACTTCGACATCACCCTGCTGGCGTGCATGGCCGTGCGGATCGGCGCGGTGCCGGTGCTGCTGTCGCCGAAGCTCGACGGCGCGACCGTGGCCGAGCTGGTGCGCCGGGTGGACCGGCCCTACCTCATCACGGACCAGGCCAAGTTGGACGGCGAACTGCCCGCCGCGGTCTTCGACCACGCGCGCCGGGTGCTGCTCGCCGCGGGCGACCACCCCGACGCCCGACGGCTGCAGGACCTGGCCGGTTCACCGCGGGTCGCGCCGGTCGCCGTGTCCGCCCACCATCCGACGCTGATCACGCACACGTCCGGCACCACCGGCATCCCGAAGCTGGCCGTCCACACCGGCTGGACGCTGCAGGCCCGCTACCGGCCGCAGGCCGCGGCGGCCGCGCTGGTCCGCAAGCGGCGCCCGGTGGCGATGCACGTGTCCTTCGTGCACTCCCGGCTCTTCACCGCGATGGCCATCGCGCTGCTGCGCGGTTTCCCGCTCGTCATGCTGGCCGACGACGACCCGCGACGGACCGCCGACCTGTTCGCCCGGCTGCGCCCGGGTGTGGTCGAGGCCCACCCCAACACGTTCATGCGGTGGGAGGAGCTGGTGGACGACCCGCGACGGCCGCTGGCCCAGGTGAAGTACTTCAGCAGCACCTTCGACGCCATCCACCCCCGGACCGTGCGGCGGATGCTGGGGGCCTCCCGGCACCAGGTGCCGATCTTCGCCCAGCTCTACGGCCAGAGCGAGGCCGGACCGGTGGTCGGGCGGATCTTCACCCGGTGGCGCGGCGAGGACGCCGACGGCCGCTGCGTCGGCCACGCGTTCCCCGGCATGACGGCGGTCCGGGTGGTCAGCCAGGACGGCCGGCCGGTGTCCGAGGCGTCCCCCGGATTCATCGAGATCCGCTCCAACGGCCGGGTCCTGACGTACCTGGGCGAAGCCGAGCGGTACGCCCGGCAGGAGCACGACGCGTGGTGGCGCATGGGCGACGTGGGCTACCGCACCCGGTGGGGCTGCCTGCACCTGCTCGACCGCGAGGTCGACGTCATCCCCGGCTTCGGCAGCACCCTGACCGCCGAGGACACCCTCTTCTCCGCGCTGGACGAGCTGGCGGAGGTCATCATCGTGCCCGGCCCGGACGGCAGGCCGGTGCCGGTGGTTTGCACCCGGGACAACAAGCCGCTCGACCAGGCGGCGTGGGAGCGTGCCACGGCCGGCCTGCCCCCGATGGCGGCGCCGGTCCAGTGGCGCCAGGCGGACCTGCCGCAGACCGCCACCACCAAGATCAAGCGGCTGGAGCTGGCGAAAGCCCTGAGCAACGGGAACCGGGGCCGATAGCGATGGCGAAGGTAGTCGTCGCCGGCGGCGGCATCGGTGGGCTGGCCGCCGCCTTGGGCATCGCGCGGCGGGGCCACGACGTGGTGGTCCTCGAACGCGGCGCGCACTTCGCCGAACTCGGCGCCGGGCTCCAGCTGGCGCCGAACGGGATGCACGCCCTGGCCCGCCTCGGGCTGGGTGCCGACGTCCGGTCCCACGCGGTGCACGTCGACGAGCTGCGGTTCATGGACGGTGTCACCGGTGAGCACGTCACCAGCGTGCCGCTCACCGAGGGCTACCGGCGGCGGTTCGGCAACCCGTACGTGGTCGTGCACCGCCGCGAACTCCACGGGCTGCTGCTCGCGGCCTGCCTCGACACGGCGCGGATCGAGCTGTGCCCGAGCCGGCCGGTCGCCGGGTACGAGCAGGACGGCACCCGTGCGACGGCCGTCCTCGACAACGGCGAGCGGATCACCGGTGACGCACTGATCGGGGCGGACGGCATCCACTCCGCGGTCCGTCGGCAGCTGGTCGGCGACGGACCGCCCCGCATCTCCGGCATCACCGTCTACCGCGCGATCATCCCGATGGAGCGGGTGCCGGAGCCGCTGCGGTGGAACGCCGTGACGTGGTGGGCCGGTCCCGGGTGCCACTTCGTGCACTACCCGATCGCCGGGGGCGAGTACCTCAACCTGGCCGCCAGTCACGACGGCGGCGCCACCCGGGCGCTCGCCGGCGTCCCGGTCGAACAGCGCGTCGTCCGCGACCTGTTCGGCAGGCTCGACACGACGCCGCGCCGGCTCCTCGACCTCGGTGAGCAGTGGAGGTCCTGGGTGCTGGTCGACCGGGCCCCGGTCGACGACTGGACCGACGGCCCGGTCGCCCTGCTCGGCGACGCGGCCCATCCGATGCTGCACTACGCGGCCCAAGGGGCCTGCCAGGCCCTGGAGGACGCGGTGGTTCTGGGCGACCTGCTGGACGGCGGCGGAACGGACGTCGCCGGGTGCTTCGCGGAGTACAACCGGCTGCGGCGCGACCGCACCGCCGCGGTCCAACGGATCTCCCGCGCGAGCATCGCGCTGTGGCACCCGGCCGGTGCGGACGCCTCGGCCAGGAACGCGGCGCTGTCCGGGATGTCGCCCACCGACCTGCACGACCACCTCGCGTGGATGCACGGCGCACGGGACTTCACCACCGGCGCCCCGGCCGCCCTCCCCCACCGGGAGGCGGCCCGATGACCGACCGGCACCTGCAGGTGTGCATCATCGGGGCCGGTCCCCGCGGGCTGTCGGTCCTGGAGCGGCTGTGCGCCAACGCCCGGCACGATCCGACGGCCCCCGCCGTCACCGTGCACGTCGTCGACCCGCAGGCCCCCGGCGCCGGCGCCGTCTGGCGGACCGGGCAGTCCCGCCACCTGCTGGCCAACACCGTGGCCTCGCAGATCACCGTCTACACGGACGCCAGCATGCGCATCGCCGGGCCGATCGAGCCCGGCCCCAGCCTGCACGCCTGGGCGCGGAACGTGGCGCTGCTCGGCTCCCCCGCCGACTACGACGAGGACGTCCTCGCCGAGGCACGGACCCTGGGCCCCGACTCCTACCCCACCCGGGCGCTGTACGGGCACTACCTCCGGGACGCCTTCCGGCGGGTGGTCTCCTTCGCCCCCGAGCGGGTGCGCGTCCGGGTGCACCGGTCGCTCGCCGTGGCCATGGCCGACACCCACGGCCTGCCCGACGGCGCGCAGGGCGTCCGGCTGGAGAACCGGACCCGGCTCGACGACCTGGACGCCGTGGTGCTGGCCCAGGGCCACCTCCCGGCCCGGCTGACCCCCCGGGAGGAGCGCGCGGCCGGCCTGGCCCGCATCCACCACCTCGGCTACCTGCCGCCCGGCAACCCCGCGGAGACCGACCTGAGCGCGGTCACGCCGGGCCGCCCGGTGCTGCTGCGCGGCCTCGGGCTGAACTTCTTCGACTACATGGCCCTGCTGACCGTCGGCCGCGGCGGCTCCTTCGTCCGCGACGGCGACCGACTGCGCTACCGGCCCGGCGGGGACGAGCCTCTGCTCTACGCCTTCTCCCGCCGCGGAGTCCCGCACCACGCACGCGGGGAGAACGAGAAGGGCGCCTCCGGCCGCCACCGGCCCCGACTGCTGACACCCGGGTTCCTCGACGGGCTGCGCCGCCGCGCCCGCGCGGGCGGCCGGGTCCGCTTCGGCACCGACCTGTGGCCGCTGATCGCCCGGGAGGTCGAAGCGGTCTACTACGGCGCCCTGCTGGCGTCCCGGGGGCGGCAGGCCGAACGGGAGGCCTTCTCGGAGCAGTACGTGGCGCTGCCGGACCCGGCGGACCGGGCCCGGCTGCTGGAACGCCACGGCATCGCCCCCGCGCACCGGTGGGACTGGGCACGGATCGCCCGGCCCTGCGCCGGTACGGAGTTCGGCGGGCGGGCGGAGTTCCGGAGCTGGCTGCTGGCGTACCTGGCGCGGGACGTGCGGGAGGCGAAGGCGGGCAACGTCAGCGGGCCGCTGAAGGCCGCCCTGGACGTGCTCCGCGACCTGCGCAACGAGATCCGGCTCGCGGTGGACCACGGCGGCCTGGACGGCGACTCGCACCGGGACGAGCTCGACGGGTGGTACACCCCGCTCAACGCCTTCCTCTCCATCGGCCCGCCGGTGTCGCGCGTCGAGGAGATGATCGCCCTGATCGAGGCGGGCGTCCTCACCCTCACCGGGCCCGGCACCCAGGTGCGCTTCGACACCGCCTCCCCGGGCTTCGTCGCCAACTCGCCCCTAGCGCCGGGACCCGCGGTGCGGTCCGGGGTCCTCATCGAGGCCCGGCTGCCCGAGCCGGACCTGCGCCGCACCGCGGATCCGCTCCTGCTCCACCTGCTCCGCACCGAGCAGTGCACCACCTACCGCATCCCGAACGCCCGGGGCGGCGCCCACGAGACCGGCGGACTCGCCGTCACCGAACGCCCCTACCGGCTGCTCGACGCGCACGGGCAGGCCCACCCGCGCCGCTTCGCCTACGGCGTCCCCACCGAGGCGGTGCACTGGGTCACCGCGGCCGGCATCCGCCCCGGGGTCGACTCGGTGACCCTCGCCGACGCCGACGCCATCGCCCGCGCCGTGCTCGCCGTGCCACCGGTGGACCGTCAACCGGTCGCGGCCGACCCGGCGAGCGATCCGACCGAACTGACGGGAGTTCCGATATGACGATGCCGCCGCCCCCCGCCGACGCCCGTGCCGCTACCGGTGCCGATGCCGATGCCGATGCCGGCCTGCTCTCCCCCGTACGGGCCGGCACCCCCGTCGAGGCCGCCGTCGCCGACCGGGCGTGGCTGCAGGCCATGCTCGACGCGGAGGCGGCACTGGCCCGGGCCCAGGCCCGGCTGGGCACCGTACCCGGACCGGCGGCCGCCGCGATCACCGCCGCGGCCCGGGCCGACCGCCTCGACCTGCGCCGCATCGCCGTACAGGCGCGGGAAACGGCCAATCCGGTGGTGGCACTGGTGACGGCGTTCACCGCGCTCGTCGCCGCCGACGACCCCTCCGCCGCCGAGTACGTGCACCGGGGCTCCACCAGCCAGGACATCTTCGACACCGCCGCCATGCTGGTCGCCGACCGGGCGCTGCGCCTGCTCCGGCAGGACCTCGGCCGGACGGCGCGGGCGCTGGCCCGCCTCGCCGGCCGGCACCGTGACACGGTGATGGCCGGCCGGACCCTGGCCCTGCACGCGGTGCCCACCACCTTCGGGCTGAAGGCCGCGGGCTGGCGGAGCCTGGTGCTCGACGCCGCCGACCGCGTCGACCGGGTGCTGCGGGACGGTCTGCCGGTGGCGCTCGGCGGGGCGGCCGGCACCCTCGCCGGCTACCTCGCCCACGCCGACGCCTACGCCGACGCGGGGGGCGCCGCCGACCCCGGCGGGTACGCCGACGCCCTCGCCGACGCGTTCGCCGCGGAGACCGGGCTCGCCCGACCGCGACTGCCCTGGCACGCGCTGCGCACCCCGATCGCCGACCTCGCCGCCGCGCTCTCCTTCACCGCCGGCGCCCTGGGCAAGATCGCGCTCGACGTCCAGACCCTGGCCCGCACCGAGATCGCGGAGCTGACCGAACCGGGCGCGCCCGGACGCGGCGGTTCCTCCGCCATGCCGCACAAGCGCAATCCGGTGCTCGCCACCCTGATCCGGAGCGCGGCGCTCCAGGTACCGGTACTGTCGGCCGGGCTGACGCAGTGCCTCTGCGTCGAGGACGAGCGGTCGGCCGGCGGCTGGCACGCGGAGTGGCAACTGCTGCGCGAGTGCCTACGGCTGACCGGCGGATCGGCGCACACCGCGGTGGAGCTGGCCGAAGGGCTGCAGGTGCGGGCGGACCGGATGCGCGACAATCTCGCCCTCACCGGGGGCCGGATCGTCTCGGAACGGATCGCCGCCGTGCTGGGCGCCACCCTCGGCCCGGCCGCCGCACGGCACCTGCTGACCGAGGCCGCCGCGGCCGCCGAACGGTCCGGCCGCCCGCTGTCCGCGGTGCTCGCCGAGGCCCCGGAACTCGACGGCCGGCTGCCCGTCGGCGAGTTGGAGCGCCTGTGCGACCCGGCCCACTACACCGGCGCCGCCGGGCCGTTGGTCGATCGGGCGCTGAAGGAGTGACGCTGACGACGGAAGGGGCCCGCCTCGGTCGGCGGGCCCCCTTCCGTCGTCCTCACTGTCCCAGGGCCTCACCGAGCCGGTCGGCGATGACGCGGACGCCGTCGACGGTGAGCACCGACTCCGCGTGGAACTGCACCGAGGCGAACCCGGGCCCGCGGAGCGCGTGCACCTCCCCCGTCGCCGGATCGCGGCTGATCTCCACCGCGCCGATCCCCGGGCACTCGGTCTTGTCGTCGTCGCTGCGGGCGGCGAAGGAGTTGTAGAAACCGACCCGCTCGGGGCGGCCGAACAGGTCGATGTCCTGCTGGAGGCCCTGGTTCGGCACCCCCTTGCGGATCACCTCCAGCCCGAGCCGGGCGCTGAGCACCTGGTGGCTGAGGCACACCGCGAGGAACGGCCGCCGTTCCGCGAGCAGCCGGTCGACCGCCGCGTGCAGATGGGCGATCTTGGGCTGCCCGACGTCCAGCGGGTCGCCCGGTCCCGGGCCCGTCACGACCAGGTCGTATCCGTCGAAGGTGTACCGCTCGTCGAACCGACGGACCGTCACTTCCAGGCCCAGTGACCTGAGTTGGTGGGACAGCATGACGGTGAAGGTGTCCTCGGCGTCGACCACCAGCACCCGGCGGCCGTCCAGCGCGGACCGGGGGCCGAACAGCCCGGACCGGGGGCCGTTGCGCCGGTCCGCGTCGGTCAGCCAGAAGTCGGCGATGCCGGTGTTGCGGCGGGCCAGTGCGGCCCGGACACGCGGGTCGTCGGCGAAGCGCGCGGGCCGGTCGGCCCGGACGGGCGGCCCGTCTGCGCGGGACGCGGGCCGGTCGGCCCGCAACGCGGCGAGCAGCCCCGCGGCCTTGGCCCGCGTCTCGGCGACCTCCGACGCGGGGTCGGAGTGGCGCACCAGGGTCGCCCCGACCCCGAGCCGGAGCCGGCCGCCCCGGTCGATGTCGGCGGTGCGGATCAGGATGGCGGAGTCCAGCGTGCGGCCGCCGCCGCCGTCGCGGCCGATGAGCGCGACGGCCCCGCTGTAGTAGCCGCGGCCCGCGGGCTCGTACCGGCGGATGATCCGGCAGGCGTTCTCCAGCGGGCTCCCGGTCACGGTGGGGGCGAACAGGGTCTGCCGGAGGATCTCGCGCGGGTCGCGGGTGCTGCGCCCCTCGATGAAGTACTCGGTGTGCGCCAGCCGGGCCATCTCCCTGAGGTACGGGCCGACGACGCGGCCCCCGCCCTCGCAGATCCCGGCCATCATCTTGAGTTCCTCGTCGAGGACCATGTAGAGCTCGTCGGTCTCCTTGCGGTCGTCGAGGAAGGCCAGCACGTCCGGGAGGGCCGGGCCGCTCGGCGGGTACCGGTAGGTGCCGCTGACCGGGTTCATCACGGCGGTGCCGCCGTGCACGCTGATGTGCCGCTCCGGGGTGGCGCCGACGAACGTCCGGTCGCCCGTGTGCACGATGAACGTCCAGTACGCGCCGGTCTCCTGCTGGAGCAGTCGGCGGAACAGCGACAGGCCGTGCCCGGGCGAGTAGTGCGTGATCTCCGCGACGTAGGAGCGCTTGAGGACGAAGTTGCCGCCCTCGCCCCGGCCGATCTCCTCGGTGACGACCGTGCGCACCAGGTCGGCGTAGTCGTCGTCGGAGATGTCGAAGTGCTCACCGGAGAGTCGGATCGGCAGGTCGGGCAGCTGTGCCAGCGCCTCGTGGCAGGGCACCTCGGCCTGGGCCGTGACGGTCATCGCCAGCAGCGGCTCGCCGTCGTCGGTACAGGCGAAGCCGCGCTCGGCGAGCTGCCGGAACGGCACCAGCACCAGCACGTCGTGGCCCGCGCCGTCGGCCCGTTCGGGCAGCGGGATGTCGGCCAGGGCGGCCACCGCGGACACCTCGCCGACGAGGACGTCCAGCACCTCGCCGCCGGTCCGCTCCGGGCGGTGGATCAGCGCGAACGCCGGTGGCCGCGGCGACCGGACCAGCTCGAGCAGGTCCGGCGCCGCGGGCGTCGTGGGCGCGGGGGGCGTCGTGGGCGCGGGGGGCGCGGGGGGCGTCGTGGGCGCGGGGGGCGTCGTGGGCGCGGTCACGCGCAGAACGCCTTGACCGTGGTGACCACCGCGCAGCGCCGGGCGGCGTAGTCGAGGGTCAGCCGGTGGTGGTCCGCGGAGAAGTCCGCGATCGCGTCGGCGACGAGGAACGTCTGGAGGTCGTTGGTGAACGCCTCGACGGCGGTCATCAGCACCCCGACGTGCCCGTACACGCCGCAGATGACGAGCTGGTCGCGGCCGTGCCGCACCATCCGCTCGCGCAGGTCCGACCGGAAGAAGGCGCTGTAGCGCCACTTGGTGAACAGCCAGTCGTCCGGGGCCGGCGCCAGTTCGTCGACGATCCGGCGGTCGGCGGGGTCGACCTGCATGCCCGGTCCCCAGAAGTCCCTGAGCAGTCCGCGGTCCTCGGCGGTCATCCCGCCCGGCTGGGCGGTGTAGGCGACCGGGATGCCGAGGCTCACGCAGCGCTCGCGGAGCTGCGCCGTGTTGCCCACCAGTTCACCGCGGAGGGTGTCCGGGAACGGGCGGACGAAGTAGCGCTGCATGTCGTGGATGAGCAGCACCGCCCGGTCCGGGTCGGCTTCCCACCCGGCGACGTTCTCGGGCAGGTCGCCCGCGGCCGGCATCGGGTAGGGCTCGATGGGGGGTATCCCTGCCATGGCCTTCTCCTTCACGCCCAAGGTTCCTCACACGCCCAAGGTGGCGCCGCCGTCGACGGTCAGGTCGTGCATGGTGATGTGCCCGGCCTGTTCGGAGAGCAGGAAGACCACGGCGTCCGCGATGTCCGCCGGCCGGGCCAGCTTGCCCAGCGGGATGCCCACCTTGTAGGCCTCGGGCCGGCCGTCGATCGTCGCCTGCGGGCCGGTCTCGTCGTGCCACATGGACCGGAGCATCGCGGTGTCGGTGGAGCCGGGGGCGACGACGTTGCAGCGGATGCCGTGGCGGGCGACCTCCAGGGCCAGGCACTTGGTGAACATCGTCGCCGCGGCCTTCGACGCGGCGTAGGCGGCCATATCCATGCGGGGCGTGCCGGCCGCGTTGGACGCCACGGTGACGATCGCGCCGCGACGGCGGGGCACCATGCGGTCGACCACCGCGCGTGACACGTGCATCACGCCCGTGGTGTTGACGGCGAAGGTCGCGGCCCAGTCCTCGTCGGTCAGTCGGAGCACCGGGCTGAGGTGCAGCACGCCGGCGGCGTTGACCAGGTGGTCCACCGGTCCCAGCGTGCTCTCCACGCCGTCCACCAGTTCCGCCACCTCGGCGGCGCGGGTGACGTCGGCGGGGAACGCCGCCACGGACAGGCCGTCGGCGACCATCTTCCCCGTCACCTCGTGGAGTCGTCCGGCGTCCCGGTCGACCGCGGCCACTCGCGTGCCGCGCCGGGCCAGGGCGCGGACCACGGCCGCGCCGATCCCGCCCGCTGCCCCGGTGACCAGGGCGACTGTGTCCTCCATCGTTCAGACCTCCATTGCAGGGTGTGCACGGGGAAGTTCCGGTTCGGGCCCGCCGGTTGCCTGCCGTCGAGCCGGTCGGCGCTCACGTCCGCCAGGCCGAGACCACCTCGACGGCCTGGTCCGGGTTGAGGCGCGGATCGCAGAGGCTGGTGTACTTGTCCCCGACGTGCGGGACGTCCGCCGGGGTCCGGGCGCATTCCGTGACGTCGTCCGGGGTGGTCTCCAGGTGCAGACCGCCCGCGACGCCGCCGCCGTCGCCGACCGCGTCCTGGAAGCGGGTCACCTCCTGCACGATCCGGGGCAGGAGCCGGGTCTTGAACCCGTCCGGGGTGGCGAAGGTGTTGCCGTGCATCGGGTCGCACAGCCAGATCACCGGGTGCCCGGCGGCCCGTACGGCCGCGGCGAGGGCGGGCAGCCGGCCGCCGATCCCGTCCGCGCCCATCCGGGTGATCAGGGTGAGCCGGCCCGGCTCCCGGCGCGGGTCGAGCCGTTCGCACAGGGCCAGCAGCTCACCGGTCGTCATCGTGGGGCCGACCTTGCAGGCCACCGGGTTGACGACCTGGGCGAGCAGCGTGACATGGGCCCCGTCGACCTGCCGGGTGCGCTCGCCGATCCACGGCCAGTGGGTGGACGACAGCCAGGCCCGGCCCGACGCCGAGCGGCGCACCAGCGGCACCTCGTAGTCGAGCAGCAGGGCCTCGTGGCTGGTCCACACCTCCGGCGCGGGGCGCCGGTGCGCGCCCCGGTCGGCCCAGCCCAGGTACCGCAGGACGGCGTCGGCGAGCCGGTAGCCGGAGAGCATCCGGGTCGGATCGGGGCGCCGGCGCTCCGGGGCGGGCTCCGGGCTGTTCACCATGTGCCCGCGATAGGCGGGCAGTTCGAGGTCACCGATCCGTTCGGTCGGCGCGGAGCGGGGCTTGGCGAACTGGCCGGCCAGCCGGCCGACCCGGAGCACCGGGCGGCCGGTGCC
Source organism: Kitasatospora sp. NPDC033851 (assembly GCF_055576085.1). Taxonomy (NCBI): domain Bacteria; kingdom Bacillati; phylum Actinomycetota; class Actinomycetes; order Kitasatosporales; family Streptomycetaceae; genus Kitasatospora; species Kitasatospora sp. NPDC033851. Next base: position 134,691 of record NZ_JBVIRL010000018.1, on the reverse strand, counting down.
CTCCTCCATCCGGCCGGCGAGGAGGTCCAGCAGCTCCGACTTGCGGGCGACGTCGCCCGGGGTGCAGTCGGCGGGATCCTCCGCGCAGTCGCCCGCCTGCACCACCCGGGCCGCACCGGTGGCGACCTCGGCGAGCCGGGTGCGCAGCGCGAGCACCTCCTCGGCTTCGAGCAGCCCCGGGAGGGCGGCCAGTTGGCCGCGGACCCGGCGGGCCAGTTCTGCGTCCGGCCATGGGGGCTGCTGTGCCGCCGGACCCAGCTCCAGGTCGCACGCGGCGGTGACCGAGGCGTCCTCGGGTGGTGTACGAGTGAGCACGGTGATCTCCCGAAGCGGCGGGTACACACGGTCTGGTGGGAATCGGCGGCTGACTGCGCCTCAGTCTCAGGTCTCGTGCGCGGCGGGGCCAATGCCCGTCGGGGCACTGTGTCAGGTGAGGTGCTTCCACATCAGGTCGGCCGCGGGCCGGTGTCCCGGGCCGGCGGCCGACCGCGGCCGCGCATTTCCGCGGTTTCCGCGCCGCCCGTCCGACTGGGTCATTCGGGCACCCGTCCGACTGGGTATTTCCGGTAACCCGTCCGACTGGGGAGAAGAATACGGAGCGCCCTTGCCGCGGCGATCGACTCGCACACTTGTTGTCCTTCGAGTGCTTGTATAGCCTGGGGCCGAGATCTGCCAATTCAGCATGAGCCGGGGATCCGTCGGGGGAATCTCCCGAATCGAGTACCGCGTGGCGTACTTCCTGCGCGCGCCAGGTGTGCGGCGCGTCGGCCGGCCATCCCACCCTTTCGCTTTCTCCAGGTACACCCATACCCCACACGGACTCACTGGATGAGGGGGCACCAATGCGCTGGGAACAAGCTGCGGCCGCTCAGGTCGACAGCGTGGCCGAGGTCCTTTCGACACCGGAGCCGCCGGCGGTTCTGCCGGCCTGCACGATTCCCATTCGTATTCTGCGACACGGGGAAAATATCAGAACGCACGGGGAGAACCAGGAATACGTCACCACGCTCGCCCGGTCACCGGTCAAATTCCCGCCCATCTTCGTCCACCGCACGACGATGCGGATCCTGGACGGAATGCACCGGCTGAAGGCCGCGGAACTGCGCGGTGACCAGTCGATCGAGGTGGTCTTCTTCGACGGGGACGAGGAGGAGGCTTTCGTGGCCGCGGTGTCGTCCAACGCCCGGCACGGCATGCCCCTCTCCTTCGACGACCGCACCGCGGCGGCCACCCGCATCCTCAACTCGCGCCGGCACTGGCCGGACCGGGCGATCGCCTCGGTGACCGGGCTCGATCCGCGGACGGTGCGCGCGCTCCGCGGCCGCCTGGAGGTCCCCGACTCCCCGCCGACCAACCTGGTCCGGCTGGACCGCACCCGCCCGGCGGCGGCGCCGCGGTACGCCGAGTTCCCCGGGACGCCGCCGGCACCGAAGCCCAGCACGCCGGTCCACCAGGTGGCGGCGGAATTCGAACTGGAACCGTGCACCGTCGTCGACGTGCTCAACCGGTTGCGCCGGAGCCTGCGGGAGGTGCCCGAGGCGCCGTGCGACACCGGGGCGCCGGGCCCGTCCGCGGCACTGCCCGCCCCGGCGGTGCCGGCCCCGCGCGCCCCGGACGACCCGACCCCCCTGCTGGGGCTCACCGGCTCGTCCGACCCGACGGAGCTCGTCCTCGACCGGGTCTGCGCCGAGCTGTTCGCCACGTTCACCCGGCGTGACCAGCGGTTGAGGGCCCGTCAGTACCTGCGGGGGCTCCTGGGCACGCCCGGCCGCAAGACCATCCGCAACATCGCGGCCTTCGTCGACGGCCCGGGGATCGATCAGCGGCTGCACCACTTCATCAGCGACTCCACCTGGGACTGGGAGCCCGTCCGCACCGCGCTCACCCGGTACGTGGCACGGACGATGGAGCCCGAGGCGTGGGTGATCCGCCCGGTGCTGATCCCCAAGGTGGGCCGGCAGTCCGTGGCGGTGAGCCGGCGGTTCGACCCGATCCGGGGAAAGGCCGTCAACGGGCAGCGGGCGGTCGGCGTCCTCGCGGTCTCCGAGACGGCGAGCACCCCGGTCAGCTGGCGCCTTCAGGTGCCCGAGGACTGGGTCGAGGACGCGCACCGGCGCCGGCGGGCGGGGATGCCCGACGACATCGGCGCGGAGTCCCTCGGCGAGTGCACGGCCCGCGCCCTGCTGCAGGTCCTGGCCCGCACCGGGGGCCCCGACCGGCCGGTGGTGCTCGACGGGCGCGCCATGGAACGCGCCCAGCTCCTGCGGCCGCTGCACGCCGCCGAGGTGCCCCTGTTCGTACGGATCTCGGCGACCCTGCCGTTGCAGATCAAGGACCCGGCGCTGACCGGGCGCCGCCCGCACGGGCCGCTCACCGCGCGCCGGATCGTCGAGGCGGCCAGGTTCCGCCGCCGGCCGGTCGACGGCCCCGATCCCGCGGTCGAGAAGGGCCACCTGATCACCACCGTCGATGTCCGGTGGCCCGCCGACGTCGAGCGGCCCCATCCGGGGGCGGAGGCGCCGCTGCGGCTGATCGCGGTCAGCCCGGTGGGGGAGAACGTGTGCGAAGAGCTGTGGCTGACGACGCTGACGACGGTGTCGGCCGCCACCGTGCTGAAACTGGCCCGGCTCGTGCGCCGGGTGGACCGGGACCTGGAATCCGTCTCCCGGAACGCCGGAATCTGGGATTTCAGCGGCCGGTCCTTTCCGGGCTGGCACCGGCACGTCACGCTCGCGTCCGTCGCCCATCTCGTGCGGCTGCTCGCCCGAACCGATTACCGCGCAGACCTCGGGTGACACCGCCGCACCGACACACCCTTGAAGCGCGCATTCCGACACCGTGCATTCCGACACCGTGAATTCCCGCACCGTGAATTCCGGCATCGTGAATTCCGGCATCGTGAATTCCCGCACCGCACGTTCCGACACCGGAAATCCTCAGACGGGGGAGCACATGCCTGGCCGGCCACACACCACGGACCTGCTCGTCATCGGCGGCGGAGTGACCGCGCTGTCGATCGCGTACCACTGCGCACGGGCGGACATCGACGTCGTCCTGCTCGGCCCGGACGCCGCAAAGACCGCGCCGGCTCCCCGCCCGGTGCGCACCTACCAGCCGGGGAAGGTCCACAACTCCGAGCTGACGGTGCGCAGCCTCGCGGACTACCGGGCGTTCGCCCCGGCCGGGGGCGCCGACCTGGTGCTCTCGGACGTCGGCTGGCTGGTGGTGGCGTCCGACCGGCAGGAGGCCGCCGCGCTGGAGCGCGAGGCGGCGGCCCAGCGCGCCGTCGGCGTGGAACTGGAACCTTTGACCCCGGACCAGGCCCGCGCGCGCAATCCCTGGCTGGACCCGGCCGGCACCGAGTCCGCTATCTGGTGCCCGCAGTCCTACCTCCTCGACGTGGACACGGTGATGCGGGGCTACGCCGCCGGCGCGCGGGAACACGGCGCCCGGCTGCTGACCGGCCATAGGGTGACCGGGCTGGACGCGGGGAGCGGCCGCGTCACCACCGACCGCGGGGAGTTCGCCGCGGAGGCCGTCGTCCTCGCGGCCGAGGCCGGCAGCGGCGAACTCGCGGCCTCGGCCGGCCTGGAACTCCCGCTGTGGGCGCAGACCGCCGAGCTGTTCGGCACCGACCCGGTCCTCGCCGACGGCGAGCTCGACGTCCCCTTCACCATGCACCCGGCGTCCGGGCTGAAGACACTGGGCGCCGGCCGGTCCTTCCTGGTCGGTCTGGAGCGCGTCTCCCGGCAGGAGGGCATGCGGCAGGTGTGGCTCCGGGAGGCCGCCGAGGAGCTGGCCAGGCGGTACCCGAAGCTCGGGGGCGTCGGGCTGCACAGCGTGTGGACCGGGACGGTGGACGTCACCCCGGCCAGGACGCCCTGCATCGGCAGGGCGGGCGGCGCGCACCAGCGGATCCTGGTCGCGGCCGGGTACACCGGCCAGGACCTCGGCCAGGCACCCGCCACCGGCCGGATGATCCGCGACCTCCACCTCGGCCGCTCCCCCGGTGTCGACCTCACGCCGTTCGCGCCCACGCCGTCCGGACCCGGGCTTTGTCAGGTCGGCCCCGAAATACCGACAAATCCGCCGCGGAACCCGGGAGACTGACAAACGCGATTGACAAACACGACCGACAAACACGACTGACAAACCCGACTGACAGACACCGGGTTTACCGCCGAGATATCGACGTGACAAAGTCGAAAGCTTTTCGGGAGGTGCGGCGGATTTCCCTACCCGGAGATTCCGGTCGCTGATAGCGTCCCAACGTCACTATCCGACGGCCCGCCGAACCTGTTGAACGCATGCGGGCATTGGAGGAACCGAGGAGAACGGAGTAGGAACAATGCGCCAGTTTGAGATCGCCTGGCCGTCGATCGACGCCAGGGTTCGCATCACCCTCGACGAAGGCCGCAACGCGCAACTCGTCGAGCCGCTCTGGGCCGCGCTGCCGTACCAGACCTTGCAAGGACACGCGCTCGTGGCCGGCGACTGCATCTACCACGTTCCGCCGGCGCACGACCTCCTGCACGCCGTGCCGGACCACAAGGTCGACCGCAAGATCCAGCCCAGCGGCACCGTCTTCTGTTCCGCGGTGCAGCACCTCACCATCAAGTACGGCGAGCTGACCGAGCCGATGCCCGCCGCGCCGATCGGTTCCGTCGTCCCGGAGGACCTCGACGCGCTGCCGAAGATCGGCCAGCTGGTCTGGGACTCGGTGCACGGCAACGGCGCCCCGATCCTCGCGCAGGTGCGGCGGGTGGACGGCGAGTCCGGCCACGGGGTGCGGCGCGTGCCGGCGGAGTCCGCCCGGGCACGCGACCTGATCGAGCGGATCGCCGCGGAGACCGAGCGGGTCCTGATCGATCCGCCCGACGAACTGGTCGCCGCGCACGAGGGCCGCTTCGACACCGGTGCCGGGACCAAGGGCTCGGTCCTGACCACGCTGGTCTGCATCAACGGCGAGACCCGGCCGCTGGGTTACGTCTCCCACACCGGCCTGGTGCGGGCCGCCCGGCTGACCGACGCACCGCTGTCCGCCCTGGTCGAGATGGCCCGGATCCTCATCGTCAAGCCCACCGAATTCCTCGGCTACTGCGGGCTGAACACACTGTGGGACCTCACTCAGGAGGTGGTCTCCGTCATCGAGGAGAAGACCACCTCCAAGGAGGACTTCATCGCGCTGCTCTCCCACCTGGCCACCTACACCAACGCCCTCGGCTCCTGGAACCTGCAGCTGTTCCCGTGGGAACTGGGGGGCGACACCTGGACGTTCCGTCCGACCACCGCGAGGAGTGCACATGCCTGACGGGAAGAGCTCCGCCGAACTGCTGATCATCGGCGGCGGCGTGATCGGCGTGTCCATCGCCTACCACTGCGCCAAGGCCGGCATCGACGTGCTCCTGCTGGAGAGGGACCGCTTCGGCGAGGCCACCACGTCGCAGACCGCGCGGGCGTTCCGCACCTACTTCCCGAAGAAGCCGTACGACTCCGAGCTGGCGGTCCGGAGCATGGCCGAGTTCAACGCGTTCGCGACGACGACGAACACCGACCTCGGGCTGAAGCACCTCGGGCTGCTCACGGTGCTGACCAGCCCCGAGCAGGCGGCCGAGATCGAGGCGCTGCTGCCGGCCCACCGCGAGGTGGGCGCCGACGTCCAGTTGCTCACCCCCGCTCAGGCCGTCGAGTACAACCCCTGGCTGGACGCCGGCACCTTCGAGGCGGCGGTCTGGTCCCCGGAGTGCTACCGCGTCAAGCCGGAAGCGATCGTCAAGGGGTACGCGGACGCGGCGACGAAGCTCGGCGCCCGCCTGCTGAGCGGCACCGAGGTGACCGGCATCGACGCCCGCAGCGGCCAGGTGACCACCACCGCGGGGGAGTTCACCGCGGACGCGATCGTCATCGCGGCCGGGCCGTGGGGTGGCGACGTCGCCAAGCTCGCCGGTATGGAGCTGCCGGTGTGGGGCCAGTTCGCCGAGCTGCTGTACACCGACCCGATCTCCGACACCGACACCGACACGCCCTTCACCTTCCACCCCGTCTCCGGCCTGAAGACGATGGGCCGGGGCAAGGGCTTCCTGGTCGGCCTGGAGCGCATCTCCAAGCAGGAGGGCATGCGCGACATCTGGTTCGACGCGGCCGTCGAGGAGCTGCCGAAGTGGTACCCGAAGGCCGCGGGCGCCAAGCTGCACAGCGCCTGGACCGGGACCCTGGACGTCACCCCGACCAAGTCGGCGCTGATCGGCCGGGGCGAGGGCGCGCACGAGCGGATCCTGTTCGCGGCCGGCTTCACCGGTCACGGCCTGGCCCACGCGCCGACCGCCGGCCGGATCATCCGCGACCTGCACCGCGGCGTCACGCCGGAGGTCGACCTCACTCCCTTCTCCCTCGCCACCAACCTGGCGCACAAGCCGGCCTGAGTACGTTCCCGCGGCGGGGCGGCGGCACGGCCGCCCCCTCCCCCAGCCGCGGGACGGCGTCGGCGGGGGCGGTCGCGCCGCCCCCGCCGACGCACCGGTTTTCCGCAGTGAGATCTGAGAGGTGTGAATTGTCGTCGGCACAAGCACTCCCTGTGCAATGGCAAGGCCAGGCGCTGACCCCGTTGAATCCGGACACCGCGTTCAACGGCTACATCTGCGCGAACGTGGTGCACGCGCTGGCACAGCTCGGAGTCTTCCAACACCTGACCGCAGAGCGGACGCTCGACGTTCCCTCGTTCTGCGCCACCAACACACTGGACACCGCCGTGTTCCGGGCGCTCGTCCGGGCCGCGGGCTCGTTCGGGTACCTCGACGTGCACGGTGACCGGGTCCAGGCGACCGCCCTCAGCGAGGACGTCGCCCGGGCCCTGGGCTTCTTCACCTGGGGCGTCGGCGGCTACCACGACATCTTCGCCAACGCGGCGCCGGTCGCTCGCGGCGACCGCCGCTTCCGCGTCGACCTGGAACGCGACGAGGCCATGGTCGCGCTCGGATCCGCCCAGGCGGACACCGCGCTGATGCGCCACATCCTCGACGAGGAGATCGCCGGCATCGACTTCCGCACCCTGGTCGACCTCGGCGCGGGCGTCAGCGAGCGGATCTCCCGGCTGGTCAAGGACCGGCCCGGCAGCCGCGGGATCGGCATCGACATCAGCCGGCCCGCGACGGTGCTGGCGCACGAGACGGTCGCCAGGCACGGCCTGAGCGGCACCGTGCAGCCGGTCTGCGCGGATGTGCTCGACATCCTCTTCAAGGAGCACCAGGTCGACGGCGGCGACGAGGCCGACGTCGTGATGAGCTTCATGTTCCTGCACGACCTGCTGGCCGATCCGGAGCGCCGCGAGGAGGTCATCCCCCGGCTGCGCAAGTCCTTCCCGGAGGCGCGGGTCTTCCTGCTGGCCGACACCACGATCCGGCCGCGCACCGAGGGCGAGGACTCCCGGCTGCCGGTCTTCTCCAGCGGTTTCGAACTCGCCCACGCGCTGATGGGCGTGCCCATCCACACCCGTGAGGAGTACGAGCGGCTCTTCGAACGCGGCGGGATGCACCTGCGCCGCACGGTGCCGTTCGGCGCTCCGCACACCTACCTGTTCGTCCTGGAGGCGTCGTGACCGTGCAGGACCGGGCGACCGGAACGGACGCCGAGATCATCACCGCACTGCCCATCCCGCTCGCGGTCGCCGGGCACCACCGGCCCGCGCCCTTCTACGTCACCGCGGAGATGTTCGGCGGGCTGCCCGTGCAGCTCGCCGGCGGGGAGCTGAGCAAGCTCGTCGGCCGGCCCGTCGCCGCTCCGCACACCCATGACGTCGACGAGCTCTACCTGCTGGTCTCGCCCGAACCGGGCCAGGCCCGCATCGAGGTCCATCTCGACGGCGTGCGCCACGAGTTGGTGTCGCCGGCGGTGATGCGGATCCCGGCCGGCAGCGAGCACTGCTTCCTCACCCTGGAGGCCACGGTGGGGAGTTACTGCTTCGGGATCCTGGTGGGAGATCATCTGTGATCTACAACACCAGTGTCCCGTCGGCGGATTCGCTGGTGCGCCTGCACCTCAGCGAGAGTCCGTTCGGCGCGAGCCCCGCCGCGGTCGCGGCGGTGACCGGGGAACTGGACCGCATCAACCGCTACCCGTCGCCGGAGCGCGAGGGGCTCGTCCGGCACCTCAGCCGGCACTGGGAGGTGCCCGAGGAGCAGATCGCGGTGGCCAACGGCAGCGACGAGCTGGTGCTGGCGACCGCGCTCACCCTCGGCGACCGGGACCGCCCCGGCCTGGTCAACGCCGGCACCTTCCCCGGCTACCTGGCGGCGCTGGAGCGCATCGGCCGTGGCGCCGTCCGGGTACCGCTCGACGGCCCCCGGATCGACCCCGCAGCGTTCGCGGAGCGGCTCCCCGAGTGCGGGATCGGCTACGTGTGCAATCCGCACAACCCGTGCGGCACCGCACTGCCGGGGGCGGCGCTCGACACGCTGGCCGCCGCGGCGCGCGGCAGCGCCACCCCGCTCGTCTTCGACGAGGCGTACCACGAGTTCGGCCCCGCGGACCAGCCGCAGGCCAGGAGCCTGCTGCGGGACGGCACCCCGGTGCTCGCCCTGCGCACCTTCTCCAAGGCCTACGGGCTGGCGGCGCTGCGGATCGGCTACGCGCTCGGTCCCGCCGAGCTGATCGCCGAGGTGCGCCGGACGCTGGCCGTGCTGCCGTTCAGCGTGAACCGGGCCGCGCAGGCCGCCGCGGTGGCGGCCCTCGCGGACCAGGAGTTCCTGGTCCGCGTCCGGCGGGAGACCGAGGAGCGGCGCCGCCGGTTCTGCGCCGAGCTCGACCGCCGCGGGTACCCCTGGCTGCCCTCGGTCACCAACTTCGTGACCGTCGCGGTCCCCGACTCCGGCAAGGCCCAGGACGTCCTGGCCCGGGACCACGGCATCCTCGTGCGCGACACCGGGATGTTCGGCTTCCCCGGTCACCTGCGGATCTCCCTCGGCACCGAGGAGGAGCTGCGGGCGGTCCTCGACGCGCTCGACCAGATCACCGCGGGCGTGCGGTAGCCGCGCTCCGCATCCGACGCATCTTTGGAGGTCAACCGTGGTCAAGCCGATTCCGGACGGCTACGCCGAACTGACGGCGTACCTGTCCGTGGCCGACACGGACGCAGCGATCGCCTTCTACTCCCGGGCCTTCGGGGCGAAGGAGCTGCAGCGGTACACCGCGCCCGACGGCTCGGTGCCGCACGCGCAGATCCGGATCGGCGGCACCATCGTGATGCTGTCCGACGAGTCCCCCGCGGCCGGTCTGCCCGGCCCCGGGGCCCTCGGCGGCACGCCGGTCACCCTGTACCTGTTCGTGGCGGACGTGGACGCCGCCTTCGCCCAGGCCGTGCGGGCCGGCGCGGAGGCGAAGCGCCCGGTCCAGGACCAGTTCTTCGGCGAGCGGACCGGGCAGCTCCTCGACCCGTTCGGGCACCGCTGGACGCTCGCCACCCGCATCGAGGACGTGAGCCCGGAGGAGTTCGAGCGGCGGGCGAACGCGTACGTCCGGGGCAGGGGCTGACACCACCGCACCCATCGGGCTCCGGGCCTGCCGCGCACCCGCGGCAGGCCCGGAGCCCGTTCGCGCACCCGGCGCACCAGGCACACCAAGGCTGCGACACCAACACGGAACCAGCCTGCGTGACATGACGTGTCGTCAGTTCACGCAGGCTGGTTCGTCGTCACGCCTCAGGTGGTGGCGAGCAGCAGTTCCTCGATGGTCGAGGGCCGGAGGCCGTCCGCCCGGCCGGCGAAGTAGCGCTCGGCGAGATCGCCCGCGGAGAGGTGCTCGACGTGCCGGAACCCGGCTTCCTTGGCCATCCGCAGGATGTCGTCCGGGCCGAAGAAGCTGCGGAACGGCGTCCCGTCGGCGCGCGCGGCGTGCTCCACCCCTTCCCGTGCGCCCCGCTCCTCCGGGTCGACCAGGTCGACCGGCTGCATGAACGTCATGGCCAGGGCGGAGCCCTCGGCCAGGGCCGCGGCCTTGCGGAGCGTGTCGGCGACCGCGTCCCTGGTGAGGTACATGGTCACGCCGGAGCAGGCCAGCACCGCCCGGCGGCCGGGGTCGAAGCCCTCCTCCGTCAGGCGCTGCCACCAGTCGTCGTCCGCCTCGAAGTCGACGGGGACCAGCCGCAGCCCCTCGGGCACCCCGTGGCCCAGCTCGGTCAACCGCGCCCGCTTCCACGCCTGCGTCTCCGGCTGGTCCACCTCGAAGACCCGCACGCCTTCGGCGCCCCGCGGACGCCGCTGCGCGAAGGTGTCGAGGCCGGCGCCGAGGATGACGTACTGGTCGACGCCCCGGCCGGCCTGCTCGACGACCAGGTCCTCGGTGAACCGGGCCCGGGCCACGATGGACGCCCGCGCCCGGGCGCTGCGCACCGGGTCCATGTCCGGCCGGGACCGCCAGTCGTCGTCCGGTGCCACCAGCCGCGCACCGAGTTCGTCCTCGAACACGTGCGGCTCGGGATCGGCCCGGACGTGCAGGGCCCGCCACAACGCGGTCCGGATCGCGGTCTTGTCCGCCGTCGCCGTCACTGCTGGTTCCTCTCCGTCGGGCCCTCGTGGGCCTCGTGGTCATGGGTTCCCGGGTCCGGCCGGGAGCGGTCCGTCGTCACGCGGGCGCGGGGCCGGTGCCGCCGGCTGCGGCAGCGGCCCCGGCGGGCAGGTACTCCGACTCCAGCACCAGGTCCTTGACCCACGACTGGTATTCGACGTGGGCGTGGTGCTCGCGGGTGCGCCACTGCGTGCCCTCGCGCTCACGCAGGTACGCGCGGTAGTGCGGCGCGCCGGGCACCTTCATGTTGTCGGCCAGCACGATGGAGCCCGGGTGGAGCCACCGCTGGTCGAGGATGCGTTGCAGGTCCGGCAGGTAGGCCCGGGCGATGTGGTCGACGAAGACGAAGTCCAGGAGGCCCGGGCCGAAGCCGTGCTCCGAGTTGAGGCGGTCGATGGTGCGCCCGTCGTCCCCGAGCGTGCCGTGCAGCACGGTGACCCGCTCCCCCAGCCCGGCGTGGTCCCAGATGCGTCGGGCCACCGAGGCGTTGGCGGCGCTGAACTCGATGGAGCAGAGCCGGGCCTGCGGTGCCATCACCCGGGACATCCGCAGCGCGCTGTACCCGCAGTACGTGCCGAGCTCCAGCAGCAGCCGGGGCTCGGCCCGCCGCACCGCGGCGTCCAGTACCAAGCCCTTCTCGTCCCCGATGTTGATCAGCGTGGCCTTCCGGTAGGCGTACTCGTCGATCACCCGGATCGCGTCGTCGACGTCCCCGGGGGCGGCGTGCGCGAGCACGTAGTCGGCGAGCGCCTCCTCCCGGCCGTCACCGACCTGGCCCGTCCGGGTCAGGTTGCCCATCCGCATCAGCATGCTCAGCCGTTTCGCCATCACCGATCTCCGATCCGGGGTCCGCTCGTAGGGGTAGGTGCCGTTCGGCGTCGGTACGTCAAGTGTCGAGCGTTCGGTGTCAAGGCAGCATCAGCTGAAGGCGGTTGACGCTCCGCGAGGTCCACGCGCACGGATCCGCGCCGGGCGACCGCTCCGGGAACGCGGTGCGGTTCGGCGGCCGGTACTGTTCCAGGTGCGTCCGCTCGGACGGAACCCCCAGCGCGGCCAGCGCCTCGACCGCACCGGCCACGAACGGCCCCGGGCCGCACACGTACGCTTCGCGGTCGCGGCACGGCGCGGCCAGCGCCCGCAGCCCGGCCGCGTCCGGCAGCCCCTGCCGGGACTCCAGCCAGTGCCGGACGGTGAACCGGTCCGGGTGGGCGGCGGCGAGGTCGGTCAGCTGCTCCCCGAAGATCACCGATCGCTCGTCACGGTTGGCGTAGATCAGGGTGAGCCGGCCCGAACCGGCGGCCAGCGCCGACTTGATCATCGACATCACCGGGGTGATGCCGCTTCCGGCGGCCAGGAAGAGGAAGTCGCCGTCGAGCGAGGCGGGGGTGAACCGGCCCGCCGGCGGCTGGACGTGCACCACGCTGCCGACCCGCACGCTGCCCAGCAGCCAGTCGGAGGCGCGGCCGCTCTGCGTCCGCTTCACCGTCACCATCAGGGGATCCGCGGTGTGCGGCGAACTCGACAGCGAATAGCAGCGGGTGACGGATCCGTGCTCGGCATCGGGGATGTGGACGGTGAGGAACTGCCCCGGCCGGTACTGGAATTCCTCGGCGAGGTCATCGGGGACGTCGAACACCAACGAGCGGGCGTCCTCCGTCTCGACGATCACCTCGGCCACCCGTAACGCGTGGAAACGCTGGTCCATCGCCGTCCTCGCTTCGTGAAATGCGACGAGAAAGTGCTGGCAACGCTACCGTGCGGGCCTCTGGTCGCGTACGCGTGCCCGACTGGGGACTTCCCCCAGTCGGACACCCGAATTCCCGGTCGGCGTATGGTTTTTGGCTTACCGTCAGCCACGACTCGTTCCGGCCGGCTGCCAGCCGCGACTCGCTCCGGCTGCCCGTCAGCGCCGGGTGGCGGGCTGGACCCCGGCTCGCGTGGCCGTGCGGCGTGCACCGGGCAGCCGGGCCCCCGCGGACCCGGCCGGACCGACGTTCCGGACCAGTTGGAGCATGTCGCACCGGCCGCTCTCCGGCTCGGAGTAGCGCCCGGTGGGCGACAGCGGCCGGCTGAGGTGCTCCAGCACCCACTCGGACGCGGAGGAATCGAAGACCAGCCCGCCCGCGCGCACCATCTCCACCCCGAGCACCAGGTCCTGCCAGCGGGCGCCGTTGAGCAGGTAGCCGCGGGCCCCGGCGCGCATCGCGGAGAGCAGGGCCTCCCGGTCGTCGAGCGGACTGATGATGAGCACGGCCGTCTCCGGGCAGCAGCCGGTGATCGGGGTGATCACCTCGGCGATGCTCTGGCCCGGCTGGACGATGTCCATCACCACGACCTGGGGGCGCAGCGTGTGCGCCATGGCCACCGCGTCCGAACCGGTTCCGGACTCACCGACGACGTGGAACGACTCCACCTCGTCGAGCAGGATGTGCAGACCGGATCGGTAGATCGGGTGGTCGCCTGCGATCAGCACCGTGGTGCGCGAGCCGCCGGGTGCTTTCGACGTCGCTGTCCGGATCACCATTCTCCCGCCAACTAGTCGGTCGACAGTTGCCTTGTTGCCCGCCGCCGCGAGGGCTTGCCTCCCGGGCACTCGGGACCGGGAGGCGAGCCCCCGCGGCGGCGGGTCCCGCTACGACGTGCCGGCCTTCCGGCCCGCGCCGCGCAGGGCGGAGAGGACCGCCGCGAGGATCATGATCCCCATCATGGTGTAGAAGGCCGCCTTCAGGCCGTGGGCGAAGGCGCTCGCGAGCTCGCCGTTCAGCTTGCTGGTGCCCACGAAGATCTCGAACGCCAGGTTCCGCGGGATCGAGTGCGAGGCCACGAGCATGGCGGTGGTGAAGGAGAAGACCATGCCGATGCTGGAGAAGGTGCGCAGCACACCGGAGGCGATGCCCAGCCGGTCGGGTGGGGCCGCCTTCATCACGGCGGTGCTGTTGGCCGGGAAGAAGAAGCTGCCGCCGATCATCATCACGAGGTTGCCGATGGCGGTCAGCCACAGGCTGCTCGTCGTGGTCATCTGGGCGAAGATCCCCATCGCGACGACCGAGATGCCGAGCCCCATGGTCGCGGGGATGACCGACCCGAGTTTGTCGGTGAGCTTGCCGGCATAGGGCCCCACCACCGCGCCGATCACATAGCCCGGGACGAGCAGCATTGAGGCGTCGATCGGGTCCATCCCGCGGGTGCCCTGGAGGTACATGATGACCAGGAAGAGCACCGCGAAGCTGCCGATGCCCTGGAGCATCGAGGCCAGGAGCGAGGGCGCCATCGACGGGATGCGGAACAGGGACAGGTCGAGGGTCGGCTCCTTCTGCTTCAGCTCGACGAAGACGAACGCCACCAGGAGCAGGATGCCGCCGACCAGGTATCCGATCAGGGTCGCGTCGAGCGGGCCGGACGCCAGTCCGGTCATCGCCCAGAGCACCCCGAAGAGGCCCAGGCCCAGCGTGATCATGCCGGCGAAGTCGAACTTCCGGCGCTGCCGCTCGCTGGTGTCGCGCAGCACCCGCTGCGCCAGCACCAGCGCGATGATGCCGATCGGCACGTTGACCCAGAAGATCCACTGCCACGACACGTAGGTCACCATGACGCCGCCGGCCAGGACGCCGAGGACCGAGCCGAACGAGTAGCCGAAGGCGTTGTAGCCGTAGGCACGGCCGCGTTCCTGCGGCGGGTAGAGCTCCGAGATGATCGCGCCGCTGTTGGAGGCGATCAGTGCGGCGCCGACCCCCTGGACGAGCCGGGCGCCGATGATGCTCGACGCGTTCCAGGCGACGGCGCAGAGCACCGAGCCGAGGGTGAACACCAGGAAGCCGGCTTTGTACATGCGCACCCGGCCGAACATGTCACCGAACCGGCCCAGCTGGGTGGCGAGTACGGTGACCACGAGGAGGTAGCCGACGACCACCCACGTCACGGCGGACAGGGTGATGCTCAGGTCCTCTTCGATCGCCGGGAGGGCGAGTACCACGATCGTGCCGTCGACCGCGGAGATGAGCACGCCGATCATCACGACGAGCATGCCGAGGCCCCGCCGTGGCGGTGTTAACCGCGAGGTGTCCTCCGCCGTGGCCGAGATGCTTTCACTGACCATCGCTAACCAACCCCGCATCCCTCTGATGACTATTACACTAGATTGCTAGCATGCTGGCGCGAAAAGGGCCACGGCCGGCCAGGGCTCTCCACCACGAACAAGGGGGCACCGCATTGGTGGACCATGTTCGCAGCACGTTCACCGAAGCCACCACCGTCTCAGCCCGTTCCACGCGCCGCACACGGGGAACGCCCCCGGCCCCGAAGGGAATCGGGGGCGTTCGACGGGGTGGGAGCGCGCCGGACGTCAGGGGTAACCACCGGGTTCCGGCGGCCGTCGACGCGCTCCCACCTCGCGACAGCCGCTCAGCCCTTGAGCGGCGCCTCGATGCTCCACTCCCGTCCGTCCGGGTCGCGGACCACCATGCGCTGGGTGCCCCAGTGGGTCTCCTCGAACGGGGAGACCACCTCGACGATCGGATCGGGCCGGAAGGTCTCCGCGTCCTCGACGCGGAGCACGAGCTGGACCTGCGGTGCACGCTCCTCAGGGATCTCGCTGACGACGAAGTACGGTCCTTCGTCGTTCTTGAGCATCCCGGAACCGTGCTCGGTGGCGAACTCGATCTTGAAGCCCAGAGACTCCAGGAACTTGGCCGTCTTGCCCCAGTTGTGAGTCTCTACGTAAACGCCCTCGGCACCCCGGGTCGTCATGTGTTGATTCCTCTCACGCGGTTCCGTCTTGTATGTGCTTCTGGCGCTCGGCGAGATGGTTGCGCAGTGCCTCGGCAACCAGTGCCGACAGCGACAGCTCGCGGTCGATGGCGTAGTGCTTCACCTGCCGAATCAGCTCCACCGGCAGGTAGACGTTGAACTGCTTTACCTCTTCGGCAGTCATGCTAGTATGCTAGCACTGCCGGGGTGGGTCGTAAAGAAGTGGCACCGAGTACCGGACGGCCGCAAGGGCCTCGTGTACCGGGCAGCCGCGCGGGCCCCGCGCCCCGGCCGGCGCCGTCCGCTCCACCGCACTCCACTGCACTCCACCGCACTCGACTGCCCGAATAGCGCCCGAGCATTCCGGGAACGGCGGCCGATCCGCGGACCGTCCCCCCCAATAGCGGAAATGCGCAGGCGGCCCGAACTCCCCCGCGCGGAAGGCAAGTTCCCCACCCCGACGAGTTCCCCGACCAAGCACCCCGCGTTATGCTCGGCCCATGCGATTCGGCTTAATGGCAAGCAATCCACTTGAATGGCTGCTGGTCAAGTTCAATTTGATCGCGCGGCCCGTCCTCGACACCCAGGTAGCGGGCACATACGTCCACGTCATCATGGCCGCCGTCAAGGTCGGCCTGTTCGACACAATGGCCCACGGCCCCGCCACCGCCGAAAAGATCGCGGCCGGCTGCGGTATCCACCCCGACGGCGCCGCGAAACTGCTCCCCGCGCTGGCGGCATCCGGATATCTGCGCGCCCGGGGCGACCAGTACGAACTCAGCCCGCTCTCCCGCAAATGGCTGGTCACCACCAGCAAGCACGCGGTGAACGACAAACTGATGCTGCAGTTCTACGAGCTGGGGCTGATGGCGCGGGCCGACGAGTACCTGCGCAGCGGAAAGCCGCTGGACTTCCACACCGGCATGAGCGACGAGGTGTGGGACTCCTACCAGCGTGGCATGAAGTGCCTGACGACCGGTCAGACCGGCATGGTGGCCAAGGCCATCCCGGTCCCCGCGGGCGCCACCGACCTGCTCGACATCGGCGGCTCGCACGGGGCCTACTCGGTCGCGCTGTGCCGCCGCCACCCGTCGCTGCGCGCCGTCGTGTTCGACCTGCCCGACGCCGTCCGGCACGCCGCGCCGCTGCTGGCCGAGGAGCGGATGGGCACCCGGGTGCGCCACCAGCCCGGCAACGCGCTGACCGACGACTTCGGCGAGGAGTGCTACGACGCCGTGGTGATCATCGGCGTCGCGCACCACTTCAGCGACGCGCAGAACCGCGAGCTCACCGCCAAGGTGGCCCGCGCGCTGCGCCCCGGCGGGACCTACACCATCGCCGAGTTCCCCGCCGCCAGCGGCGAGGGCAAGACGCAGCAGCTGGCCGCGCTGCGGGACTTCTACTTCGCCCTGGCCAGCGAGTCCGGCACCTGGTCGCCCTCGCAGATGGCCTCCTGGCAGCGCGCCGCCGGCCTCCGGCCCGCCAAGCCGGTACGGCTTCCCGCCAGCGGCGGCCTCAACCTCCAGTCGGGCCACAAGCCCCGCTGACCTGACATGCCCCTGGCCCGGCCTCCGCGAACGGAGGCCGGGCCAGGGGCATGTCGCAGGCGTCAGGCTGTGGGCGTCAGGGTTCGGGCTCAGGCTGTGGGCGTCAGGCTGTGGGCAGGGCCCGCCTCACACCGTGACCTGCACGGAGACCGGGCCCCGGGTGATCATCAGCGGCTGCCAGACGATCTCCTCGGCCAACGCCAGCCGGTCGAACCGGCGCACCAGGCGGCCCACGGCGATCCGGGCCTCCAGCCGCGCCAGTGCGGCCCCCAGGCAGTGGTGCGGCCCACCGCCGAAGGAGACGTGCTTGCGGGCGTTCGGCCGGTCCAGCCGCAGCTCGGCCGCGGACGGACCGAAGACCTCCTCGTCGCGGTTGGCCGAGGCCAGGCCGGCCAGCACCGTCGCCCCCGCGGGGATCACCGTGCCGCTCGCCTCGTGGGGCGAGCGGGTGATCCGGCGCGAGTACTGCACGGAGGTGTCGTACCGCAGCAGTTCGTCGGCCGCGTTCGCGTCCAGGTCGGGGCGTTCGCGCAGCAGGCGGAGCTGTCCGGGGTGGCGGAGCAGCGCCACCAGGCCGTTGGCCAGCAGGTTCATGGTGGTCGCGTAGCCGGCCAGGTACAGCAGCACGACCTGGGCGATGAGCTCCTCGTCGCTGAGCACGTCGCCGTCGTCCTCGGCCCGGATCAGCTGGGTCAGCAGGTCCGGATCCTCCCGGACGAGGTTGCGGCGCTTGGCCTCGATCACGGTGGCGACGCGGTCGACGAGTTCGGTCTCTGCCGTCTCGATCGCCTTGATGAGCTCCGGGGTCGGCTCGGCGACCGGCTCCAGTGAGTGCGCCAGGATCTCGGCCCGCTCCCGCAGCCAGTGGTAGTCGGCTTCCATGCCCAGCATGTCGCAGATCACCAACAGCGGCAGCGGGTAGGCGAGTTCGGAGACCAGGTCGGCCTGGCCGTGCTCGGCCGCCCGCTGTTCGACGCGGTCCAGTGCCTCGTCGACGAGGCCGGTGATCAGCGGGGCGAGCGCGTTGATGGCCCGCTCGGTGAACACCTTGGTGAGCAGCTTGCGGAGCCGGGTGTGGTCCGGCGGGTCCTGGTCCATCATGGACAGGGAGTGGATCCGGCTCTTGGCGACGTTGTCGTCCTCCACCGAGTGGTCGGCCCGCAACAGGTTGACCACGTCCGCGTGCCTGGTGACGATCCAGAAACCCGCCGGGTGCCGGTACACCGGATTGGTCGCGCGCAGTTTCGCGAAGTGCGGATACGGGTCGTCAGAAACTCCCGGTGCGAAGGGATCGAAGGCGTACGGCTGCCCGTTCGTGGCCGCACTCGTCATGGGTGGTGGTGTTTTCCGGTCGACCATGGGATTCCATCCCGTCCTGTCGGAAGTCGGCGGGCCGAAAATGCCGTCGGACGAGGGCATTCGACCAGTTCCGTTTATAGGTAGTGAGGTTGACGGCTGGCAAGGCGGAGCGGACCGGGACGACGCCGGGCCGTCCGAGTGGGGAATCTCCCCACTCGACTGTCGGCGAATGCGCCCGCCGCCGTCCGGCGGCGGTGTTTCCGGGCCTTGCTTGACGCGTAAATCCGGGCTCTCGAAACTCGGAACCGGGGACGCGGTCCCCCGTGCACGCACCCTTCGCCACTGACCCGAGAGGTTGACCGTGCCTACTGAGAAATCGAAGGTACCGGACGAGACAGCAGTGCGGGTGGCCCTCTGGCGGGCCCTGCACGTGCGGACCGACGCGCCTCCGCACGTGGTCGAGGACGAGATCGGACTGCGCCTGGTGTCCCCCGGCGAGGACTGGCACCGGCGTCCGGACATGGCCGGGGACGGGATGCGCGGGTTCCGGGCCGGTGTGGTGGCCCGGGCCCGGTTCGTCGAGGACCTGGTGGCCGAGCAGTGCGCCGCCGGTGTGACCCAGTACGTGATCCTCGGTGCGGGACTGGACACCTTCGTCCAGCGCCGGCCCGAATTCGCCGACCGGCTGCGGGTGTTCGAGATCGACCAGCCCGCGACCCAGGAGTGGAAGCGGCGGCGGCTGGCCGAACTCGGCCACGGCTCCTCGACGTGGCAGCACTGGGTGCCGGTCGACTTCGAGACCGGCGAGGTGTGGTGGGACCGGCTGGTCGAGAACGGCTTCGACCCGGACCGGCCCGCGGTGCTGGCGTGCGCGGGCGTCACCATGTACCTCAGCGAGGAGGCGGTGCGGGACACCCTGGACCAGGCCGCGCGGGCCGCCGCCGGCTCGACGCTGGCGATGACCTTCATCCTGCCCACCGCCTTCGACGAACCGGAGGATCCCGCCGCGCACGCGGCCGCGGGCAAACCGAAGCCCGGGCCCCGGGTGCAGTTCCGCAGCCACTTCACCCCCGACGCGATACTGGGCCTCGCCCGGAAGGCCGGATTCCGCGAGGCCCAGTACGTCTCCACCGAGGAGATCACCGCGCGCTACTTCGCCGGCCGGACCGACGACTTCCGTCCGGCGGCCGGCGAGCCCTTCATGCTGGCGCACACCTGACGGCTGCCCGGCGCACGGGGGCGCCGGTCGGCCGTCACGTGGTGACGACCAGGAGTTCCTCCGCGTTGGAGGGCCGCAGACCGTCCGCGCGGTCGGCGAAGTAGCGGGCGGTCAGGGCGGTGGCGGGGATGTGCTCGGCCGTACGGAAACCCGCGTCGCGGGCCAGCGCCAGCATCTCCTCGGGCTCGAAGAAGCTGGTGAACGGCGTGCCGAAGGCGCGCGCGGCCTCCTCCACCCGGGCGCGGAGCTCCCGGGGGCCCGGTTCGACCATGGCGAGCGGGAGTTGGAAGGTGGTGGCCAGTGTCGAGCCGGGGGCCAGCGCGGTGCCCTGGCGCAACATGGCCACGACGGCCTCCCGGCCGAGGAAGGTGGTGACACCGAGCGAGACGACGACGGCGGGCTGCCCGGCGTCGAAGCCCGCCGTCACCGCGGCCTCCCACCAGGATCCGCCCGACTCGAGGTCGTACGGCACGAAGTGCGGTCCGGCGGGGGTGTCGAGGCCGAGTTCCGACAGCCGCCGCCGCTTCCATGACTGCGGTCCCGGCGAGTCGACTTCGAAGACCCGCAACGACGGGAGGAGTTCGGTGCGGCGCTGGGCGAAGGTGTCCAGGCCGGCTCCGAGGATGACGTACTGGCCCACGCCGCGGCCGAGTTGTTCGAGGACCAGGTCCTCGGCGAACCGGGCGCGGGTGATGACGGCGGCCCGGGCGAACGGGTTGTCGTCCGGGTCCATGTCGGGGCGCCGACGCCAGTCGCTGCCCGGATCGGCGAGACGGAGACCGAGTTCGTCGTCGAACACCGCCGGCGGGTCGTCGTGTTGCACGTGGAGCGCACGCCACAGGGCGGTGCGCACCGCGGTGCTGCTGGGCTCGGCGCCGGTCTGCTCAGGCATGGTGCCCCCTTGCGGCGGCCCGGCCGTGCGGCGTTCCGGGGGCTGATGTTCCGGGGAATGGGGTTCCGGTGTGCGGGATGGTCATGTCCGGTGTCCTCCCGATCGCAACCTGCGGGGTGCGGATCGGCGAGGGGGCTGCGCGGCGCGGTCCCGGGCGTGCGGACAGCGCTCTCCCTGCTGGAATTCGCGGGTGGATCGACGCGCAGCACCACGCACGTCAGGCTGCTGACGGCCTCGCCGTCCGATGACGCGAAGGTAGCGCGCCCGCCGTCGAGATCGCCAGGCGACCGGGCGGTGGAACGGCCGGGCCGGGGGCGGCCCGGCCGTTCGCTCAGAGCTCGGAGGCCAGCGTCCCGCCGCGACCCCAGTGGTCCGTCTCGACATCGTTGATGATCACGGTGACGGCGGCCTCGGGGCACTTCACGATCCGCGCGACCGTCGCCGTCACCTCCTCGACGAGCTGGCGGCGCTCGGCCACTCCCACACCCTTCCACCAGTTCACCTGTACCAGGGGCATGTCCGGTTCCTCTCCGTCCGACCTGTCCAGTCTGTCCAACCTGTCCGGCCTATCGGATCCATCGGATCCATCGGGTCTCTCGGGTCTCTCGGATCCGTCCGCGATTCGGCTGCTCACGCGGCGGTCCGCACCGTTGCCGACCGTCGCACCCGGGAAAGTCCTTCGTCGCGGCGGTGGACCGCGGGCGGTCCGTACCGCCAAGATGCACATGCGGGGTCGGTCCCTCCTCCTTCTCCGCTACTCCTTCTCCGCGTCCCGCTGTCGCTGCTCCACGGCGGCCGCGAAGTTCTGCCACATCCGGCCGCACTCCTGGGCCAGTTGCACGATGTCGGCCGCCCGGTGGGCGGGTACGTCCCCGCTGACCCGGGCCCAGGCATCCGCGTTTAGCGCATACATGTCAAGCAAGCGCAGCAAAAGACGCCCCGATTCGGAGAACCGCAGCGAAGGATCGCTGCGCAGGCTGCGCATCAACGCGGACCGGTCGGCCGGCCCGGACGCCTGGATCCGGACGCAGACGGTGGCCCGCCCGGACGCCGCGCGCCGCTCGCGGTCCTGGTCGCGGTCCTGGTCCTGGTCCTGGTCCGGCAGGCCCGGCGGTTCGGACGCCGTCAGGGCCTCGGCACGGCGCGAGTCGTCCCGGACGTTGCGCACGGTGTCCGGGCTGACCCCGGCCTCCCGGGCGATCTCGCGCAGCGACGCGTCCTGCCGGTCCGCGAGCAGGCTGCTCACCCTGGCCCGGGCCGCGGCACCGTTGACCGGCCGCATCCTGCCGTCCCGGCCGCGGCGGTGGGTGATCGGTTCGGCGTCCTGGCCGGAACGCCGGCGGATCGACCCCACCGTCTTGTGCGAGAGTCCCACGACCGCGGCGATCGCCCGGTCGGACCACTCCGGGTAGGCGCCGAGGATCCGCTCGGTGGCCGCCGTCCGTTCGGCCCGCGACAGCGGCAGCCCGTGCGTGACGTTCTTCTCGACCGCGAGCACGAACGCCTCGTCGCTGTCGCAGTCACAGAAGTCGACGTCGATGGCCTCCTGACCGCGCAGTTTCGCCGCCAGGAGGCGGTGGGCGCCGTCGACCACGCGCATCGTGCGGCGGTTGACGAGGATGGGCGGCAGCGCGGCGTCGGAGTTCGCCAGCAGACGGGCGTGCTCGTGGTTGGGCCCGGACAGGCGGGGTGAATCGGGCTGCACGATGTCGGTGAGCGGCAGGCGGGTCAGGGCCGCCGGAGGCGCGGACCTCCCGTCGTCAGTCCTCTCGATCACGCCACCAACGGGCTGAGGGTTCACAATGCCACCTTCCTGCTCGAAGCGACCGTCGCTGCTGATGCAGCTCGTCCTGCGGACTTCCTGTCTCGATGAGCGGTGCTGTGCCTGTTGATGTGCCTTCTGATGCGCCCTCCGATGCGCCTCGACTCTCCGATCGGTTCGCCCGGTGCGCCCGCCCCGGGAGAGCCGGGTGCACCGACGGGCGGCGGTGCCCGTCGGTCGGCGACGAGCTGCCTGTTCGTCGCCGACCTTCCCGCACGCTGCCAGGTGAGAGTCCTACCGGCATGAGTCAGATATCCCGACCCTTCCCGTCTCGGATGGGAATCGTGGCCGGCCCGGAGTTCCCATGCCGTCCGGGCCAGATGACTCACGACACCGCGGCGCCCCGCCGGGTTCGATGACCGCTGTGCCTACCAAATAGGAGGTAGCGGAATGTGCCGTATCTACGGCCATTTCAACGCCGTGGTGCCGCCGGACGACCTCGCCCGGGTCAGCGAACTGCAACGTCACGGCGGCCCCGACGATCAGGGCTGCTCGGTCGGCCCCACCTGGTCGTTGGGCAGCAACCGACTCGCCGTCATGGATCCCGCCGGCGGACGCCAGCCCTACCGCTCCGGGTCCGGGGCCGTTCACGTCGTCCTCAACGGCGAGATCTACAACCACGCCGAACTGCGCGCCAGACTGGGCGCGTTCGGCCACCGGTTCACCGACCACTGCGACGGATCGGTGCTCCCCGCGCTCTACGAGCAGTACGGGGACGCGTTCGTCGACCACCTCGACGGCATGTACGCCATCGCCGTCCTGGACCTGCGCGCCGAACCGCGGCTGGTGCTGGCCACCGACCACCTGGGCATGAAGCCCCTGTACCACCACTGGGACGAGCGCCGCGGCGCACTGTACTTCTCCTCCGAGATCCCGGCGCTCCTCGCGTTCCCGGACGTGTCGACCAGCGTCTGGACGCCCGGACTGGAGTCCTACCTCGCGACCAAGACGCCGTTCGGCGAGCAGACCATGTTCCGGGACGTCGCGGTGCTGCCGCCGGCCGTCACGGCGGTCCTCGACCGCGCCGGAGGGCTGCGCGTCCGGCGCCGGCCGTCGCCCGCGCCGCAGGCCGGCGCCCGGAACGGCGATCTGCGCGCGCTCCTGCACGGAGAGGTCGAGGCGCTGCTGGACGCGGACGTGCCGCTCGCGTCGATCACCTCCGGGGGCCTGGACTCCAGCCTGGTGACCACGCTCGCCACCGGCCGGGCGCCGGGGCTGCACACCTTCAACATCGCCTACACCGGCACATGGCCCGACGACGAGCGGCACTTCGCGCGCCAGGTCTCCGACCACGCCGGGACCAGCTACCACCAGGTCGAGCTGGATCCCAAGGAGTTGCCCGACCTGCTGCCGCGGGTCGTGTGGCACCTGGGCCAACCCAACGCGGATCCGATCACCGTGAGCAGCTACGCCCTGTTCGCCGCGGTGCGGGAGGCCGGTTTCACCGTGGCCCTGACCGGCGACGGCGCGGACGAGGTGTTCGGCGGGTACGGGCGCATGCGCGCGGCGGCGGAGGCCGCCGAGGCGGGCAGGCCCTGGTACCAGCCGTACCTCGACGAGTTGGCCGTCCTGCCGGCCGCACGGCGCAAGCGGCTCTACACCGCGGACTACGCCGCGGCGGTCGGTTCCGCGCGGGCGCTGCCCGAGTCGGCGACCGACGCGCTGCGGTCCGGGCCGGGCACCGTGCTCGACCGGATCACCGCGTTCGAGATCGGCTACCGGCTCCCGGCCTACCACCTGCGGCGGGTCGACCACCTCAGCATGGCCAGCTCCGTCGAGGTCCGACTGCCGTTCTGCCAGCAGAGCGTCGTCCGGCACGCGGTGCGGCTGCCCGACCGGGACCGCATCCACGGCGGGGAGGTCAAGCGCGCCCTGTACGCCGCCGCGCGCGGCCTCCTCCCCCAGGCCGTACTGGCCCGCGAGAAGCAGCCGTTCACCCTGCCGATCGCCGCCATGCTGACGCCCGGCTGGCCGCTCTGGGACTACGCCAGGGATCTGCTGGCCACCGACCGGTTGCGGCGGGCCGGCGAACTCGACCCCGGCGCGGTGGACCGGCTCTTCGCGGACCAGGCCGCCCGGCCGGGCAACGCCACCGCCCTCGCCCTCTGGGCCCTGCTGGTCTACGAGATCTGGCGCGAGCAGTTCAGCGTCGCGCCGTCGGTCCCACCGTTCCGGGAGCCCAAGGACGTGGCGTCATGATCGGGCACGTCGTCTACGCGCACGGGAGTCCGTGCCCCACCCTCGTCCTCGACGCCCGCCGTCTGCCGCGCAGCGAGGGGTCGTTGCTCGACCGGCTCGCCGTGGCCCGCAAGTGGCTCGATGACGTCGGCGCCGGGCACATCCTGAAGATCGCGCTGGTCGAGCCCGCCGAGCACCCGCTGTTCGACCTGGACTACCGGTTCGTGCAGGCGCTTCCGTCCGGGCCGACCGCCTTCGACCTGCGCGGCTCGTGCGGGCACTCCATCCTGGGGTCCGTCGTCGCCAGTGCCGAGTCGGGGTCGCTGCCCCGGCTCTCCCCGGGGATGCGGGTGCGCGTCATGGTCCGCAACAACGGCGACCACATCGTGTGCGAGATCGCCGAGGCCCGCCGGGATTCCGCACTGTTCGACATCCATTTCGTCCAGCCGGCACCGAAACCGCTGAGCCAGCTGCTGCTGGCCGGCGCGGCCACCACGACGGTCGAGGTGGACGGCAAGCCGGTGCCGCTCTCGCTGGTGTCCATGGGCAATCCCTACGCCTTCGTGGCGGCCTCCACCCTGGGACTGTCCCGCCCGGAGGACCTGTTCGCCGACGACCAACGGCTGTTCGACCGGCTGGTACGGATCCGACGGGCGGCCGCGGCCGTGCTCGGCTGGCCCGTCGACGGGGCCTTCCCCAAGGTGGCCGCGGTGATGGCCGCGGAGAGCGGCCGGATCGCCGTCCGCGCGATCTCGGTGCCCACCTGGCACCCGACGATCGCGCTGACCGGGGCCGCCTGCGTCGCCGCGGCCGTCCGGATCAAGGGCACCACGCCCTGGATCGCGGCGCAGCAGGCGGGCGTGCCCGACGGCACGGTCGACATCGTCACCTCCGGTGGGCGGTCGAGCGTCAGCGCCACGGTGCGCAACGGCGCCTACGAGCCGGAGCTCACCTGGATCACGGTCCGCGGCAAGCGCACCACCACCCTCGGGTCGTTCCCGATCGAACCCCTCGCCCGCCTCCAGCCGAAGGAGATCACCGCATGTCTGTCGCTCTCCAGGTGATCGATCCCGGAGGCGGGCTGCCGGCCGCTCTCGTCGAGCGCCTCGACGCGGCGGCGGCGCGCAGCGCGTCCACCGGCCGGCCCGACGAGACGCTGCTGGCCGAGCTCGGGCAGGCCGGCCTGTTCGGCGTCGCCGTTCCCGCCGCGTACGGCGGGTTCGACGGGGACGCCAGGCTCGTCAACCACGTCGTCGCCCAGGTGGCCCGGGCCAATCCGTCCGCCGCGATCATGTTGTTCCAGCACTACGCGGTCAGCGCGCGCATCGCCGAATGGGGCGACCCGGCACAGCACGCCCGGTTGCTGCCCGCACTGGCCAAGGGCGATCTGCTCGCCGCGTCCGGGTGGAGCGAACCCGGCGTGGGCGCGGCAAAGAAGCGCCTGAACAGCACCGCGGAACGGCTGCCGGACGGCCGCTGGCGGATCGACGGCGCCAAGTCCTTCACCACCAGTGCGGGCGTGGCCGGGCTCTACCTCATCCTCGCGCGGACCTCCGACGGCGTGGAGGAGTCGAGCGACGGCTACGGCTCCACCGGTCAGACGTTCTTCCTCGTCCCCGCCGAGGACGAGGGCCTGCGCCCCGACCTGAGCCTCGACCTGGTCGGCATGCGCGGCTCGGCGACCGGGTTCGTGTCCCTGCACGGCTGCGTCGTCGACGACCGGGACCGGCTCGGCCCGGTCGGTGAGGCCACCCGCATCATCGCCTCGGTCCGCCGGACGGGTGCGACGCTGGGCGCGGTCTCCCTCGGCATCGCGTCGGCGCTGCTGGACCTCGCGGTCGAGCAGGTCCACCGCCGTCGGCAGCCACCCGACGCGGTCACCCGCTTCCGGCTCGTCGACCTGGCCACCCGGATCGAGGCGACGCGCGCCGTCATCGACCGGGCCGGCCGCCGGGACGCGGCCGATCCGGGCCTGGCCACCCTGCACAGCAAGCTGTTCGCCACGGAGACGGCCGAGCAGGTGGGCGTGGAGGTGGCGCGCCTGCTGGGCTCCGGGGGGTACGTGGTCGCCAACCGCATCAACGGGCTGATGGCCGACGCCCGCGCGGTCGCGCACATGGGCCCCACCAACGACCTGTGCCGAGAGCTGGTGAGCGCCACATGGCTCGGGTGAACGTGCAGCTCGCGGTGGTCAACGGGCGGCTGGTGACCCCGGCCGGTGTCCGCCCGGGCGTGGTGCTCGTCGCGGACGGACGGATCGTCGGGCTCGCCGACTCCGCGCCCGACCACGTCCCCGTCCTGGACGCGGCGGGCCGGTACGTGCTCCCCGGGCTGATCGACTCGCACGTCCACTTCCGCACCCCCGGTCTGGAGCACAAGGAGGACTGGGAGCACGGCAGTCGCGCCGCCGTCGCCGGTGGCGTGACCACCGTGATGGACATGCCGAACACGGTGCCCCCGGCCCTCCACCCGGACGCCGTGGTCGCCAAGGCCCGGCAGATCGCCGGCCGTTCGCTGGTCGACTATGCCTTCCACATCGGCGCGGACCCGCTGCACCCCGAGGTCCTGGTCGACCTCGATCCGGCGATCGCCCGCAGCGCCAAGGTGTTCATGGCCGGGCACCACACCGCGCCCACCGTCCTCAGCGATCCCGAGGTCCTCGACAAGGTGTTCGCCGCCGCGGCCGCCTCCGGGGTGCGGCTCGTCCTGCACGCCGAGAACCAGCGGCTGCACGACCTGCTGGACGCCTGGCGGGGCGGTCCCCCCGACTCCTACCGGGACTACGAGCGGTGGCGGCCGCGCAGCAGTCCCATCTCGGCGGTCGTCCAGGTGCTGGAACTGGTCCGCCGGCACGGCACCAAGGCGCACATCCTGCACCTGTCGAGTACGGAGGAGGCCGACCTGGTCGCGGCGGCCGCCGCCGACGGACTGCCGGTCACCTTCGAACTCACCGCCCACCACCTGTCGTTCACCGATGCCGACACCGTGCGCGGCGGCGCGCGGACCCGGCTGGCCCCGGCGATCCGCGGCCGCCGGGACCAGGACCGGCTGTGGGCGGCCCTGCGGGCGGGCGAGGTCGCCACGTTGGGCAGCGACCACGCGCCGCACACCAAGGACGAGAAGGAGCGTCCGGTCGCCGACGCGCCACCGGGGCTGCCCGGCGTGCAGGAGCTGGCCACCGCGGTGTGGACCGGGATGCGCCGGCGCTGGCCGGACGAGGACCAGGACACCGCGGTCCGCCGGCTGGTGCGCCACCTGGGGGAGACGCCGGCGGACCTGTTCGGGCTGACCGGCAAGGGACGGCTGGTCGCCGGGGCCGACGCCGACCTGGTGGTCTTCGACCCGGACCACCGCTGGATGCTGTCGGCGTCGGACGTCGAGGCCAAGTGCGGCTGGTCCGCCTACGAGGGCTGGACCTTCACCGGCCGGGTGCAGGTGACGGTCAAGTCCGGGCGGATCGCCTACGACCGGGAGCAGGGCACGTTCGGCGCCCCCGGGGGCCGCTGGCTGTCGCCGCTCGACCACGAGCGGGAGGGCACCGGCCATGACTGAACGGACCGTGGCCGTCGCGGGCGGCGGCATCGGCGGCCTCGCTCTCGGCATCGCCCTGCGCCGCACGGGGATTCCCGTGACGGTCATCGAGCGGACCGCGACCCTGCGGGACGCGGGGGCCGGTCTCGTGCTGTATCCGAACGCGCTGCACGCACTGGCGGAGATCGACACCTCGCTCGCCTCGGCGGTGCGAGCCGCCGGGCACGTCCCGGAGGCGGACGAGGTCCGCCCGATCGTCGGCACCGACGGCGCGGTCGTCGCCACCGACCGGGTGGGCGAGCTGAGCCGCAGGTTCGGCGCGCCGCAAGTGTCGCTCCTGCGCACGTCGTTGCAGTCCCTGCTGCTCCGGTACGCCGGCGACGCCGGAGTGCGGATGCGGCACGGCATCAGCGTGACCGGCTGCACCGACCACGGTGACGAGGTCGAGATCGCTCTGTCCGACGGGAACCCGACGACGGCGGCGGCGGCCCTGATCGGCGCCGACGGCCTGCATTCCGTGGTGCGGCGGCACCTCCTCGGCGCGGAACCTCCCCGCTACTGCGGATACACGACCCTGCGGGGCCGCTCCCCCGCACCGCCCGAGTTCCCGAACGGGTTCATCGTGACCGCGGACGGCATGGGCCTCTTCGCCGCCCCGGTCGGTCCCGGACAGCTGTACTGGGCGGCCAAGGTGGCCGCACCGGCCGGTGTCTGGACCGCCAAGGCCCCGCCGGAGGCGATGGCCGATCTCCTGGCGCTGATGGCCGGTTGGCACCCGGCGCTGGTGGACGTGGTGCGCCGCACCGATCCCGACGCGCCGGCCGTGGTCACCGACATCAACGACCGGGAACCCGTCGCCGACTGGAGCCGGGGCCGGGTCAGTCTCCTCGGCGACGCCGCGCACCCGATGTCACCGGGCGCCGGGCAGGGGGCGGGCATGGCCCTGGAGGACGCGGCCGTCCTGGGCGGACTGCTGTCCCGCACCGCCGACATCCCCGAGGCGCTGCGCCGTTACGCCGGGCAACGCGCACCGCGGACCGCCGTCGTCGTCAACCAGTCACGGCAACGCGATCACGTCGTCCGCGGCGAGCGGGGCGAGTTCAGCACGCACGACAAGGACCTGACCGATCTGTTCGGCTGGCGCGCGGAGTTCGGCCTCGCCGCCGAGTGACACAGCGACCGGACCGGATCCGTACGGATCGGAATGGATCAGTACGAAACAGCACGGATCGATACGGACAAGCACCGGACGAACGAAGGGTGGACCGTCATGGAATCGGGCACGACTCACTGGAACAACGTCAAGATCGACTATGACAAGGTACTGAACACCGACGCCTCCAACGTGGCCCTGCTGTCCGCGGCCGTGGACCGCCTGCCGGCGGACACCGCCGACATCCTCGACATCGGCTCGGG
This sequence comes from Kitasatospora sp. NPDC033851, assembly GCF_055576085.1. NCBI lineage: Bacteria > Bacillati > Actinomycetota > Actinomycetes > Kitasatosporales > Streptomycetaceae > Kitasatospora > Kitasatospora sp. NPDC033851. The sequence goes on along the minus strand of NZ_JBVIRL010000018.1, from coordinate 105,484 downwards.
CACCGGCCGGCTCACCTCGCTGTGCCGCACGGCACTGCCCCAGGCCAGGATCCTCGGGGTCGACCCCGCCCCGACCATGGTCAAGGAGGCGACGGCCAAGTTCGCCGCCGATCCGCTGACCTCGTTCCAGGCCGGGGTGGCCGAGGACCTGTCGGACATCCCCGACGAGAGCTTCGACGTGGCCATCAGCAGCTTCGCGCTGCATCACCTCGAACTCGACACCTACCCGAAGGCCGCGGCGGAAGTGCTGCGCGTGCTGCGCCCGGGCGGGGTGTTCATCAACGCCGACCAGTTCTGCCGGGTGATGGGGCCGGCCGGCAGCAAGGCGCGGGCCACCGACGTCCTGGAGCTGCTGACCGACAAGGCCAAGTACTACCTGCGGGAGGCCGGCTTCGAACGCATGCTGCTCCAACTCGACCTGCTGCCACGGTTCCTACGGGAGGACGGGGAGATCCTCACCACGCCGGAGTTCTGGCGCGACCGCCTGCTCGACGCGGGCTTCGACCGGGCCGAGATCATCGCCACCCCGCCCGAGGAGCTCTACAACCGGGTGATCGTGGCACGGAAGGCGCCGCGCGCGAGGTCCTGACGGGCCGGGCGCGGTGGTGGGCGTGACCGGCGGGCACCCCACCACTCGCCGTCCGGGTCAGTGGCCGAGACCGGCCTGTCTGGCCCGGACCGCGGCTTCGGTGCGGTCGACCAGGTGCAACTTGGCGAATATCCGGGACAGGTAGTTGCGCACCGTCTTGACGGAGAGGCCGAGTTGATGGGCGATCACCGCCGTGCCCAGACCGTCCGCGACGAGTTCCAGCACTTCCAGCTCCCGGTCCGTCAGCTCCGGGAAGGGCTTGGCCACCCCCGCCGGCTGGGCCAGGTGGTCGGTCACCCACCCCGACGTACTGGAGTCGAAGACCAGGCCTCCGGACCGGACGATCCTGATGGCCAGCACGAGGTCCTGGGAGGGTGCGCCCCGGGAGAGGTAGCCGCGGACACCGGCACGCATGGCGGCGAGAAAGACCTCTCGGTCGTGGGCGATGCTCACGACCAGCACGGCCGTGTCGGGAAAGCGTTCCGTAATGGAGGTGATCAGGTCGACGGTGGCGGCGCTCGACGGGGCCGCGTGCAGTAACACCACGTCAGGGCATAAGCGGTGGATCGCCTTCACGGCATCGGGCCCGGTGTCGACGTCCCCGACCACTTCCAGTGCCTCGACACCGTCGAGCAGACTTCGCAGACTCGATCTGTATACCAAACGGTCGGCGGCGATCAACACGGCGACGGATTCTGCGCAGGCAGACTTCAGGGCCACTTGGTCGGACATGCCGCTCCTCCCCTGGTAGCAGCTCGCATACCAATGATCACGGTACCAAATCAGGGCGCACAGCACTGCCCATAGGTGCAAGGCAATCGAACAGGAAACAGGCGGCGCAGCCCGGGGAGCAATCAGCAGTCCGGGGAGCATTCAGGAGCGCACCAGTGCGGAACTACGAAACCACGCGCTCGAACATCACCCGAGGGGTATCATTCTCTTATTCTAAAGTCCTTTGGAACTTGGGAGTGGGTCGCCGTGGCATCCCGAACTCAACCGTCGACCATCGCCCCGCCGGCGTCGGAGGAATCCGCGTCGCGTCGGCCGACCTGGTGGTTACTGGCCGCGCTGGTCGTGGTCTCCCTCAATCTGCGGGCCCCGATCGCGGCGGTGTCGGCGCTCCTGACCCCCATCAAGTCCGGGCTGGGCCTGTCCGGACCGAGCCAGACCCTGCTGACCGTGCTGCCCACGGTCTGTCTCGCCCTGTTCGCCTTCACCGGCCCCGCGCTGGTCCGGCGGATGGGCGAGGAACGCCTGGTGGCGACCTCCGTGATCGTGCTGCTCGTCGGCGACCTCGTCCGCACGGTGCGGAGCGAGAGCGCACTCTTCCTCGGCACGCTGCTGGTCGTCGCCGCGATCGGGGCGATCAACGGCGCCATTCCCGGCATGATCAAACGGAAGTTCAGCAGCCGGATCGCACCGATGATGGCGCTCTACACGATCGCCCTCACGGTGGGCGCGGCCGGCGCCTCGGCGCTCGCCCCCCGGCTGAGCGGCAGTCAGGGCACGGACTGGCTGGCCTCTCTCGCCTGGATCACCGTCCCGGTCGCCGTGGTCGCCTGCGTGATCTGGCTGCCCGTCCTGCGGCAGCGCACCCTGGGCGTCGGGCGGGCCCGGATCCCCGCCGCGCTGTGGCGGGACGCACTGGCCTGGCAGGTCACCGCCTTCTTCGGATTCATGGGCCTGTCCTTCTACTTCGTCCTGGGCTGGCTGCCGACGATCTGCCACCAGCGGGGCATGACGCTCGACGAGGGCGGCCTCGTGCAGGCGGTCACCTCCCTGATCCAGGTGGCCGGCTCGCTCGGGGTTCCGCTGCTGATCCGGCGGCTTCCCGACCAGCGGATCGTCGCCGTCGTCGTCGGCGTGCTCAACGCGGGCGGGTTGATCGCGCTCATGCTGGCGCCGATCTCCTTCGGTGCCTGGATCGCCGCGCTGCTGCTCGGCCTGGCCCAGGGCTCCGGGTTCGCCCTGGCGCTGACCCTCATCGGGATGCGCGCCAAGGACGCCGATACGGCCGTCGGCCTCTCGGGTATGGTCCAGGGCGTCGGCTACCTCATCGCCATCCTGGGGCCGCTGGCCGGCGGGATGCTGGTCACCGCCTCCGGAGGCCTCCCGGCAGCGCTCGTCCTGATGCTGGTCGTCACGGCCGGCGAGATGATGGCGGGCCTGGGCGCCGGGCGCAACCGTCACGTCCTCGAACCGGCCGTGCCCCGGCCCGGCACCACACGATAGGTCCGTCATGTCCGAACTGAACACGCCGAAACTGAGCCTCCCGATCTACGCGGAGCTGTCCCGGGTCGGAAAGGTGCTCGCCAACCCGCTCCGGCTCCGCCTGCTCGACCTGCTCGACGGGCGTGAACTCACCGTCGAGCAGCTCTCCCAGGACTCCGGGATCCCGTTCAAGAACACCTCGGCCCAGTTGCAGCAGCTCCGTTCGGCCCACCTGGTCGACAGCCGGAAGGACGGCACCAGCGTGCGGTACCGCCTGGCCGACGACGACGTGGCCCGATTCCTCGGCGTGTTCCAGGAGTTCGCCGAGCGGCGCCTGGCCGACCTGCGCAGCGTCATCAACGACCAGCTCGGCGACCTGAGCGAGCTGGAACCGGTGACCGTCGACGAGCTGACCAGCCGGGTCGGCGGCGGGGCGCTGGTCATCGACGTCCGCCCGACCGACGACTACGCGATGGGGCACGTGCCCGGCGCCGTCTCCCTCCCCCACGACCAACTGCTGAGCAGGCTCGACGAACTCCCGGCCGACGCCGAGATCATCGCCTACTGCCACGGGCCCTTCTGCGTGACCTCGGCCGAAAGCGTCCGGCTTCTCCGGGCGCAGAACCGGCACGCACGTCACCTCGTGGGCGGCTTCACCCGCTGGCACCGCACCGGACACCCCGTGAACACCGACACCGGCCCGTGAGACCGGGCCGGCCCGGGAGACCGAGCCGGCCCGGCCCGGCCCCACTGAGGAGAGGGCAACCATGCGCATACGAGGAAGTCGGGTCGCCGTCGTGGGCGGCAGCATCGCCGGCTGCGCCACGGCCGTCGCCCTGGCGCGGGCAGGCTGCAAGGTCACCGTGTTCGAGCGCAGCCGGGGCGGTCTGCGCGACCGCGGCGCCGGGATCACCCTCCCGGCGTCGCTCTACGGCGAGTTGCTCGACGCGGGATACCTCGGTTCCGACATGCGGGTGCTGCGGCGTCCCGAGCTGATCTGGCTCACCCGCGCGGAGCGGTCGGCCGAGGGCCGCGTGGTCGGCCGTCAGCCGTACCCGGCGATCATGGCGAGCTGGGCGCTGGTCTGGCAGGGGCTGCGCGCCCGGGTGCCGGACCGCGACTACCACGAGGGCGCGACGGTCACCGACGTCCGGCAGGGGGACGACGGCGTCCGGCTCCTGGTCGACGGCCGCCCCGCCGGGACGTTCGCCGCCGTCGTCGGCGCCGACGGCCACCGTTCCACGGTGCGGCCGGCGGTCGCACCCGAGGCCGCCGTGCAGTACGGCGGGTACGGCCTCTGGCGCGGCGACCACCCCGCCGACCGGGGGGCGGCCGGCCCGCAGTCCCCGCTGCTCGACGACTTCGTCGCGGTCGGCTTCCGCGGCGGCCACGCCGTGTTCTACCGTATTCCCGACGCCGGTTCCGGCGGCTTCCGGCAGAACTGGGCGCTGTACGGCAGCGTGCCGCACGACCTCTACCCGGCCGAGGCCGCCCCGGTCCCCCGGGGGCAGGTCACCGAGACCGCCGCCGGCTACCTGGACGAGCTCATCACCCGCGAACTGCCGCCCGTGTGGGCCGACGTGGTGCGGCGCACCGAGCGGCACGAACTGTCCATCAACCCGATGTACGACACCACGGTCTCCCGCTACGCCAAGGGCGCCCTGCTGCTGGCCGGCGACGCCGGGGCGATCGCCCGCCCGCACACCGGTGCCGGCGCGGTGAAGGCGATCCAGGACGCCTGCGCCCTCGAACTCGCCTGCCGGGAACACGAGACGTGGCCGGAGGCGCTGGCCGCCTTCGACACCGCGCGGCGCGGCGCCGGCAACGCCCTCACCCGACTCGGCCGGCACCTCGGAAGGATGCGCGTCGAGGAGTCCCCGGACTGGTCCGCCCTCACTCCGGCGGACTTCGAGTCCTGGCTGCACGCGAACACGCACGGCTGGCAGAGCGCGTACGACCCGACCTGACCCGTAGGAACGACGTCCACCACCCACCCAGGAGGAAGAGATGTTCACCCTGCCGCCCATCACCCTGCCCGGCATCGACGACTACGCGGAGGCCCACTCGACCCCGGACCCGGCCCAGTTGGCCGGCGTCAACGGGAACGACCTGGGCATGGGCCACCTGATCAGCGGCCAGGTCGTCGGCGGGCTCCTGCGCATGGTCATCCACACGCTGCAGCCGAATGTGGTCCTCGACATCGGCACCTTCACCGGTTACTCGGCGCTGGCCATGGCCGTCGCCCTGCCCGAGGGCGCCCGGGTGATCAGTTGTGAGATCGACCCGGAGCGGGCCGAGGTCGCCCGCAAGCACATCGCCGAAGCCGGCTACGCCGACGTCATCAGCGTGCGGGTCGGTCCCGCGCTCGACACGATCTCCGAGATCGAGGAGCCGCTGGACCTGGTCTTCATCGACGCGGACAAGCCGAGCTACCACGCCTACTACTCCGCGACGCTGCCCAAGCTCTCCCCCCGGGGGCTGATCGCGTGCGACAACACGATGTGGCGCGGGGAGATCATCGACGCGGACACCACCGACCCGGACGTCCTGGCGCTCCGGCAGTTCAACGACGCCGTCGCCGCCGATCCGCGGAGCGAGGTCGTGATGCTCACCGTACGGGACGGGGTCACGCTCATCCGGCGCGTCTGAGGCCCGCCGAGCGGCCACCGGTGGCGGACGTCACGCCTCCCCCAGCCCGGCCACCAGATTTCTGGGCGCGATGAGCCGGTACGCGTCGACGACGAGCTCGCGCACCTCCGTCCAGTCGACCGGCACGTCGAGGTAGACCCCGACCCAGTCGCGTCCACCGTAGGGCGGCGAGAAGAACCGGTCGGGTTCGGCGGCGACCATCGCCTCCTTGCCGCCGACCGGGGCCGGTACCCAGAAGCTCCGCCGACCGCGCGGGTGGTGCTCCGAGAGCTGGGCCAGCGTCCGCCGCCGGATCCGCCACGACGGCTCACCGTGGTGGTTGGCCACCTCGACCACCTCGGGCAGGCCCAGACACAGCGCGCGCAGCCGCTCCTCCACCTCGTCCTCGGTCATGCCGTGTCCGTCCCCTCTCCGCCGCGGCCCTCGAGACGACGCCCGCTTTGTCGTGCTCAGCCCTACCGGGATTCTCGCAGGCGGCGGCACGGTCCAAACCTCCGCCCGTTGTTGACGAATAGTCAGCAAGTTCCGTCCATCGCCTTGACGGCACTCGGTCACGGTCCTAGAACGTAGTGAGCTCCCCGGTCCCCCCCGGCCCGGGAGCCGCGAAAGGTCGTCTTCTCGCCCCTCACCGAGGAAGAGGCTTTCCCATGCGCTTCAGCCGTCACCTTGCCGTCCCCGCCGCCGCCGTCGCGGCCCTCGCCGCCACCGCCGCGCTCGCCGTGGTCGCGGTGCCCGCGTCCGCGGCGCCCGAGCCCGTCGCCGCCGTCCCCGTCCTCACCGTCGGCGGCGCGGGCGGCACCGCCGTCGCACCGGGCGACACGCTCGCCGCGCCGCTCGCCGGGGGCGCCGCCACCTTCTACTCGACCGCGACCAGCACCACCGGTGTGACCTGCGCCGTCTCGCAGCTCGCCGCGAAGGTGCTGACCAACCCGGCGGCCCCGGGCTCGGCCACCGAGTCACTGACCGGGCTCACCTTCGGCTCGTGCACCAGCAACGTCACCGGCGTCACCTCGGTGCGCAGCCTGACCGTCGGCAACCTCCCGTACGGCCTGACCGTCTCCGACGGCCCGGGGCTCCCGGTCACTCTCGGTGGCGGGTCGGCCGGGGCGATCCAGGCCACCGCGGTGCTCAACAGCTGGTTCGGCACCATCACCTGCACCTACCAGCTCAGCGGCACGTTCGCCGGCAACGCCGACAACACCGCGCACAGCCTGGCCTTCCACAACGAGCACTTCGCCAAGAGCGGCGGCTCCGGGCTCTGCCCCGCCGACGGGTACTTCTCCGCGGCGTACGGCCCGGTCGCCGACACCTCCCAGCCGGGCGGGCCGGCGGTCGACGTCAACTGACCGACCACCCCGCTCGGCCGGAGCTCCGCTTGACCAGGGCCCTCCCGGCCAGGGCCCCTCTCGGCCAGGGCCGCGCTTGATCAAGCCCCCGGCAGCGCCTCCTGGTGCCGCCACCGGACCCGGTCCCCGGCGGCGGCCCACCGCTCGGCCCGCACCGGGGGCCGGTGGTCCGCGCAGGCGAGCACCAGCATCTCGTTGTCCCCCGGCTGGAACTCGTACGCCACCCGCTCGACCCGGCTCGGGACCCCGAGCCCCGCCAGCTCCCGGCGCAACGGTTCCAGCCCCGGGTAGCGAACTCCCGTGTCGTACACCATCAGTGGGAACAGCCGGACCTCCCGGCGGGCCACCCGCGCGAGTTCCAGCAGCGCCGCCCGGTGGAAGTCCTCGTCGAGCCGGTTGCCGTACGAGAAGATCAGGTGCGAGCTGAGCACCAGGTCGAAGAAGTCGTCGGCGAAGGGGAGTTCGGGCAGCGAGCCGGCCACGTAGCGATCCGGGCGGGCCGCGATGTCGGCCCGGAAGTCCCGGGCGTTCGCGGTCCACTGTCGGACCATGTCGTCCGCGTCGGCGTACCAGGTCCGGGCGTAGCCCGCCGTCTCCTTCTCCAGCAGGTCGCGCTTGAAGGCGGTCTCCCGCTCCACCAGCAGGCCCAACTCCTCGCGGTGGTGGGCGTACTGGCGGTCCACGGCGACGGCGTCGATGCCCCGCCGCCCGGCCTCGGCGACGAAGCTCGCCGCCCCGCCCGGACAGTCCAGGATCCGTTGCTCCAGGTCGCGTTCGGTGAGCGCGAACATCGCCCGGTACTCCTCGAAGGAGCGTGCGCTGACCAGCACGGTTCACCCCCTCCCGACGAACGGCATGGTGGTCGGCAGGATCACCAGGGACTGGATGACGGTGTCCGGCGGCTGCGCGGCCATCAGCACCAGCGCCTCCGTGAAGCGCTCCACCGGGATGGTCGCCTCCACCGCCATCGTCCCGTCGGCCTGCATCGCGGCCGGCTGCGGTCCGCCGTCGACGGGGGTGACGTTGCCGACGTCGATCTGCCCGCAGGAGATGCCGTACGGGCGGCCGTCCAGGGCGAGCACCTTGGTGAGGCCGAGGACGGCGTGCTTGGCGGCCGTGTACGCGATGGAGTGCGGGCGCGGCACGTACGCCGAGGGCGCGCCGTTGTTGATGATCCGCCCGCCCTGCGGGGTCTGGGCGCTCATCACCCGGAAGGCCTCGCGGGCGCAGAGGAAGCCGCCGGTGACGATGGTGTCGAGCACCCGGTTCCAGTCCTCGAACGGGGTCTCGGTGATCGGCCGGCGCGGGGCGGCGGCGCCCGCGTTGTTGAACAGCAGGTCCAGCCGGCCGTAACGGTCGTGGACGGTGTCGAAGAGCCGGGCGACCTCCTCCGGGCTGCGGATGTCGGTCGGGACGGGCAGCACCCGGGCGGCGGCCGGGCCGGCGAGCGCGGCGGTCTCCTCCAGCGCGTCCTTGCGCCGTCCGGCGACGGCGACGGTCCAGCCGGCCTCCAGCAGGGCCAGTGCCGAGGCCCGGCCGAGGCCGCTGCCCCCGCCGGTGACGATCGCCACCCGTCCGTGCGGTGCGGTCGCGGCGTCGTTCGGTGCGGCCACGGTGTCCTGCGGTGCGGCCACGGTGTCGTTCGGTGCGGTCAACGTGCCCATTCCTCCCCCTCGTTCACCCAGATCCGCAGCATCCGCCGGGCGTACCCGCCGGGTTCGTCGATGAACGGCGAACGCCCGTGCAGCACCCGGCTGTTGCGGATGATCAGCAGGTCACCGGCGGCCATCGGCAGCCCGAAGGCGATCTCCGGCCGGTACAGCACCTCGTCCAGCACGCCCAGCGCCTCCCACTGACGGTCCGTCAGTTCCGGCCCGCCGCGGTCCGGGGAGGAGCGGACGGTGCGGGTCTGGTAGTAGCAGCCGACCGTCCCCTCCTTCTGGTGGTAGAGGATCGGGGTGACCACCACCTGCGGGCCCGCCCGGCCGGTCCGGTCGAAGGTCCAGTCCTCACAGAGGGTGGCCAGGGCGTCCGGGCGCTCCCGCTCGATCAGGTCGCGGACGTGCCGCGCGCTCGCCAGCTTGGTCAAACCGCCGCCGTCGAAGGCGGGCCGAAGGCACAGCAGGACCAGCAGGTCGCAGGTGTCGCAATGGAAGCCGAGCTCGGTGTTGCCGTCGCCGTCCTGGTCGCGCAGCACCGAGGTGAGGTCGCCGCGCCCGTTCTGCGGGACGATCCGGCCGTAGTCCCGCAGCAGGAAGGAGAGCGCCTCGGTGATCTCCTTCTCCGGGTGCGCCGGGTCCACCAGGCCGCTGACGTGGGTGATGCCGACGGAGGCGACGGCGTCCCGGACGAAGTCCCGCAGCCGGGCGCGCACCGGCTCGGCCGCGCCCCACCGTTCGGCCCGCGCGTCGGCCCACAGCAGCCGCCGTTCCTCCTCCTCCAGCGGGAGCGACCAGAGCTCCCGCCGGGCCTCCAACTCCAGGCTGCTCCAGCCGATTTCCGTCATCGCGTCCATTCGCATCTCCTTCCTACCGGCTTCCGGCCGCGACGGCCTTCGTCCAGAGTTCCAGCGCCTCGTCGATCTGCCCGGCCGTGACCACCAGCGCGGGGATCATCCGGACCACGTTGAGGTGGATCCCGCAGAGCAACAGCAGCAGGCCGTGCTCACCGGCCGCCTGCTGGGCACGCCGGGCGGCCTCCGGGTCCGGGGAGCCGTCGCGGCGGCAGAACTCACTGGCGGCCATCAGCCCGAGCCCGCGGACGTCGGCGATCCCGGGCGCCTCGGCGGCGACCGCCCGCAGCCCGGCCAGCAGTCGCGCGCCCTGCTCGGCGGCGTTCTCGACCAGCCGCTCCTCGCGCAGCACGTCCAGGGTGGCCAGGGCGGCCGCGCAGGCCACCGGGTTCCCGCCGTACGTGCCGCCCTGCGAGCCGGGCCAGGCGCGGCCCATCAGCTCGGCGGGCGCGGCGATCGCGGACAGCGGGAAGCCGCTGGCCAGGCCCTTGGCGGTGATCAGGATGTCCGGGCACACCCCGCCCTCGTGCGGGTGGGCGTCCTCGTGCTGGTGGGTGTCCTCGTGCTGGTGGGCCCAGAACCGGCCGGTGCGGCCGAAGCCGGTCTGCACCTCGTCCACGACCAGCAGGATGCCGTGCCGGTCGGCACGTTCGCGCAGCCCGGCCAGGAAGCCGGGCGGGGCGGGAACGTAGCCACCCTCGCCGAGCACCGGCTCGACGAACATCGCCGCCGTCTCGGCGGGCGCGGAGACGGTGGCGAGCACCTCGTCCAGTCCGCGCAGCGCGTGTTGCACCGCCTCGGCCTCCGACATCCCGAGCCGGAACGCGGCCGGGAAGGGCGCCACCGCGACCCCGGACATCAGCGGGCCGATGCCGGCCCGGAACCGGGTGCCGGCCGTGGTGAGGGAGGCCGCGCCCATCGTGCGGCCGTGGAAGGAGCCCTCGAAGACGATCACGTTCTGCCGCCCGGTGGCGTGCCGGGCGAGCCGCAGCGCCGCCTCCACCGCCTCGGTGCCGGCCGTGGCGTAGAACAGCGAGTCCAGGCCGGGCGGCAGCACCTCGCCGAGCCGCTCGGTGAGGGTGAGCAGCTGGTCGTGCAGCACGGTGGTGTACTGGCCGTGGATCAGCCGGCCGGCCTGCTCGCGGACGGCATCGACCACCCGCGGGTGGCAGTGGCCGGTACTGGTCACCCCCACGCCGGAGGTGAAGTCGAGGTAGCGGCGGCCCTCGGCGTCGTAGAGGTGGAGCCCCTCGCCGCGCACGGCGACGACCGGGGTGGCCTGCTTGAGCGCCGGGGAGAGCCGGGACACCGAACCTGCTGTCACGCTGGATGCTGCCTTCACGGGTGAGTCCTGCCTTCGGGGGAGAGTTCGGGGGCACGATCGGTGGAGGGGCGGGGAGCGGGGCCGGCCGAAGGGTCGGGGACGGGTCGGGACGGGTCGGCGGGCGGCAGGAAGCCGGCCTCGGCGGCCCAGGCGAGCGCGGCCGACCACCACTGCGCGGTCGGGGCGGTGAAGCGGACCCCGAGCCGGTCGAGCACGGCGGTGGTGTACGCGCTGTCCACCCGGACGTTGCGTTCCTCCTGCTGTGCCCAGGCGGCGGCCAGCCGGGCGGCCGTCGGGTGCCGCCGCTCGGCCCCGGCGATCGCGGCCGCGAAGGTCTCGTCGTCGGTGAGCCGCACCCGGTGGCCGAGCCCGGCGAGCCAGCCCACCAGTTCGTCGTGCGGGACCTCGTACGGCGACTCGACGTGGTACGCGCCGGGCGCGGCGTACGGGTCGAGGGCGATCGCGGCGATCCCGGCGGCCACCGTGTCCACGTGCGAGAACGCGAACGCGGTGTCCGGCCGGCTGGGCGCGGCCCCGGCCAGCAGGTAGCCGCGGATCAGCTGGTAGATCCGGTTGTCGCCGATGTTGGCCTGGAACGCGCCGGTCCGGCTGTGCGCCGCGATGTGGCCGCTGCGGTGCAGGTAGGCGGCGTGCCCGGTGGCGGCCCAGGCCCGGACGGCCTGCTCGGCACGGTACTTGGTCCGCTCGTACGGGGTGCGGAAGTGCTGGCCGATCGCCAGGTCCGCCTCGCTGAAGCGGCGCGGCGGGCCGTCCACGCCGCCCGAGACGGCGAGCGTGGAGACGTGGTGGACGCGGGCGGCCGGGGCGTGCTCCCCGACCCAGCCGAGCAGGCGGCGCACCGCCGTGTGGTTGGTGCGCTCCAGCTCGTCGGGCGAGGCCACCAGTCGGACGTCCGCCGCCGCGTGCACGACGATCCGCGCGCCCCGGGCCTGCTCCAGCCCGGCCGGGGAAAGGCCGAGGCTGTCCCGGTCGACGTCCGCGGCGACGGCGTGGGCCGCGTGGGCCGCGTGGGCCGCGTGGGCCCCCAGCCGTTTCAGGGCCTCGGCGTCGTCGGAGGCCCGCACCAGGCAGGTGACGTCGGCGCCGCGCCGGAGGAAGGCGTCCAGCAGGTGCCGCCCGAGATAGCCGGTGGCGCCGGTGAGCAGCACCCGGGCGGGTTCGCGCACCGCCGCCCGGGCGGGTTGGCGCACCGCCGCCCCGGCGGTCGGCGGGACGCCCGGGTGCAACAGCTGGCCGGAGGTGGAGAGCGGGGCGCGGGCGGGGCGCACCGTCGTGCCAGGAACCCCCGCCTCGGCACCTCCCGCCTCGGCGGCCACGGCCCCGGCGAACGCGCCGGTGATCCGCTCGGCGGCGCGGTGCGACAGCGCGGGCCACCCGTACACCAGGTCGGCGACCAGTCGCTGCTCCACGATCCGCGCGGTGAGCCGCAGTTCGTACAGCGGATCGCCCCCGGCGCAGCGGGCCACCCCGGCCTGCTCCTCGGCGACCGTCCAGTCCAGCGCGGGCTCCTCGGGCAGCCGGAAGGTGCCGAGGAAGTTGAACCCGGCGGCGGGCCGCTCCCCGGGGGCGTCCATCGGCCGGACGGGCGTCTCGCGCAGGCTCCGCGCCACCGTCTCCGGATCGGCCCCGGCCGGCAGGTCGACGTGCCTGACGGCGGTGAACCAGCCGACGGTGTCCAGGAATTCGCCCGGATCGCCCGCGGTGTCCCGGCCGTGGGTCTCGACCTCCACCGCGAACCGGGGACTGCCGCTCCAGGCGGTGACGGCCCCGGCGAAGGCGGCGAGCAGCGCCGCCTCCAGCCCGGCCCCGCCGCCGTGCCGCGCGACCAGCCGGGTGGTGGCGTCCGCGTCGAGCGTCCAACTGAGCGCGGCCGGTTCGTCGGTCGGCTCCGCGACGGACGCCGTGGCGGACGCCGTGGCGGACGCTGTGGCGGACGCTGTGACGGACTCCGCGGCGGTGTCCGGAGCGGGCGCCGCCGGGGCGGCCGCCGCCCACGCGTAGAAGTCCGCCGTCGGCGGCAGGTCGGCCGGCTTCTGGTCGAGCACCGCCCGGTACGCGTGCGCCAGGTCGTCCAGCAGGATCCGCCAGGACAGCCCGTCGACCACCAGGTGGTGCGCGACCAGCGCGAGCCGGTCGTCCGTCCCGGGCGGGCCCGAGAACAGGTGGACGCGCAGCAGTCGGCCGGCCAACGGGTCGAGGCTGCGGTGGAGTTCGGTGCAGACCCCGGCGATCGTGTCGGCGACCGGCCCGTCCGCGCGTGGGATCCGGGAGAAGGAGACGGGATCGAGGTCGGGCACCGGCCGGGGCTCGCCGCACCCGTCCGGGGAGATCGGCCGGCGCAGCGCCGGGTGGCGTTCCAGGACGGCCGCGACCGCCCCCGAGAGCGCCGCCGGGTCCACCGCCGCACGGCAGCGCAGCAGGACGGACTGGTTCCAGTGCCGCACGTCCCGCACGGAGCGCTGGCGGTACAACCAGCGCTGTGCCGGGGCGAGTCGACCGGCGTCGTCCCCGGTGCGCGGTGCCGGAACGGAGGGTGCGGCCGGGACGGCGGCGGCCGCCAGGCCCTCCGCCGTCGGGTGCCGGTAGAAGTCCTCGTAGGCGACCCGCAGGCCCGAGCGCCGCAGGAAGGCGATGGTGCGCATGGCGAGGATGGAGTCCCCGCCGAGGCCCAGCACGTCGGCCCGCGGCCCGACGGCCGGCAGTCCGAGCGCGCCCGCCCAGAACCGGGCGATCTCCCCGGCCAGGCCGGATCCGGTGGCGCCCGACAACTCCGCTCGGGTCTCGACCAGTTCGGCGACCAGCTCGCCCAGCCTCGGCCGGTCGAGCTTGCCGTTCGGCCCGACGGGGAATTCCGGCAGTACCAGGATCGGCTGCGGCACGGAGTAGCCGGGCAGCCGGTCCCGTAGGTACGCTCCGAGGCCCTCCACGTCCTGCGAACCGCCCGACAGCCGTACCGCGCCCAGCAGTTGACTGCCGACGGCGGTCTCCCGCAGCAGCGCCGCCGAGCGGACGACGCCCGGATACCCGTCCATGGCGCGCTCGACCTCGGCGAGGTCCACCCGGTAGCCGCGCACCTTCACCTGACGGTCCACCCGGCCCAGGAAGACCAGGTTCCCGTCCGCCCGCCGGCGGCACAGGTCGCCTGTCCGGTACATCGGTCGGCCGTCCCGGTGGACGAAGCCGCGGGCCGTCTCGGCCGGCCGCCCGAAGTACCCGGCGGCGACACCGCGGCCGCCGATGAGCAGCTCCCCCACCGCGCCGTCCGGCACCGCCCGCCCGGCGCCGTCCACCACGGTGAGCAGCACCTCGCCGATCGCGGTGCCGATCGGTACGGTCGGCTCCTCGGCGGGGAGTTGGCGGGTGTCGGTGGCCAGTAGGCAGGTGGCGCCGACGGTGGTCTCGGTCGGTCCGTAGTGGTTGGCCAGCCGTGCGGTGGTGCCGCCGTCGAGCAGGGCGGCGGCAAGCGGGCGGGGCAGCGGCTCGCCGCCGAGCAGCACGGTGTGCAGCGGCGGGGAGTCGACCGGGCGGCCCTCCAGCAGGGCGGTCAGGTGCGAGGGGGTGGTCTTCAGCACGGTCACCCCCGCGCGTGCCAGCGATGCCCAGAAGGCCTCCGGGTCGCGCACCTCGCGGTCCGGGACGACGTGCACCGAGCCGCCGGTGGCGAGGGCGAGCAGCCAGGCGGTGTGGCCGAGGTCGGCGGCCAGCGTGGTGACGTGCGCGGTGCGCGGCGCGTCGGCCTCGGTGTAGGCGAGCCGCCCGGCCAGCTCCTGCGCGTAGTGCACGGCGTTGGCGTGGGTGACGGCGACGGCCTTGGGCTCGCCGCTCGACCCGGAGGTGAAGGAGAGGTACGCGAGGTCCTCGCCCAGCACCTCGTGCTGCGGCACGGGCATCTCGCCCGGCGCCTCGCTCTTCCCGCCCGGCACCTCGGGCCTCACGCCCGGCGCCTCGACGTCCACCACCTCTCCGCCGAGCCCGCCCTCCGTCCCGAGCACCCGGGCGACCCGGACGGCCGCCAGCCGCCGGGCGAGGTCGGCCGGCGACCAGTCCGGGTCGGCCAGCACCGCCGCCGCGCCCGAACGCAGCACCCCGTGCAGGAGGACCAGCATCCGGGCGTCCCGGGGTCCGACCAGGGCGACCCGGTCGCCCCGTCCGGTGCCGCCGCCGGCCAGCCTGGCGGCGACCCGGCCCGCCGCGGCGTCCAGTGTGCGGTAGTCGAAGGTGCGGACGCCGTCGCTCAGCGCGGGCCGGTCCGGGTGGGTCCGGGCGAGGTGGGCGAGCAGCGAGGGTAACGAGCGGGCGGACCGGGCGGACGGCGTGGACCGCAGGTGCTGCGTCGCGGGGGTCACGCCGACTCGTCCCCCGTCAGGCGCGCGCGGGCCGGGCCGGCCGGCACCCCGGGGTCGCCCACCAGGTACCCGTCCAGGACCGGCCGGTCGGGTAGTCTCCCGGCCAACTCCCAAGCCAGCATGCGGTGCAGGCCGTCGAGGTGGATCAGCCCGGCCCGGACCGACAGGTCCCCGTAGTCGGAGTGGTCGACCGGGGCGGTGCTGAGGAAGACCGGCGTGAACGGGGTCCGGCGCAGCAGCCGCAGCTTCGCCGCGCAGACCGGGTTGGCGGCCGCCCAGGCGGCCCCGCCGGAGCGGACGCGCTCGGCCGCCTCGCCCACCGTCAGCCCGGAGCGCGGTACCAGTTCGAGCGCCCCGCCCTCGCTGAGGTGCCAGGGCAGGACGACGCCCAGGACGTCCGTCCGCGCGAGCCGGACCCGCCACCAGCCGCCGGAAATGCGGTCGGCGCGTTCGAGGTTCTCCTCGCCGTACGTGTTGCTGTTCGCCTCGTGGGCCCGCTCCACCGGATGGTCCCGCAGGTAGGCGTCGTGGACCTCGGGGTAGGCGACGGCGGTGACGATCTCCACGGCAGTGCTCTCCTCAGACGGTTCCGGTGTACTCGGTGAAGTGCCGTTCCGCGAACAGCTCGGGCCACTGGCCGTCGGCCAGGTCGAGTTCGCGGGCGCGGGCGAGCATCTGCCGCCAGTACGGCTTCACCGGGCGCCAGCGCGCGCCCACCTGGCAGTAGGAGGCGTCGATGAAGTACCGCCCCCGGCCCGGCCCGTCGGGCGCCGGCCGGCGGGTGTGGAACAGCGCCGAGTTGAGCAGCACGGTCGAGCCGGGCGGCAGCCGGTCGATGACCACCTCGCCGGGCAGTTCCGCGGTGCCGTGGTGGGCGAACGCGGACTTGCCGACGGTGCTGTGGTGCGAGCCCGGCAGCACGGCCAGACTGCCGACCTTCTCGTCCAGTCCGCCGAGGTAGTGCAGCGCGTGGACCATCAGCAGCGACGGGTCGGAGCGGTCGTTGGGCTCGCAGTCGTGGTGCCAGGGCTTTCCCGGGATTCCGGGGGACTGGCGGTCGCTGTGCAGGTGGTGGAAGACGAACGACGGCCCGAGCAGGCGGGTCAGCGTCCGCATCAGTGGTGGGTGGGTGAGGAGTTGGCCGTGGGCCGGCAGCTCCAGTTCCAGCAGCGGGGGCGGCCCGTTCCGGACGGGATCGGCGCAGGAGGCGATCGACCGGGCCCGCAGGCCCTCGTCCACCCACCGGTCCACCTCGGGGACGAGCCGTTCGCGCAGTGACTCCGCCAGCAGGCCGGGCAGCACCAGGTACCCGGACTCCAGGAACTGCCGGTGGTACTCGATGTCGAGGGCCTCACGCCCTCCGTAGGACAGTGTCACCGAACCGAACCCCCTCCTTCCGTTCTGCGGGACGAACAACGGGACGTGGCACGAGCAAGGAGGCGCACGGGATCATCCAGACTTCTGGTGGCGACGGAACGTCCGTCACGGTCGCCACGGCCGCCACGACTGAATCGCGATCACCACGAAGAGACACGCGGCGATCACGCAAGGTAGTCCGCCCCAGGAGTATGAACCGGTCTTCGCGTCCACGACAAGACCATTGCCGGCTCATGGACACCTTCCCGCCACCGTGCCGTTCAGCTCCGGCCACCAGTCGATTCCCTTCCCACAAGGAACTCCGGGCCGCTCCCGCCCCGGTGATTCGCCGCCGGAACAGCGGATGCGGCAGAGTGAGCCCATGAGGAGTGCGGAGACCCGGAGTTCCGAGACCGTCGACCGGACCAGCCCGTCGGTCCGTCGACGCCCGGTCCAACAGCGCAGCCAGGAGCGGTACGGCCGCGTCCTGGACGCCTGTGCCGGGCTGCTGGACGAGGTCGGGGCGACCGCGCTCACCACCAAGGAGGTCGCCCACCGCGCCCAGGTGCCGATCGGCACCCTGTACCAGTTCTTCGCCGGCAAGGAGGACCTGCTGGCCGCTCTCGCCGGCCGCAACCTCGACCGGTACCTCCAGCGCCTCGACGCCCGGCTGGCCGCCGCCGCCCCGGTCGACCCGGCTGCCTTCACCGACCTCGCGGTGGAGGAGTTCGTGGCGATGAAACGCTCGGTGCCCGGCTTCGGCCAGGTCGACTTCGGCCTGGCCGGCCCGGTCGTCCCCGCCGGGGTCCGGGACGACCGGCACCTGCTGGACGCGGGCGTGGACAACAACACCGCCGTCGCGCTGCGCCTGCAGGCGCTCGGCGGCGAGGTGTTCCGGGCGAGCGACCCGGCGGCCACCACGCTGACCCTGCGGGTCGCCCTGGAGGCGGCCGACGCGGTGCTCAAGCTGGCCTTCCGCGCCGACCCGAACGGCGATCCGACGCTGATCGCCGAGTGCAAGCGGTTGGTCCGCGGCTACCTCGCGCAACGGCTGCCCGCCCGCTGACGTCCGACCCGCGAAATCCCGCGCGCTTCCCCTCCAGATCCCACACCCATCCGCGCGCGAATCCCCACGCGAATCCCGCGCCCATCGCCCGGGAATCCCCGCCCATCCCCCGCGTCCCGTCCGCCCGAGGCGTTGCGAGCCCGCCGCCCCCGCAGCACAGTGGATAGCGGAACGGCCGCGGAGGCGGCCGCCACGACCCCGAGGACCCAGGGAGCAGACCATGCACGCAGCGGTAGGTGACCAGCTCCACATCCACAGCAGGTCGGTGGGCATGGTGGACCAGAAGGGCGAGATCATCGAGGTGCGCGGCGCCGACGGCCAGCCGCCGTACATGGTCCGCTTCGAGGACGGCCACGAGGGTCTGATCTACCCCGGCCCCGACTGCAACATCGAACAGCGCCAGGCGGGACGCTGACCGACGCCCCCACCACCCCACGGCGCGCGGCCTGTCCGCAGACCCGCGCGAGGTGGTGAGGAGCGGTGTCCGCCCCCACGACCCCGCTGCCCGGGGCGCTCGCCGGGCTCGCGCCACTGCTGGACCACTACGGGTACCTCGCGGTGGCGCTGCTCGTGCTGCTCGACAACTGCGGCATCCCGGTGCCCGGGCAGACCATCCTGGTCCTCGCCTCGGTGTACGCCGGCACCGGGCACCTCAGCCTCGCCGCCGTCCTGCTGATCGCGGCCTGCGCCGCCATCCTCGGCAACAGCCTCGGCTACCTGATCGGCCGCACCGGCGGACGCGCCTTCGTCCACCGCTGGGGCCGGTACGTCCTGCTCACCCCGGCCCGGATGGAACGCGCCGACGGCTTCTTCGAACGGCACGGCGGCAAGGTCGTCGCGGTCGCCCGCTTCGTGGACGTGCTGCGCCAGACCAACGGCATCATCGCCGGGACCACCGGGATGCCCTGGCGCCGGTTCCTGCCGTTCAACGTGCTCGGCGCCGTGCTGTGGACGGGCGTCTGGGGCACCTTCGGCTATGTCGCCGGAGCCAACATCGGCACCGTGTACCGGACCGCGATCCGCTACCAGCTCTGGTTCGCGATCGGCCTCGGAGCGCTGGTCGCCGCCTTCCTGCTCCGCCAGGTGCTGCGGTACCGGCGCCGGCGCCGCGAGGGCGCCGACACCGGGCCCGAGTCCGGCTCCGACACCGGGCCCGGCAGCGACTCCGACACCGGCTCCGGGTCCGGGTCCGGGTCCGGCACCGACGCCGACACCGGCTCCGACACCGGCTCCGGGTCCGGCTCCGGCTCCGGGTCCGACATCGACAAGCCATCGGACTAGCGCAGCGGGAACACCTCGAACGGCACCGCGAAGCGCGTCCCCAGCCGGCTGCCCACCTCCCGGCCGAAGCCCTCCAGGAACTCCCGGGCATTCCCCATCGCCCCACCGAGCCCGGCCAGGTACGCCTTGTGCTCCTCCAGCGAGGCAACGCCCAGGTCGAAGTGGTCACTGGTGTCCACCGCGTGCCCCGACTCCGGCGAGGCCGCCGCCCAGATCTGCCGCACGCCGTTCCACGGCTCGTGCCCCTCCGCCACCAGCTCGCGGAACACCCAGCGGTTCCCGGCGTCCCGGACGCCGTCCAGGGTGGCCCGGCCGACCGCGATGTGGTCGGCCTGGTTGAGGAACACCCCGCCGTACGTCTCCCGGAAGTTGCTGGTGATCACGATGTCCGGGCGGTGGCGGCGCACCACGCGGGCGATGTCCCGGCGCAGCGGCAGCCCGTACTCCACCACGCCGTCCGGGTAGCCGAGGAACTCGACGGTGTCCACGCCGACCACCCGCGCCGAGGCGACCTGCTCGGCTTCCCGCAACGGCCCGCACTCGGCCGGGTCCAGCGAGTCGATGCCCGCTTCGCCGCTGGTCACCATCACGTAGACGACCTTCTTGCCCTGGGAGGTCCACCGGGCGACGGCCGCGGCCCCGCCGTACTCCATGTCGTCGGGGTGGGCGACGATCGCCAGCGCGGTCTGCCAGTCCTCGTCCACGTGCTCGAAGGGCGCGGGGGCCTGCTCGGTCATGCTCTTCCCTCTCGGTGCGGCTCACGGTCGTACGGACGTACGGACGTACCGCAGGCGACTCTAGAAGACCCGTGTCCCTCATGCCCCGTCAGACACTCCTCCACTGAACGGCCTTGCCCCTGACGCAAGGGTCAGGGGTCAGCGTCCGGGCATCCCGCGGCGGCGCCGCCCGCCTCGCCGCCCTGGACGCCGAGATCGCCCGCCTCACCGAGCTGCGGAACAGGCTCGCCCGGCACGTCGCCTCGGGGGTGCGGACCTGCCGGTCGGATCCTGATGGATCGTCAACTCGCTTCGGGGGTGAGGCGGGTGTCGGCGGCTGGGGCTTCCCGGCCGGGCCAGGTGATGCGGGTGGCGCAGAGGGAGACGACGGCGGCGGAGGCGGCGACGGCGGCCATGCCCCAGAGGAGGCTGGTGGCACCGGCAATGAAGCCGATCACGGCGGGGCCGGCCAGGAGGCCGGTGGTGCCCATCGCGGCGACCAGGGAGAGTGCGTCGGCGCCCTGGCGGGCGGCGGCGACGTAGACGCAGGGGGTGACGGCCGCGACGCCGAGGCCGACGCAGGCGAAGCCGAGCAGGGTCGGTACCGTGCCGCCGGCCAGCAGGGCGAGGGCGAGGCCGAGGCCGGCCAGCAGGCTGCCGGTGCGGACGATGCGGCCGTCGCCGAAGCGGGTGCGCCAGCCGTCGGCGAAGATCCGGGCGCACACCATCATGACCGAGACGACGGCGATGCCCATCGGGGCGAGTCCGGCACCCGCGTTCACGACGTCCTTGAGGTAGAGCGCCGACCAGTCGTTCATGGCACCTTCGGTGACGGTGCCGAACACCATCGCGAGGCCCATCCAGAGTGTCGCGACGGTCGGCAGGGTGAAGCCGCGGCGTTCCTCGGTGGCCGCTTCCGGGCTTTGCCGCGGCTCGTCGGGCAGCAGCCCCGGCCGGGCGGCGGCGACGAGTGCCGCGAGGAGGACGGCGGCCAGCCCGAAGTGCACGGCCAGGGCGCCGGTGAAGGCGTTGACGCCGGAGGCCAGCAGGGCGGCGAGGAGTGAGCCGGCGCTGAAGGTGGCGTGCAGCCGGGACATCGTGGTCCGTTCGAAGCGGGCTTCCAGCGCGGCGCCCTGGGCGTTCATCGCGACGTTCAGGCAGCCGACGGCAACGCCGTCGCAGAACAGCACCAGCAGCGTGACGGGGTAGTTCGGCACCACCGACAGGGCGAGCAGGATCAGGCCGAGGGCGAGCGCGGACAGCACCGACAGCGGGCGCGAGCCGAGCCGCCGCATCAGCACCGCCACCAGCGGGAAGGACACCGCCGCGCCGATCCCGCAGGTCATCAGCAGCAGGCCGATCTGGGCCTCGCCGAGGTCGAGCCTGGCCTTGAGCGCGGGCACCCGGGAGACCCAGGTCGCGTACTGGAAGCCGAGGACGAAGAACAGTGCGCCGGTGGACAGTTGGGAGCGGCGGAAGTCGTCGCGAACGGGAGACATGCGGATCAGCCCACTTCGGCTCTGGGTCGGGGCCCGGGGATCGGGTCGGTGGGGTTCGGCAGCGGCCGGGCCGGGACGGGGTCCAGCGGCATCGCCATGTAGACCGCCCGGGTGCCGTAGCTCGCGGGCAGCTCGATCTCGGGCCGGGCGCGGTAGCCCAGGGGGGTCCACAGCACGTGGGAGCCGCGGACGGCGACCAGGGAGAGGGTCCGGTAGCCGGCCGCCCGGGCGGTCTGCTCGAGGTGGCGCAGCATCCGGTGGGACCGGCCCGCACCGCGCAGTTCCTCGGCGATGACCAGGTCGTGGGCGTGCAGGTTGGTGGACTCTCCCCCCTCCCCGTCCCCGTGCTCGTGCTCGCTGCGGCTGAGGTCGGGGCAGCGGAACAGCGGGTACGGCAGGGCCAGCAGGTAGCCGCCGAGGCGACTCGTGTGCTCGAGGACGAAGCAGGTGTCCGGCGAGGCGCGGTGCCGGGACCGCAGCGCCTCGCGGCCCTCGGACAGGCCGCTGGCCGCGTAGGCGCGCTCCTCCAGCGCGACCACCTCGTCCCAGTCGTCCTCCCGGAGCAGCCTGATACGGGACTCACTCATGCGTCGTCTCCCTCGTTTCCCTCGCTGCTCCCGCCGATGCAGGTGTGCGGCAGCGGTTCGAAGCCGTTGAACCCGCGGGTCGCGTAGGCGGTGGCGTACGCGCCGCAGGAGTGGATCCAGACCGGGTCGCCGGAGCCGGCCGCGCGGGGGACCCGCACCAGGCCGTCCTCCTGGGCGTACGCGTCGTCGCTGTCGCAGGTCGGGCCGGCCACCACGGCGTGGACGAACTGGCCGCCGGGGTGGGTGGGGAACTCCAGCCGGTACTGCAGCTGGTCCATCTCGTAGAGGCCGTTGAACTTGCCGCAGCTGAGGTAGAGCCAGTCCTCGCGGGTGCCGTCGAGGCGGTGGCGGGAGGTGAGGCGGGCGACGTGCGCGCGGATCGCGCCGTGGTCGGCGACCAGGTGGCGCCCGGGTTCCAGCAGGAACTCGAGCGGTCCGGTGTTGACGGCGCGCAGCCGGTCCATGCCGTCGCGGATCACCGCGAACATCTTGTCCAGCGGCGGGTCGAGGGGTCGGCCGCGCCGGTCGAGGACGCCGAGGGCGGGCAGTCCGCCGCCGAGGTTGATCCGATCGGGGGTGATGCCGCGCCAGTTGAGTGCTTCCAGTACGGCGGCCAGCGAGTCGACGGCGGCGCCCCAGGCTTCGGCGGTCATCTGCTGCGAGCCGACGTGCACCGACAGGCCGGACGGCACGAGTCCGGCGGTGCGGGCTTCGCCGAGCACCCGCAGGGCGTCCTCGGGCGAGCAGCCGAACTTGTGGCTCAGGCCCCACAGCGCGCCTTCGCCGGTGGTCGCGATCCGGCAGAACACCCGTGCTCCGGGGGCGTGTTCGGCGATCGCGGCGACGTCTTCCACGCTGTCGGTGGCGAAGTCGCGTACGCCCAGCCGGTAGGCCTCGGCGATGTTGCGGTCGGATTTGACGGTGTTGCCGTAGTGGATGAGCTCGGGGGCGACGCCGGTGCGCAGCGCCTGGTCGATCTCCTGGGGGCTGGCCGCGTCGAAGCCGGAGCCGAGGGCGGCGAGGTGGTCCAGCACCTCGTCCACAGGGCAGGCCTTCATGGCGAACCGTACGGCGACGCCCGGCAGTTCGTCGAGCAGGGTGGCGTACTGGCGGCCGATGCCGTCGAGGTCGTAGATGATCCGGTCGTCGGTGGCGGCGGCGAGGGCGGCGCGGAGCGCGGTGTGGTCGGGCCGGTCGGGGCCGGGTTCGCCGGTGTGGACCGCGGTCTCGGTCGGGGCGCGGTGGCTGGGCGTGGGGTTCGGTGCCTGGTGTGCGGTCTGGCGTGTCACGGAGAGCTCCCGGTCTTCCGGCTAGTGCGGCAGCCGGTCGGCGGGGGTGGTCTTGCTCGCCCGCACCAGCGGGCCCCACGCGTCGATCAGCAGGGCGTAGTCCTCGATGTCCGACTGCGCCTGGTCGAGCAGGCGCGCCCGCCGGGGCGCCAGGTGGTCGGCGAACTCGGCGTACTTGCCGCCCAGTCGCCGGTAGCAGCGGTCGAGTTCGGCGAGTCTGCGGTGGTTCTCCGCGCGGTCGGTCGCTGCGCTGCGGCGGGCGGCTTCGGCGATCGGCTCGGGGCGCACGTGGTGGTGCTCGTCCAGCAGGGCGTCGCCGGCGGCCTCCATCTCGGTGTAGACCGGGTAGAGGTAGAGCATGGAGAGCAGGAACTTGGCGTAGCGCAGTTGGTAGGCGGTGAAGCCGGGGCCGGTGCGCCGTTCCGGCGTGTAGTAGTTGACGATGTGCCGGTTGTGGGTGACGCCGGGCAGGGTGGCGTCGTACACGAGGTGGTGCAGGAAGTAGTCGCTGCCGATGGTGTCGGTGGCGGGCGGCAGCGGCACGCGTTCGTACACGTGGTGGTCGAGGCCGATGTTGCACATGTCGATGTGCCAGATGTCGGGTCGGTCGAGTACGGCGCGGTCGGTGGTGAACGGTTCGCTGCCGCCACCCCTGAAGGATTCGGCGACGAGTTCGCGTGTGTCGTGTTCGGCGGCGCCGGTGGGTGCCCAGAGGGCGACCACGTCGTGGTAGACCTCGGGGTCGGTGTCGAGGATCTCGCCGAGGTCGACGGAGAGTTCGCCGACGAAGGAGGCACCGACCAGGGCGACGGGCTTGTCCGCGTGCGCCGGGTCGAGGGTGTTCTCGGTGACGGCGGCGGCCGCGTCGGCGGCCTTCAGCCCGAGGGTGGCCAGCTCGTGCTCGATGGGGAACACCGGTTCGCCGTCGAGCCATTGGTAGCGGCTGTCGGAATCGCGGCGGTGCACCGAGGCGCAGCCGAGCGCGGCGGCGAGCAGGAACGCCCGGTTGGTGCAGGCGCCGTAGGAGACGGCGTCGGGCAGCATCAGGTCGAGCAGTTTGTCGGGGCCCGCGGCGCCGGAGCGGTCGATGACCTCGCGCAGGAAGGCGCGTTGGGCGTCCTCGTCCAGGTGGTGGACGAGGAGGTTCTCGGCGGCGGGCAGGGCGGCGGCCGCGGCGGCGTGCCGGGCGCGCGCGGCGGGGTCGGCGGAGTCCAGCACCAGCAGGTGCACCCGGACGCCGAACCGCCGTACGGCGTAGGCGGCTTCGGCGCCGACGGCGGTGATGGTGTCGGCGCACTCGCGGTTGGTGGGCAGGGTCAGGCAGATGTCGCGCATTCCCGCTCCCCCGTGGTGTCCTGCAGATCAGCTTGCCGAGGGTCGGCTTGCTGCCCTTCGGCTTGCCGAGGGTCGGCTTGCTGCCGGTCGAAGTCCTTGCCGCTCCAGGACCGCAGGCCGAGCAACTTCTCCCCCAGCTCGGTGAGTTCGGCGCGACCGTAGCGCAGCGACTCGGGCCGGGTGGCGTCGCCGACCAGGGTGCGGTTCCAGTCCGGGGTGGCGAGCGTGCGCCAGGATTCCACCCGGGAGCGGCGCAGCTGCTCGGCCTCCTCCAGCGCGGGCATCATCGACAGGTACTGCACCGAGCGCACGCCGCGCTCGGAGGTGTTGGGCGCGACGCCGTGGGCGAGCAGGCCGTTCCAGATCAGCAGGTCGCCGGCCTTCAACTCGGGCCGCACGACGGGGAATTCCTCCCGGTCGACGGTCGGGCGGATCGGGTCGCGGTCGGCCGGCTGGGCGGCCTGCCAGGTGTTGAAGCGGCGGAACAGCTCCGGGTCGCACTGGAAGCCGCCGTGGTCGGGGGCGGTGTCGTTGAGCGCGATGATGCCCTGGACGCGTTGCGGCAGGATGCCCTGGGTGGTGTCGACGTCCCAGTGCAGTTCGATGTCGAAGCCGCGGTCGGTGGGTTCGATGAGCGCGCGGTCGCGGTTGCGGATGTTCGGCGGGTTGAGGTTGAGCCGGTCGAGGGTGACCCAGAGCTCCTCGCAGTCCCACACGTCCACGAAGGCGTCGTAGACGCGCTGCGACTGGCGGCTGTCCCAGATGAGTTGGTGGTGGTAGGCCTCGACGAAGCCGTAGATGTGCAGGTGCTGGTCGAGTTCGTCGCGGTAGTCGCGCTCGCGGTACCAGTCCTCGGGGCGGTCGGGCGACAGGCCCTGGAAGTCCCAGGTGAAGTCGAGCAGGCACCGCGCGGCCTCGGCGGGGATGGCCTGCTTGACGACGGTGTAGCCGTAGGTCTGCCAGTGCGCGTAGTCCTCCTCGGAGAGGACGCGCAGCGGGTGCTTCTTGCGGATCTCGCGCAGCGCGGTGCGGGCCAGGTAGCTCTCGGTGTCCGCGCTGAAGTAGGGGCGCTGCGAGGCGGCGCGGTAGAGATACTCGTCGGCCTGTCCGTCTGGGCTCGGCATGGGCAGTCACTCCATGGTTCGTAGTCGGCGCAGCGCTTGATTCGGCGGGCGGCGCGGGCACGGCGGGCTGCTCGACCGGTTCCCGGCCGGGTCGGGAATTCCTCCCGCGGACCATCTGCGGTCCGCACACGCTCCTTCTCGGCTCGACCCCCGACCGCGCCTCGGCACCACGCCAGGGGTTCAACTCGCCTGCTCGGCAAGGTCTCTCACCTCGCCTCAGGCTTTGCCGAACCACGCCCTCCACACATTGGACTAGACCAACTAATGGTGTCAACCCTTTCCCGTGGGTTACCGATTGGGAAAGTCGGCGCAGCTCACGCCGCCTCTCGCGGTTCGCTTTATGTTTCGGGGACGGACATAAGACGGGGTATGTTTCGAAAATTGACATAAGCGCGAGCGGTGAACCCCACCCGCCCCAGGACCCGTTGTCCCCGCGTGTTAGACCGGGCCCGCGGAGTCCGCCCGCCGTAGGTTGGGGGCGTGCCGCGCCCAGGAGCCGCCCGACTCGCCCCGCCCGACTGGCTGACCGAGAGCCTGCGGCCCCGGGCCGCCCCGATCCCCTGGGCGGCGGTGGCCCGCGCCTCGGTCGCGCTCGCCGCCCCGCTCGCGGTGGGCACCGCCACCGGCCGGCCCTCCTACGGCGCACTGGTGTCGATGGGCGCGCTGTCCGCGGTCATCGGGGACACCGCCGACGCCTACCGGATGCGGATCTTCAACATCGCCGTGCCGCAGCTGTTCGGCGCCCTCGGCGTGCTGCTCGGCACCCTGGTGTACGGCACCGGCTGGACGGCCGTCCTGGCGCTGACCGTCGTCGCACTGGTCTCCGGCATGATCTCCTCGATCGGCGCGGTCGCCTCCGTCTCCGGACTGCTCCTGCTGCTCAACGCGGTGGTCGGGGCGGGCCTGCCGCTGCCCTCCCCCTGGTGGCTGCCGCCCGGGCTGCTGCTGCTCGGCGGCCTGGTGGTGCTCGCCCTGACCCTGCTCGCCTGGCCGCTGCGCATCGGCGTCCCCGAACGCGCGGTGGTCGCCGGGACCTACCGCTCCGTCGCCGACCTGCTCGCGGCCGCCGGCACGCCCGGGTACGACGGCCGGCGCCACGAGCTCACCCAGTCGCTCAACCACTCCTACGACCTGCTGCTCGCCCGGCGGGCCCGCCGACACGGCCGCTCCCCCACCCTGGTGCGGCTGCTCGCCCAGCTCAACGCGGTGATCCCGGTGGTCGAGGGGGCCGCGGCGGCGCACCTGCGCCCGCCCGAGTACGGCCCGCTGCCCGCCGCCTACCCGGCCGCCGTCCGCGCCCTGGCCGACGCCGTCGAGCAGGGCCGCACCGGCCCCGCCCCCTCGCCCGACCTGCCCGTGCCCGCCGGGCCGTCCACCCGGGCGCTGGCCGAGGCGATCGGGCACGCCGCCACCGTCGTGCACGAGGCCGCGCCGGACCCGTACGCCGTCGACGACCGGCTCGGCCGGCCCGCCGGCCTGGAGGTCCGGGCCCGGCGGGCGACCCGGGCGCTGCTGCTGTCCGGCGCGTCCTGGCGGTACGGGCTGCGGCTGGCGCTGTGCATCGGCACCGCGCAGGTGCTGGTCTCGGTGATCGCGGTGCCGCGCTCGTACTGGGTGGCGCTGACCGTGACCTTCGTGATGAAGCCCGACTTCGGCTCGGTGTTCTCCCGCGCCGTGCTGCGCGCGCTCGGCACCGCGGCCGGACTGCTGATCGCCATTCCGGTGCTCGCCGAGGTGCCGCACGGCTGGTGGGACGTGCCGGTGATGGCGGCGTTGGCGACGCTGATCCCCGCGCTGTCCGCCAAGGGGTACGCCTTCCAGACCGCGGCGATCACCCCGGTGATCCTGCTGCTCTCCGACCTGCTCAACCACCAGGGCTTCCACCTGGTGCTCCCCCGGCTCTACGACTCGCTGATCGGCTGCGGCATCACCCTGCTGGCCGGCTACCTGCTGTGGCCGGAGTCCTGGCACACCCGGATCGGCGACCGCCTCGCCGAAGCCGTCCAGGACACCGCCTCGTACGTGTCGCTGGCGTTCACCACCGGGCCGGGAGGGGACGAGCCGGCCCGCGCCCGGTACCGGCGGCGGCTCTACCGGGACCTGTCGGCCGTCCGCAGCGAGTTCCAGCGGGCGCTCACCGAGCCGCCGCCGGTCGGGGCCCGGGCGGAGGCCTGGTGGCCGGTGGTGATCGCGGTCGAGCGGATCGTGGACGCCACCACCGCCACCCGGGTGCGGATCGAGCACGGCGCGCCCGTCCCGACGGCGGCCGAGGTCGGCGCCGTGACCAGGGAGCTGGCCGACCTCGCCGAGGCGCTGCGCACCGGCCGGCCGCTGCCGGAGGCGGGGCCGGACGCGCCGGCGCCGGACTGCGCGCTGGCCCGGCTGCACCACGAGGTGCACGCGGCCCGGTCGGTGGCCGCGCCGGCGTCGTGAGCGCTACCCCCCCGGCCGGTCCGGGCGCCCGGCCGGTCCTCGCCGCCGGTCAGTCCTCGATCCGCCGCCAGGGCCGATCCGCCTCCAGCGCGAAGGCCAGCTCCAGGAGTACCCGCTCCTGCCCGTGCGCCGCCGACAGGTGCACGCCGACCGGCAGCCCGCTGAGCGCCGAGCCCGCCGGCAGGGCGATGCCCGGGCCGCCGGTCACGTTGTTGACCGGGGTGAAGGCGACGTAGCGCAGCAGCCGGTCCATCAGCTCCTCGAAGTCGACGTTCGGGCTGAGGTGCCCGATCGGCGGGGCGGTGTGGGCGAGCACCGGGGAGAGGATCACGTCGTGGTTGCGGAAGACCCGCTTGTACACCCCCTCGGCCCGGCGCAGCCGCCGTAGCACGCCCGGGGTGTGCGGGAACTCCGCCTGGAACTGCCGGCGCAGCCCGGTGGTCAGGCCGTCCAGCCTGTCGGCGCGGAAGCTGGGGTCGATCAGCAGCCGGCCGGTGAAGGCGATCGCCCAGGCGATGTAGCCCCAGTAGGAGACGAAGTCCCGGGAGAACTCCTCACCGAAGGGCAGGGCGGTCGGCTCGACCCAGTGGCCCATCGCCTCGAGTCGCGCGGCGGTCTCCTCGACCACCCGGCGGGTCGCTTCGTCGGTCTTGGCGATCGGCGAGTCGACGACCAGGCCGATCCGCAACCGCTGCTCGCCGGGGCCCTCGACCAGGCCGAGCGGGGGCAGCTTGGGGTTGCGGCGGTGCCGCTCGGCGGCGGCGAAGAAGGCGGCGGTGTCGCGCACCGAGCGGGTCAGCACACCGTCGGTGACCAGGTCGATCGGCAGTTTGGCGCCCTGGGAGTTGGCGACCAGCCGGCCCCGGGTGGGTTTGAGTCCGACCAGGCCGCAACAGGCGGCCGGGATGCGGATCGAGCCGCCGCCGTCGTTGGCGTGCGCGATCGGCACCACGCCGGAGGCCACCAGGGCCGCCGCGCCGCCCGAGGAGGCGCCGGCCGAGTGCGAGGGCTTCCACGGGTTGCGCACCGGCTGGGCAGTGGCGAATTCGGTGGAGGCGTTGAGGCCGAACTCGGGCAGCCGGGTCTTGCCGAGGACGGCGAGGCCGGTGGAGAGGAACTGGTCGGTGAAGCGCGCGTTGCGGCGGGCCGGTTGGGCACGGAAGGCCTCGCTGCCCATCGAGGTCGGCAGCCCGCGCAGGTCGACGTTGTCCTTGAGGTAGGTCGGCACGCCCCAGAGCGGCCCGCCGATGCCTTCCCGGCTGATCTGCGGCTTGTCGTACGAGGCGTGGGCGACCGGTAGCAGCCTGCCGTCCACCCGTGCGGCACGGGCGACGGCCGCGCCGACCAGCTCCCGGGGGTTGACCGCGCCGGCCCGGACCAGGGCGGCCAGTGCCACCGCGTCGTACCGGCCGAGGGCGTCGTCGGCGAACGCGTGAACCTTCTCGTCGGTCATCCGAACTCCCCACTCCCTGCCGGACTTTCGGCCGTCCGGTCATCGCGTCGGCTCCGCACCGGCAGGTAGTACTGCCCAATTCTACTGACCGGTAGTCGCACAAGACATCGAGTGTATGCGTCCGTCAGCGATACCGGGCCCGCCGCCACGGTCAGCAGGTAAACGATCCGTCAAATCTTCAAGGGCGCACGAGCGTTCGGCATGCGCCCCCGTGTTCACCCCACCCGCCCGTCCACGATCGTTTCACCTGCTGCCGCCGGGAAAGATCCCGAACACGAACCGTTCCGGTCCTTCCCACCCGACCCAAGGTGACGCCCGTGCCGATCCACTTCTTCCCGACCACCCGGTTCACCGCCGCCACCGCCCCCGGCGGCCTCCCCCTGCTCGGCCACGCCCCCGCCTTCATCCGCCGCCCGTTCGACTTCGTGGCCGGCCTGCCCGCCCACGGCGACCTCGTCCGGCTGCGGCTCGGCCCGCTCGACGCGTACGTCGCCTGCCACCCCGAACTCGTCCGCCGGCTGCTCACCGAGGACCGTACGTACGACAAGGGCGGACTCGTCCTCGACAAGGCCCGCGAGGTCTTCGGCGACGGCCTCGCCACCTGCCCCGCCGCCGCCCACCGGCGCCAACGCCGCATGCTCCAGCCCGCGTTCCACCGCGACCGGCTGCCCGGCTACGCCGCGATGATGGCCGAGGAAATCGCCGGCACCACGGCCGCCTGGCGCGACGGCGAGGTGGTCGACGTCCCCGCCGCGATGTACCGCCTCACCACCGCCGTCACCGCCCGCTGCCTGTTCGCCGCCCACGAACGGGCCGGCTCGCTGCCGGTGCACGCGTGCATGGACGTCATCACCCGCGGCGTCGGCCGGCGCGTCATGATGCCGCTGCCCGGCGCCGACCGCATCCCCACCCCCGGCAACCGCCGCTTCCGGCGCGCCCGGCAGGACCTCAAGGAGATCACCCGCCGGCTGATCGCCGACCACCGCGCCGCCGGCACCGACCACCACGACCTGCTCTCCACCCTGCTCAGCGCCGTGGACGAGGACGGACAGGGCCTCACCGACGCCGAGATCCACGACCAGGTGGTCACCTTCCTGCTGGCCGGCACGGAGACCACCGCCGCCACCCTCTCCTGGGCGTGGACCCTGCTCGCCGCCAACCCGGCCGTCCGCGAGCGCCTGCACGCCGAACTCGACGCCGTCCTCGACGGCCGCCCCGCCCGCCACGAGGACCTGCCCGCCCTCCCGCTCACCGCCCGGATCGTCAGCGAGACCCTGCGGCTCTACCCGCCGGTCTGGATCCTCAGCCGCACCGTCACCGCCGACACCCGGCTCGGCGGCCACCACGTCCCGGCGGGCGCCACCGTCCTCTTCAGCCCTTACCTGCTGCACCGCCGGGCCGACGTCTTCACCTGCCCCGACCGCTTCGACCCCGACCGCTGGCTCACCACCGCCCGCCCCGCCCCCGGCACCTACGCCCCCTTCGGCCTCGGCGCCCGCCGCTGCATCGGCGACACCTTCGGCACCACCGAGGCCGTCCTCGCCATCGCCACCATCGCGGCCCGCTGGACCATCACTCCCACCCCCGGCCGTCCCATCCGCCCCACCCGCAGCTCCTCCCTGTCCCCGCGCCCCTTCACGGCGACCCTGACCCGCCGGTAGGAGCCCGGCTGGGCCCGATTGGAGCCGGGTGGGAGCTGGGGTGGGAGCTGGGGTGGGGCGAAGTGCGGGGGTGGCGGCTCCGGGACGGTACTGTCGCGCGGGGGCCGGCGGGGTTGTGCCGGTCGGACTATCGGCTCGACTGGGGCAGCATCAGAAACATGAACGCTCGATCACCGCGGGGGCTCCCGGCCCGGCTGCTCCGCGCCGTCCGGACGTATCCGCGCCGCTCGCCGCTGACACTCTGCTACGTCGGCCTGCTCGTCCTCGGACACATCTGGGTCGAGGACCGGCTCTCCGCGGACCGGGCGGACGCCCTCCGCGCCTACATCAGCACCAACCTCGACAACCTGCACGACCATCCGGTCACCGCACTGTTCGGCAGCGCGCTGCTCTTCGACGGCACGCTCACCGACATCGCCTCCACCGGCTTCGGCGGCACCCTGATCACCCTCGGCCTCGGCATCTGCTGCTGCCTCGCCTGGGCGGAGCGCCGCTTCGGCAGACTGCGCGCCGCCGCCGTCCTCCTCGGCGGCCACATCGGCGCCACCCTGATCACCGCAGCCGTCATCCTGGTCGCCCTGCGGCACGGCTGGTACCCGGAGAGCGTGCGCCAGGACTCGGACTACGGCATCAGCTACGGCGCCCAGACCTCCCTCGCATTCGCCACCCTCGCCCTGCCCCGCTGGGCCCGCCTCCCCTGGGCCGCCTTCGTGGTCGCCTGGCCGCTCTCCGGCGACGGCGAATGGCCCGGCCCGCTACCGGACTTCACCACTGTCGGCCACCTGCTCTCGGCCGCCCTCGGCTTCGCCCTGGCCGGCACCGCGGCCGCCCTGGCCTCGCGCCGCCGCCGGGCCGATGCGCTTGCCACGGCGGACGCCCACCCGTGATCATCCACCGATGAGCAACCCGGGCGCCGCCCGGCCGCACTGACGCTGCACCTGCGCCACGCAGGCTCGCGACACCGCCGCCGCTGCCCCGTCAGCTCGACGGCCCCCGCCCGTCGGCGATCTCGGCGAGCAGCCGCTCGATCGTCTCCAACCGCCGCCGCAGGTCCTCCACGTCGCCGCGGGTGGCGCTCTGCTCGCTCGCCTTCAGGGTGACCAGCAGCTGCCCGTCCGGCTCCAGCCGGGCCTTGGCGACATCGGTCAGCTTGTCGCCGTTCTGGACCCGGATGGCGTGCTCCAGCTCGGACGGGCGCAGCGCCAGGTCGTGCAGCGCGCCGGGCACCAGCTTGCCGCCCTCGACGACGGTGGTGGGCGTGCCCTCCAGGATCCGGGCGGCCCTCGGGTCCCGGGCGAGCCAGCGGGTGACGACGGCGTTCACCGCGATCAGGGTGGCCGCCCCGATCGCGCCGCCGAACAGGCTGTTGTCGTCGCCGATGATGGCGTTCTGCACCACGTTGGAGAGCAGGAAGATGACCACCATGTCGAAGGTGTTCAGCTGCGCCAGCCCGCGCTTCCCGGCGATCCGGAACAGGACCAGGACCAGCGCGTAGACCGCGACCGTACGCAGGATCTTCTCGACGATCGGAATCTGGACGACCGCCAGGTCATGCCACATGGCCCCGCTCCTCCCACCAGCACTCGACGGAACGGGGCCGACGCTACGCCACGGGAGGCTACGAGCGCCGCTTCGGCTTGCCGCGCCGGGCCGCCGCCGCACCCCGGCCACCAGCCGACGGCTTCGGCTTCTGCCCGCCGGCCTTCGACGCTCCCGCCTTCTGCCCGCCGGCCTTCGACGCTCCCGCCTTGGCCCCGCCCGCCTTCTGCTGCGGCTTGCGCTGGCCCGCCGCCGCCTTCTTCGGCTGCTCCTCGGCCGGCGCCTGCCCGGCCCCGCGCCCGCGCGAGCTGTTGACCGTACGGCCGCGGACGATCCCGATGAACTCCTCCACCAGGTCGGTCGTCCGCTCCTGCGGCCAGGACAGCGCCACCTGCGACTGCGGCACCTCCGTCACCGGCCGGAAGGTGAGGTCCCGACGGTGGTGCAGCCGGGCGAGGGACTGCGGCACCAGGAGCACGCCGACGTTGGCCGCGACCAGCTCGATCGCGTCCGCCGTGGTGTCCGGGCGGGCGATGGCGGGTCGCCCGGGCAGGGTGTCGGTGGTGAGGCCCAGGGTGTCGTCGAGCGGGTGGAAGACCACCTCCTCGGCGAGGTCGTCGGGCGTGACCTCCTCGGCGGCGGCGAGCCAGTGGTCCTTGGGGAAGACCACGACGGTGGTCTCGGTGTACAGCGGGATCGCGCTGAGCACGTCCTTGTCGACCGGCAGCCGGACCAGCCCGGCGTCCGCGCCGCCCTCGCGCAGGGTCCGCTCGCCGTCGCCGACCGGGAGCGCGAGGAGGTCGAGCGGGACGTCCGGAAGCCGCTCCTCCCAGACCCGGACCCATTTGCCGGGGGTCACGCCCGGGACGTACACGAGCCGGAAGGAGGGGTTCACCTGCATGTCTGTCACAGGGCAAGGCTACCGACCGTGACCGGAGGAGGCCGCGCGCTCCCTTACCCTTGTCACCATGACATCGCTCAAGCAGAAGACCAGCCAGACCATGAAGCCGGCCACGGCGGCCAAGAAGCTGGGGATTTACCTCGCCGCGGCGCCGACCGACTTCCAGGAGGGCGTGGTCTCCCGCGAGGAGCTCAACGCGCTGCAGGCCGAGCCGCCGCAGTGGCTCCAGGACCTGCGCAAGGACGGCCCGCACCCGCGCCCGGTGGTCGCCGCCAAGCTCGGCATCTCGATCGCGGGCCTGGCCCGCGGCGGCGTGACCGAGGCGGTCACCACCGAGCAGATCGAGGCGATCAAGGCCGAGAACCCGCTCTGGCTGCAGCACGAGCGCGCCAACCAGGTCGACGCCCGCAAGGAAGCCGTGCGGATCAAGGAGAAGCAGGAGAAGGACGCCGCCGCCAAGGCCGCCAAGGAGGCGAAGGCCGCCCAGGCCCGCTGACCCCGCCCCGGCCCTCCCCGGCCCCTGACACTCCCCGGTTCCCTGCTGCTCCGGACCCCTGGTGCTCCGGAGTCCCTGGTGCTCCGGACTTCGGGCCCTTCCGGGCTCCGGCGGCGGCGATTGTCAGACCCCTGCGCAACGATGGTGCCGACGTCCGTTCCCACGGGCGTCGGCACAGTCGTACGCAGGGGTCAGCACGGGATCAGCACGGGGTCAGCAGACAGGGAGGCCGACAGGTGGCAGGGGCACTGGAGGGGCGGATCGCCCTGGTCGCGGGGGCGACGCGGGGCGCCGGGCGGGGTATCGCGGTCGAGCTCGGCGCGGCCGGCGCGACGGTGTACGTCACCGGCCGCAGCACCCGGGAGCACCGCTCGGAGTACGACCGTCCCGAGACGATCGAGGACACCGCCGACCTGGTCACCGCGGCGGGCGGCCGGGGCATCGCGGTGCCGACGGACCACCTGGTCCCGTCCCAGGTGGCCGCCCTGGCGGAGCGGATCGACGCCGAGCAGGGCCGGCTGGACGTCCTGGTCAACGACATCTGGGGCGCGGAGAAGCTGTTCGGCTGGAACATCCCGGTCTGGGAGCACGACCTGGACGACGGCCTGCGGCTGCTGCGCCTGGCGGTGGAGACGCACGCCGTCACCAGCCACCACCTCCTCCCGCTGCTGCTGAAGCACCCGGGCGGCCTGGTCGTGGAGATGACGGACGGCACCGCCGAGTACAACCGCGACACCTACCGCAACTCGTTCTTCTACGATCTGGCCAAGACCTCGGTGCTGCGGATGGCCTTCGCGCTCGGCCACGAACTGGGCCCGCGCGGCGCCACCGCGGTCGCGCTCACCCCGGGCTGGATGCGCTCCGAGATCATGCTGGAGAACTTCGGCGTCACCGAGGAGAACTGGCGCGACGCCGTGGCCCGGGAGCCGCACTTCGGCATCTCCGAGTCCCCGTACTTCGTCGGCCGGGCGGTCGCCGCCCTGGCCGCCGACGGCGAGGCCGCCCGCTGGAACGGCCGCTCGACGTCCAGTGGGCAGCTCGCCCGGGAGTACGGCTTCACCGACCGGGACGGCAGCCGACCGGACTGCTGGCGCTACCTGGTCGAGGTGATGGACGGGGGCAAGCCGGCCGCCCCGGAGGCCTACCGCTGACGTTCCGCGTGACTCCGGCCGCTCCGACCATCGCCGATCCGCGTCGGCCCTCGCAGGCCCTCGTCGGCCCTCGTCGGCGGCGTGATCGGCACCCGGTGGCGGCCGGAACTCCCTCCCTCCGCCGTGTGTTGACCGCGCCGCCGATCACTCCGAATAATCGGCGGGATCGGGGCGCCCCACAGGGAACCCGTGTCGCACCGACCGCGCCACACCAGGGGGATCCATGATCGAGCAGCCGCAACCCGCCGCACTGGCCGCACTGGCCGACGAGTACTTCGACGCCGAGAACACCCACAACCCGTTCGACGCGACCCTCGGCGGCGTCGAGGGCTACGCACACCTGCTGCCCGACCCCTCCCGCGCCGCCGATCAGCGGTACCGCGAGACCCTGCGGGGCTTCGGCACCCGGCACGCCGCGATCCCGCTCGACGGCCTGAACACCGAGGACCGGATCACCCACCGGCTCCTGGCCCGGCTGATCGACAACGGCATCGGCCGACTCACCCACGGGCTGCACGAGTTCAGCATCTCGGCAACCATCGTCGCCCCGCACAACGAGGTCTTCAGCTCGCTCGCGATGGTCCCCGTCGACCACGAGGGCCCCGACGCCTACCTGGAACGACTCGCCGGCCTGCCCGGCTACTTCGACGCCGCCCTGCGCCGTGCCCTGGACGCCGCCGCCGAGGGCCGCCACCCGCTGCGCAGCGGGGTCGATGCCGCCGTCGCCCAGCTGGACACCCACCTCGCGACCGCCCCGGACGAGGACTCGCTGCTGCGCCCGCTGCGGGGCCGCCCGGAGTACGAGCGCGCCCTGGCGATCGTGCGCGAGACCGTCCGCCCGGCGCTGGCCCGCTACCGGGCCGGGCTGGCCCAGCAGTTGGCACCGGAGGCCCGCCCCGACGACCGGGCCGGCGTCTGCCATGTGCCGGGCGGCACCGAGGGCTACGCCGACGCCGTCGCCCGCTTCACCCGGCCCGGGCTCACCCCGGAGGAGGTCCACCGGACCGGCCTGGACGCGGTCGCGGCGCTGCGCGAGGAGTTCGCCGAGCTCGGCGGCAAGGTGCTCGGCATCACCGACCCCGAGGGCGTGCTGACCGCGCTGCGCGAGGACCGCTCGCTGCGCTTCGGCAGCGCGGCCGAGATCATCGCCCTGGTGGACGCCGCTCTGGAGCGGGCCCGCCGCGCCTCGGCCGACTGGTTCCGCCCGTACCCGATCGCCGACTGCGTGACCAAGGAGATCGACCCGATCGAGGCGGAGACCGCGCCGCTGGCCTACTACCAGCCGCCGGGCCCCGGCGGGCTGCCCGGCACCCACTGGATCAACACCCTGCGCCCGGAGACCCGGTTCACCTACGAGTACGAGGCGATCGCCTTCCACGAGAGCGTGCCCGGCCACCACCTGCAGCTCGCCGTCGCACAGACCCTGCACCACCTGCCGCAGTTCCGGCAGAAGCCGAGCAGCCAGCTGACCGCCCACGTCGAGGGCTGGGGCCTGTACACCGAGCGGCTCGCGGACGAGATGGGGCTGTACAGCTCGGACCTCACCCGCTTCGGCATGCTCTCGATGGACGCGCTGCGGGCGGTGCGCCTGGTGGTGGACACCGGGATGCACCACTACGGCTGGTCCCGGGAGCGGGCAATGGCGTTCATGCGGGAGAACACCGCGACCCCCGAGGCCAACGTCCGCAACGAGATCGACCGCTACATCTCCTGGCCGGGCCAGGCCACCTCGTACCTGATCGGCCGTCGGGAGCTGGTCCGCCACCGTGAGCGGGCCCAGGCCGCGCTCGGCGCCCGGTTCGACGTCCGGGAGTTCCACCACCAGCTGATCGGGCACGGCAGCCTGCCGCTGGGGGTGCTGGACGATCTGGTCTCGGACTGGATCGCGGCGCAGTAGCGCACGGCCGTACGCCCTGTACCGCCTACACCGCCGCCTGTACGCCCTGTACGGCCGTGCGCCCGCGCGGCCGTACAGGGCGTACAGGGCGTACAGGGCGTACAGGGCGTACGGGGCGTACGGGTGCTGAAACGGTTCCGCACGCCCGGCAAAGGCTTCGCCCGCCCGGACGTGGCGTCACTCGTTCGGGCCTGTCGACACGGTAGTGTCCGCTGGCGCGGTCCCCGCCATCCGGGTGACCGCCGCTCACGCACACCCAGATGGAGGAACCCGTGCCGGCTCCCGCCCGCCGCGCCCTGGCCGTGGCCGCGGCCGTCCTGCTCGCCGCAGCCGCAGGCTGCTCGTCCGGCGGTGGCCACACCACCAAGGCGACCGCCGGCCACAGCTCCGCCCCGGGCGGGGACGCAGCCCAGCCCGCCCCGGCCGCGATCGTGACCGGCCCCGGCCCGAAGAGCTCCTACGAGGTCCAGCCGCAGCCCGCGCCGGGCAGCTGCCACTACCGCTACGCCGCGGACAAGCAGCCGCTGCCCGACCCGAGCTGCACCCCGGGCGCGATCAGCCCGGCGGTCAACCAGGACAGCCTCAAGGACACCATCTGCAAGCCGGGCGGCTACACCTCGACCATCCGCCCGCCGGCGAACCTCACCGGCAAGGAGAAGGCCGAGAACGCCAAGTCCTACGGCTACACCGGCCCGATGGGCGACGCCGAGTATGACCATCTGATCAGCCTCCAGCTCGGCGGCGATCCCAACGACGCGCGCAACCTCTGGATCCAGCCGCCCTCCCCCGGCCACGTCCCGGGCAAGGGTCCGAACAATCCCAAGGACTCGGTGGAGACCCACCTGCACACCGCGATCTGCAAGGGCCAGGTCACCCTCGCCGCCGCCCAGCAGGCGATCGCCACCGACTGGACCACGGCCGAGGTCAAGCTCGGCATCAGGTCCGGCGGCACGCCGACCGCCGAGGCCGACGCCGACGGGGACTGACGGATCGTTTCGGCAGCGGACCGTTCCGGCTGCAGACCGCTCCGGCAGCGGACCGTTTCGGCAGCAGACCGTTCCGGCAGCCGAGCATTCCGCCCGAGACGTGGGGCAGCTCAGCGCCCGGGCGACTCCACCGGCTCCCCGAGCGTCTCCACCAGCTCGGCGATGGTGTCGAACGGCCGGTACTCCGCGAGCTCCGCGCCCAGCGCGCGGGCCCGCTCGCGGAACCGGCCCTCGCCGAGCACCTGGTCGACCGCCCGGCCGACCTCCTCCGGCGCCGGACGGCCCGTCCGCAGGTCCAGCCCAGCGCCCGACCACTGCACCCGGGCCGCCACCTCCGGCTTGTCCTCGCCGGCTCCGGCCACCACCAGCGGCACCCCGTACCGCAGCGCGGTCTGCACCCCGCCGTAGCCGCCGTTGCTGACCAGCACGTCGGTGTGCGGCAGCAGCCGCTCGAACGGGACGTAGTCGACGGCGCGCACGTTCCCCGGCAGGCCGCCGCCGAACAGGTCGGCGAGCGCCCGAGGCCCGTCCGGACGGCCGGTGGCGGCCACCACCAGCACGTCCCGCTCCGCCAGGGCGGCGACGGTCGGCGCGACCAGCTCCCCGAGGTCGGCGTTGGCCAGGGTCCCCTGGGTCACCACGACGACCGGCCGCTCGCCCGTCACCTCGCCCCACCACGACGGCAGCGGCTGCTCACTGCCGACCAGGCCCGGCAGCGCGCCGATCAGCCGGTAGCCGGGCGGGGCGTCGCTGCGCGGGTACTCGAAGCCCGGCACGGTCAGCTGCAGGAAGTGGTCCGGCACGGTCACCATGGCCAGCCCGCGCGGCCCCTCCGGCAGCCGGACGCCCAGCTCCGCGTACACCTTCTCGGCGTACCGGCGCAGCGGCTCGCCGCGCCGGTACGCCTCCTCCCGCAGCGCCCGGTTGCGGGCCCGGCCCTCCTCCCCCGGCAGGGGCGGCAGCCCGGGCCCGAAGGGCGCGGTGTCCACGCTCGGCAGCATCGACGGGGTCACCCCGATGCCGATCAGCGCCGGACGCTCCGGCCGAGGACGGCTCAGCGCCAGCGGCAGCGCGCCCTGCAGGAAGGCGTCCGCGATCACGGCGTCCGCCGGGAACTCGGCCAGCAGTGCGAGCAGCGCCCGGTACTGGACGGGGATCGGGTCGAGGAACACGTGCTGCGCGTCGAAGGCGAGCCGCTCCGGACCGGGCGGCAGACTCGACCGCCCCGGGAAGCTCGCGTCGAGGTCGCGGTCGTCGAAGTCCGCCCCGGCCGGCAGCGCGACGAACCGCGCCCCCGCCCGCTCCGCCGCGCCGGCGAACCGCGAGCCGCCGAGGAACACCACCTGGTGGCCGCGGGCGACGAGGTCGGCGGAGACGGCCAGCAGCGGGCTGGTGTGGCCGTGGGCGGGCACGGCGGTGGTGATGATCCTGGACAGCGGAGGCTCCCGAGGTCGAACGCGGTTCGTGGTCGGACATCACGGTAGGCACGCCCGATTGACAATCGATGAACGCGTCAGCGCCCGAGGACCGCACCACCGTTGACGCCGATGACCTGCCCGGTGACGTACCCGGCGGCCGGGGAGACGAGGTAGGCGACCGCGTCCGCCACGTCGGCGGGGGTGCCGGCCCGGCCGACCAGGGTGTCGGCGACCTTCCGGGCGTGGAACTCCTCGCTCCACCCCGAACCGAAGATCTCGGTCTCCTCGATGTAACCGGGCGCGAGCACGTTGACCGTGATCCCGTCCGGCCCCAACTGCCGGGCCAGGCCGAAGGCCCAGCCGTGCAGGGCGGCCTTCGCGGCAGCGTAGGAGCCGGCCGAGTGCGGGCCCGCGCCGCCGCGCTGGGCCGCCGCCGAGCTGATCACGACCAGCCGCCCGCCGGGGCGGCGCAGCGCGCCCTGCAGGGCGGTGGTCAGCAGCACCGCGGTGAGCAGGTTGATGTCCAGGTCGTGCCGCCAGGAGCGGGCCAGGGCGGCCAGGCCGTCGTCCTCGGGCGGGGTGATGATGGCACCCGCGTTGTTCACCAGCGCGTCCACCGGGCCGAGTTCGGTGATCCGGGCAGCCGCCGCCTCGACCGCCTCCGGGTCGGTCAGGTCGACCGCCACCGGGACGATCCGGCCCGAACCCACCGTCCACTCGATCTCCTCCCGGGCCTGCTCCAGCACGTCCGCCCGGCGCCCGATGATCACCACCCGGTGCCCGTCCCCGGCCAGCCGGGCCGCGATCGCCCGGCCGATCCCGGTGCCGCCGCCGGACACCACCGCGAGCTGTTCCCCCGTCACTTCATCCCCCTCGCACCCCTGCGCATCGCTCGGCGCGGCTCGGCCCGGGCACTTCCGCCCCTTCGGTTCCGAACCGCTCCCCGGTACCGTAGCGAGGCACACGAGCGGGCGAGCACCGGACCGCCGTTGGCGCTGCGCGATGCTCGGCGTGCTCCTGGGCCACCTGGCGCGCTGCCGGCGATCCTGGCCATCACCTTCCTGATCCACCCGCCGGACATCACCATCCCCTGGTGAGCCGCCGGAGCC
Organism: Kitasatospora sp. NPDC033851; assembly: GCF_055576085.1. Taxonomy (NCBI): domain Bacteria; kingdom Bacillati; phylum Actinomycetota; class Actinomycetes; order Kitasatosporales; family Streptomycetaceae; genus Kitasatospora; species Kitasatospora sp. NPDC033851. The sequence goes on along the minus strand of NZ_JBVIRL010000018.1, from coordinate 65,189 downwards.
CGCTACGCCGTCAACCGATCTACCAGGCTGCGCAGTTCGGCCGCACGCCACACCCGGTCGCCGAACCCGGGCAGCGTCAGGTGCAACGGCTCGGTCCAGCGCGCGGGCACCGCCGCCGAGCCGTACCGCGCCCCGGCCAGGCCGCCGGTGACGGCCGCCACGGTGTCGGTGTCGCCGCCGAGGTCGATCGCGGCCCGGAGCGCGGGCTCGAACCCGTCGGTGGTGCGCAGCCCCCAGACCGCCGAGCCCAGGCTGGGCCAGACGGCGCCGTTGGCCTCGGTGGCGCGGTCGGGGTGCCAGTCGGGGGCGAGGACGGTGGCGTAGCGCTCGCGGCTGTCGGGGTCGGCGTGGGCCAGGGCCTCGGGGATTCCGTCGAGCGGGTCGGTACCGTCGAGGGCGAGGCGGACCAGCTCGTGGAAGATCGCCGTGCCCTCCCAGGCGGCCCGGTCCCCGTGGGTGAGGGCGGCGATCCGGCGGCCGGCGTCCATGGTGGCCCGCCGACCGGCGCGGGCGAAGGCCACGGCGGAGGTCGAGGCGCGCATCAGGGCGCCGTTGCCGGCGGCGCGCAGGGTGGTGTTGAAGTGGACGGCGGCGGCGAGGTCCCAGGGGAGGTCGCTTGTGAGCACGGCCTCGGTCTGGATGCCGATGTCCTTGGGGTCGGCGGCGGCCCAGCGGCGGAACCGGTCGAAGAGGTCCGGGAGGTCCAACCCGCCCCGCTCGACCAGGGATTCGGCGACAAGGACGGCCATCTGGGTATCGTCGGTGGCCTCGCCGCGCTCCCAGCCGCCGCCGGCGACCATCTCGCCGGGGGTACCGGCAGGAAAGCGGGCGGTGTAGGCCCCGGCCGGGCCGAACTCGTACGGGGCGCCGAGGGCGTCGCCCACCGCCGCGCCGAGGACGGCCCCGGCCGCGCGGTCACGCCAGGCCGGGCCCGAGTCCGTGCCGGTGCTGGTGCCCGTGTCCGGGGTCATCAGTCCCGGCCCGGGACGATCGGCAGGCTGCGCTTGTGCTCGGTGCGGCGGTAGTGGCCGAGGATGGTGGCGAAGGCCTCCTCGCTGACCGGGCGGCCCTCCAGGAAGTCGTCCAGGGCGTCGTAGGTGACGCCGAGGGCCTCCTCGTCGGGGCGGCCGGGGGCGAGGTTCTCCAGGTCGGCGGTCGGGGTCTTCTTGACCAGCTCGGCCGGCGCCCCCAGCGCCTCGGCGATCGACCTGACCTGACCCTTCGTCAGGCCGGACAGCGGCATCACGTCGGCCGCGCCGTCGCCGTACTTGGTGAAGAAGCCGACGGCCGCCTCCGCCGCGTGGTCGGTGCCGACGACCAGGCCCCCGTTGGCGCCCGCCGCCGCGTACTGGACCACCATGCGCTGGCGGGCCTTGACGTTGCCGCGGACGAAGTCCTCCTGAGCGGGGCTGGTGAAGGCCAGGCCGGCGGTCAGCAGGGCGGACAGGGCGGCGTCGGTCGCGGGCTTGACGTCGACGGTCAGCAGCTCGTCCGGCTCGATGAAGGCGACCGCCCGCCGGGCGTCGTCCTCGTCCGCCTGCACCCCGTAGGGCAGTCGCATCGCGCAGAAGGCCGCCTGGTGGCCGTCGGCGCGCAGCCGGTCGACGGCGAGCCGGCAGAGCCGCCCGGCGGTGGTGGAGTCCACGCCGCCGCTGATGCCGAGCACCAGGGTGCGGGCGCCCGCGGCCCGGACCTGCTCGGCCAGGAACGCCACCCGGCGCTCGGCCTCCCGCAGGGGGTCGGGGACGGGCGCGACCCCGAGGGCTTGGGCGATCTCCCGCTGAAGATCGGCGGTGAGGGGCTCGGTCATTCCGACTCCTTGGGGCAGGTGACGTGGTGGGGCCCGTCATCGTCGTCACCGGCGAGTTCAGCGAGGTGGTGGCGGTGATGAACAGGCGATCGTTCTTCGGGCGTCGTGCTGCGGACCGGTGTTGTCTGACACAACGTGCCCGCGCAGAGCGTGGCTGTTCCGGTGTCACGGCCAGTTTCCCAGCCGTCGCAGGGCCGTGGGCCTGCGCCGAGGAGCGCGACACCGGACGTCGCACCGGCGCGTCGTCACTCCGTCTCGAACTGCACGAGGTGAGCAACCTCGCGCCCGTGCGCGTCAAGGCAGGGGTGGATGCCGCCGCCCTCGCCGTTGTCCAGCAGGGCGATGACGTTCTTCCGGGCCCCCTCGTCCGGCAGAACGCACCATCCGGTACGGAACGCGTCGGGAACGGCGCGGTCGGGCATCTGAAGGGCATCCGGCCAGGACAGTCGGCAGGCGTCCTCGAAAACCGGCAGAAGGCCGCGGTCCTGGCCGCTCGCTGCGCGACGGCGAATCTCCTGCCCGGCCAGCCTCATCAGACTGCCCACCGAGGCATCGTCACTGTCCTGCGACCCGGTCAGACAGACCACGCCGCAGTGCGTCAGCACGCCGACCCCGGAGAACTCGCCGAGCTCCACCGGCGGCGCCTCGCCGAACCACAGCAGGATTCCGAGCGCCACCGGCGCCGTTTGCGAGGAAGCGTCCATCACGGCATACACAGGGTGATCGCCGGGAGGAACCTCCAGGTCGTCCGCCTCGCCCGACGTGGGGTCGTAGACGCTCGCCACACCCGATGGGACCGCAAGTTCACCCAGGTAGTGGAAGCTCCAGGAATCACGCTGTCCGCTCCTCCGCGGCCCATCCGCGAGGTGGTCAAACAATGCCTTGGCGAAATCCATCCGAGTCTCCCTCTGTCTGTCAGCTCTGTCTGTCAGGGCATCGGGCAACGCCCCTGTCCTGGCAGCCTCTCAGCCGCCGCCGACAATAGGGGGTCCTCGGCCTGGGCAGGAAGCGGCGCGGGAGGCCTCGGCGCCGAGCCTGGTCTACCCGCGGGGCATGACTGATCGTTTCACACAGCCCTTCGAAGGCGTCACGGGCAGATGATCGGGCCGGCGAGTTCGAGGAGGCCGTGGTCGAGGAACGCCCACTCAGGCCTCCGCCGTCCCGGACCCGTCCCCCTTGGTCAGCGACACCGGGCTGTGCGACGGCCCCGGGCTGTCCGACGGCCCCGGGTGCGTCAGGATGCCGAGGACCAAGCCGCCGTCCACGGTCTCCTGCGCGACCAGCAGGCTCGCCAACTCGTCCAGGTGGTGCCGGTGTTCCGTCAGCAGGCCGACGGCCCGTCGCTCGGCCCGCCGCAGCAGGGCCGCGACCGCCTCGTCCACGGCACGCTGGGTCTGCTCGGAGTACGGGCGGCGAAGCAGGTCCTCGGGGCTGTCGCCGAGGTAGTGCGGGCTGCCGCTGGAGTAGCCGACCGGGCCGATCTCCGGGGAGAGGCCGAACTCGCGGACCATCCGGGTAGCCACCGAGGTGGCGTTGGCCAGGTCGTTGGCGGCGCCCGTGGAGCCCTCACCGAAGACCACCAACTCTGCTGCCCGCCCGCCGAGTTGGACGGTAAGCAGGTCGGTCAGGTAGCCCTCGCTGTAGAGGTGCCGCTCGGCCTCGGGCAGCTGCTCGGTGGCGCCGAGCGAGACGCCGGCCGGGAGGATGGTCACCTTGGCGACCGGGTCGGCGTGCTCGCACAGCGCGGCCATCAGCGCGTGCCCGGACTCGTGCACGGCGACGGCGTGCCGCTCTTCGGGCAGCAGCGCGTTGGAGGACTCCCGACGGCCGAGCAGCACGCGGTCCCGGGCGGTGTCGAGGTCGTCGGCGGTGAGGGTGGCGCGCCCGGCGCGGACGGCGTTGATGGCGGCCTCGTTGACCAGGTTGGCGAGGTCGGCGCCGGAGAAGCCGGGGGTACCGCGGGCGATCCGGTCCAGGTCGGCGTCCGGGGCGAGGGTCTTGCCCTGGGTGTGCACGGCGAGGATGGCCGCCCGCTCGGCCTGGTTGGGCAGCGGCACGGTGACCTGCCGGTCGAAGCGGCCGGGGCGCAGCAGGGCCGGGTCGAGGGCGTCGGGCCGGTTGGTGGCGGCGATGACGACGATGCCGGTGGTCTGGTCGAAGCCGTCCATCTCGGCGAGCAGCTGGTTCAGGGTCTGCTCGCGCTCGTCGTTGCCGCCGATCCGGGTGCCGCCCGCCCGGCGGGCGCCGACGGCGTCGATCTCGTCGATGAAGATGATCGACGGCGCGCGTTTGCGGGCCTCGTCGAAGAGGTCGCGGACCCGGGACGCGCCGACGCCGACGAACATCTCGACGAACCCGGAGCCGGTCACGGACAGGAACGGCACCTCGGCCTCCCCCGCGACGGCCCGGGCCAGCAGGGTCTTGCCGGTGCCCGGCGGACCCACCATGATCACCCCGCGCGGCCCCTTCGCCCCGGCGGCGGCGTAGCGCTCCGGGCTTCGCAGGTAGTCGACCACCTCGCTGACCTCCTGCTTCACCCCTTCGTACCCGGCGACGTCGGCGAACCCGGTGGCCGGCCGCTCGGCCTCGATGATCTTGGCCCGGGAGCGGCCGATCGCACTCAGTCCACCGCCCAGCGACCGGGCGGCCATCCGGCCCGACCAGAGGAAGAGCCCGCCGAACAGCAGCAGCGGCAGGAACAGCAGCAGCGTGGACCAGATCGAGCTGCCGCCGGCGCGGCTGCCGGTGACGGTCACGTGCTGGTCGCTGAGCGCCCGGCTGAGCTGGGAGGTGTCCAGGGCGGTGGGGATCTGGGTGGTGAAGTGGGTGCCGTTCTTGAGCGTGCCGCTCACCCCGCCGTTGTCACTGACGTCCACCGTCTGCACCTGGCCGGTGTCGACCCGGTTCAGGAAGTCGGTGTAGCCGTAGCGGGTGCCGGGCGTGCCGGGGTTGGAGAACAGCACGAGCAGGAGCAGTGTCACCAGGACGGCGACGGGGAGCAGCCAGCGGCGCCACGAGGGCGGCGGGGGCTTGGGCGGGCCTCCTGGGCCCGGGCGCCGGCCGGGGCCCTGGCCTGATCCTGGGCCCTGGCCCGGGCCTTGGCCTTGGCCTGGGCGCGGGGTCCAGCCGGAGCCCTGACCGGAGCCCTGACTGGGGCCCGGGCCTGGGTCCGGGCCCCAGCGCGGGCCTTGACCGGGGCCGCGCTTCGCCGCTTGCCCGGAGCCGGGCCCCGGCTCGGGGTGCGGCACCGAGTGCGGCTCGGGGTGCGGCTCCGAATGCGGCTCGGAGTGCGGTGGTGTCGCGGGGTGCCAAGCAGCGCGCAGCCGGATTCGTACGATCATCCGCACTCACCGCCTCTCGGGGGCAACCGAGCCTCCGTCTCCATGGTCGGTCGCTCCGCGCCCGGATGGGACCCCGAAGGCCCGCCGTCCTCACCCCGGTCCCGGCGCCCGCCCGCTCGGGGGCGCCGGGACCGCGGCCCCCGACGGGGTCAGGAGAAGTCGAGCGAGCCCGTCCGGGTGCGCTTGAGCTCGAAGAAGTTCGGGTAGCCGGACAGCAGCCGGACGCCCTCGAAGACCCGCACGGCGTCCTCCCCGCGCGGTATCGCGGACAGCACCGGGCCGAAGAAGGCGACGCCGTCCACGTGGATGGTCGGGGTGCCGACCTCCTCGCCGACCGGGTCCATGCCCTCGTGGTGGCTCTTGCGCAGCGCGATGTCGTACTCGGTGCTGTTCGCCGCGTCGGCCAGCTCCTCGGGCAGGCCGGCCGCGACCAGGGCCTCCCGGATGACGGCGTCATCGGCGGCCCGGTCCTGGTCGTGGAAGCGGGTGCCGAGCTCGGTGTACAGGTCTCTCAGCACGTGCTGGCCGTGCTTCTCGGCGGCCGCGATGCAGACCCGGACGGGGCCCCAGCCGGTGGTCATCAGCCGCTGGTAGCGCTCCGGCAGGTCGGTACGGCCCTCGTTGAGGACCGACAGGCTCATCACCCGGAAGGTGAGGTCGAGCTCGCGGTGGCGATCGACCTCCAGGATCCACCGGGAGGTGATCCAGGCGAACGGGCAGACGGGGTCGAAGTAGAAGTCGACCTTGGTGGCCTTCGTCGAGGTGTCGGTCGCGTTGGCAGTCACGGTGGCGGTCGCGTTGTCGGTCGCACTGTTCGTCATGGTGTTCGTCACGTCGACGAGCCTAACGGTCAAGTGGACCGCCCGACAGAGCCAATCTTCCCCGTTTCCATTGGGCCACTTCGGAACGCGACCCGCTCTCAGCTGCAGGTCGTCCCATCCGCCGGCACCGTGCCGTCCAACAGGTAGGCGTCCACGGTCTGCTTCAGGCAGGGGTTGCCGGTGTTGTAGCCGCCGTGCCCCTCTCCCTGCAGCGTGACGGTAACGCCGACGCCCGCACCGAGCTGCTGCGCCATCGCGTGTGCTCCCTCGACCGGGGTGGCCGGGTCGCCGGTGGTGCCGACCACCAGGATCGGCGCCGCGCCCGCGGCGGCGACCTCCGGGTGGTCACCCTTGCCCGGGACGGGCCAGCCGGTGCAGCCGGTCAGGCCCCAGGCAGTGTAGGCGCCGAACACCGGGGAGGCGGCCTGGAACTGCGGCAGTTGCTGCTGGACGTCCTGGTCGGAGTACCGCTGCCGCGCGTCCACGCAGCTGATCGCCCGGTTCGCGGCGTTCAGGTTGCTGTAGTGCCCCTGCGCGTCGCGCCCGTTCAGCCCGTCGGCGAGCTGGAGCAGCGTGGTGCCCGTGCCCTGCTCCATCGCCTCGGTGAGGCCGGCGGCCAGCACGGGCCAGGTCTCCTGGCTGTAGAGGGCACCGGCGATGCCGGTGACCGCCTGGGTCTCGGTGAGCTGCCGCCCGTCCTTCGTGGGCAGCGGCGACTGCTCCAGCTTCTGCACCAGGGCGGCGACCTTCGCGGTGCCCTCGTCGCCGCCGGCGCCGGTCGGGCAGGAGGTACCGGCCTGTGTGGCGCAGGCCTTCATGAAGTCGTCGAGGGCGAGTTGGAAGCCCTGGGCCTGGCCGAGCGCGGACTGTTGCGGGTCCTTGGTCGGATCGACGACCGAGTCCAGCACGAGCCGTCCGACCTGCTGCGGGAACAGGTGCGCGTACACGCCACCGAGCTGGGTGCCGTAGCTGATGCCGAAGTAGAAGAGCTTCTGGTCGCCCAGCACCTGCCGCATGAGGTCCATGTCCCGGGCGGCGTTCTCGGTGTCCACGTACGGCAGCACCGCACCCGAGTTGTGCTCGCAGGCGGCGACGAACCGGGCGTTGGTGTCGTCCAGGGACTTCACGGCGGCCGGGTTGTCCGGGGTGCTGTCGACGGCGGCGGTGGCGTCCATCGCCTGGTCGTCCAGGCACTCCACCCCGGCGCTGGCACCGACCCCGCGCGGATCGAAACTCACCAGGTCGTAGCGGGTGTTGAGGGAGGCGTAGAGCGGGGCGAAAGCCGGCAGGGCGGCCACGCCGGAGGCGCCGGGGCCACCGAAGTTGAAGAGCAGCGAGCCGATCCGGTGCTGCTCGTCCTTGGCCTTGCTGCGGATCAGCGCGAGGTCGATCGTCGCGCCGTCCGGCTTGCCGTGGTCCAGCGGCGCCTTGAGGGTGGCGCACTGCCAGTCGGCGGCGGGCGCGGTGCCGCTGCCCTGGGCGGTGTTGGGGGCGGGGCAGGCGTGCCAGTTCAGCTTCTGGGCGCTCGCCCCGGTGGCGATCGCGGGGGTGCCGGAGGCCGAGGAGGTGCCCGTAGCCGGGGAGGTGCCGGAGGCCGGGGAGGTGGGCGCGGGCTCGGCGGCGGACGAACCGTCGCCCTGGCAGCCGGTGGCGGCGGTGAGCAGCAGCGCGGTCAGGCCGAGCGCTCCGGCGCCACGGACGACGGTGTACATGGGGCGGGTCCACCTCTCGGGTCGGCCGGTCACCCCGGCGTGCGGCGGGCGCGTGGCGGGGACGGCGTACGCCCGGCGCGCGGCCCGGTCGACGCACCACAGACCCTAGGCGCCGAGACCCCCCGCTGCCTGCCGGAAACCTCCGGACGGGCGGCGCGTGCCGCCCGCCCTGCCACCGGCCACCCGGGTGAGGGTTCAACCGGCCCGCCCGGTGGCACCCTTACCGCCGTCCGCCCGCACCGGGCGCCGAAACCGTGCCACGGAGGGCGAGTTGAGCAACGACACCACCGCACGCGACGAGAGCGGCCACGCCGGCTACGACAGCGTGGACGCCGACGGGCCGGAGGGCTGGCGGGGCGAGCGGCCCGATTCCCGCACCGGAGACTGGGGCGTGATCGACGCCGTCCACCGCCACCTCCCCGAACACCGGGCAGGCATCGGGCAACCGCTGCTGCCGCTCCAGCTGATCAAGATCCAGCGGGCGGGCGGACCGGGCGTTCGGCGAGCAGTTCGCCGCTGTCCGGGTCGTAGAGTTCGACGGTGCAGCGGTGGCCGATCCGGCCGAAGGTCTCGATCAACTCGGTGACCCCGCCGATCGCGATCTCGCCCGTGAAGACCACCGGGTCCAGCGGGAGCACCGACAACCGGGCGTACGTGTGCTCGGCCTCGAACTCCGTCCAGGACTGCTTGCGCACCCGCCAGCCCCACCCGAAGAGGATCTCCGCCACCTGCTGGGCATCACACGCGGTCGGCACCGAACCACTGATCTCGACAACGGGCTCCCGGCCGCCGAACACCGGTCCGACGCCCCAGCCCGACGAGAATTCCATGGCCGCAGCTTAGGGCCGGAGGCGCACCGCCGGAACATCCGGTTGCCGGTCGCCCCGCGCCCGCGACATGAGCCGCGCTCATGAGGTGGCCGGCGCTCGTCGCATGAGCGGAGCTCATCGCATGTGCCGCACTCACCGCATGAGCGGAACTCACCGCATGAGCGGAACTCATCGCATGCGCGGAACTCATCGCAGACGACTTCTCCCTGACCCACGTCATCGCCGACCCTTCCTCGGCCCGCCCCCGCCACGTGTCAAAGGCCCATGGCCCGGGGCGACATGTCGACCCGCACACCGCGGCTCACCCTGCAGTGGTCGGCTCGGTCGTGATCGCGCGCGCCCAGGTCGCCGCCGTCTCGGCCGCGTGGGCGGCGGCCCGGGCGGGGGTGGTGCCGGTGCAGAAGACGTGCCCGGCCGCCGTCAGGCTGCTCAGCGGGCCGTCGACCACCGTGCCGGGCCGGACCAGGGCGATCGCGTCCGTCACGTGGGGCAGGGCGCGGATCTCCTCCGCGTCGGGCATGCCGGTGATCCGTCTCCCCGGTGCGGCCGGGACCGCCGCCCAGGCCACCGGGCGGCCGGTGCGCCAGGGGATCGACGGCGGTCGGCCCTGGGCCAGGTCGGCCAGGAGGGCGGCGACGTCGATGCCGTGCTGCAGGCGCAGCAGGTGGGGGATCATGTTGCCGCCCGGGCGCAGGCCGATCTCGCCGAGGTACCAGGCTCCGGTGGTGTCCCGCAGGACCTCCACGTGCGCGAACCCGGTGACGAGGCCCAGGGCGTCGGCGGCGGCCCGCGCCAACTCCCGGACGCGCGCGGCCTCCTCACCGTCGGAGTCGTCCATCAGCACCGAGCCGATCGCGGGTGCCGCGCCGTCGCCGTCACCGGTTCCCAGCAGCGGGGCCGGGTACCGGCCGGGCAGGCAGTACAGTTCGCGGCTCTCGTGCCGGAGCAGCTCGCAGTGGTACTCGGCCGCGACCGGGACGGCCCGTTCGACCAGGATCCCACCGGGGGCCCGGTCCAGCCCCCGGCCGACGGCGGAGGCCGCGAAGCCCGCCGGGAGCCCGGCGAGCGGTCCGAAGGCCCGGCGGGCGTGGAGTTCGGCGAGGTGCTCGCGGCTGCGTACGAGGTGGGTGTGCAGGGTGGCGAAGCCGTACCGGTGTTTGGCCACGACGGGCCAGCCGAGTGCGTCACCGGCCGCGGCGATGTCCTCCGGGGTGCCCGCCCGCAGGTTGTCCGCCACCGGAACGCCGGCCGCCGCGAGTGCCCGCTTCATGACCGCCTTGTCGGTCGCCGCTACCGCCGAGGCGAGCGACTGCCCGGGCAGGCCCAGGAACGCCCTGAGGACGGCGGCCGCGCGGAGGCAGCACTCGTCCCCGGTGGACACCGACGCGATTCCTTGTGGTTCCAATTCCCGCGCGAGCAGGGCCAGTCGGGTGTAGTCGTCCCAGTCCTCGACGGCGCACAGCCCGTACCGGGCGGAGTCGGAGCGGTTCGCCAGCTCGGCGGCCGGAATGACGGCCAGCACCCGCTGGCCCCGGTCCACGAGCGCGTTCTCCAGGGAGGGATCGATGGTGGACAACACCACGTGCATGGCGGATTCCTTCTGCGCGGAGCCTCCTCACAGTTCAGCAGAGAGGTAACTGACCCTGCCAATCGGCAGGGTCTCACCGAGAATTCCGGCCCGGGAACCTCCCGATCGGCACATGTGCGAAGACGGGCAGGGCGCAAGGATGACGGTCATCGGAGCCCCGCCGTGGGGCCCGGGAAGGAGCCCGGCCATGACGGTGATGTCCATCCTGTTCGCGGTAATCACAGTGATCGCGGTGATCGCGGTGATCGCACTGTCCGCCGGGTTCACCGCCTCCGTCGCCGCGAGCGCCCGCGCCTCACCCCGGCTCCATCCCCGGGGTGCCCCGGACGGCGTACGCCCGCAGGCGCAGCCCGTCGAAGGCGGCCCGGGGCAGGCTCAACCCGAAGCGCCGCTCGACGGCGCCGAGGGTGCGGCGGCGGGCGGCCTCGGCGCCGGCGCCGCCTGCCCTGTCGACACCGGCGGGGGTGACACCGTCCGCTTCCAGGACCCTCGCGGCAACCAGGTCCGGCACCAGCAGGTCGGGCTCCTGGCCCCAGCGCCAGCGTTCCTCGCCGAGGCCGAAGCCGCACAGCACGGCGCCGTCCCGGGCGTAGTCGAGCAGTGCCGGCGGCTGCTCCGGCATCGGGCGGAAGTGGACGACCTCGACACCGTCGCGCGCTATCTCGGTGAGCAGTTCGCCGCCGGTGGAGTCGCCGTACTCGATCGCGAACGACCAGCCGCCGCACTCGCCGACCCGGATCACACCGTCGCTGTCGTCGCCGGGGCGGTAGACGTCGATGTCCAGGGCCCGGATCTCGGTGCCGCTGATCGGCGCGGTCCCGGCAGTAGGGTCGGCGCCCATCCGGCGGGCGAGTTCCTCCGGCGGGATCCCCCGGGCGAACACCACACCGCCGACCTCACCGTCCGCGTCGGGCCTTCCTGTTCCGGGCAGGCCGGTGCCCGGCCGACCGAATTCCGCGAGCCACTGGATGCCGTCGCCGTCCTTCCCGGCTCCCTCGCGCGTTCCGTCGGTCATACCGCCCTCCCCTCGCGCCGGCCTGCGGTGGCCGGGCGCGCCGGTGGGCACCCTAACCGACGCCGCCGACGGCCGGAGCCCGGTCGTCGGATCGGTGCCGGAACCGGCCCTGTCCGGGCTGTCACGCGCCCCCGACCGAACGAACGAAGGCCGAACGAAAGCCGGACGGACACCACACGGAGGCCGGACGGACACCGAATGGAGGCCGGACGGAGGCCGGACGGACACCGGCCGGAGGATGGTCCGGAGCGGAACTCGCCCGGCTCAGGCGGCCGCTCCCCCGCCTCGTCGGCGCCGACTGGTTCACCCGCCGACGGGTCCACCCGCCGACCGGTTCCGCCGGCGTTTCACTCGGATCCGTGGGGCCGTTCCTGGCCGGCCACGGCCTCGAACAGCAGTTTCGCGGCCACCGTCGCCCCGTCGGTGCGGATGGTGCCGGCCACGGTCTCCGCGTGTGCGCGGGTCTCGGGCGCCAGGGCCGTGGCGAGCACGGCGGACAGGGAGTCGGCAGTCGGCGCGGGGTCGAGGTGGGCCGCGCCGATGCCCAACTCGGCCACGCGGGTTGCCCAGTACGGCTGGTCCGCGATCCGGGGGACGACCACCTGGGGCGCGCCGGCCCGGGCCGCCGCCGTGGTGGTGCCCGCCCCACCGTGGTGGACGACGGCGGCCACGCGGCGGAACAGCGCCTGCTGGTTGACCTCGCCGACGACCAGGCAGTCGTCCCGGTCGTCGACCGGGGCCAGCCCTGCCCAGCCGCGGGCGAGGACCACCCGACGGCCGTGGGTGCGGGCCGCTTCGATCGCGACCCGAGCGATGCCTTCCGGGGCGTGCGCGGCCATGCTGCCGAAGCCCACGTACACGGGTGGTTCACCGGCTGCCAGGAAGGTCTCCAGGTCGGCCGGCAGCGGACGGTCGTCGGGCAGGATCCACGCGCCGGTCTGCACCGGGTCGAGCTCCGTCATGCCCTGCGACGGGCAGAGCCCGGGGTCCGCCGCCAGCCACGGCCGGTCGGTGACGACGTGGTCGCGGACGTTGTCGACCGGTGGAAGGCCGAGCGACGCACGGTGGCGGTTGAGGGCCCCGCCGTACAGCGCGTTCACCCGCTGGGCGTCCTGTTCCCACAGCACCCGGTGGTCGGTCTCGTCCTGCGGGGAGGGTGTGCCCGGCCGTGCCCCTGGCCGGAAGTGCCGCGACGGCAGTCCGAGGGTGTGGAAGCACGCGAGCACGTAGCGAATGCCGAGGTACTCGGCCACGTCCCGCGCACCGGCCGGCATCAGGCCGGTCGCCAGGAGCACGTCGCATCCCTCGGCCGTCGCGGTGAGTGTGTCGAACCGCGCGGCGACCAGCTCGGGGGCGAGCCGGAAGGCGTCCTGCGCCGTCGGCGGCTTCGGACCGGCGACCACCGAGCGCACCGTCGGGCCGAGTGGCACCAGCGGCACTCCGATCCGTGCCAGCAGGTCCACGAACTCCTCGTCCGGCGGCGCGCACACCCGCACGTCCGCACCGAGCCCCTGCAGCGCCGCCGCCAGGGCCGCCAGCGGTTCGACATCTCCGCGCGATCCCCATGTCGTCAACAACACGCGCATTTCACGACTCCCGTTTTCGCAGGTCATGGCCTTTCGACCATCGATTCTGCGGGGTGACCGGGGCCTTGCCGCAAGCCCCCGCGTGCGCTATAGCTTGGTAGTGGCAGGGAGTGCGATCTCCCTGCCGTTTCCTTTTCGGCCGGCCCCGCCCCTCGTCACACGCGACGGCGCATCAGCAGGGCGTACGCGGCAGCCGCCACCACCATGCCCACCGGCAGGGCCAGGTCGACGCCGGTCAGGGCGGCCACCGGGCCGGTGTAGAGGGTGTCGACGCAGAGGGCCGCGCTCGCCACGCCGCCGGCGAGGGCGAGGGCGCCGGCGGGGTTGAAGCCCGCCCGGTACCAGAAGCGGCTGCCGGGCGTCTCGTCGCCCAGGGCGTGGCCGTCGTAGCGGTTGCGGCGCAGCAGGATGTCGGCGGCGTAGATCGCGGTGCTGGGACCGAGCAGGACGACGGTCAGTTGGAGGACGTTGCTGACGGTGTCGAGGAAGTTGGAGACCAGCAGCGCGTAGAGGGTCAGCGCGACCGCGACCGCGCCGTCCACCAGCACGCTGAGGGTGCGGCGGATGCGGATGCCGACGGCTTGGAGGGCGAGGCCGGCGCTGTAGGCGGTGAGGGCGTTGACCGCGATGGTGCCGACGACCAGGGCGAGCAGGAAGACCGGGTTGAACCAGCCGGGCAGGATCTTCTGCAGGGCGGCCTGCGGGTCGGTCATGTCGACGGCGGTGGCGCCGAGCACCCCGAGCCCGCCGACCGCGACGCTGGGCAGGAAGCCGCCGAGGGCCGTCCAGCCGAGGACGGCGCGCGGGCACCCGGGGGTTACCCCCCGGCTCGACTCGGCGGAATCCCTCAGCGCGCCAACGCTCCTCGATGATCGACGATTCGTCTACCGGCGTTCGCCGGCGAACGACTCCACCGATCTCGAGGAGCAGCCGAGAATGACCGCACGCGGCACGCACATCGGCCGACGGTCCCTGTTGGCCGCCACGGCAGCCATGGCGACCACCGCCCTGTTCGCCCCGGCCACCGTGGCGGCTGCGGACCAGCCGCCGGACCGGTCGGCGGACCGGGCGGCGGACGCAGCGCAGCGTCAATCCTCTGCCGTGGTGAGGGAGTTGGACGCCATCGCCCACCCGCTGCGAAGCACCGAGGCCGGCGGCCGGGACACCGACCTGCGGGCGCTGGGCGCCGTGATCGGCGACGCCACGGTGGTGGGGCTCGGCGAGGCCACGCACGGCACCCACGAGTTCTTCACCATGAAGCAGCGCGTCCTGCGCTACCTCGTCGAGGAGAAGGGCTTCACCGCCTTCGCGTTGGAGACCAGCTGGTCCTCGGGCCTGCGCGTCGACGACTACGTCCAGGGCCGCACCGGCGGCGACGCCCGGCGACTCGTCCAGGAGACGATGGGCGGATCCCCGTGGGATCGGCAGGAGTTCGCCGACCTGATCGACTGGATGCGCTCCCACAACCGCGAACACCCCGGGCGCCCGGTCCACTTCGTCGGCGACGACCTGGACTTCCCCTCGATCGGCGACCAGCTCTTCGACCGGGTGACCGGCTACGTCCGGGACGCGGCGCCCGAGTCGCTGCCCCGCCTGGAGCAGCTGTACGCCGGCCTGCGCCCGTTCGACGACGCCGTCACGTACCTGACCACGACGCCGCTCGCCGAGCGGCGGACCAATGCCGCAGTGGCGCAGCGGACGCTGGAGCTGGTCACCGCGGCCGAGGGCGGGGGCGGCGAGGCGTACGAGTGGGCGCTGCAGAACGCCCGCAGCATCGCTCAGACCTTCGCCTTCACCGCCGTGGACCTCGACGACCCGGCCGACCTGGCCGAGAAGGAGCACTTCCGCGACCGGGCCATGACCGACAACGCCCTGTGGTGGCAGCGCCGCACCGGCAGCAGGATGCTGCTCTCGGCGCACAACGGCCACGTCGGGTACCGGTCCAGCGACCCCGTGCTGTACCCCAGGACCCAGGGCTCCTACCTGCGCGACGCCCTGGGAGCGGGCTACCTCTCCATCGGCTTCACCTTCGACCGCGGCTCCTTCCTCACCAAGGACGCGCCCTTCGCGCCCGCGTGGAAGAAGGTGACCGTTCCGCCGGCCACCGCCGACATGAACGAGTACACCCTCGACCGGGTGCGCCACCGCGACTACTACGTCGACCTGCGCTCCGCCCCGCCGGCCACCCGCGCCTGGCTGGGCACCGCCCGTCCGACCTATGACGCCGGTACGGAGTTCCGCGACGACCCGCTCCCCCGCCTCGCGATCGGCCCGACCTACGACGCGCTGATCCACCTCCACGCGACCACGGAGGCCCGCCCGACCACGGAGGCCCGCAGCCTCTGAGCTCCGGGAATCGCGGGAATCAGGGGCTCGGGGCCGTCCTTGAGCCCGCAGGCCGAGCAGACCTGGGACGAGAACCTACCCGCAGGCGCTGACAACGCCCCACACCCCGGGCGCGGCAGGACAGTCGTCACGGCCTTGCACGTCGACTCGGTCCTCGTGACCAGGTACCGGCGAGGAGTGTTCAGCTTGAAGTGGCGTGTCCTCCCGGCACCTTCGACAAGCAGTACATCGAACAGCAGCAGCGACCCACGTAACGCTCCACACCGACGGACCGTACGGGCCGTCCCGGCCCTGGAGGGCCGGGCCCGCGCCCACGCTCACCTGTCAGAGGCCACTGCTAGCGTACCCCTCCGTCAGCACAAGATCGCGGACGAATGACCGCACCACCGACGAGGAGACAGCAGCACATGGTGGAAGTGACGCGCCACACGGTGGTCCACCAGCGGATCCGGGACGCTCTGGGGGACGTCCGTGGCCGGGTCCTCGGCCACTGGTACGACATCGAGGACGAACTGACCATCAAGTCCGTCCGCGCGATGGGCGACGAGCTGCTCGACCACCTCGGCGCCCTCACCCTGGAGGATCCGGCGCTGGCCGGCGCCGACGCCCGCGCGGCCCTGCGGACGGCGGCCGAGTGCGCCCTCGGCGTGCTCCAGCTCGGCTGCTTCCCCCGGGGCGACTTCCAGGTCCCCTTCCCGTACATCGGGGAGACGCTGGACAGCGACGACATCAGCTTCGGTGCCACCGTGGACTTCGCGCCCAAGGCGGGCACCTGGGTGGAAGCCTTCGCGATGTGCGTGATCAGCGGCCTGATCCGGGACGAGGACCGGATGTTCGGGCCGCTGCTGACGGAGGACTACGCGCCCTCGATCCACGACCGGCTGCCGTTCTCGGACCGCACCTCCGTCTCCGACCCGGCGAGCCTCGCCGAGATGGACGCGCTCTGCGCCTACCTCGGTGTCGTGGAGACGCGACACTCGCAGCGGGTCGCCCCCGCCCCGCTGCGCAAGCCGGACACCGCGGAGCGCGCGGCGGCCGCCCGGGCCCTGGAGGCCGCGGGCGAGTCCTGGGCGACCGGGTTGAGCCCCGACCAGCAGCTGCTGCGGGTCCTGCTGGACGACGACCGGTCGGCCTTCGAGGAGGCGCTCACCGCCCGCCTCGCCCAACACCGCAACAGCACGCCCGCGACGGCCTGGCCCCGCACCCTGCTCCCGGTCGTCCCGATCGCCCTCGCCGCGCTCGCCGTCCAGGTCCACGGATGGGAGCTCGGCATAACCTCCGGCTACCTCCCGGCCACGCTGATCAACGCGGGCTGAACCAGCCCCCCGGCGGGCACGGTGCCGGACAGGGTGGTCATGGGGGTGCTCGCTCTCCTCCGCTCGGGGCCCGATCGGGGCTCGGTCGGGGCTCGGTCGGCGCATCGTCGGCGCATCAGGACGTGGACGGCGTTGCCCGACAGGCAAAACATCCCACCTTTACCTCAACAGTCTGTTTATCATCTCCGGGTCCCTGCCCCCATCCGGAGCACTCACACATGTCCATGCCACCGCCCGTCGCCACGCCCAGACCGCACCCGCTGCACGCCCTGCGGGCCACCGTCTTCGCCATCGGCGCCCTGCTCCTGCTCGTCGCGGTCGGCGTCCTGCTCCACCAACCGCTACTGATCCCCCCGTTGGCGGCCAGCGCGGCGCTGGTGCACGGCGCGCCCGGCCTGCCGATCTCGCAGCCGCGCAACCTGGTCGGCGGTCAGCTGATGTCGGCTCTGATCGGCTTCGCCACCCTCGCCGTCACCGGCAGCACCGCCTGGGGCGCGGCCATCGCCGCCGGACTCTCGCTGGGCGCGATGATGCTCACCCACCTCTCGCACTCTCCGGCGGTTGCCACCGCCGTGATCGTGGTCCTCCAGGCGCCGCATCCCGTGCCGTTCCTTCCGCTGCTCGCGCTGGCCGCCGGGCTCCTGGTCCTCATCGGCCTGCTGCCCGGCCGGATCGGCGGGCACCCGGTCCGGTACCCGCTGTCCTGGTGACCGCGTACGAACCCGCGGCGCCGCACGGGCGCCCGGGTGGCCGGGTGGCCGGGTGGCCGACTGAGGGCCGACGGCTCGCGCCGGCCCCCGCTGGTCCGACCGACCTAATCCCCCTGCTCGGCCAGCGACTTGAGGCCTTCGATGGTGGCCGTCATGCCCTTGCGCAGTTCGCCGAGTCGGAACTCGACGATCTTCTCCTCGGCCTCCGGCTTGGCCTCGATGTAGGAGCTGAGGCCGCTGCGGCCCGGGCCGATCTCCACCGACTGGCGCAGCCGGGTGCCGCCGTTCTCGGGGGTGAGGTCGAAACGCCACCGCGCCAGCGAGCCGGTCACCTCGGACACCGGCTCGCCGTAGCGACCGTCCGCGTCCATCACGGCCCAGGCGAAGGTGCGGGCGTCGGCCGGGTCCGTCGCGTCCGCGGTCGCGACCGGGTCGGTCAGCTCGATCACCTCGGAGACCGTCCGCCAGTCGGGCATGTTCGCGCGGTGGTTGTGGCCCTCGAAGCGGGCGCCCGGCGCGGGGCGGTCCGCGCCGTCCAGCCAGGCGACGCGGTGGAGCTCCGGGCTGAGCCGGGTGGGCAGGGCAATGTCGGTCACCAGCTCCCACACCCGTTCGACCGGTGCCTCGACGAACACCTCACAGTGCGCACCCGGACCGTCGGCGTACCGCATGACCGTTCCCCCTTCTGTTGCACGTCACGTGTCTTGTTGCATCAATGTGCATCCATGCGGGTCGACACCCGCCCGCGCCCCCGCCTCTTGCGTCCGGAACGCCGCGAAGGCAGCGGGCGGGTTGCCGCCCTGGGCCCGGAAACGATGATCGACCCGCCGAACACCCAAGTCAATCCACCGGTTTGCTGGGACGCCTCCAAGCGATACCTTGGATCTCCGTGACCATTGACGACCTCCGCGTCTTCGCCGCGGTCTGCCGGGCCGGCTCGCTCAGCGCCGTCGCCCGTGACCTCCACTGCACCCAGTCCGCGGTCAGCCAGCACGTGAAGCGCCTCGAACGCGAGCTCGGCCTCTCCCTGATCGAGCGGCACCCGCGCGGGGTGGTGCCCACCAAGGCGGGCCGCCTGCTCCAGGCCGCCGTCGCCACCGGCCTCGGCGGCATCGACCACGCGCTGCACCGGATCGCCGAACTCGCGCGCGGCGAAGGAGGATCCGTCCGGATCACCACCGGCGCCACCAGTATCCGGCACTTCATGTCCGCGGCCGTGGTGGCCTTCCGCCGGCGCTTCCCGCACGTCAGCCTGGAGTTCCAGACCGAGGTCTCCAGCCGCAGCTGTCTGGAGGCGCTCACCGCCGGTCGGGTCGACCTCGCCTGGATCACCCTCGGCACGCAGGCCCGCGGCATCGACCAGCGGCCGGTCGTCGACCTGCCGTGGGTCCTGGCCGTCGCGGCGGGCGACCCGCTCTCCGCCAGGGCCCGCATCGAACCCGCCGACCTGCAGGACGCCCGGCTGATCGGGCTGCCGCAGAACTCCGTCGCCCGCTCCCAACTCGACTCCTGGCTGGGGAAGTCGGGCATCCGGCCGGTCTTCGACACCAGCGTCGCGGACTGGGACACCGCGATCCTGCTCGCCGAGCTCGGCCTCGGCCACGCCGTCGTCCCCGCGCTCCCCCAGTGGCAGGGCCCCGGCCACCCCGGCCTGCGGCTGCTCCCGCTCCCCGATCTCCCGGCCCTCACCGCCGGCTGGGCCATCCGCGACTGGGACAACCTCTGCCCCCTCGCCCGCGCCTTCGCCGACACCGTCGCCGCCCACTGCGGAGACGACGCCGCCCTCCCGGCGGCGCACCCGGGAGCCCGCTGACCTCCTGGGCCCCCACGACCGGTCCGTTCGCCCGGCGCACGGACCGGCGTGCTGATGCAGGACCGTGACGCCGTCCGAAACACGGGGGTCGGCTCGGGCAGCGTCACCGGTCCCGCCGGCCGTGGCTCCCTCAGCGGGAGGCGGACGTGCGGTCCAGGAAGCGCCGCACCCCGTCCCGTACGCCCTCGGTCGTTACGGTCGCCGCGAAGGCCGCTGCCTCGGCCGCGAGTCCCTCGTCGATCGGGAGGTTGACGCCCCGGGTCACGGCCCGCAGGCAGGCGGCCACCGCCGTGGGGGCGTGCCGGGTGATGCGGTCGGCCAAGTCCCGTGCGGTGTGCAGCAGCTCACCTGCCGGAACGACCGCATTGACCAGGCCGATCCCGGCGGCGCGGGCGGCCGGGACCGGGTCGCCGGTGAGGATCATCTCCAGGCCGCGCTTGCGGCCGACGTGGCGCGGCAGCCGCTGAGAGCCGCCGAAGGGCGGCGGGAAGCCGAGCGAGATCTCCGGCTTGGCGAAGGTCGCGTGCTCGGCGGCGACGGCGAGTGGCGCGGCCTCGGTGATCTCGCAACCACCGCCGTACGCAAGTCCGTTGACGGCCACGATGACGGGCTTGGGGAACTCCTCGATCCGCCGGGTGAGGGTGTGGCCGCGCCGGACGAACTCGCGCAGCGCCCGTTCGGGCCCACCGGCGATGCTGGCGGCCAGGGACGGGATGTCGGCGCCCGCGCTGAAGGCCCGCTGCCCGGCGCCGGTGAGGATGACGGCGCGGACGGTCTCGTCGGCGTCGATGCGGTCGAGCTCGGCGAGCAGTGCGTCGATCGTCGGGTAGTCGATGGCGTTGAGCTTCCTCTCCCGGTCGATGGTGAGGGTGACGACGTGCTGGTCCCGCTCGCTGCGGATGGTCATGGGCGCGTGCTCCGTTCCCGGCTTCGCTGCTGGCCCGGCCGGCCTCGCTGCTGGATGTGTCGAGGCTAGGAACTCCCATCCATGACAATCCAGTTATTGTCCTGGATACACTCCCGGTCCGCGCTCCCGTACACGCCACCCCAGGAACGGCAGGTGACCGGTGCGACCGCCCTCCTACAAGGCGATCGTCGACGAGTACGCGACGGCCATCCGCTCCGGCGCGCTCCCGGCCGGCACCCGGCTGCCGACCCACCGCGCCCTGGCCCGCGAACGGCGGGTCGCCCTGGCCACCGCCACCCGGGTCTACGCCGAACTGGCCGCCGCCGGACTGGTGGTGGGCGAGCAGGGCCGGGGCACCTTCGTCCGGGTGCGCTCCGGCTACGACGGCCTCGAGCCCTCCCGCGCGCTCCCGGTACCCCGGGTGGCGGACCTCTCCTTCAACCAGCCGCTCGCCCCCGGTCAGGGCGACCTGCTGCGGCAGGCCCTGCGCGCCCTCGCCTCCTCGGGCGACGCGGAGGCGCTGCTGCGCCAGCACCCGCCGGGCGGCCACCGGCACGACCGGGCGGCGGTGGCCAGGTACCTGCTGGACCGCGGCGTCGACACGGCGCCGGAGAACGTGCTGCTCACCAGCGGGGCGCAGCAGGCGCTGGACTGCGTCCTGCGCACCCTCACCCGCCCCGGGGACGTCCTGGCCGTGGACGCGCTCAGCTATCCCGGTATCAAGCTGCTCGCCGCCGCGCACGGGCTGGACCTGGCGCCCGTCCCGATCACCCCCGCGGGCCCGGACCTCGACGCGGGCCCGGACCTCGACGCACTCGACCGGCTCTGCCGCGCCCGCCCGGTGCGCGCGGTGTACACCATGCCGACCGTCCACAACCCGCTCGGCTGGGTGCTCGACCGGGCGCGGCGCGAGCGCCTGGCCGGCCTGGCCGCCGAGCACGGCTGCACGCTGATCGAGGACGGCACGTACGCCTTCCTGGAGGCCGTACCGCCCCCGCCCCTGCACGCCCTCGCGCCCGAACGCACCTGCTACGTGGCCGGCCTGTCGAAGAACGTGGCGCCGGGTCTGCGGTTCGGCTTCGCCGTCCTGCCGGACCACCTGCTGCGGGCCGCGACCACCCGACTGCGCACGGCTGCCTGGGGTGCGCCCGGCCTGATCACCGCCCTCGCCACCGGCTGGCTCGCGGACGGCACGGTCGCCCGCCTGGAACGGGAGCGCCGTACGGACGCCGCCGCGCGGCAGGCCGTCGCCCGCACCGCCCTCGCCGGCCTGGGCATCACCGCCCACCCCGGCTCCTACATCCTCTGGCTCACCCTCGAACCCCACCAGCGCCCCGATCAGGTGGCCGCCTCCCTCGCCGCCGAGGGCATCCTGATCTCCACCGCCGACGCCTTCGCCACCACCCCCCACCATCCCAACGCCGTCCGCCTCGCCCTCGCCACACCCCCGCTCACCGAGCTGCCCGCCGCCCTCACCCGCCTCCGGTCCACTCTCGACGCGCTCGCCCCATAGCCGAGTAGGCCGAGAAGCCGAGAAGCCGCGAGCCCCGCAGCCCCCGGCACCGGAAGTCGGCCGGCCCGACTTCCTAGTCGGCGGCCTCCTCCCCCCGCTCCACAGCCCGTCCGAAGCGGGTGCTCCAGTCCGCGAGCAGCGTCCGCAGCCCGGGAGGGCCGATCACCTCGAAGTCGGCGCCCAGCGACCCCAGCGCCATGGCGGGCCAGTCGAGGGAGTCGGCGGTCATCAGGAGCCGGCAGCGGCCGGTGGCGACGGGCTCGACCGTGCCCCAGCGGCCGACCCGCGCCCGGACGTGGTCGGCGGGCGCGTCGATCAGCACCTCCACCCGCTGCGGGCGAGGCATCCCGTTGAGGCCCGCGCGGACGAACTCCGCCGCGTCGGCGGCCGGGAGGACACGCGGGGCGAAGCGGGCGTCGCTGCCCTGCGGGGCGGTCAGCCGGTCGAGGCGGAAGCTGCGCCAGTCGGCGCGGTCGAGGTCGTACGCGACGAGGTACCAACGGCGGTTGAGGCAGACCAGCCGGTGCGGTTCGACGTGCCGTTCGGTGCCGCGCCCGTCGGCGGCGGTGTACGCGAATCGCATCCGTTCGCCGTCCCGGCAGGCGAGGGCCACCACCGTGAGGATGTCCGGGTCGACGCCCGCGCCCGCCTGGGTGCCCCAGTCGACCGGGACGGTCATCGTGCGCAGCGCCTCCACCCGGCGGCGCAGCCGGGCCGGCATCACCTGGACCACCTTCGCCAGTACGCGCACCGAGGCTTCGGCGACGCCCTCCACCGGGCTCTCCGCCGCCGCCTGCAGGCCCACCGCCAGGGCCACCGCCTCCTCGTCGTCGATGACCAGCGGCGGCAGTGCCGCGCCCGCCGCCAGCTGGTAGCCGCCGTCGACGCCGCGCTGCGCGTCGACGGGGTAGCCGAGTTCGCGCAGCCGGTCGACGTCGCGGCGCAGGGTGCGGACGGAGACGCCGAGCCGGTCGGCCAGTTCCTCGCCGGGCCAGTACCGGTGGGTCTGGAGCAGGGAGAGCAGTCGCAGCGTCCTGGTGCTGGTGTTCGCCATGGATCCGATTCTTCCCGGAATTCAGGACAGGAAGTGGCCGCAATGGTCCGTAGCGTGGTTCTTGTCCGAGGGAGCAGGAACCGAACGAAAGGCCCTAAGCCATGACCACGACGACCCCGACCACGACCAGCACCCCCGCCGCGACCCCCAGCACCGTCACCGGCGAGCGCGCCGACCTCCTGGTCGCGCTGGAGAAGCAGCGGCACTTCCTGCGCTTCACCACCCGCGACCTCACCGACGAGCAGGCGGGCCTGCGGACCACCGCGAGCGCGCTCTGTCTGGGCGGCCTGATCAAGCACGTGACCACGGTCGAGCGGCTCTGGGCGGAGTTCATCGTGGATGGCCCGTCCGCGATGCCCGACTTCACCACGTGGACCGAGGCCGACTTCGCCCGCCGAGCCGACGAGTTCCGGATGCTGCCCGGCGAGACGCTGGCCGGCGTCCTGGCCGCGTACGAGGAGGTGTCGCGCCGTACGGACGAGCTGGTGGCCACGCTCCCCGACCTGGACGCCGCCCACCCGCTGCCGAAGGCCCCGTGGTTCCAGGCGGACACCACGTGGTCGGCCCGCCGGGTGCTGCTGCACATCGTCGCCGAGACCGCCCAGCACGCGGGCCACGCCGACATCATCCGCGAGTCCCTGGACGGCGCGAAGTCGATGGGCTGAACCCCGGACGGCGGCAGGGTCCGTCGGTCACCCCACCGACGGACCCCACGCATCGCTCCCGAAACCGGGCGCGAACCCGGCCTCAGACCCGCACTCAGGCCCGCACTCTGGCCCGCACTCAGGCCGGCCCGACCAGCGTGAACCCGGCCCCGTCGACCGCGCCGCGGACCACGGCCTCGTCCAGCGGCTGCGCGGAGGCCACGGTGACCCGCCCGCTCGGCGCGTCGGCGACGACGTCGGTGACGCCCGGCAGGGCGGACAGCCCGGCGCTGACCGTCCTCTCGCAGTGGCCGCAGCTCATCCCGTCGACGGCGAAAACGGCGGTGGTGGACATGACGGTGCCTCCGATGACGTGCACGGGGAGTGGGTCGACCCGCACCACAACACCCGAATCCGGCCCCCGATCCCAGGGACACGCCGCACGGGTGACACCATCGAGCGGTTCCGGGAACCACCCGGGCCCCGCATCCGACAGGAGACCTCACCCCGGCCTCGCGAACCCCCTGAACCCCTGCCCCGTCCCCACCCGTTCCTCCCGGTAGAACCCCGAAGCCCGCCCGGGCCCCGCATTGGAGCCGTACCGCCATGTCCACACTGGCCCCGATACCCGCCCGACCGAACGGCCCCCTCGGGGGCAGCCGGTGAAGACGCTCACCCGGCTCCGCGCCCGGCGGCTGCGCCCCCGGAAGCTCTGGCACGGCGCGCTCGCCCTCGCGGTGGCCGCCGCCGTGACGGCCGGCCTGCTGTGGTGGCAGCCGTGGAGCGAACGCGAGCACGGCCCGGCCGCGCTCGTGTTCACCACGGCGCCCGGCGGCTCCGCCCGTTTCGGCACCGGCGAGCACCTGTACCGGTACAAGGTGCGGGTGGAGAACGGGATCGCGGAGAGTCCGGAGCAGTTCGCCGCCGAGGTGGACGCGGTCCTGGGCGATGTCCGGCACGGCTGGGCCGCCGGCGGTACGGCCTCCTTCCAGCGGATGCCCGCCGACCCGGTGGACTTCACCGTCTACCTGGCCACTCCACAGTCCACCGACCGGATCTGCGGCCAGTACGGGCTGGACACCGGCGGCTGGGTGAACTGCGGCGTGACCCACCAGGTGGTGATCAACCTCAAGCGGTGGACCGAGCTGTCCGAGTTCTACCAGGGCAAGCCCGAGCTGTACCACGCGCTCGCGGTCAACCACGAGGTCGGCCACATCCTCGGCAACGGGCACGTCGACTGCCCGGGCCCGGGCGCTCCGGCGCCGGTGATGATGCAGCAGATCAAGGGGCTGCACGACTGCGTCCCCAACGGCTGGCCCTACTCCGACGCCGGCACCCTGCTGACCGGCCCGCCCGTCCAGGCCCCCACCAACGCCCCGTAAACCGCCGTAGCCGTCGCGGTTCCACCGCCGGTTCCGCCGCTGTGCCGCCGCAACCACCCACCCCGTACCGAAGCACCGCCCCGAAACACGGATAATCCTGGTCGGACCGGACGCCGCCCGCACCGCGCGCCCGGTCCCGATCGTGTCCGTAGTCGGTGCCGGTGGAGGAAGTGCGTTGAACGGTGTGCCCGGCGGGGAGATCCTGGACTGGCCGGTGCTGTTGGCGGCCGCGGAGGCGGCCGCCCGGGCGACCCGGGGGCAGGGCCGGGTCGCGGACTACATTCCGGCCCTCGCCACCGCCGACCCGGAGGCCTTCGGCATGGCCGTCGCCACCGTCGACGGGGAGCTGTACGGCGTCGGGGACTGGGAGCAGCCGTTCTCCGTCCAGAGCGTGTCCAAGCTGTTCTCCCTGGCGCTCGCGGTCGCCTACGGCGGTGACACGCTCTGGCGGGGCGTCGGCCGCGAGCCGTCCGGCAACCCCTTCAACTCCCTGGTGCAGCTGGAGACCGAGCACGGCATCCCGCGCAACCCGTTCATCAACGCGGGCGCCCTCGTGGTGACCGACCGCCTGCAGACCATGACCGGCGACGCCTCCAGCGCGGTACGGGAGTTCCTGCGCCGCGAGTCCGGCAATCCCGGGCTCGACACCGACCCGGTGGTCGCCGCCTCCGAGGCCGAGCACGGCCACCGCAACGCCGCCCTGGCGCACTTCATCGCCAGCCACGGCAATCTGGAGAACCCGGTCGAGACCGTCCTGGAGCACTACTACGCCCACTGCGCCCTGGCCACGAGCTGCCGCGACCTGGTCCTGGCCGGCTCCTTCCTCGCCCGCTACGGCGTGCGCGCCGACGGCACGCACCTGATGTCCCGCAGCGAGGCCAAGCGCATCAACGCGGTCCTGCTCACCTGCGGCACCTACGACGCCGCCGGCGAGTTCGCGTTCCGCGTCGGCCTTCCGGGCAAGAGCGGCGTCGGCGGCGGCATCCTCGCCATACTCCCCGGCCGCGCCGCCGTCTGCGCCTGGGGTCCGCGCCTCGACCAGGCCGGCAACTCCGTCGCCGCGGTCACCGCCCTGGACACCCTGACCACCCTCTCCGGCTGCTCGGTCTTCTGAGCCTCCGACGAGGTGCCGGTGAGGTGGCGAGGCCGGGCCCCGAAATCGGCCGGGCCCCGGTCGTCCGCACAGCGACCGGGGCCCGACGTCTCTCCGTGCGGGCTACTCCACCGTCACGCTCTTCGCCAGGTTGCGCGGCTTGTCCACGTCGCGGCCGAGGGCGACGGCGGCGTGGTAGGCGAGCAGCTGCAGCGGGATGTTGAGCAGCAGCGGGTCCAGCTCGGGCTCGCTCTTGGGCACCAGGATGCAGTGGTCCGCGAGCTTCTCCTCCGGGCGGCGGTGGGCGACGGCGATGACGCGCCCCGAGCGGGCCTTGATCTCGCCCAGCGTGGTGAGGTTCTTGTCCAGCAGCTCGTCGTCCGGGACGAGGGCGACGGTGGGCAGTTCGGGGCTGATCAGGGCCAGCGGGCCGTGCTTGAGCTCGCTCGCCGGGTAGGCCTCGGCGTGGACGTAGGAGATCTCCTTGAGCTTCTGCGCGCCCTCCCGGGCGACCGGGTAGCCGCGCACCCGGCCGATGAACATCATGCCCGTCGACTCGGCGTACTCGGCGGCGAGTTCGGCGATCGCCTCGCTCTGGTCGAGCACCTCGCGGATCTGGTCCGGCAGCGCCTGCAGCGCCGAGACGATCCGGCGCCCGTCGGCGGGCGACAGGTCGTGGATGCGGCCGAAGTGCAGGGCCAGCAGCGCGAAGGCGACGACGGTCGAGGTGAACGCCTTGGTGGAGGCGACCGAGACCTCCGGCCCGGCGTGCAGGTAGATGCCGCCGTCGCACTCGCGGGCGATCGCGCTGCCCACGGTGTTGACGACACCGAGCACCCGGCCGCCCTTGCGCTTGATCTCCTGGACGGCGGCCAGCGTGTCGTAGGTCTCGCCGGACTGGCTGACCGCGACGTACAGGGTGTCCGCCTCGATCACCGGGTTGCGGTAGCGGAACTCCGAGGCCGGCTCGCTGTGCGCGGGGATCCGGGACAGCTCCTCGATGAGCTGCGCGCCCATCTCGCCCGCGTAGTAGGCGGATCCGCAGCCGAGGATCTTGACCCGGCGGATCTCGCGCAGTTCCCGGGCGTCCAGGTTGAGGCCGCCGAGGTGCGCGGTGGCGAAGCGCTCGTCGAGCCGGCCGCTGAGCGTGCGCTCGACCGAGCCGGGCTGCTCGTGGATCTCCTTGAGCAGGTAGTGCTCGTAGCCGGCGGTGTCGAAGGAGTCGACCTCCCAGTCCACGGTGGACGGCTGGCGGTGGGTGGTGCGGGCGTCCGCGGTGAAGGTGCGGAAGCCGTCGGCCCGGACGGTGGCGAGTTCGCCGTCCTCCAGGTGGACGACCTGGCGGGTGTAGCGGACCAGCGCGGAGACGTCCGAGGCGGCGAACATCTCCTTCTCGCCGATGCCGAGCACGATCGGGCTGCCGTTGCGGGCGACCACGATCCGGTCCGGCTGCTCGGCGTCGAGCACCGCGATGCCGTACGTGCCGACCACCCGGCCGAGCGCGGCGCGCACCGCGTCCTCCAGCTCGACGCCTTCGGTGATGTGCGCGGCGATCAGGTGGGCGAGCACCTCGGTGTCGGTCTCGGAGCGGAAGACGGCGCCGTCGGCGGCCAGCTTGACGCGCAGTTCGTCGGCGTTCTCGATGATGCCGTTGTGGACGACGGCGATCCGTTCGGCGTTGTCCAGGTGCGGGTGCGCGTTGGCGTCGCTGGGGACGCCGTGGGTGGCCCAGCGGGTGTGGCCGATGCCGGTGGTGCCCTTGAACCGGGCGGGCACGGCGGCGGCGAGGTCGGCGACGCGGCCCTTCACCTTGCGGAGCTTGATGCCGCCGCTGCGCCCGGTGACGGCGACGCCCGCCGAGTCGTAGCCGCGGTACTCCAGCCGGGCCAGTCCCTCCAGCAGGAAGGGGGTCGCGTCCTTGGGGCCGATGTAGGCCACGATTCCGCACATGGGTGGACTCCTCGTTCGTAGTGGCGTAGACGGGTGGCGTAGACGTGGTGGCGCAGGTCGTTCCGGGGCCGCCTGGGCGACGGCGCTCAGACGGCGCTCAGCCGTAGACGATCCGCCGCAGCTGGCGGGCCGAGAGTTCCGGCGCCGCGACGCGCCGCTGCGGGAGCTCCTCGGCGAGCCGGGCGAAGATCCGCTCGTTGGTCAGACCTCGTGCCTGCAGCTCGGTGTGGCGGCGGCGCACGTACTCCTCGGTGCTCTCGGAGAAGTACGCCAGCACCTCCGCCACGACCCGCGCCGCCTCCCGGGGCCCGAGCGGGCTGGTCCGGGTCAGGTGGGCGAGGAGGTCTTCGTGAGGGTGGGGTGAGC
Organism: Kitasatospora sp. NPDC033851; assembly: GCF_055576085.1. NCBI lineage: Bacteria > Bacillati > Actinomycetota > Actinomycetes > Kitasatosporales > Streptomycetaceae > Kitasatospora > Kitasatospora sp. NPDC033851. Next base: position 37,392 of record NZ_JBVIRL010000018.1, on the reverse strand, counting down.
TCGGCACGAGTGAGCAGCCTAGGTCGATCGAAGCGCGAAGCCAAAGTTCCTGCCCGATATCGGGCAGACATGACGGCTTATGGCCCAGTCGCACGGCCCGGGCGCACCCCGTACCCGCCCTCGACGCCCACCCGGCCCCGCGTTCGCTCGTCTTCCGCCCAACCCTTGTAGCGTCACCGACTCCACACGTAGCGTGATCCCCTGAACACGAAGCGGAAGACCGGAGGCTGGCTGATGTGCGGGATCACCGGATGGGTCGCCTTCGACCGCGACCTCACCGCCGAACCGAGGGACCGGAGCGTCCTCGACGCGATGACGGCCACCCAGCTCTGCCGCGGCCCGGACGCCGGCGGCGTCCTGCTCGAGCCGCACGCCGCGATCGGCCACCGCCGCCTCGCGGTGATCGACCCCGAGGGCGGCACCCAGCCGATGACGGTCGAGCGGGACGGCCGGCTGCTGGCCGCGCTCACCTACAGCGGCGAGGTCTACAACCACCGCGAGCTGCGCGCCGAACTGGAGGCGGCCGGCCACCGCTTCCGCACCCGCAGCGACACCGAGGTCGTGCTGCACGCCTACCTGGAGTGGGGCGAGGGCCTCGCCGAGCGGCTCAACGGCATGTTCGCCTTCGCCGTCTGGGACGCCCGGCGCGAGGAACTGCTGCTGGTCCGCGACCGGATGGGCGTCAAACCGCTGCACTACCACCCCACCCCGGACGGCGTGGTCTTCGGCTCCGAACCCAAGGCCCTGCTCGCCCACCCCGCCGTCCGTCCGGTGGTCGACCTGGACGGGCTGCGCGAACTGCTCGGCTACACCCGCACCCCCGGCCTGACGCCGTACCGGGGCATCCAGGAGGTCCGGCCCGGGCACGTGGTGCGGGTGCGCCGCACGGGCGTCTCGGTCCGCCGCTACTGGGCGCTGGAGGCACGCGAGCACCGCGACGGCCTGGCGAACACCGTCGCCACCGTCCGGGCCCTGCTGGAGGACATCGTGCACCGCCAGCTCGACGCGGACGTCCCGCTCTGCTCGCTGCTCTCCGGCGGCCTGGACTCCAGCGCCGTCACCGCCCTCGCCGCCCGGGCGCTGCGCGCCGCCGGGGCCGGCCCGGTGCGCTCCTTCTCCGTCGGGTTCACCGGCCGGAGCGGGCACTTCCACGCCGACGAGGTCCGGCAGACCGAGGACGGCCCGTACGCCCGGCTGCTCGCCGACCACATCGGCGCCGACCACAGCGTGATCGAGCTGGACGCCGCCGACCTCACCGACCCCTCCCGGCGCTCCGCCGCGCTGCGCGCCCGCGACCTGCCGGGCGGGGTCGGCGACATGGACGTGTCCCTGCTGCTGCTCTTCCGGGGCGTGCGCCGTCACTCCACCGTCGCCCTGTCCGGCGAGTCCGCGGACGAGCTGTTCGGCGGCTACAGCTGGTTCCACGACCCGAGGAGCGTCGCCACCGAGGACTTCCCCTGGGCCGCGGGCCTCAGCGCCATCGCCGGCAGCGGCTCCGGCCCGCGCGAACAGCTGCTCGACGCCGAACTGCTGCGCAAGCTCGACCTGGAGGGCTACCGCCGGTCCCGCTACCGCGAGGCGATCGCCGAGGTCCCGCACCTGGCGGCGGCCGACCCGCTGGAGCGGCGGATGCGTGAGATCTCCTACCTCAACCTGACCCGCTTCGTCCGCATCCTGCTCGACCGCAAGGACCGGATGAGCATGGCCAACGGGCTGGAGGTGCGGGTGCCGTTCTGCGACCACCGGCTGGTCCAGTACGTGTTCAACACACCGTGGGCGATGAAGAGCTTCGACGGACGGGAGAAGAGCCTGCTGCGCGCCGCCGTCCGGGACGTGCTGCCGGCCGCGATCGCCGACCGGGCGAAGAGCCCCTACCCGGTGACCACCGACCCGCACTACCCGGCCCGGCTGCGCGCCGAACTCACCCGGCTCGCCGCCGAGCGGAAGTCCCCGGCACTCGACCTGCTCGACCGGCGGCGCCTCGCCGACGCGCTCGCCCCGGACACCGACCCGCAGTCCGTCCGGCTGGGCGTGGACCTCGCGCTCGACCTGGACGCCTGGCTGACGGAGTACCAGGTCACGCTGGAGCTATGACTCCCCGCACCCGCACGGCGCACCGGCACCCGGTCGGCGCAGCGGCGCGGCGACGCACCGGCGCCCGGACGGCGCAGCGGCCCGGCCACACGGGCCGTTGCGCCGTCCGGGTGATCACCGGGAACCATCCCGCCGCTCCCGAGCGTCGCACGGTGCGGTAGCGTCGCCGACATCTCCCGAATGGCGGGCGAAATCGTGGATTCCCGCCCCCCTGCCGTCAGGATGGGAGCGAACCCTTTCACCTCGATCCGCCGGGGGATCCCGTCATGCAGCCGCGAGTCTTCGCGATTCTCACCGCCCTCCTCCTGGGCGTCCTGGGCCTCGGGTCGGTGGCCGTCACCGACTGGTCGCCCGCGGCGGCCACCGGGACGCCCGCCGCCGCGGCCCCCGGGGCTCCTGCCGCCGGCGGCGCCCAGCCGACCTCGGCGGGCCCCGCGAGCGCCACTCCGACCGGCGACCCGGCGGTGTGGACCCGCTCGACGCTGCGCAACAAGCTGATGGCCGAGATGGACGCCACCGACCCCGGCGTCGCCCTCGCCGACCTCGACAAGATCACCAAGGAGAAGCCGTACACCGTGCGCTTCTGCCACCCGATCGCGCACGAGCTCGGCCACGCGGCGGTCAAGCGCTTCAACGCGGACTTCCAGAAGGTCATCTCCTTCCCGCACGAGACCTGCGCGGCCGGCTACCTGCACGGCGCCGTCGAGGAGATGCTGAACGCCTCCGCCCAGCCCGAGGTGGACCTGCTCAAGCTCTGCGCGCCCAAGAACAGCGGCCCCTGCATCCACGGCGTCGGCCACGGCACGATGTTCGTCGTCAAGCAGGACGTCGCCAAGGCCCGCGACCTGTGCAACAAGTTCCCCACCGACCAGAACAAGATCCGCTGCTCCGAGGGCCTGTTCATGCAGCTCTTCGGCCCGGACGAGGAGGACGAGCAGGCCAAGGCCAACCTGCCCGCCGACAAGCTCGCCCAGGACCCGCTCTACCCGTGCAAGGACCAGCCGGCCCTGTTCCAGTCCGCCTGCTTCTTCTACGCCCCGACCTTCTACCTCTCCTCGCACGACTACCCGAACCACCCCGAGGTCTACGCCGACGCCCTCAAGTGGTGCCTCAACGGCAAGGCCGGCGGCGGGGCGGTGGACTGCAGCCGCGGCGTCGGCTCGCGGACCATGAAGTACAACCTCGACCGCGAGGACTGGGCCGCCCAGCAGTGCGCCACCGCCGCCGACGGCTGGCAGCGCAAGGCCTGCGCGGAGGGCCTGGTCAGCTACTACACGGTCAACTACACGGACGCCGGCGCGGCCGGCCGGCTCTGCGCCAAGATCACCAACAAGGAGATGCAGGGCTACTGCCGCTCGGCGAGCGGCCTGTCCGCCTCGCTGGACTGATCGCCCCCGTCCCGCTCGCTGGACTGATCGCCCCCGTTCCGTCTGCTGGGCCCGCGCCGCACGGCGCGGGCCCTTTGCGTAAGATCACCCGACCATCGCCTGATCAGGGTGCGCCGAGGATGCCGCGCCTCCCCTCCCCCGGCCCCCTGGAGCGCCCCGCATGGCCACCGACGACTTCCGCGCCGCCGCCCACGCCACCGCCGAACTGGTCTCCGACTACCTCGCCGAACTCCCCGACCGCCCGATCTGGCAGCCCATGGACGACACCGCGCGCCAGGCCCTGCTCGACGCCCCGCTGCCCGCCGACGGCCGCCCGCTCGCCGAACTGGTCGACACCATCGGGCGCGAGGTCATGCCGTACCCCATGGGCAACGGCAACCCGCGCTTCTTCGGCTGGGTCAACTCGGCCCCCGCTCCCGCCGGGGTGCTCGCCACCCTCGCCGCGTCCGCGATGAACCCCAGCTCGGCCGGCGGCGACCACGCCGACGTCCACCTGGAACGCGCCGTCGTCCGCTGGATCGCCGAACTCGTCGGCTTCCCGCACCCGGCCGGCGGCGGGCTGCTCACCTCCGGCACCTCGATGGCGACCATCGTCTGCCTCGCCGCCGCCCGCAACCGCGCCGCCCGCCGGGCCGGCCGGGACGTCCGCGAGGACGGCCTGGCCGGCCTGCCCCCGCTGGCCGGCTACGTCACCGGCGAGACCCACTCCTGCGTCCGCAAGGCCGCCGAACTCCTCGGCCTCGGCAGCAAGCACCTGCGCACCGTCGCCACCGGCCCCGACGGCCTCCTCGACACCGCCGAGCTGCGCTCCGCCGTCGAGCGCGACCGGGCGGCCGGCCTGCTGCCCTTCCTGGTCGTCGCCTCGGCCGGCACCGTCGGCACCGGCGCGGTCGACGAGTTCGGCCCGATCGCCGACCTGTGCGAGGAGCAGCGCCTCTGGCTGCACGTGGACGGCGCGTACGGCGCCTTCGGCCGGCTCGACCCCGCCATCTCCCACCGCTACGCCGGCCTGGAGCGCGCCGACTCGCTCGCCCTCGACCCGCACAAGTGGCTCGGCGTCCCGGTCGACTGCGGCTGCGCCCTGGTCCGCGACACCGAGGAGCTGCGCGGCACCTTCAGCCTCGTCCCGTCCTACCTGCGCGACGAGGCGGCCGGCGCGCTCGGCTGGTTCTCCGAGTACGGCACCGAGCAGACCCGCCCGTTCCGCGCCCTCAAGGTCTGGGCCACCATCGCCCACAAGGGCCGTGCCGGCCTCTCCCGGGACATCGCCCGGTGCACCGCGCTGGCCCGCCGCCTCGGCGAACTCGTCAGCGCCGACGAGGAGTTGGAGCTGCTCGCCGAGGTCCAGACCTCCATCGTGGCGTTCCGCCACCGCGCCCCCGGCCTGGACCCCGCCGCCCGCGACACCCTCAACCGCGACCTCCCCGCCGCCGTCCAGCAGCGCGGCCGGGTCTTCGTCACCGGCGCCCGCCTCGGCGAGCACGAGATGCTCCGCGCCTGCCTCCTCAACGCCACGACGACGGAGGACGACCTCCGCCTCCTCCTCGCCGAGGTGAAGGCCGCAGCCGCGGAACTGCTCCCGTAACAGCCTCACGCGGACCGTAACCACCAGGTCACGGCAGGTACGCGGCCGGGAAACACCGGTCGGGCACGGTGGAGGTCATGGAGCACTCGAAGCCTTCCCTCCGCCGCGTCCCCGGTGCCCGACGCGACCGCCGCTGGCGCCGCGACACCGTCGAGCTCGCCGCGGTCTTCCTCTCCGTCACCGCCGCCGACCTCATCGCCAAGGTCGTCGTCCACGGCCCGGACGGCCCGGTCGTCCTGGGCACCTCCGCGCTCGCCCTGCTCGCCACCGCGGTGCTTCACAGCTGGTGGTCTCCGCACGCCCCGCCACCGACCACGCTGTGGCGGGTGCGCACCACGGCGCTCGCCCACACCCCCACCACGCTCAACGACCACCGGATCACCCTGCTCTCGCTCCACCCCGAGGAGCTCTTCCTCCGCACCCCCCGGTCCGTCACCCCGGCCGACCTCGCGGCCCTCCTCACCACCACCGGCCACACCGTGGAAGGCCCCCCGACCCGGATCGCCTGACCGGCACCCGGCGCGGCCGTCAGTCCTCGGCCTTCACCTCGACCGTGTCGGCAGTGCTCGCGTCCTCGATCGTCATGGCGCCGGATACTACGTCAGCGCACGGACGCCCCTGCGGGCAGAGTCCGTGCGCTGACGGGTCGTGCGCTGATCAGCCCTTGACGGCGGGCTTCACCACGCACACGGCGTTGCCGAGCATGGAGCCGAAGCCGCCGAGCAGGGCGCTGGTGACGGACTTGCAGGCGGCGGCCTCCTCCGGGGTCTTGGGGCCGTTGTTCTCGGAGTTCGAGGTGACCGTCGAGGAGGCGATGGCGGCGGCGGGCTGGGCGAGGGCGAGCGGGGCTACGAGGAGCAGCGCGCAACACGCGACGGCCCGTACGGACTTCTGGAACACAGGGAACCCCTTCGGATCGGGACGGGATCGGCGGTAAGCCGAGCCATCCCTATCCGAAGGGGTTCCCCCGCTCACGGATTCTGGGCCATCCGTGAGCGTGTCCGCGTCAGTGCTCCGGGGCGGTCTCCCGGTCCGTGGTCCGCTCCAGCGCCCGGATCGCGGCGACGAGTTCGGCCACGCCGTGCTCCTTCAGCACCCCGTAGTGGTCGCCGGCCAGGTCGACCACGGCGGGCGGGGCGGCGGAGTAGCCGCTGCTGCCCTCGATGAAGGAGTAGTCGTCGCCGGCGGCCTTGAAGATGGTCACCGGGGCGTCCAGCCGCCGCTCGGCCAGCTCGCGGAAGCTGTACTCGAACTCGTAGGTCTCACCGACGATTCCGGTGATCCGGCGGATCAGCTCCTCGTCCAGCTCCGGCAGCATCCGGTGCACGGAGGCGACGAAGCCGTCCTCGTCCGCCGTCGCGGTCAGGCAGCGCTCCAGTTCGGGGCCGCTGATCCGGCCGGTGAACACCCCGAACAGGATGGTCACGTACGCGGGGTTGGCGTACGAGGCCTCGCGGCCCCACTGGTGGCCGTCGTCCCGGCGCACCTCCGGGTTGCCGGGGCAGATCAGCAGCAGGTTCTCCACCCGCTGGCCGGCCTGTTCCAGCTGCCAGGCCGCCTCGAAGGCGACCCGGGCGCCGAAGGAGAAGCCCCACAGCGTGTACGGGCCCTCGGGCTGCACCCGGCGCAGTTCGGCGACGTCGGCGGCGGCCATCTCCCGGATGGTCGGGTACGGCGTCTCGCCCTCGTTGATGCCGTGCGCCTGGATGCCGTAGAAGGCGCGGCCGTCGCTCGCCTCCCGGCCGAGCAGGCGCAGGTTCATCGGGTAGCCGCCCAGCCCGGGCCAGCAGAACACCGGCCGGCCGCACTCGCCGGGGTGCAGCGGGATCAGCCGGGAGCTGGAGGCCCCGGCCCCGGCCCCGCCCCCGGCCCCGCCCCCGCCCTCGCCCTCGCCGCAGGCGCGCTCGATGCGGGCGGCCAGGTCGACCAGCCTGGGGCACTCGAACAGCACCTGCAGCGGCAGCGTGATGCCGAACTCGCGGTTGATCCGGTGGACCAGGGCCACGGCTGTCAGCGAGTTGCCGCCGACGGCGAAGAACTCGTCCGCCACCGAGACGTCCTCGTACTTCAGCGCCTGCCCCCAGGCCTCGGCCAGCCACCGCTCGTGCCCGGTGCCCGGGGCGACGTACTCGCTGCGGGCGTCGGCCGTGCGGACGGCGTCGGAGGCGGCGAGGGCCTTGAGGTCGACCTTGCCGTTCGCGGTGAGCGGCAGGGCGTCCACGACCAGCACCCGGTTGGGGAGCATGTAGTCGGGCAGCAGGTTGGCCAGTTCGTCCTTGATGATCTCGGCCGGGCCCTTCATGTGGACGGTGTCCTCGTGCATGCCCTCGCTGCGGATCTGCTCCTCGCTCACCTTGCCGCCGAGGAAGAAGTACGACGGGCCGGGGGCGATGCCGCGGCCGGCGAGGATCTCGTCGATGCGGCGCGAAGCGGGCAGCGGGTGGCCGGACTTGGAGCTGTAGCCGGAGGACATGAAGCCCAGGCCCCGGCCGTTGCGCTGCAGGTGGTGCAGCTTGGTGCCGAGCGCGATGTACTCCAGCCACTCCTGCTCGGCGCGGCTGACGGCGGTGATGCCGAACGCGGCCCGGGCGTAGACGGACTGGTTGATCGCGATCACGTGCCGGGACTCCACCACCGCGTCCGAGACCCGCTCCAGGTCGCCGTCGGTGTACCGGTAGAGGCCGGCCGGCAGGCCTTCCACCCGGTCCTCGTGGACCTGGAGGTACAGCTCGGTGCACTCGGCGCGGGCCGCTCCGCCGCCCCGGGCGACCGTGAAGCCGCCCAGGTAGTGGTCCTCCTCGGCGACGTCCAGCCGCTCCTTGACCGCCGGGTCGAGGCCGAGCGGGCGCACGTCCAGCCCGTACTCGGGCAGCACCTCCTCGAGGACGCCCAGCATGTGGCCGGTCTCGAACTCCAGCACCTCGCGGATGTTGTTCTTGTACACCGGCTCGATGGCGCCGTGTTTGCCGGAGAAGTGCAGCGTCAGGTAGGCCTCCTCGCGGGTCTCGGCGGGCCCGGTCCGGATCAGGCTGTGCTCGACCGGGTGGTAGTAGTACAGCCCGGCCGCGAGCCCGTCCAGACCGCCGGTCTCCAGGTACAGCTGGGTCGCGTACAGCGCGCCCGGCGAGGCGTACGCGTACTTCGGCAGCAGCCGCTCCTCGCTGTGGAACTGGCCGAACCAGCGCAGGATGCGGCCGAGTTCGGGGAAGCTCAGCAGCTCCAGGTCCCGGCCGAAGGCGCCGGCCGGACGCGGGGCGAGCAGCGCGGCGAGGTCCTCGCGGGTGACCGGGCCGCCGTCGTAGAAGCGGTAGGTCTTGCGGGCGAAGGTCTCCCGGCGCTGGGCCTCGCTCTCGCGCCGCCCGGGCAGCTCGACCCGCTCGCGGCCGGCCAGCCGGGCCGGGTCGCGCACGCCGGGGTCGGACAGCTGTGCCTTGACCTGCAGCTTGCTGGCCTTGGACTGGTGGTGGCCGCCGTGGTTGCCCTGGTCCATCAGGGCGGCCTCGCGCGGGTTGAGCTCGACGCAGGCGACCAGGTTCCGGTGGCCGGTGCGCTCGTCGCCGGCGACGATCGCGGCCGAGCGGCGCACCCAGGTGTGTTCCTCGATCGCGCGGGCGATCTCGTCCAGCTCGACCCGGTAGCCGCGCAGCTTGACCTGGTTGTCGACCCGGCCGGCGAACTGGAGGGTGCCGTCCGCGTTCCACTGCGCGAGGTCGCCGGTGCGGTACAGCCGCTCGCCGGGCGTGAACGGGGACGGGACGAACCGCTCCTCGGTCAGCTCCGGCCGGTGCAGGTAGCCGCGGGCCAGCTGCACGCCGCCGATGTACAGCTCGCCGACGCCGTCGGCGTCGACCGGCACCAGCTGCTCGTCCAGGATGTAGCACCGGGTGTTGTCGACCGGGCGGCCGATCGGCACCGAGCCGGCGCCGTCGCCCAGCTCGGCCGGGTCGACCACGTGCGCGGTGGCGTTGATGGTGCACTCGGTCGGGCCGTACAGGTTGACCAGCTTCGCCCCCGGCAGGGCGTGGCCCAGATTGCGGGCGAGCCGCCGGGACAGCGCCTCGCCGCCGGAGAACAGCCGGGCCAGGCCGGCGCAGTCGGTGAAGCCCTCGGTGTCCAGCAGTGCCTGGAACAGGGTGGGCACGCACTGCAGCGCGGTCACGCCGTGCCGCCGGACGGCGGCGACCAGCGCCTCCGGGTCGCGGTAGAGGCCGGGCGTACCGGCCACCACGCGGGCGCCGACGGCCGGGGCGAGGATCTCCCACTGGGCGGCGTCGAAGCTCATCGGGGTCTTCTGCAGCACGGTGACCCCGGGGTCGAGGTGCCCGGCGTCGAGCATCCAGCGCAGCTGCGAGACCACCGCGCGGTGCTCGATCATCACGCCCTTGGGGCGGCCGGTGGAGCCGGAGGTGTAGATCACGTAGGCCAGCGACTCCGGCCGGACCTCCTCGGCGCCGGCCTTCTCGGCGCCGCTCCCCTCGGCGCCGCTCCCCTCCGCCGCGGCGCGGTTCGCCGGGGCGTCCTCGAAGGTGACGATCGCCGTCCCGGCCGGGGCCAGCGCGGCCAACTGCTCGCGCAGGTGTTCCTGGGTGAGCACGATCCGGGTGCCGCTGTCCTCGATCATGTAGCGGAGCCGGTCCTCGGGGTACTCGGGCGACAGCGGCAGGTAGCCGGCCCCGGCGTGCAGGACGCCCCAGACCCCGGCGACCAGCTCCACCGACGGCTCGACGTACAGGCCGACGCAGGTGTCGGCGCCGGCGCCCAGGCGGCGCAGCTCGGCGGCCAGCCGGCGGGCGGACTCGGACAGCTCCAGGAAGGTGAGGCCGCCGGCCTCGCTCTCGCCGACGACGGCCGTGGAATCCGGCCGGGTGCGCACCTGCCGGTCGAGCAGGGCGGTGAGCGAGGTGCCGACCGGGGCGCGGCGGGCGTGCGGGAGGGCGGGGGTGGCGGCGGAGACGGCGACGGACGGGGTGATGCGCATGAGAGCTGCCTTCGGTGCTTGGCTGGGTGCCCGGCGGGGTGCCTGGCGGAAAGGGGTCCCGGCGTCCTGCTCACCAGGAGCGCCGGTCATGGAATCCACCGTCGGCCGCCCGCTGTCCCACCTGCCTGAGGCAGCGGTCTGGACCTGTTCCGGCTCCGTCCCGGCTCCCGGGCCACCCGGTCCCGGTTCCGGCCCGGCCGGTCCCGGCCGTGTCCCGGGCGTGTCCCGGGCGGGCATTCGCCCGTTCACGATCACGTAACCGACCGGAAGCGAACCGTAGGTAGCGTCGGCCGCATGACGGCATCACGCACTCGCCCCGAACGGCTCTGGCACCGGCCCTTCCGCAGGTCCGACCCCAGGTGCGCGGCGTCCGAGAGCCTGGCCGCCCGGCTGCCCGCGCTCGCCGACGGCCCGTCCCGGGTCGCCCGGCCGCACCCGCACCCCAACCCACACCCGCACCACCCCAACCCGCAGCCGCACCCGCAGCGCGGCCCGGCCGACCGGGTGCCGGACGCCCCGTCCCGGCTGTCCCTGCCGGACGGGACCGTGCTGCTGCTGCGCCCCGCCGGCCCGGCCGACAAGGCGGCGGCCCTGGCGATGCACGGCCGCTGCTCCCCCGCCGCGCTGCGGCTGCGCTACCACGGACCGGTCCGCGACGCCGACCGCTACCTCGACCACCTGCTGGACGCCCGGCACGGCCGCAGCCTCGCCGTGGCCGCCCCGGACGGGCGGATCCTCGCCCTCGGGCACCTGATGTGGGACGACGGCGAGGCGGAGCTGGCCGTCCTGGTCGAGGACGCCTGGCAGCGCCAGGGGCTGGGCCAGGCCCTGCTGCGGCGGCTGTCGGCGACGGCCCGGGCGACCGGGATCGGGACGGTGTACGCGGTGACCCACGCCGCCAACAGCGGCCTGATCGCCGCGATGCGCCGGCTGGCCGCGCCGCTGGACTTCCGTGCCGAGGACGGCACCCTGGTGATCACGGCCACCCTGCGCGCCGAGGATCCGGCCGCCCGCACCCACCACCCGAGCCGCTGATCATTTCTTCACCAGATCCTTACCGGGGCACCCCGGGAACCCGGCGGAGCCGGTGGAGCGTCCCCAAGGGATGAGGAGTCCCTCCGTACACCGCCCTCCTTGACGGAGCGTCAGTACCCTGCGCCGGCCCGTCACAGCAGGCGGCGCGGGGTCCGGATCGTCCGGCCGGACGACGGAGTCGGTAGGCTGACTCCCGTCCCCGCCGCCCGACGGCCCGTTATCCGGTCCCGGGCGGTGCCGCAGCAAGGAGGAACCACTGAGCATGGCAGGCACCGAATCGGAGCCCACAGGCGCACGCGACGCCTCGCTGCCGGCCCGCGCCAAGATCGCGGTCACGGCCGGCAAGGTCGCCGCCGCCGTGTCGCGCAAGGCCGGACGCGGGAGCGGCTCGGTGATCGGCGGCAAGGTCGCCCTCAAGCTCGACCCCGACCTGCTCGCCACCCTCGCCGACCACCTCGATGTCGTCCTGGTCAGCGCGACCAACGGCAAGACCACCACCACCCGCCTGATCGCCGAGGCGCTGCGCGCCGCCGGCCCGGTGGTCTCCAACGCCCTCGGCGCGAACATGCCGGCAGGCATCACCTCCGCCCTGGCGGGCGGCAGCGACGCCCGCTTCGGCGTGATCGAGGTCGACGAGAAGTACCTGGCGATGGTCGCCCGCGACACCAGCCCCAAGGCGATCGCCCTGCTCAACCTCTCCCGCGACCAACTCGACCGCGCCGCCGAGACCCGGATGATGGCCGAGAAGTGGCGCGAGGGCCTGCAGGACACCGAGGCCGTGGTCATCGCCAACGCCGACGACCCGCTGGTGACCTGGGCCGCCTCCTCCTGCAAGAAGGTGGTCTGGGTGGCCGCCGGGCAGGCGTGGAAGGAGGACGCCTGGTCCTGCCCCGCCTGCGGCGGTGTGATGCAGCGCCCCGGCGACGACTGGTTCTGCCAGGAGTGCGGCTTCCGTCGCCCCAACCCGCACTGGGCGCTCCAGGGCACCCACGTGATCGACCCGCAGCGCGGCGCCTGGCCGATCCAGCTGCAGCTGCCCGGCCGGGCCAACCTGGCCAACGCCACCAGCTCGGCCGCCGTCGCCGCCGTGTTCGGCGTCTCCCCGCAGGTCGCCCTGGAGCGGATGCGCTCGGTGACCGCCGTGGCCGGCCGCTACGACGTCGTCCAGTACCAGGGCCGGGACATCCGCCTGCTGCTGGCCAAGAACCCGGCCGGCTGGCTGGAGACCTTCTCGCTGATCGACGGCCCGCCCGCCCCGGTGATCCTCTCCGTCAACGCCCTCGACGCCGACGGCACCGACACCTCCTGGCTGTGGGACGTCGACTACGAGCGTCTCGCCGGGCACCCGGTCTTCGTGATGGGCCAGCGCAAGCTGGACCTGGCCGTCCGACTGGAGGTCGCCGGGCTGCAGTTCCACGTGGTGGACACCCTGGAGCAGGCCGTCCGGATGGCGCCGCCCGGCCGGATCGAGGCCATCGCCAACTACACCGCCTTCCAGCAGCTGCGGAAGGTCGTGGCCGGCTGATGCCGCGCCCGCACACCAGTCTTTTCGTGACGGAAGGCCTTCGAGGATGAGTGAGAGCAGCCTGCGCGTGGTCTGGGTCTACCCGGACCTGCTCAGCACCTACGGCGACCGCGGCAACGCCCTGGTCGTGGAGCGCCGGGCCCGCCAGCGCCATCTCAACGTGACCCGGATCGACGTCCGCTCCGACCAGGCGATCCCCACCAGCGGGGACATCTACCTGATCGGCGGCGGCGAGGACCGCCCGCAGCGGCTGGCCGCCGAGCGGCTGCGCGCCGACAGCGGCCTGGTGCGGGCCGCCGAGAACGGCGCGATCATCTTCGGCGTCTGCGCCGGCTTCCAGATCATGGGCCACGAGTTCATCAACGACCTCGGCGAGCGCGAGCCCGGCCTGGGCCTGCTCGACGTCTGGACCGCGCGCGGCGAGGGCGCCCGCTGCGTCGGCGACGTGCTCGCCGACGTCGACCCCCGGCTCGGCCTGCCGCAGCTGACCGGCTTCGAGAACCACCAGGGCGTCACCCACCTCGGACAGGGCGTCCAGCCGTTCGCCAACGTCACCGTCGGCCGGGGCAACGGCACCGGTGACGGCACCGAGGGCGCCTGGCGGGACACCGTCTTCGGCACCTACCTGCACGGCCCCGTGCTGGCGCGCAACCCCGCCGTGGCCGACATGCTGATCAAGCTGGCGCTGGACGTCAACGCCCTGCCGCCGGCCGACACCACCTGGTACGACGCGTTGCGCGCCGAGCGCATCGCCGCCGCGACGCGCCCCGCGTAGTACGCCGGTACGCCCCGGCCGGGTGCCCGCGATGCGGTCACCCGGCCCGCGGGCGGCCCCGGACGTACGACAATGGGGCTGCCTACTGCACACCCTCCTCGGCAGCAGGCTGCACATCCACGTGGGGGCGCCGACGGCGCCGCTCCCACGTCGGCTCCTGCCCGGCCGGACCAGGGGCCGTATGCTCGACTTCACGGTCGGTTTCGGACGTTCTGTCCGGATCGACCGGTCCTTCACCCCACGGCCACTCCCCCGCCACCCCGGTGCGGGAGCGCCCCGTCACGGTGACGGCTCGTCGTCCCAGCCTGTAGTCCGGCCGTACCTCGGTTCTGCTCGGGAGTTGCAAAGCTAATGCGTATCGGAGTGCTGACCAGCGGCGGTGACTGCCCCGGACTGAACGCGGTGATCCGTTCCGTGGTCCACCGGGGGGTGGTCGACCACGGCGACGAGATCATCGGGTTCGAGGACGGGTGGCGCGGATTCCTCGAGGGCCACCACCGCCCCCTGACCCTGGACTCGGTGAGCGGCATCCTCGCCCAGGGCGGCACCATCCTCGGGTCCTCCCGGGTCCAGCCGAGCCACCTGCGGGACGGCGTCGAGCGCGCCAAGAAGTACTGCTCGGACCTCGGCCTGGACGCGGTCATCCCGATCGGCGGCGAGGGCACCCTGAAGGCCGCCAAGCTGATGAGCGACGCGGGCCTGCCGATCGTCGGCGTGCCGAAGACCATCGACAACGACATCGCCGCCACCGACGTGACCTTCGGCTTCGACACCGCCGTCTCGGTCGCCACCGAGGCCCTGGACCGGCTGAAGACCACCGCCGAGTCCCACCAGCGGGTCATGGTCGTCGAGGTCATGGGCCGGCACACCGGCTGGATCGCGCTCAACGCCGGCATGGCGGCCGGCGCGCACGCCATCGTCGTCCCGGAACGCCCGTTCCACATCGACAAGCTCACCGCCGTCGTCCGCGAGCGCTTCGACCGCCAGAAGAAGTTCGCCATCGTGGTCTGCGCCGAGGGCGCCAAGCCCGAGCCCGGCACCATGCACTGGGAGGAGGGCAGCAAGGACATCTACGGCCACGAGCGCTTCACCGGCATCGCCACCCAGCTCTCCCGCGAGCTGGAGCACCGCCTCGGCAAGGAGGCCCGGCCGGTCATCCTCGGCCACACCCAGCGCGGCGGCACCCCGACCGCCTACGACCGGGTGCTCGCCACCCGCTTCGGCTGGCACGCCGTCGAAGCCGTCCACAAGGGCGCCTTCGGGCACATCACGGCGCTGCAGGGCACCAACATCAACCTGGTGCCGCTCGCGGAGGCCGTCGCCGAGCTGAAGACCGTCCCGCAGGATCGCTACCTCGAGGCCGAGACGGTCCTCTGACCGCTCGCCCGCCCGCCGAAGGCCCCCGGACCCCGCCGCCGCGTACGGTCCGGGGGCCTTCGCGCACCCGGCGGGCGTGCCCGCGCCCCGCCCTCCAGCGTGGCCGCAGCCGGCCTGCCTGGAACTCGGCATGACCTACACCGAGCTGCCCGAACTCCTCACCCGCGCCGACCTGGTGAGCCTGCACGTGCCCCTGCTGCCGTGTAGCCGCTCCGGTTGGCGGTGGTGGTCACGCGTCGGCCCGCGGGGCAGGGCCCCTGCCTCCGGTGCCGAACAGGGGGAAGGCCTCGGCGAGGATCGCTGCGAGGTGGCGCTCCTCGACCCCCGCCTCCCGGGCCGCCCGGATCCGAGCGGCAATGTCGCCGGGCAGACGGCCGGCGGGTGCCGTCACCCAGTTGCCCGCGTCCTCGGGTCCCACGGAAACGCTGCTGGTCATGGACGCGCCCCCGAGGCCGGGATGAACTGAAGTCATGGACGTGGCGGCAGGTGTGGTCGACCGGCGGGCCCGACGGCCCGCGCTGGATCTCGTCACTACCGGCCTGTCCCACGCCCCGCGCCCGCCCAACCCTGAACCACCCGAACGGGGGCGATCAGGGCGACGCGCAGCACACCGCGACGTCATCGGCCACTTCTGCCGGCCGGCTCCAGCAGCTCGATCACCGTCGGGAGCAGGCCGCGGAAAGCGTCCGAAGCCGGTGCCGGGGACGTCCAAGGGAAACCCTCGGGCCCAGCACCGGCTTTTGGTGGGTCTGCGCGCTCCGCCGATCCGCGGATCTCAGGGGTTCAGGGTCGCGCTGCGCAGAACCGCGGCAAGCGTCCCGGGATCGGGAGGGCCCGGCCCGGCTGGGATCTGCGTTCCTAGGCTCGGGTCTCCTGTCGGTGGGTTCCGGCTGTCAGCGCCCAGATGACGAAGATGTCGATGGCGATCATGACCAAGGCCCAGAACGGGTAGTAGGGCAGCCACAGGAAGTTGGCGATCATGTTCAATCCTGCCGCGGTCACGCCGAGTATCCGTGCCCACATCGCGCCGGTGAAGAGCAGGAAGCCCGCCACCACGATCACGAGGCCGAGGATGAGGTGCAGCCAGCCCCAGCCGGTGACGTCGAACTTGTAGACGTAGTTGCCGGTGATCACATAGCGCTCGTCGTTGACGATGGCGCCGATTCCCTCGAGGATCGCCATCGTTCCGCCGAAGATCATCATGCAGGCTGCGAAGAGGGTCCAGCCGCCCGCGAAGGGCTTCCGGCTGACTTGATTACCTTCCGACGCTCGGCTGACGTTGCTGGCCATGTTCGGCTCCTTGGGAGAGAAACCGTCGCCGTTTCCGTGCGACCTGGTCAGAGATCCGGCCTCCAGTACCAAGTTGCCACGATCGCGACACGGCGGCTACTCGCGCACTGCCCCAGCCCTTCGTCGGGCCGAGAGAACGATCACCGGGTCCACGAGTCGGAACCTGCACATCCTCCTGGCCTTCCGCGGGGCCGGAGATGGTGGGTCACCCGATCGAGTCACTGCACCGGGTGATCCACTCGGTCGGCCCACTGTCCGTGCGGGCGGTCCGGAGGTTGCCTACGGTCGGACCGGGCGGCCTTCGGACGCCCCGGTCTGGGCAGGCAGCGCAGACTGAAGCCCAGCGACACGTGGAGATGGCAGACATGCCCACCACCTCTGAGACGCCCGTTCTCGACACCCTCATGGCCATGACCGCCGATTCGATCGAGCGGTGCGGACTGGCCCCCGACATGCTGATCCTCACCCGCATCGCGGCGCTGGCGGCGATGGACGCACCTGCGCTCTCCTACCTCGCGCACCTCGAACCGGCGATGAAGGAGCACATGACCGCCAGTCAGCTGCAGGACGTGCTGGTCGCGATCGCGCCGATCGTCGGCACCGCCCGGGTGATGTCGGCCGCGACCCACATCACCGAGGCGCTCGGGGTCGCCATCGCGGTGGCCGACGCGGGAATCGAGAACCAGGGCGGCATGTAGCACGCCGCGACCGCGGTGCATGTCGTTCTTCAAACCGTTTGCCGTGGCGGTGATCCCGGACGGCGGAGGAACCGGTCAGCCGGCCGCCGCCCGGGGTGGGGGACGACCACGATCACGCAAGGGATCGGGTCGGAGTGAAGCGCGGATCGCGAACCTGGGGGTGAAGTGCTCGAACTTCCACACCACCGCGCTGCGTTCGCTGACCCGGGCCGCGCTGCTGACCGGCCGCACCGCGCCCTCGAACGGGATGGCGACGATCGCCGAGTTTCAGTTCCGGCTTCCCCGGCGGCTGAGACGCGCATCTGCTCGGGCCATAGCGCAACGCCGTGGTGGCGGGACAGCGGGATCGACCGAGGCCTTCGAGTCACCTCCAACACGTCAAAGGCGCCACCCCTGTTTGCGCGCCGCGGTGAGAGGCTGGTCGTGTGGAGGAACCTCCCCTCGATGGCCCGGAATCCGCACTGTCCCGTCAAGTGCTGCGGGCAGCCCTGGCGGACCCTGGCCACCTGCCCGAACTGCTGGCCAATTTCGCCGTCCACCATCTCGGGCGGCGCGCCGGCGCCTCGGTCGCCCGCGCGCGCGACCAGCATCCCGACGCCGGTGACGCCGAGCTGTGCGTCATGGTGATCACACGGGGCCGGCGGGTCAGCCAGAGCGAGGGCGCATTCGTGGGCGGCCCGTTCATGGCGCTCGTCCCGTTCGCGTTCTGCAGCGCGCTGCTCACGCAGAGCCGGATGATGCTGGAGTTGGCGGCGGTCGCGGGGCGGGAGCCCACCGATGGCGCACGGGCGGCCGAGCTGCTCGTGATCCAGGGCGTGTACCAGGACGAGGAGCAGGCCCGGGCCGCGCTCGAGGCCGCCGCGGCGACGCGAACCGATACCCCTCCCGGCCGTATCGCAGCCCTGTGGAGGGTGGTGAAACGGATGGCCTACCTGCTCGGCGTGGTTACCCCCGAGCAACGGCCGACGTCGACCGCCGCCCGCGTCGGGCAGTGGATCCTGCTCGCGGTGGTCCTCCTCATCGGCCTGGTAGCCCCGCTGATCTGGTTGCCCTACCTCGGTTACTCCTACCACCGTGCGACCCAGGAACTCGGCAAGCGAGCCCGGGCGTACTACCACGGCGACGCCACCACCGCGCCGTCGGAGTCGGACCACGCCACCCGGGCCCGGCCCGCGCTCGTGGGCTCCGGCCTCAGGACAGTGCTCTCGCTGCTGCTGCCGATCGGTGCGGTGATGCTCGTGGTCGCCACCGACGCCAAGCTCGCGGGCAGCCGGTACCCGCTGCTCCTGGTCGCGCTGGTCACGCTGTCCGGTGTAGTCGGTGCGCTCTGGTACCTGCGCCACCGACACGTGCGCCGGCCGGCGGACTGACCCCGCTGCACCGGGGTGGGCGGGGTCCCGTGTGTTCGGGGCAGGCACTCGGCGGGCAGCGTGGTCCCGGCTGCTGCCACGCCGACGCGGCGGGCAGCGGTGCTGTCCCGATCTTGGGAGGGTTGTCACGCGTGGCCGGCGGAGGCACCTGGGGCTGTTGGATGCGGTGCGCGGTCACCGTCCGGGCCGGTGTCGAGGAACTCGCGGATGGCGAAGCCGAGCGCCACCAAGAAGCCGATCCACAGAACCACTGCTTACCACCGGCTGCAGACGCGGCTCACCCGCGTGGCGTTTCCACCGCGCCGGATGCCGCCGGCGTCCGCGATGATCGGAGGAACACCTCCCCGCCGGCTGTGGGGCGGCCCTGCGAGTCCCGTCACCCGGCAGGGGCTCGGCGCCGCGTGACCGCAGAAACCGCTGCCGCGCCCGGAGGGCCGACACCGGCAGGACGGTCGGAGCTTCTCGACCCAGGGTCGCCTGACCGGTTCTCCCGGCGGGCCGGACGCCGAGGAGACGGTACGCCATGCCCGCCGAGCCCGCTGCCCCGCAGGACCCCTTCGCGGTCGTCCGCAGCCGCGAGTACGTCGCGCTGCTGGTGATGGCGGCCGTGCTGGGCGTGCCGATCTCGGCCGCTGCGTACGGCTTCCTCGCCCTCGTCTCCGAACTCCAGTCCCTGGTCTACGACGACCTGCCCAAGGGCCTCGGCTTCAGCGGAACGCCGAACTGGTGGGCCGTGCCCGTGCTCGCCGTCTCCGGCGTCCTGGTCGCCCTCACCATCCGGCAGCTTCCCGGGCGAGGCGGGCACGAGCCGGCCGACGGGCTCAAGACCGGCGGCATCCCATCCGTGGCCACGGTGCCCGGGGTCGCCCTCGCCGCGATCGCCTCGCTCAGCCTCGGCGTCGTCCTCGGCCCGGAGGCCCCACTGATCGCGCTCGGCGGCGGCCTGGCCGTCGGCGCGATCCGACTGTTCAAACGCGACGCCCCTCCCAACGCCCTCGCCGTCATCGGCGCGGCGGGCAGCTTCGCGGCGATCAGCGAACTCCTCGGCTCGCCCATCCTCGGCGCGTTCCTGCTGATGGAGGCCTCCGGCCTGGCCGGGCCGATGCTCGGCGTCGTCCTGGTGCCCGGCCTGCTCGCCGCCGGCATCGGCTCGCTGATCTTCACCGGCCTGGACTCCTGGACCGGCCTGGGCACCTACTCCCTGTCGCTGACTCACGTACCACCCGCCGACCGGCCCACCCTCGCCGCGTTCGGCTGGGCGGTCCTCGCAGGCCTCGCCGCCCCGGTCCTCGGCGAGGTGATCCGTCGCTTGGCCCTGCGCCTGAGAACACACGTCGAGCCGCGAAGGGTGCCGATCACCGCGCTGATCGGCGTCCTCATCGGAGTACTCGCCCTGCTCTACACCAGCATCACCGACAAACCGATCTCCGGAGTGCTGTTCTCGGGCGAGAGCACCATCGGCCCCCTCCTGGCCGACCAGGCCGGCTACTCCGTCGGCACACTGCTGCTGCTGGTCGTATTCAAGTCGCTCGCCTACATCGCGTCGCTCAGCGCCTTCCGCGGCGGCCCGGTCTTCCCGTCCCTGTTCGTGGGCGGCGCGGGCGGCCTGGCCATGTCCCACCTTCCCGGCCTCGACACCACCACGGGCTTCGCCATCGGGGTGGGCGCGCTGAGCGTCGCCATGCTCAAACTCCCGATGACCTGCGTCCTGCTGGCCACCCTGCTGCTCGGCTCCCAGGGGCTCACCGTGATGCCACTGGTGATCGTCGCGGTGGTGGTCTCCTACGTAGGGACCCAAAGACTCGCGGGACGGGCGACCGGTGCCACCGTCAAACCCGGGCCCCCGGGGACGCCCGCCCCCTGACACATCCGCGGTCGGTTGACGACGACGCCCACAAAGCGGTCCCGGGCTGCTTACCCCTCGTCATCCCGACGGCCGTGGCCGGCCGGTGCCGTCGTCGGTGTCCGCGCCGCCGGGAGGCGGGGCGAAGTCGGGGAAGACCGGCCGATTACCCCGGTTGAGTCCCACGTTGACGGCGCCCAGGATGACGCGCGCGGCGATGCCGACGAAGACCAGGTCCCCGAGCATCTGCAGGACGACCAGCGCTCTGGCCGCCTCGCTCTTGGGGACGATGTCGCCGAAGCCCACGGTGGAGAGCACGGTGACGGTGAAGTACACGGAGTCCATCCGCGTCAGGGGGTCCGTGAAGGACCCGGATTGGCTCCGCGCCGCGAGGTAGTAGGTCGTCGCGAACAGGAGGATGAACAGCGGGACGCTCGTGGCCAGCGCCTCGATGGCTTTGAGCCGAGGGTAAGGGGACCGGATGATCGACCGTGTCTGCCAGGCGACGAGCGCGGACACCATGAGCAGCCCGGCGATGAGACCCACCGCCGTGGCCGCCCCGAAGGGCTCGTCCAGCGGCAGCAGAAAGTACGCCGCCACCAGGAT
Source organism: Kitasatospora sp. NPDC033851 (assembly GCF_055576085.1). NCBI lineage: Bacteria > Bacillati > Actinomycetota > Actinomycetes > Kitasatosporales > Streptomycetaceae > Kitasatospora > Kitasatospora sp. NPDC033851. The sequence continues at coordinate 16,828 of NZ_JBVIRL010000018.1, read as the reverse complement.
GGCCGCGGTCAGCACCGACCGCATGAGTACCCACAGGAGGAGAACGCGGCGCTTGCGCTTGGACATATCCTCCGGCCCGGACGGTCGCCTCATGCCGGTTCCCGTGAGCCCCAGGACCGGAATGTCAGTCGGTCGATCCTCATAGAAGCCAGCATGCAGACTCCGCACGGCTTTCCGGGATTGCCGCTGGTGTGTTCCCGGCCGATTCCTCCGACCGGTAGGCCACGACGTTGCTCGATCCCCAGCACAACCTGGTCACCAGCCGCCAGGCCTACCGCCCGCAACGTCGCCGACTTCGCCGCCGGGCGGCGCAGTGAGGACACCCTCCTCCCGGCCGTACGGGACTGACCTAGCCGTCCTGGCCGAGTGCCTCGCGGTACCACGCGGCGGCCTGCGGGAGGCGGGCGAGCGGGCCGGGGCCGGGCGGGCAGGCGGCCAGGCGCCAGATGTCCTCGCTGCGGTACCAGTGGTCGCGGACGATCATGCCGAACTGGCGCTCGGAGACCCGACCGGGCACGGCGGCCAGCAGTCGGCGGCACTCGTCCCACGGGACGTCCGGCACGTCCGGGCCGTCCAGGGCGGGCAGCAGGCCGAGGGCGGCCAGGGCCGCGAGCAGGTCACCGGAGCGGACCGGGTCGGGGTGGGAGGCGTGGTGGACACCGGGCGGGACGGCGTGGTCGTCCAGGGCGAGCGCGGTGACCAGCCGGGCCAGGTCGGTGCGGTCCACCACCGAGAGCCGGGCCGCGCCGCCCGCCCAGCGCACCGGCACCCGGCGGACCAGCTCGGCCAGGGCCGGCACCACCCAGCGGTCCCCCGCCCCGGTCACCAGCCCGGGGCGCAGCACGTACGCGCCGGCGTCCAGGGCGTGGCGCTCGCCGAGCAGCCGGGTACGGCTGGCCTCGGACACCGGGGCGGGCGACACCTCGTCCACCGCGATGCCCGCGTGCGGGCCCTCGCCGTACACCGCGGCCGTCGAGAGGTGGACGATCCGGCGCACCCCGGCGCGGGTGGCGGCCGCCATCAGCGCGGCCGTGCCCCGGACGTTCGCCGCCTCGCACTCCTCGGCGCAGCCGTCGACCCGGGAGGCCAGGTGGACCAGCACTCCGGCGCCCTCGCAGAGCTCCGCCAGGGCCGCCCCGTCGGTGAGGTCGCCCGGCACCCAGGTGGTGCCGGGGGCGGGGGCCTCCGGCACCCGGCGGGCCAGCGCGCGCACCCGCACGCCGCGCGCCGCGAGGGCCGCCAGGACCCCGGAGCCGATGAAACCGGTCGCCCCGGTCAGCGCGACGGTGGTCCCCGCCGCGGCTCCCCGTTCCGTCGCCGCCGTGTCTGCTTCCGTCGCCGTACGTGGCTCCGTCGCCATGTCTGGGCCTCCCTGCCGACCGGCCGGTCAGTCTAGCCAGCGGGCCGTCCGGTGGGCAGACACCCCGTACGGAGGGGGTGGGGGCACGGCCCGAGGTAAGGCCCACCTAGGCTGTAGGCCAAGCAAAAGGGGCGAACCGGACCCGCACCGGGGGCCACGAGGACGGAAAGCAGGACCCGCCGATGGGCGACGGAATGTCAGGCATGCACCACCACGGCGGGATGACCCAGCTAGGACCGTTCACCTTCTCCAACGTCTGGACCTGGTCCCCGGACTGGGTGTTCCTGCTCGGCGGCCTGGTCGCCCTGGGGCTCTACGCGGCGGGCGTGGTCCGGCTGTACCGGCGCGGCGACCGCTGGCCGATCAGCCGGATGGTCGGCTGGGCGGTCGGCGTCGGCACCCTGCTGCTGGTCACCTGCAGCGGGCTGAACGACTACGGCATGGTGCTGTTCAGCGCGCACATGATCCAGCACATGGTGCTCTCCATGCTGACGCCGATCCTGCTGCTGCTGGGCGCCCCGATCACCCTGGCGTTGCGCGCGCTGCGCCCGGCCGGCAAGGGCCGCCCGCGCGGGCCGCGCGAGCTGCTGGTGGCGCTGCTGCACAGCCGGTACGTCCGGATCATCTCGCACCCGGCGTTCACCATCCCGCTGTTCATCGCGAGCCTGTACGGGGTCTACTTCACCCCGCTGTTCGACTTCCTGATGCAGTACCGCCTCGGGCACATCTTCATGATGGTGCACTTCCTGTTCGCCGGTCTGGCCTTCTTCTGGCCGATCATGGGCGTGGACCCGGGCCCGCACCGGCCCGGCCACGTGATGCGGATCATCGAGCTGTTCATGGGGATGCCGTTCCACGCCTTCTTCGGCGTGGCGGTGATGATGGCCAGCCACCCGCTGGTCACCACCTTCACCACGGAGGGGTCGCCGCCCGGGACGAAGCTGCTGGAGGACCAGAAGCTGGCGGGCGGCATCACCTGGGCGTTCGGCGAGATCCCGACCGCGATCGTGCTGATCGCCCTGGTCTACCAGTGGATGGGCTCCGAGCATCGGCAGGCCCGCCGCCGCGACCGCGCCGAGGACCGGTCCGGCGACGCCGAGCTGGAGGCGTACAACGCCTACCTGGCCTCACTGCACAAGCGCGACCGGCGACCGGGGGCGGGCGCGGCCCCGGGGGCGCCGGGCGCCTCGACGGCTCCCTCGACTACGGCGGCTCCGGCCGCTTCGGCAACTCCGGCGGCCGAGGCGGGCTGAGCACCCGCGCCGCTCCGGAACCCACGCTCCGGAACCCCCGCTCCCGGGAACCCCCGTTCCACCTCCGGAACGGGGGTTCCGCCGTTCCCGGGCCGGGCGCCGGAACGGTGGTTCCGCGGTACGCGTTCGAACGGATATGCACGTCCTGCTGATCGGCGCCGTCCTGCTCTGCGGGTACGTCCTGCTCTGGCTGCTCGGTTTCCTCGGCTTCGCACTGCTGCACCGGCGCCGCCGGCCCGTGCCGGTCGGCTCCGACTTCCTGGTCGTCCTGGGCGCGGCGCTGGACGGCTGTGAGCCCGGGCCCACGCTGGCGGCCCGGCTGGACGCCACGCTGGAACGATTCGCCGCCGAGGAGGCCGCCGGGTACGCCCCGCTGGTCCTGGTGACCGGCGGCAAGGGCCCGCACGAGCTGTGCACCGAGGCCGCCGCGATGGCCCGCTACCTGATCGCCCGGGGCGTCCCGGCCGAGCGGATCCGGCGCGAGGAGCGGGCCGTGAACACCACCGAGAACCTCCGGTTCAGCGCGGCCCTGATGGCCGCCGAGCGCCCCGGCTACCGGTGCACGGTGGTCACCAGCGGCTTCCACGCCGTCCGCTCCGCGCTCGCCGCCCGCCGGGCCGGCGCGACCGCCGAGGTGCTCGGCGCGGACGGACCGCTGGCGCACGGCCCGTACCTGCTGCTGCGGGAGGCCGTCGGTACCGCGCTGACCCTGCTCGGCCGCATCTGAGCCGGACACCGGCCTCCGGGCGAGGGCCGGAGGCCGGGGGAACGCGGGGCCGGGGGAACGCGGGGCCGGGGGAACGCGGGGAGGCCCCCGGGTCCGCTCGCACGGACCCGGGGGCCTCCCGGTGGTTCAGCTCGGCTCGGCTCAGTGCAGAGCCCGACCGGGTTCAGCCGAGGCTGGCGAGCGCCTCGTTGAGGGTCTTCGACGGGCGCATCACGGCCGCGGCCTTGGCCGGGTCCGGCTGGTAGTAGCCGCCGAGGTCGACCGCCGAGCCCTGGACGGCGATCAGCTCGTCCACGATGGTCTGCTCCTGCTCGGTCAGCGTCTTGGCCAGGCCCTCGAAGGCCTGGGCGAGCTCGGCGTCGGCGGTCTGCTTGGCCAGCTCCTGAGCCCAGTAGGTGGCCAGGTAGAAGTGGCTGCCGCGGTTGTCGATGCCACCGAGGCGGCGGCTCGGCGACTTGTCCTCGTTGAGGAAGGTGCCGGTGGCGCGGTCCAGGGTGTCGGCCAGCACCTGGGCGCGGGCGTTGCCGGTGGTGGTGGCCAGGTGCTCGAAGCTGGCGGCCAGCGCGAAGAACTCGCCGAGGCTGTCCCAGCGCAGGTAGTTCTCCTTGACCAGCTGCTGGACGTGCTTCGGGGCGGAGCCGCCGGCGCCGGTCTCGAACAGGCCACCGCCCGCCATCAGCGGGACGACCGACAGCATCTTGGCGCTGGTGCCCAGCTCCAGGATCGGGAACAGGTCCGTCAGGTAGTCACGCAGCACGTTGCCGGTCACCGAGATGGTGTTCTCGCCGCGGCGGATGCGCTCCAGCGAGAACTTGGTGGCCTCGACCGGGGACTTGATCTCGATCTGCAGGCCGGTGGTGTCGTGCTCCGGCAGGTAGGTCTTGACCTTCTCGATCAGCACCGCGTCGTGGGCGCGGGTCTCGTCCAGCCAGAACACCGCCGGGTCGCCGGTGGCGCGGGCGCGGGAGACGGCCAGCTTGACCCAGTCCTGGATCGGCAGGTCCTTGGTCTGGCAGGCGCGGAAGATGTCGCCCGGCTGGACGGCCTGCTCCAGCACCACGTTGCCGTCGGCGTCGACCAGGCGGACGGTACCGGCGGCCTCGATCTCGAAGGTCTTGTCGTGCGAGCCGTACTCCTCGGCCTTCTGCGCCATCAGGCCGACGTTCGGCACCGAGCCGATGGTGGCCGGGTCGAGGGCGCCGTTGGCGCGGCAGTCGTCGATGACGGCCTGGTACACGCCGGAGTAGCTGCTGTCCGGCAGCACGGCGAGGGTGTCGGCCTCCTGGCCGTCCGGGCCCCACATGTGGCCGGAGGTGCGGATCATGGCCGGCATCGAGGCGTCGACGATGACGTCGCTCGGCACGTGCAGGTTGGTGATGCCCTTGTCGGAGTCGACCATGGCCAGGGCCGGGCCCTCGGCCAGCTCGGTCTCGAAGGAGGCCTTGATCTCCGCGCCGTTCGGCAGCGCGTCCAGGCCTGCCAGGATGCCGCCGAGGCCGTTGTTCGGGTTCAGGCCGGCGGCGGCCAGCGCAGCGCCGTGGGCGGCGAAGGTCTTCGGGAAGAAGACGCGCACGACGTGGCCGAAGATGATCGGGTCGGAGACCTTCATCATGGTGGCCTTGAGGTGCACCGAGAACAGCACGCCCTCGGCCTTGGCACGGGCCACCTGGGCGGCCAGGAACTCGTTGAGGGCGGCGGCGCGCATCACGGAGGCGTCGACGACCTCGCCGGCCAGCACCGGCACCTTCTCGCGCAGCACGGTGGTGGTGCCGTCCTCGCCGACCAGCTCGATGCGCAGGGCACCGTCGGCCGCGACCACGGCGGACTTCTCGGTGGACCGGAAGTCGTTCTCGCCCATGGTGGCGACATTGGTCTTGGAGTCGCCCGTCCAGGCACCCATGCGGTGCGGGTGGGTCTTGGCGTAGTTCTTGACCGACAGCGGCGCGCGGCGGTCCGAGTTGCCCTCGCGCAGGACCGGGTTGACGGCGCTGCCCTTGATCTTGTCGTAACGGGCGCGGACGTCCTTGTCCTCGTCGGTCTGCGGGTCGTCCGGGTAGTCCGGCAGGGCGTAGCCCTGGGCCTGCAGCTCGGCGACGGCGGCCTTCAGCTGCGGCACGGAGGCCGAGATGTTCGGCAGCTTGATGATGTTGGCGCTCGGGGTCTTGGCCAGCTCACCCAGCTCGGCCAGGGCGTCGCCGATCCGCTGCGCCTCGGTCAGACGCTCCGGGAAGCTCGCGATGATCCGCCCGGCCAGGGAAATGTCGCGGGTCTCCACCCGTACACCCGCGGTCGAGGCATACGCCTGGACCACCGGCAGGAACGAGTAGGTCGCCAGGGCCGGAGCCTCGTCGGTGTGCGTATAGATGATGGTCGAGTCAGTCATCGGTACTCCGCTTCACGTCTCCAACGTCTTGACGTCAAGATATCTCGTCACGGGCCCCTCGCTCCACCGCCCCCCGCCCCGGAGCGCACGCCGGTCTCCCCGAGGGCGCTCCCGCGGCCGTGACCAGGGGCAGAATCCACGGTCGTCCGAGCCGGGACGCACGGCAAACGGAGCACCCTCGGCCGGCGGTGTCGTCCATCCGGGTGAGCCGAACGTCAGGAGTGCGTCAACGCACCACCCCATTCGGTCAACGCTGCGTCAGGACCGGCGACGCCCGGGGCGAACCGCCCTAGCGTCGAGGAAGCAGTTCCGGCAGGAACCACCACCCCACCCGGGAGCATCCGCATGGCCCGCGTCGTCTGGCACGTACCGGTCACCACCTCCGGCACCGGCAGCACCACCGCACTCCGCCTCTTCCGCCTGCGCGACGGCCGCCGCTGCGCGGTCGGATTCTCCAGCCCCGAAGCCCTCGCCGCCCTCCTCGGACCGGACCAGGCCCACACCGAACTCGGCGAACCCGCCCTGCGCGACCTCACCGCCCCGCTCGGGGTGACCACCCTGGTCCTGGACCCGAGGCTGGTCGCCCCGCCCGTCTCCACCCCCGCCGCACCGCCCGCCCCGGCCCCGACCGCTCAGCTCCAGCACCGGTGACGGCCCCGCTCCAGCTCGTCCCGGGCGGCCTGGCCCCCGACAGCCACCTGCGGCCGGCCCGGTCCCTGCACGCGATCGCCCGGGTCAGCCACGGCCCGGTCCCGCTGGACTTCGACCGGCTCGCGGCCGAGTTCCCGGCCGTCCAGAGCGGCCTCGCCCTCGCCGGCGAAGCCGACCTGGAGCTCCGGCTCGCCTGCACCGGCCCGGAGGAGTTACGGACGATCGCCGCCGCCCTGCACCGCGCGGGCGCTGCCAGGGTCCGCATCGACCTGGTCCTGCGCGCCCTCACCCCGACGCCGGTGACCCTGCGGCCGGTGCCGTGAGCAGCGTGCTCACTCCTCGCCGGGGCGCGGGTCCGGGTTGATCGCCTGGCCGTCGACGGGCTGGCCCCAGGCGTCGTCGCCGAGCGCGTCGACGCAGTAGCCGCTGCCCTCGACGTGCCCGCCCGCACCCCGGCACTGCTCGGCGGTGACGTCCCGGAGCCCGGTCGCCGACGCCGGAACAGCGGCGGCGGCGACCGTGGCACCGGCGGCGCTGGTGAGCAGGGCGGTGGTGAGCAGGACGGTGGTGGGCAGGACGGTGGTGGGCAGGACGGTGGTGGGCAGGACGGCGGACGCGGTCGTGACGGCCACCCGGGCCAGGCGTGAGCGGTTCATGCGGACCACCACAGCACGGCCACACGCCCCCGGCGACCACAGGAGCCCGCCCGGGTGGCCGGCCGCGTGGCCGCCGGGGTGGCCGCCGGGTACGGCCACCCCGCCGGGCTACCCGCGGGCCAGCGCCCCGATCGCCGCGAGCAGCAGCGCCGAGCCCAGCAGCAGTCCCGCCGTGACCGGCTCGCCCAGGAACAGCACGCCGATCACCGCCGCCGTCGCCGGCTCCAGCAGCACCAGCACCGCCGCCGTCGTCCCGGGGACGGCGGTCAGCCCGGTGAAGTACCAGCGGTAGGCGAGCAGCGTGGGCACCGTGCCGAGGAAGAGCAGCGCGATCCCGGTCACCGCCGGGTCCCCGGCCGTCGGCAGGAAGCTCCGGGTGGCCGCGAGCGGGAGCAGGCAGAGCAACCCGGTGGTGAAGGCACCGGTACTGGCCCGGGCCGAGCCGCCGCCACGCGCCCAGAGGGTGAGGCCGCTCTGCCCGGCGCCCGCCAGGACGGCCAGCGCGACGCCCAGCGCCGGGCGCGGCCCGGCGGCCGGGGCGGCGACCAGCAGGGCGAGCCCGGCGAGGGCCAGGACGACGGCGGCGAGCGCACGGCGGGTGAGGCGCTCGCCGAGCAGCAGGTGTGCGCCGAGGCTGGTGAGCACCGGGCCGGCGCCGATGGTGATCAGGGTGCCCAGCCCCAGGCCCGCGTAGCGCACGGAACCGAAGTAGGCGCACTGGCTGACCGCCAGGCCGAGCCCGGTCAGCACGGCGGCTCCAGGCCGGGCGGCACCCCGCCGGGCGGCTCCGGGCCGGGCGGCTCCCCGCTCGGCTTGGCGTTCGCCGGTCGGCAGCAGGGCCAGGAAGAGCGCCGCGACGCCGAAGCGCCAGCAGGAGACGGCCACCGGGCCGAGGCCGCTGGTGCGCATCAGCAGCGCGGCCACGGCCCCGCCCACGCCCCAGGCGACGGCGGCGGCGGAAATGGACAACAGGCCGTGCCGGAAGGGCACGGCGGTGTACGAGGTCATGCGTCGGTACTCCACGATGAATGGCCGGTTCAGGTCCGCTGGGTGCGCGGGCGGCAGTCATCGCCCCGACTGCGGGCGGAATCCCGCCGAGCCGGGGTGGGTGGAGTGGGCCGCCCGCTAGCGGGCCGGCGGGGGGAGGATCACGTGACGCATGGGGCCAGCGTACGCCGTTGGTGCCCGTGATCTTCCGCCGGTCCGGCCGCGCGACGTACCGTCGGCCGTGAACGGCCGGACGGGATCGGCGGACCCTGCCATCGGGCCGGTCGGCTGGCCGGCTGGTCGGCTGGCGGGCCGGCGGGCCGGCGGGCCGCCGATCCAGGCCCACCGGCCGGCTGTGGTCAGGGAGTTGGGCTACCGGTGAGAGCCGGCCTCGCCCGGCACGGGCCGCCGCTCGCTCGCGCGCGGGCCGGCGGCGGGCTGCCAGGAGTCCGGGATCCGCGGGAACTGGTAGGCCCAGCGGTGGAAGACGAACCGGGCGGCGACGAAGCCCACGCCCAGGCAGACCCCACCGCCGACCGCGTCCAACCAGAGGTGGTTCGCGGTGGCGATGATCACAGTCAGCGTGAACAGCGGGTACAGCAGTCCCAACGCCCGCAGCCAGGCCCGCCTGGCCAGGTAGAACACCGTCAGCCCGCACCAGAGCGCCCAGCCGAAGTGCATCGACGGCATTGCGGCGTACTGGTTGGAGATGCTCGCTCCCGCGCCCGAGGCCAGCGAGCCCCAGGTGTGGTGCGCGGTCACCGTGTCGATGAAGTCGGGCAGCATCCGCGGCGGGGCCATCGGGAAGACGTAGTAGCCGACGAGGGCGATTCCGGTGCCTCCGGCCAGCGCGGTGCGGACCGCCGGGTACCGGCCGGGGTGGCTGCGGTAGAGCCAGACCAGGACGGCGATGGTGATGATGAAGTGCAGTGTGGCGTAGTAGTAGTTCATCCCGACGATCGCCCAGGTCACCGAGTCGATGCCGTGGTTGACCGAACGCTCGAAGGCCAGGCCGAGGCTCCGCTCCAGGTCCCACACCAGGTTCGCGTGCGCCTTGGCGGTCTCGGCGTGCTGCGGCACCGCGTTGCGCACGAGGTTGTAGACCCAGTAGCTGATCCCGATGAGCGCCAACTCGAACCAGAGGCGCGGCCGGACCGGACGGAGCCGGCGGGCGGCGATCCGGCCGCGCAGCGTGCGCGGACCGTCCGGCGCGGCACCGCCGGCGGCGAGGCCGCCCGTCCCGCCCGTCCCGCCCGTCCCGTCCGTCCCGTTCGCCGCCCCGCCGGGCGACTGCCCCTTGAATTGTGGTGAACTACCGCTGGGGTAAGGCGAGTTGTGCTCGGCACCGGATGCGTGGCTGTCGGTCGGTAACCTCATGGGGAAGAAGTCTGCCAGACGATCCGTGACCGTCCGATCATCCACTCGGCAGGTTTTCGTCACCGGCCGTACGCCCGCAGTGGTACGGGACTTCACCGCCGAGCCGGTCGCACCGATCCCCCGTCCGCTCCGCCCGCGGACCTCATTTCCGCCGTATTGCACAGCATTTCACACCAGGTCACGGCCATCGCGACCGGCTCGCGCACGACTTGACGACGGGAAGGGTCTCCACGCTCCGTTCACGCCTCCCGACAGCAATCCGCACTTCCCCTTTCGGGCCCGGATGAGTAAGACTGGAGTACGGGCCGGGCGGGGGCAGGTCCGTCCGGATCAGGGATCCACCTCCGCCATGTCCGCATTGTCCATCCGGCTTGCCGGTTATGCGAGAAAAGGTGACGCGGTGACGAACCCCTTCGAGGACCCCGAGGCCAACTACCTGGTTCTGGTGAACGACGAGGGCCAGCATTCGCTCTGGCCGGTCTTCACGGAAATTCCGGCCGGGTGGCAGCAGGTGTTCGGCGAGGCCGGACGCCAGGAGTGCCTGGACTACATCGAGAACTCCTGGACCGATATGCGTCCGAAGAGCCTCATCTCGGCCATGGAGCAGTAGTTTCCAGCCCGGCCCGACGAAATTCAGCTTGCAGTACCGGCCACGGCCGGTAGCAACGGGGAGAAAGCCATGGAGCACGGCGGGCACTACACGGTTGTCTGCACTCGATGCGGTTTACGACTCGGGGACGACGGGCTGATCTCGGCCTGCCCCGGGTGCCGTGACAATTCACTGCTGCGGACCGAGTACACCGCCGGCTCACTGGCCGACGCGGTCGCGGCCGCCCCGGCGGCCTCCGGCCTCTTCCGCTACCGCGACTGGCTCCCGGTGATCCGTGAGGTGCCCGGGGCGAGCCTGCCGGCGGTGCACCGATGTCGCGGTCTCGGCGCCGCCCTGGGACTCAGCGACCTCTGGATGGCCTTCAGCGGCTACTGGCCGGAACGCGACTGCCGCATGGACTCCGGAACCTTCAAGGAACTGGAGGCCTTCTCCGTCCTTGGCCGGGTCCCGCAGGACGCGGGCATCATGGTCGTGGCGTCCGCCGGGAACACCGCGGCCGCGTTCGTCCGGGCCACCGAACAGTTCGACTTCCCCTGTGTGCTGGTGGTCCCCGAGCGCGCCCTGCCCGGCCTGGCGCTCGCCGGAACCGGCCCGCAGGTGCGGATCGTCGCCGTCAAGGGCGGCGGCTACAACGACGCCATCACCTACAGCCAGGGCATCCTGGCCACCGGCGCACCCTTCTTCCCCGAGGGCGGAGTCCGCAACGTCGCCCGGCGCGACGGCCTCGGCGTGGTCATGCTGGCCGCGTACGAGCGACTGGGCCGACTGCCCGACTACTACGTCCAGGCCGTCGGCAGCGGCACCGGCGCGATCGCCGCGCACGAGGCGGCCCGGCGGATCGCCGCCACCACGGGCGGCACCCCGCCGCGCACCCTGCTCTGCCAGAACACCGGCTTCGCCCCGCTGCACCGGCTCTGGCTCCAGGAGCGCGCCGGCGCGGCCGAGTCGCTGCCGTCTCCCACTCCGGTTCCTCCCGTTGCTGCGAATCCGGCTCCCACGCCGGTCTCGGCGCCGACTCCGCTCTCGCGTCCGGTCGCGCCGTCGACCGTCGACGTCCACGCCCCCGAACTCGTCAACGCGACACCGCCGTTCGGGGTCCGCGGCGGCGTCCGAGACCTGCTGGCCGACACCTCGGGCGAGGTCCTGCTGGCCGACACCCCGGCCGCGCTCGCCGCGGCCGCGCTGTTCGAGGAGACCGAGGGCATCGACATCGAGCCGGCCGCCGCCGTGGCGGTGGCCTGCCTGCGACGCGCGGTGGCCGAGCGGCGGATCCCGCGTGACGCGCGGATCCTGCTCAACATCACCGGTGGCGGCCGCCGCCGCGCCCGCGCGGAACGCGAAGGCAGCGCCCAGCTCCCGAACGCCTCGCTCGTCGGGGCCGAGGACGACCCGGCGGTCACGGCAGCCATGCTGCTCGACTCGCTGGCCCGGTGACGGCGAGCCCGACCGGGCGCTGACCCCCCATCCAAGCCTCACACCGCCCCAGGCGCCGCCCCGGCGCCGCGAGGGCGGTCACACACGTGCGCCGCCCGACCGCCCGGCCGGGCAGCGTTGGAACCTTCGGGCCGACGGCCCGGGGCGATCCCAGACGAACCGGAGTTCCAGCACATGTCGCCTTCCCAGCCCGAGTACCTGCCCCTGCTTTCCGGCCAGGCCGGAATGTGGTTCGCGCAGCAGCTGGACCCGGCCAGCCCTGCCTACCAGGTCCACGAGTACGTGGAGATCCACGGGCCGGTCGACCCGCAGCTGTTCGAGCGCGCCCTCCACCGGGCCGTCCTCGACTGCCAGACGCTGCGTCTGCGACTGGTGACGAGCGGTCAGGAGCTGCGCCAGTTCGTCGAGCCCGACCCGGCCTGGCGGTTCGTCCCGGTCGACGTCAGCAGTGAGGCCGACCCGTGGGAGGCGGCGCTGAGCTGGATGCGCACCGAGTACCTCCGGCCGTACGACCTGGAGACCGGCCCCGCCTGCGCCTTCGCCCTGATCCGGCTGGCGCCCGACCACTACGTCTGGTCGCTGCGGGCCCACCACGCGATGGGCGACGGCCACAGCGGCCCGCTCTTCGCCGCCCGGGTCGCGGAGGTCTACAGCACCTGGGCGGAGGACCGGACCCTGCCCGAGGAGAGCGGGATCCCGCCGTTCGCACGACTGGTGGAGGTCGAGGCCGAGTACCGCGCCTCCGCCCAGTTCGCGGCGGACCGCCAGTACTGGCAGGACCGGCTCGCCGACCGGCCGACCGCCGTCAACTTCGCCGGCCGGTTCGCCCCCACCTCGCACACCCACCTGCGCCACGCGCGCCGACTGGACTCCGAGTACATGGCCACGCTGCGCACCTCGGCGCGCCGACTCGGAGTCAGCTGGACCGTCCTGGTGCTCGCCGCCGCGGCCGCCTACACCGCCCGGGTGACCGGCAGCGGCGACGTGGTCCTCGGCTTCCCGGTCGGCGCGCGGTCCGGGGAGGTCGCCCGGACCACCCCGGGCGTGGTCAACAACGTGGTGCCCCTGCGCCTGACCGTCGACCCGCGGGAACCGCTCTCCGCGCTGATCAAGCAGACCAGCCGCGCCGCCCGGGAAGCCCTGCGCCACCAGCGCTACCGCTACGAGGAGATCCGTCGCGACCTCGGGCTGGTCGCCTCCAGCGGGCAACTGTTCGGCCCCACGGTCAACATCCAGTCCTTCGACTACAACCTGGACTTCGGCGGCCACCCGAGCACCACCCACAACCTCAGCAGCGGCCCGGTCGAGGACCTCAACATCCTGATCTACGACCGGCAGACCGGCGACGGCGCCGGGCTCGTCGTCGACGCCAACCCGGCGCTCTACCAGCCGGCGGAGATCGCCGCCCACTGCCGCCGGTTCCAGCACTACCTCGCCGCCCTGGCGGCCGCCGACGGCACCCTGCCGCTGCGCGAGGTCGAACTGCTCGACGCGACGGAGCGGCAGCAGGTCCTGACCGAGTGGAACGACACGGCCGTCGAGCCGCCGTCGGCCACCCTGCCCGCACTGTTCGAGGCCCAGGCCGCCCGCACCCCGGAAGCGGTCGCGCTGGTCTGCGGCGAGCGGGAGCTCTCGTACCGGGAGCTCAACACCCGGGCCAACCGGCTGGCACACCTGCTGATCCGGCGCGGCGTCGGCCCGGAGTCGCTGGTCGCGGTCTGCCTGGAGCGCTCGCCCGAGCTGGTCGTCGCGCTGCTCGCCGTGCTCAAGGCCGGCGGCGCCTACCTGCCCGTCGACCCCGACTACCCCGCCGACCGCATCGCCTACACCCTGGCGGACGCCCGGCCGGTCGTCGTGCTCGCCTCCGAGAACACCGCAGCGACCGTGCCAGCCGACGGGATCCCCGTCGTGCCACTGGACCGGATCGAGCCGGCCACCGGGGACGACACCGAGCCGGACGCTGCGGGCGCCGACCCGGTCGCTGCCGCCCCGGACGACGCCGACCCGGCCGTGGCCGTGCTGCCGGCCCATCCGGCGTACGTGATCTACACCTCCGGCTCCACCGGACGCCCCAAGGGCGTGGTGGTGCCGGGCGGGGCACTGGTCAACTTCCTGGCCGCGATGCAGCGCCGGTTCGCCCTCGACCCCGCGGACCGGCTGCTCGCGGTGACCACGGTCGCCTTCGACATCGCCGCGCTCGAGCTCTACCTGCCCCTGGTCCACGGCGCCCGGGTGGTGCTGGCCCCGCGCGCGACCGTACGGGACCCGCGCGCGCTGCGGGAGCTGGTGACGGCCGCCGGGGTGACGGCGATGCAGGCCACGCCGAGCCTCTGGCACGCGCTGACCGCCGAGGCCGCGGGCGTCGAGGCTGTCGAGCCGGCCGGCGGCGAGCCGGCCGGTGTTCGGGCGCTGGTCGGCGGCGAGCTGGCCGGTGTTCGGGCGCTGGTCGGCGGTGAGGCGCTGGACAGCGGACTGGCCCGGACCCTGGCGGCCCGCACCGCGGGCGTGACCAACCTCTACGGCCCCACCGAGACCACCATCTGGTCCACCGCCCACGAGGTCGGCGGCAAGCACGGCGAGGTACTGCCGATCGGGCAGCCCATCGACAACACCCGGGCCTACGTGCTCGACGAGGCCCTGCGCCCGGTTCCGGCCGGTGTGACCGGCGAGCTGTACCTCGCGGGCACCGGCCTGGCGCGCGGCTACCTCGGCCGCCCCGGCCTGACCGCCGAACGCTTCGTCGCCTGCCCGTACGGCGCCCCCGGCGAGCGGATGTACCGCACCGGCGACGTGGTCCGCTGGAGCGCCGACGGGGAGCTGGAGTTCCTCGGCCGTGCCGACGACCAGGTGAAGATCCGCGGCTTCCGGATCGAACTCGGCGAGGTGCAGGCCGCCGTGGCGTCCTGCCCCGGTGTCGCGCAGGCCGCCGTGGTCGTGCGCGAGGAGGCCCCCGGCGACCACCGGCTGGTCGGCTACCTGGTGGCGGAGCACGGCGCGGACGCGGTCGCGCTGCCCGCCCTGGCCCGGGCGACGGCCGCCGAGCGGCTGCCGGAGTACATGGTGCCGTCGGCCGTGGTGCTGCTGGAGGCACTCCCGCTGACGGCCAACGGCAAGCTCGACCGCAAGGCCCTGCCCGCCCCGGACTACGCGGCCGCGGGCGGCGGCGCCGGGCGCGCGGCGGAGAACCTGCCGGAGGAGATCCTCTGCGCGCTCTTCGCCGAGGTCCTGGGCCTGCCCTCGGTCGGGGTCGAGGACAGCTTCTTCGACCTCGGCGGCCACTCGCTGCTCGCCACCCGCCTCGGCAGCCGGGTGCGGTCCGCCCTGGGGGCCGAACTCCCGCTCCGCACCCTCTTCGAGGCGCCGACCCCCGCCGCGCTGGCGCGGCAGCTGGACACCGGCACGGTGCTGCGACCGCCCGTGGTGGCCACCGGCGATCGGCCCGAGCGGGTGCCGCTGTCCTACGCCCAGCAACGGCTCTGGTTCCTCGGACAGCTGGCGGGATCGACCGCCGACTACAACATCCCTGCGGCCCTGCGGCTTTCCGGCCCGCTGGAGCAGGAGTCCCTGGCGGCGGCACTGCGTGACGTGATCGAGCGGCACGAGGTGCTCCGGACCGTCTACGCCGCGGTCGACGGCGAACCCGTGCAGCGGGTACTGCCGATCGAGGAGGTCACGTTCGCGCTGACCGTCGAACAGGTCGGCGACGAGGAGGAGTTGGCCGCCGCGGTCCACCGCTCGGCCGAGCAGCCCTTCGACCTGGCGACGGAACCGCCGCTGCGGGCCGCACTCTTCGCGCTGGCGCCCGAGCGGCACGTCCTGGTGCTGACGCTCCATCACATCGCGGGTGACGGCTGGTCATTCGGTCCGCTGGGGCGGGATCTGTCGGCCGCGTACGCGGCGCGGGTGGGCGGCCAGGCGCCCGGATGGGCGCCGCTGCCGGTGCAGTACGCGGACTACACGCTCTGGCAGCGGGAACTGCTGGGGTCGGAGGAGGACACCGAAGGCCTGCTGGCACGGCAGTTGGGGTACTGGCGGGAGACGCTGGCCGACCTGCCGGAGGAGCTGGCGCTGCCGTTCGACCGGCCGCGCCCGGCCGTCGCCTCGAACCGGGGGGAGACGGTCGAGCTGACCGTCCCCGCCGAACTGCAGGCGGGGCTGCTGAAGCTGGCCCGGACGGAGGGCGTCACGTCCTTCATGGTGCTGCAGACGGCGCTGGCGGTGCTGCTCTCCCGGCTCGGCGCCGGCGAGGACATCCCGATCGGCACGCCGATCGCCGGCCGTACCGACGAGGCACTGGACGAGCTGGTCGGCTTCTTCGTCAACACCCTGGTCCTGCGCACCGACCTGAGCGGCGCCCCGACGTTCGCCGAGCTGCTGGGCCGGGTCCGCGAGACCGGTCTCGGTGCCTTCGCCCACCAGGACGTGCCGTTCGAGCGCCTCGTCGAAGAGCTGGCACCCGTGCGCTCGATGGCCCGGCACCCGCTCTTCCAGGTCATCCTCGCAGTTCAGAACACCGTTGAAGCGCGCCTCGAACTCCCGGGCGTGGACGTCGAGTTGTCGACTGCCGGGGAGCCGAAGGCGAACTTCGACCTCGCCTTCGAGGTCCGCGAGCGTTACACGGCCACGGACGCACCGGACGGGCTGGCGGTCCGAATCACGTTCGCGGCGGAGTTGTTCGACCGGGCGTCGGTGGAGGTCCTGGGACGACGCTGGCTGCGGGTCCTGGAGGCCCTCGCCACCGATCCGTCACAGCCCGTCCACGCCGTGCAGCTGCTCGACGCCGAGGAGCGGCACCTGCTGCTGGACACCTGGGCCACCCGCCCAGCCCTCGCCCCCGCCGCGCAGGGCACGCTCAGCGAGCACTTCGAGGCCCAGACCGCCCGCACCCCCGACGCCATCGCCCTCACCGACGGCGACCAGCAGATCACCTACCGCCAGTTGAACGAGCGCGCCAACCGCCTCGCCCACCTCCTCACCGAGCACGGCGTCCGCCCCGAAACCCTGGTCGCCGTCCGCCTCGACCGCTCGGCCGAACTGGTCGTCGCCCTGCTCGCCGTGCTGAAGGCCGGCGGCGCCTACCTGCCGATCGACCCCGACTACCCCGCCGACCGCGTCGCCTACATGCTCGACGACGCCCAACCGACGCTTCTACTCACCACCGGCAGCACCGACACCGACATTCCCACCCTCCTCCTCGACCAGACGGACGTCTCCGCCCGGCCCCGCACCAACCCCGCCACGGCCGTGCTGCCCGCCCACCCCGCCTACGTCATCTACACCTCCGGCTCCACCGGCCGCCCCAAGGGCACCCTCATCCCCCACCACAACGTCCTCACCCTCTTCGCCAACACCGACCACCACTTCGGCTTCGGCCCCCACGACGTGTGGAC
>NZ_JBVIRL010000017.1:176680-206954 GCF_055576085.1 Kitasatospora sp. NPDC033851 | reverse complement strand
GTCTGGGCGCTTGATGCGGACCTGGCAGCGGCGTTCGACCGGATCGACCATGCTCGCCTTCTACAGGCAATTGGCCACTTTCCTGCCAAAAGGATTGTCGCCGACTGGCTGAAGGCGGGAGTATTCGAAACCGGTAAGGGGTTCACTCCCACCGAGGAGGGAACGCCCCAAGGCGGTGTAATTTCTCCTCTGCTGATGAACGTCGCACTGCACGGCCTAGAGGAAGCCGCTGGAGTTCGCTATGTCGTCAACGGCGCTCAAGCCGGTGATACGAAAAAGGACTCCCCGGTATTGGTCCGCTACGCCGACGATATGGTCGTGCTCTGTCACAGCCAGGAACAGGCACTCCAGACCAAGGCGAAACTGGCGGAGTGGCTGGCGCCCCGAGGGCTTGTCTTCAACGAGGACAAGACGAAAATCGTTCACCTGCGAGACGGGTTCGATTTCCTCGGGTTCAACGTCCGCCGCTACCGCCACAAATTGCTGATCAAGCCGAGCAAAGCGGCTGTCGGGCGCCTCCGGAAAAGACTCGCGGAGGAGATGCGCACCTTGCGCGGATCGAACGCGATGGCAGTCGTTGCCAAGCTCAACCCCATCATCAGGGGGTGGGCGGCCTATTACCGGGGCGTGGTGTCGTCCAAGATGTTCAGCTCCCTCGACAACTACCTGTGGAGGCTGCAATACAAATGGACAACTTGGACGCATCCCCACAAGCCGAAGAGCTGGATCGTCAATCAGTACTTCGGTAAACGCAACAAGTTCAGGAATGACCGATGGGTGTTCGGTGCCCCTGGCACCCCTGCCTACGTCACGAAGTTCTCCTGGACTGACATCGTCCGGCACGCAATGGTCAAGGGGAAGGCATCACCCGATGACCCCTCCCTGACTGACTATTGGGCAACTCGGCGCAAGAAGGTCAAGCCGCCGCTCGACAAGTACACGCTCCGCCTGCTCACCAAGCAGGAAGCGCGTTGTCCACTGTGCGGCGACCAACTTCTCTTCGCCGAACAACCCCCTGAGTCTCCTGAGCAATGGGAGCGATGGTGGCTGCGGATCGCCCGCCAGGCGATCACGGCCGACTACCTCGTTCACCATGGGAGACCAGGCTCGCGGTCAAACGATGATGGGACCCGGCTCGTACACGCTTCCTGTCGCCGCGGATATCTCATCCGCCAACGCAGGAGCACAACACAGCTCTCCTGAATCGTCCTGTGGGGCTTGCATGAGCCGTGTGCCGCGATGAGTGGCACGCACGGTTCTGAGGGGGGGGAGCGGCGGGGTAACCCGCCGCTCCTACCCGGCAATGCCTCTTGAGTCAGCCGTCCGCTGTTGAGGTCGTCATGAGCGGCAGGCCCGGATCAAGGAGGCAAGGACTCCTGCTGGGTCATGCAAAGGCGGTGTCATGACTGCCCCTTCTGTGAAGCCGACTGCAAATCCATGCACTTGACGCCGTGTCGTGTTGCGGACGAGAACGTCAAGTCAGGGGCGGCCCCGCGTGGTGCGCGGGGCCGCCCGGTGGAAGTGCGTCAGGGGGCGGTCGGGAAGTCGTCGGAGCGGATGCCGGCGAGGAAGGACTGCCAGGCCTCGGGGGTGAAGCTGAGGGCCGGGCCGTGGGGGTCCTTGCTGTCGCGGACCGGGACGATGCCGGTGATGCCGTCGGCGATTTCGACACAGTCGTCGTTCGGGTTGCTGGCGCTTGCCTTCCTCCACTGCACGGGGAGTGTGGAGGCGACGGGGATGTGGGTCACTTGAGCGTGTCTCTCTTCTGTGCGATGAGGTTACGAGACTGGTCCAGATCCAAGGCAGTTGCCATGATTTCGTCGAACGCTGCTCGATAGATATCGACTTGGTCCGGGTCCTCCACCCAGTCGCTGCTGAGCATTCCGCTGAGCAGGACCAGGTCGAGGTCGCGTTGCCGAAACTCAAGGAGCGCGAACGAGCCGGTCATTCCCGGATGCGGCGGAGCCATGGCCGGCATGATCTGGACTTTGATGTTGGGGAGCTGGCTGAACTGCAGCAGCTTGTCCAACTGGTCGGCCATCACGCCTGGGGCGGCACTCATGGTCAGGGCTGCCTCATGGATTACGGCCCACAGCTTGAGCGGGTTCTCGGATCGAGTGAGGACGGACTGCCTGTTGATCCGGACTTCGACGCGCTCTTCGACGCTGGGCTTGTTTATCACTCCACTGGCGATGATGGCGTGGGCGTACTGACGAGTCTGCAGCAAACCTGGAATGTAAGCAGATTGGTAGGACTTGTTGCCCACGGCCGTCTCTTCGAGGCGGATCAGATCTGTGTAGAGCGGGTTCAGTTGCTCGTAGCCGGCCATCCAGCCGGGGCGTCGTTTGTCCCGAAGGATCTCGACGAGGACTTCCTTGAGTTCCTCGTCGCACTCGTAGAAGTCGAGCAGGGCCCGGACGACATCGGACTTCAGCTGGACACGAGCGTTCTCGTACCTGCTGAGCTTCACCAGGTTGACGCCCTCGACCTGGGCGACCACCTCTTCGGCTGACAGGTTCTTCAGCTCGCGAAGCCTCCTCAGCTCAGCGGCGATGCGTCGGTACCGCACGGCTGGCACTGCGACTGCCATCTATGTAACCCCTCCAGGACGTTCAGGGACCAGTGTGCATGCGAGTGGTGACGGTTCGCCACTACCGACAGAAGCCTTAGAGGCGCACCTTGCCATTGAACCTGAAAGTTTTCATATTTCAGTGGCATGCCTTGCGCGGTGCCTTCGACATGCTCCATGCTGTGAGTAACGAAGCGCTGGCTGTGCGTGATGCGCATGGCGCTTCGCGTTGGACGCGTACGGGCAGTCGTGTCGGCCGCCCGGCCTTCTCCACTCATGTGCCTGGAAGGTGTCTTCGCCATGTCTCTGAAGTCCTCCACTATCCGGTTGCCGCGCAGCCGCCGTGCTCCCGGGGAGGCCCGCCGCCGGCTCTCCTCCCTCCTCTCCTTCGTCCCGGACGGGGAGCGGTTCCTCGACTCCGGGCTCCTCGTCGTCTCGGAGCTCGTCACCAATGCCGTGCTGCACGGCACGCCGGAGGGGTACCTCATCTACCTCTCGCTCGACGTCGACTCCACCCGCCTCCGGATCGAGGTGCACGACGCCCGGCGCGGCGACGAGCCGGTTCTCTCCGCGCCCGGTCTCGATGACGAGACCGGGCGCGGACTCCAGCTGGTCAAGTCCCTCTCCAAGAGCTGGGGTTGCTGCCCGCGCGATCCGCGCGGCAAGATCGTCTGGTGTGAGGTGGCCGCGTGAGGGCCGATCACGACATCCTCGTGGAGATCCCCGGGGTCAGGCCGCCGGCCGTCCGCACCCTCACCCCCGACGCCCTCGACCGGATCTGGGCCTCCATCTGCCATCTCCCGATGCCCCGCTCCCAGCACCACGCCCTGGAGCGGCGCCTCACCGGCCCCTGCGCCAAGCGTGACATCATCCGCGACCTCGCCGGTCAGCCCGTCCTCGTCATCCCCGTCGGTGTCCGCGAAGTCCGCATCCGCTGGGCGAACCCCTCCGGGGAGCCGGCGTGATCGACCGCATCCGGGACCGGTGGTTCCTGCACTGCTCCCGCACCCCCGTCGCCCGGCTGCTGCGGGCCGAGCGGCGCCGCCTCGGCGTTGAGCTGGGGCGGTGGCTCCCCGAGGCCTCCGTGAGGGTCCGCGAACGCGTCCTCGCTGCGATCGTGGACGAGCGGTCCGCCTGACGGATCCCCACCCCCCCGCATGCTAGGTTTGAACGCGTTCAAATGACTGCTGTGTGGGGGGAATCATGCTGCGGGTAGCAAGCAGTGCGCGGCGTTCGGCCGTGCTGGCGGAGCTGGTGTGCCTGGCACCGTTGCCGATCCTGCTGCTGACGTCCGGCTTCGGCGAGCCGGTCCGGGTCGTCTGCGCGTCCGTCGGTGCCGCGGCCTGCGCCGTCCCGCTGTTCTTCCGCACGCAGGAGGCGTTCCGGACCGCCTGCGTGTGCGCGGGCGTGACCGCCTCGATCGCCTCCGTGCCGCCGCTGGTCGCCAGTGTCCTGGCGGAGCTCGGGTACCGCGGATGGGTCCTTCTCCTGACCTTCCTGTTCCTCCCGGCCGCCGCTGTCCCTGCCCTGGTGGCCGCTGTCCGGGAGGCCCGCGGCCCCGTGTACGGCCGAGGTGTGGCCGTACTCGGCCGGTCCGTTGGGATCGCCTCGGTGGTGTGCTGGGGCCTGCTCACCATCTTCACGGCGCCGTGGTGGCTGTAGCCCGGATGTCGGCCTCGCGCGCGTTCAACAGTGGAGGGGGAATCGTGGTTGCGGTGCCGATGAGTGCCCGGTGGCTGTCCGGGTTGGGGATCGTGGCGTTCCTGCTGCCGCTGGTGCCCGTGCTGGCCGGGTTCGGGCCGGCTGGAGCGTTTCTGTACGCGGTCGGGCTGCTCTGCGCGGCCGGGTGCGCCGTGCCGCTCTTCTTCCCCGACCCGAAACGCTTCCGGGTCGCCTGCGCGGCCGCCGGGATGGGCGTCGCAGCGGTGTCGGTGCCGCTGGCGCTCGCGGGCCTCCTGATCGCGCTGGCGATCGCGGGCTGGACGCCTTACCTGGCCTTCCTCGCTCTGCCGATCACCGCGATCGCCGGACTGATCGCCGGGTTCCAGCGGGCCCGAGGCCGCGAGTGCGGGCGCGGGGCGGCCGTGGTCGCCTGGGCATGTGCGGCGATCACGGTGATCGGCTGGGCGTGCGTCACCGTTCGGGCGGTGATGTAGCGGTGATGTAGCGCTGAACTAGCGGTGAGGTTGCCGTCAGGCCGCGAAGTGCGCCCGCAGGGCGGCGAGGCCGGCGGAGAAGACGCCGTGCACCAGGTCCGTGGACCCCTGCACGCCGGTGCGCCGCTGCCCGCGCACGCGGAGGAGCCGACGGAGCGGAGCGCGGTCGACCTGCTGTGCGGAGGCGGGTCGTAGGATCGCCGGGTGATCATCATCCCGTCAGGCCGTGTGACGCTGTCCGACCGTCGAACCCAGCGCAGTTGGGCCGTCGATGTCGACTCGTACGAGCTGGCGGCCTGTCCGGTCACCCGCGAGCAGTACGAGGGCGTGGCCGGCGACCGGCGCCCCGCGCACAGCGTGTCGTGGCAGGACGCCGTCCGCTACTGCAACGAGCTCTCCCGGCGTGAGGGGCTTTCGCCCGCCTACAACCTCGACGGCGAGGACGTCGCCTGGGATCGCGCCGCCGACGGCTACCGGCTGCCCACCGAGGCCGAGTGGGAGCACGCCTGCCGCGCCGGCACGGACGGCCCGCGCTACGGCCCGCTGGACGAGATCGCCTGGCACCGCGCCAACTCGGGCGAGCGCATCCACGGCGTGGGTGAACTGCGTCCGAACGACTACGGGTTGTACGACCTGCTCGGCAACGTGTGGGAGTGGTGCTGGGAGGTCTATGACGCCGAGGTGTACGGCAGCTATCGCGTCCTGCGCGGCGGCGGCTGGTTCGACGAGCACTGGAGCTGCCGCGCCTCCGTGCGCCGCCGCAGCCACCCGACGCTGCGCATCGACGACGTGGGCTTCCGGCTCGCACGGTCGATCGGCGGAGGAGAGCGGACGGGAAGGGACGGGAACGGGTAGGAGCGGACAGCGGAAGGATGAGGGCAGGCGAGGAACCAGCGTGCGGGGCATAGGCGTTGGCGCTGGCATGAGCGACCAAACGATCTCCCTGCGCCCGATCGCCGAAGCCGAGCTCCCCGTCCTCGGCGCACTGTTGGGCGACCCCGGGGCGCTGGGGGAGTACCAGTGGTACGGCTGGCGGGACTTGGACCGGTTCCGCCGCCGCTGGGCGGAGGACGGGCTGCTCGGGGACGAGCAGTGGATGCTCGCGGTCGACGTCGACGGCGAGTTCTGCGGCTTCGTCGCCGCGCTGCGCAAGGCCGTGCTGCCGACCGCCCCGTACTGGAACATCGGCGCGCAGCTGCTGCCGCACGTGCGCGGCCGGGGTGTCGGCACGCGGGCCCAACGCCTGCTGGTGGACTACCTGTTCGCGCACACCCCCGTCGTCCGGCTGGAGGCGGACACCGAGACCGGCAACGTCGCCGAACAGCGCGCCCTGGAGAAGTGCGGCTTCACCCGCGAGGGCGTGCAGCGCGCGCTGACCTTCCGGGACGGCCAGTGGCGCGACGTCGTCCGTTACAGCCTGCTGCGCACCGACTCTCGACCCTAGAGGGCCCCGACCGTAGAGGGACCCCGACGCCAGAGGGCCCCGACCCTAGAGGACCCCGAACCACTCCTCGGCGAGCGCGTCGAGCGTGCGCGCCGAGGGCTTCAACTCCCGGAGGTACCACGGCAGGTGGCTGTAGATGTGGAGCAGCGTGTACGCCATCACCAGCCGGGGCTCGAAACCACGGCCGTAGGCGCGCAGCAGCTGCCCGAGGAGGTGCGGGTCGGCGCGGGTGGTGAAGAGGCCGACGGCGACGAGGTCGTAGGCCGGGTCGCCGATCATGGCGGGCTCGAAGTCGATCAGGCCGGTGAGGCGCAGGCCGGCGGCCGGGTCGGTGAGGAGGTGCTCGCGCATGAACTCGGTGTGCAGCAGGGCGCGCGCCGGGGAGGAGGGGGAGGGGAGCGGGGCGGTGGCGAGGAAGTCGGGGATCTGCTCCAACCAGGCCTCAGGTAGACCGCGTTGGCGCTGGCGGGCGACGGCTCCGGCGCGCTGGCGGTCCACGAAGGCGGGCCAGTCGCCGGGGCCGAGGACGTCGGCGAGCGGTTCGGGGTCGAGGGCGTGCAGGGCGGCGAGTGCCGCGCCGCAGTCGCGGGCGATCCGTTCGCGGTCGGGCTGCGGGATGCGCGGCCAGGCGGGTGCCAGGCCTTCGCCGGGCAGCCGGGACATCAGGATGTAGCGCCAGCCGTTGACGTACTCGCCGGCCTCGCGGACCTCCGGGGTGGGGATCGGCAGCGCGCCGTGCAGCAGGCCGAGGACGCGTTCCTCGGTGATGCCGTCCTGGGCGCCGGAGGCCGGGAACAGCTTGAGGACGTGCTCGTCGCCGACCGCGTAGACCGGGACGGAACCCTCCGCGAAGCGTTCCAGCGGCAGGCCGCCCACGCCGAGCCGGGCGCACAGCGCCTCGGCGCCGGGGCGCATCACCGACTCGTCGGGGACGACCGCGTCCCGTTCCTCGTCCGTCAGTACCAGGGGCAGCACGGGCGCACCGTACGTAGACCGACGGCCGCGTCGCAAAGGGTTTTCACCGCTCCTCCCGGGGGCCGCCGCAGGCGTCGGCGGTCGGCGAGACCGGCTCGGGCCCGGCGGCCGGGTCGCGGGTGAGCAGGTAGCGAGCGCCGGGGCCGGTCTCGCCGGCGCGGTCGCCGGCGTTGTAGAGGGCGCAGCGGGACAGCGAGAGGCAGCCGCAGCCGATGCAGCCGGACAACTTGCCCTTCAGCCGTTCGAGTTCGGCGATCTGCTCGTCGATGCGGCTCTGCCAGGACTCGGCGACCCGGCCCCACTCGGCGCGGCTGGGCGCCGGGCGATCGGGGAGGCGGTCGAGGGCGACCCTCGCCTCGTCCAGGGAGAGGCCGACCCGCTGGGCGGCGCGGATGAACGCGATCCGGCGCAGGGTGCCGCGGGTGTAGCGGCGTTGACCGCCGGCGGTGCGGGTGGCGTGGATCAGGTCGAGGCTCTCGTAGTAGCGCAGCGCGGACGCGGCGAGGCCGCTGCGGTCGGCGAGTTGGCCGATGGTGAGCAGGTCGCTGTGGTGCGGACCGGGGGCGCGGCGGCCGTCGGGATGGGCGGTCATGGGAGCCCACTGTAGCCGCTTGACCTCAAGCTGGCTTTAAGTTGCACCATCGTGGTCATGACGACGAACGCAGTGATCAACGCACCCGCGGAAACCGTGACCGAGACCAAGGCCGAGGCTCTCCCCCAGGCCCGGTTCGAGGACCTGTCGGCCCTGATGGGCCTGATGACCGGCGACGAGAAGCACGGCCCGGCCGCCACCTCCACGCTGGACGCGCTCTGGGTGCTGTACGACCGGGTGCTGCGGGTCACCCCGGCCACCGCCGAGAAGCAGGACCGCGACCGCTTCCTGCTCTCCAAGGGCCACGGCCCGATGGCGTACTACGCGGTGCTGGCAGCCAAGGGCTTCATCGACCCCGAGGTGCTGCCGAGCTTCGGCGGCTACGACTCGCCGCTCGGCCACCACCCGGACCGCACGCTGATCCCCGGCGTGGAGATCGCCTCCGGTTCGCTCGGGCACGGCCTGCCGCTGGGCGTCGGTACGGCGCTCGGGCTGCGGGCGCAGGGCCTGGACGACCCGGCGGTGTGGGTGCTGGTCGGCGACGCCGAGTTCGACGAGGGCTCCAACCACGAGGCGGTCACCTTCGCCGGGGCGTACGGGCTGGACCGGCTGCACGTGGTGGTGATCGACAACTCCTCGGCCACGCACGGCTGGCGGGGCGGCGTCGCCCAGCGCTTCGCG
The DNA here is from genome assembly GCF_055576085.1 of Kitasatospora sp. NPDC033851. Taxonomy (NCBI): domain Bacteria; kingdom Bacillati; phylum Actinomycetota; class Actinomycetes; order Kitasatosporales; family Streptomycetaceae; genus Kitasatospora; species Kitasatospora sp. NPDC033851. The sequence continues at coordinate 198,537 of NZ_JBVIRL010000017.1, read as the reverse complement.
GCCGAGGGCTGGTCCACCGCGACGGTGGACGGACGCGACCACGAGGCGCTGTACCGGGCCTACACCGCCGAACACCCGGGCCGCCCGCACGTGGTGGTCGCCCGGGTGGAGCCCAAGGGCTACTGAGCCCCCACCGGCGCCCACAGCCACCCCGTACTGCACGTGCGGCACGTACGTGCCGCACGCACGCCAAGACTGCAAGAACCCGAAGGGAACCCCACCGATGGACACCATGCGCGACCGCTTCGTCGACGTCACCACCCGCCTGCTGGACGAGGACCCCCGGCTGGCCGTGGTGCTCGCCGACATCACCGCGGCCGCCTTCACCCCGGCCCAGGAGCGCCATCCCGACCGGGTGGTCAACGTCGGCATCCGGGAGCAGCTGCTGATCGGCGCCGCGGGCGGCCTCGCGCTCACCGGGATGCGTCCGATCGCCCACACCTTCGCCAGCTTCCTGATCGAACGGCCCTTCGAGCAGGTCAAGCTGGACCTGATCCACCAGGGCGTCGGCGCGGTCCTGGTCAGCGCGGCCGGCTCCTACGACTGGCCGGCCGGCGGCCGTACCCACATGTCCCCGGGCGACGTCGCCCTGCTGGACACCCTGCCGGACTGGACCGTCCACGTCCCCGGCCACCCGGACGAGGCCGAGCAGCTGCTGCGGCACGCCTACGCGGACGGCGACCGCAACGTGTACGTCCGGCTCTCGGCGCACCAGAACGCGGCGCCGGTGGCGGTCGAGCCGGGCCGCTTCACCACCGTCCGCACCGGCTCGCGCGGTGTGGTGCTGGCCGTCGGGCCGATGCTGGACGCGGTGCTCGCGGCCACCGAGGGCCTGGACGTCACCGTGCTGTACGCGGCGACGGTGCGGCCCTTCGACGCCGCCGGGCTGCGTGCGGCGATCGGCGACCGGGCGGACGTGGTGCTGGTCGAGCCGTACCTGGCGGGCACCTCGGCGAACGAGGCGCACGAGGCGCTGGCCGACCGCCCGCACCGGGTGCTGGGCCTCGGCGTGCCGCGCGAGGAGCACCGGCACTACGGCTCGATCGCGGAGCACCTGGCCGCCTACGGCCTGGACGCGCCCGCGCTGCGGGAGCGGATCGGCACCTTCCTGGGGTGAGCCGGTCCCAGTCGGATCAGTCCGCGGATCAGCCGGCGGATCAGCCGGTCAGGACCACGGCCACCGCGTCCGGGCCGACCCGCACCGCCGAGCCGTCCAGCACCGCCGCCCCGTCCAGCACCGCCGCCCCGACCCGCACCGCCGCGCCGTCCGGCGCCGCCGGGTCGCCGGGAACCGTTCGGCCGAAGGCCGCGACCACCTCGAGTCCGGCGGCCCCCAGGGGCAGCGCGGCCTCGGCCGGCCCGAGGTTGACCGCGATCCGGTACGGCCCGCGGTGTACCACCAGCCAGCCCGCCGCCTCGTCGAAGTCCACCCGGACCGTGCCGAGGTCGGGGTCGGCGAGCTCCGGGCGTTCGCGTCGCAGCCGGATCAACGTCCGGTACCAGATGAGCAGTTCGTTGTGCGGGGTGCGCCGGGGCTCGGTCCAGTCCAGGACGGAACGCAGGACGGTGGCGGGCTCCTGCGGGTCGGGGACGGCGTCGGCGGCCCAGCCGTGTTCGGCGAACTCCCGCCGCCGGCCCTGCCGGACGGCTTCGGCGAGGTCCGGGTCGGTGTGGTCGGTGAAGTACTGCCAGGGGGTGGCGGCGCCCCATTCCTCGCCCATGAACAGCATGGGGGTGAACGGCGAGGTGAGCACGAGCGCGGCGCCGCAGGCGAGCCGGCCGGGGGAGAGCGTGGTGGAGAGGCGGTCCCCGAGCGCCCGGTTGCCGATCTGGTCGTGGGTCTGCAGGTAGCCGAGCAGCCGGTGTCCCTCGCCCGCCGGGAACGGGCGTCCGTGGCTGCGGCCGCGGAAGGAGGACCAGGTGCCGTCGTGGAAGAAGCCCCGGGTGAGGGTCTTGGCGATGGCGGCGAGCGGTTCGCGCGCGAAGTCCCCGTAGTAGCCCTGGGATTCGCCGGTGAGCGCGCAGTGCAGGGCGTGGTGGAAGTCGTCGCTCCACTGGGCGCCGAGGCCCTGGCCGCCGGCCTCGCGCGGGGTGGTGGTGCGCGGGGTGTTGAGGTCGGACTCGGCGATCAGGAACAGCGGGCGGTTCGTCGCGACCGCCAACTTCTGGACCTCGTACGAGAGTTCTTCGAGGAAGTGGACCGCGCGGTCGTCCGCGAGGGCGTGCACGGCGTCCAGCCGCAGGCCGTCGATGCGGTAGTCGCGCAGCCAGGCCAGCGCGCTGCCGATCAGGTACGCGCGGACTTCGTCCGAGCCGGGCGCGTCCAGGTTCACCGCGGAGCCCCACGGGGTGTGGTGCCGGTCGGTGAAGTACGGCCCGAAGGACGGCAGGTAGTTGCCGGACGGGCCGAGGTGGTTGTGGACGACGTCCAGCACCACACCGAGGCCCTTGCGGTGGGCGGTGTCGACGAAGCGCTTGAGCCCCTCGGGGCCGCCGTAGGGCTCGTGGACGGCCCAGAGCGAGACCCCGTCGTAGCCCCAGCCGTGCTTGCCGGGGAACGGGCAGACCGGCATCAGCTCGACGAAGTCGACGCCCAACTCGACGAGGTGGTCCAGGTGTTCGGCGGCGGCGTCGAAGGTGCCGCGCGCGGTGAAGGTGCCGATGTGCAGCTCGTACAGCACCGCTCCGGGCAGTGCGCGGCCGCGCCAGCCGGTCCGGGACCAGCGGAACGCGGCGTGGTCCACCGGCCGGCTCGGGCCGTCCGGGCCGTGCGGCTGCCACGCCGAACGGGGGTCGGGCAGCGGCGGGCCGCCGTCGAGGCGGAAGGCGTAGTCGCCCGCCGGGGCCTCGCCGGACCACCAGCCGTCACGGTTGGTGCAGCGGTCCAACTCGTGCGGCACGCCGTCGACTTCGACGTGGACGCGGGAAGCGGCGTTGGGCGCCCATACCTCGTACGCCCGCACCTCCTCGACCCGCACCACGTCGACCCGAACCTCCTTGGCCGGCACCTCCTTGGCCTGTGCCTTGTCGGCCCGCGCCTCGTTGGCCGGCATCAGCCCCTCCTCGTCAGCAGCGCCACCGGCAGGGCCGCCAGCAGCTCGGCGGTCGGCACCGGGCCCGCCGGGAAGCTCCGCAGCGTCAGCTCGTCCGTCCACGGTCCGCCCGGTGGCAGCTCCAGCACGGTGTCCCGCCAGCCGCCCGCCCGCTCCAGCCCGTACGGCAGCCGGGTGACGGCGGTGACCACGTCGTTCCCGCGGGCGAAGGCCAGCAGGTGGTCGCTGGAGAGGCCCACGCCGGGCAGCGGCCGGTACGGGCCGAGCGGGCGGGAGCGGCGCAGGTGCAGTGCGCGGGTGGTGAGGTGCAGCTTCTCGCGGGCGAGGTCGCCGGGGCGCGCCGTGGCCGAGTCGGTGAGCCGGACGGCGAGCGCGCCGAGGTCCACCACGCCCCGGTTGTCCGGGTCCACCAGGGTGTACAGCGGCTCCTCGCTGCCCTGGTAGAGGTCGGGCACGCCCGGCACGGTGAGGTGGAGGAGGGCGGCGGCGAGGGTGTTGGAGCGGGCGTACGGGGCGAGGGCGTGCACCGTGCCCTCGATCCGGGGGAGCAGCCCGGGGTTGCCGAAGACGGCGCGGGCCCGCTCCTCCAGCGCCCGCTCGTAGCGCGGGTCGGGCTCGGTCCAGGAGGTGTGCAGCTTGGCTTCGCGGACCGCTTTGAGCAGGGCCGCGACCAGCCGGTCCGGGGTGATCGGCCAGGCGGCGACCAGGGTGTGCCAGAGCAGCCAGTCGGCGTCGCGGTCGAGGCCGGAAGCGCCGGGCCCGACAGCCGGGAGCCCGGCTGCGGTGGACCAGGCGGCGGCCTCGGCGGCCCACGCCTCCGGCTGCTCGGCGAGGACGGCGAGCCGGGCACGGGCGTCGGCGCTGCGCTTGGTGTCGTGGGTGGAGAGCACGGTCATGCCGTGCGGCCAGTCACGCTCCTGCCGGCGGCACCAGTCGTGGAAGTCCGCCGGGCGCAGCCCGGGCCGGGCGGGATCGCCGCCGACCTCGTTGAGGCCGGGCAGCGCGTTCCAGCGGTAGAAGGCGGTGTCCTCGACGCCCTTGGCGGCCACCGCAGCGGCGGTCTGGGCGAAGCGCACGCAGAACTCGTCGTGGTCAGCGCCGCGCCCCAGCTCGCCGAGCGCCAGTGCGGCCACCAGCCGGTCGGTGGGGTCGGCGGAGCCGTCCAGGGCCGCCCGCAGCTGCTGCGCCGAGGCGGTGGGCACCTGTTCGCCGGGCCGGGCGTACGGCCGGTAGGCGGGGTAGCCGGTGAGCAGCCGCCCGAGCGAGGCGCGCAGCTGCCAGGGTGAGTGGTCGGCGTGCGCGGGCTCGGCGGCGCCGATCCGCAGGGCGATCCGCACCAGCCGCTCGACCTCGGCGGCGAGCTCGCCGTCCGGTCGGGTCATGTCGGCCCGCCCGCGCCGGGCGGCGGCGATCGCCGGGTGCGGGTCCTCGCACAGGTCCCGGGCGGGGCCGCCGTGCGGGGAGGGGTCGCGCAGGAACGACTCGTAGGCCCCGGCCAGCCGGCAGGCGCCCGCGTGGTCGGTGAGCACGCCGTCGATGCGGCGCAGCGCGTCGTAGCCGGTGGTGCCGGCGACCGGCCAGTCCGCGGGCAGCCGCTCCTCGCCGGTGAGGATCTTCTCGACCACGACGTACGCCCCGCCGGTGGCGCCCGCCGCCCCGCCGGTGGCCCCCGCCCGGTTGGTGGCCGCTGCGAGGCGGTGCAGGTAGCCGCGCGGGTCGGCGAGCCCGTCCGGGTGGTCGATCCGGAAGCCGGCCAGGACGCCGTCGGCGTGCAGGCCCAGCAGCACGGCATGGGTGGCGGCGAACACCTCGGGGTCCTCGACGCGGAGGGCGATCAGCTCGTTGACGGTGAAGAAGCGCCGGTAGTTGAGTTCGGTGCGGGCCAGGCGCCACCAGGCGAGCCGGTACCACTGGCGGGCGAGCAGCTCGGGCAGCGGCAGGGCCTCGGTGCCGTGGCGCAGCGGCAGCTCGTGCCGGTGGTAGCGCAGGGTCTCGCCGTCGACGGTGAGCTGGTCCAGGACGGTGCCGAGCCGGTCGCCGAGCAGGGGCAGCAGGACCCGGCCGCGCCCGGGGGCGTCGGTGGGGCCGGGCTGGGCGGTCCAGTCGATGTCGAACCAGCGGGCGTACGGCGAGTCGGGCCCGTCGCGCAGCACCTGCCAGAGCGGGCGGTTGAGCCGCTCCGGGACGGGCACGGCCATGTGGTTGGGCACCACGTCGGCGATCAGGCGCAGTCCGTGCCGGTGCGCTTCGGCGGCCAGTGCGCGCAGCGCGGCCTCGCCGCCGAGCTGCTCGCTGATCCGGGTGTGGTCGACGGTGTCGTAGCCGTGGCTGGAGCCGGGGGCGGCTTCCAGCAGCGGGGAGAGGTGCAGGTGGGAGACGCCGAGGGCGGCCAGGTAGGGGACGGCGGCGGTGGCGTCGTGGAGGGTGAAGCCGGGCTGGAGCTGGAGGCGGTAGCTGGCGGTGGGCGTGCCGCCGGGAGGGGTGGCGGCCGGGCGGGACTGCGCGGGCTCGGCGGCGGAGGTCATAGCTCCATAGGTACCCGGGGGAGCCCGCCGCCAAGACCCGCTGCTGACCCGAACAGGTGACCACCGCCGTTCGCGGACGGTGACCGTCAGCGTTCGCGGACGGTCACCGTCACCGTCGCGGAGGGGCGACCGCCGCCGTTCGGGGAGTCTCGCTACGCCGGCCGCTGCAGCACCATCAGTGAGCGGTCGATGAGCCACAGCGTGTCGCCCGCCTTGACGCGCGCCCCCGTGCCCGGGGCGGGCAGCCGGGCCTGCGCGGTGTCGACCACGAGCTGCCACTCCTGCCCGTGGTCGGCGGGCACGGTGAACTCCAGCGGCTCGAAGTGGGCGTTGAACATCAGCAGGAAGGAGTCGTCGACGATGCGCCCACCGCGCCGGTCCGGCTCGGAGATCGCGTAGCCGTTGAGGAAGACGGTCAGCGACTTGGCGTAGCTGGCGCCCCAGTTGCGCTTGGTCATCTCCTCGCCGGTCGGGGTGAACCAGGCGATGTCCGTGAGGTCGTCGAAGCCGCCGGAGGCCGGCGCCCCCGCACCGGGCCGCCCGGACCCCGACTGTCCGGAGCCCGGCCGCCCGGCCCCTGACAGCCCGGCCCCTGACAGCCCGGCCCCCGACGGCCCGGACACCGACGACGGCCCCGACACCGGCCGCCCGTGGAAGAACCGCCGCCGCCGGAACACCGGGTGGTCGCGGCGCAGCCAGATCATCCCCTGGGTGAACTCCAGCAGCCGTGCCTGCGGCCCGTCGTCCTCGGGCCAGTGCACCCAGCTGAGCTCGTTGTCCTGGCAGTAGGTGTTGTTGTTGCCCAGCTGGGTGCGGCCGAGTTCGTCGCCGTGGGAGAGCATCGGCACGCCCTGGGAGAGCATCAGGGTGGCGATGAAGTTGCGCTGCTGGCGCGCGCGCAGTTCCTCGACGGCCGGGTCGGTGGTGGGGCCCTCGACGCCGCAGTTCCAGGAGCGGTTGAAGGATTCGCCGTCGCGGTTGTCCTCGCCGTTGGCCTGGTTGCGCTTGTCGTTGTAGGAGACGAGGTCGCGCAGGGTGAAGCCGTCGTGGCAGGTGACGAAGTTGATGGAGGCGATCGGGCGGCGGCCGTCGTCCTGGTAGAGGTCGGAGGAGCCGGTGAGCCGGGAGCCGAACTCGGCGAGGGTGGCGTTCTCGCCGCGCCACAGGTCGCGCACGGTGTCCCGGTACATGCCGTTCCACTCCGTCCACAGCGGCGGGAAGTTGCCGACCTGGTAGCCGCCCTCGCCGAGGTCCCAGGGCTCGGCGATGAGCTTGGCCTGGGAGACCACCGGGTCCTGCTGGACCAGGTCGAAGAACGAGGAGAGCCGGTCGACCTCGTGGAACTGCCGGGCGAGGGTGGCGGCGAGGTCGAATCTGAAGCCGTCCACGTGCATCTCGGTGACCCAGTAGCGCAGCGAGTCCATGATCAGCTGGAGCACGTGCGGGCTGCGCATCAGCAGGCTGTTGCCGGTGCCGGTGGTGTCCTCGTAGAAGCGCTGGTCCTGGGCGAGGCGGTAGTAGGAGACGTTGTCCAGGCCGCGCAGCGAGAGCGTCGGGCCGAGGTGGTTGCCCTCGGCGGTGTGGTTGTAGACGACGTCCAGGATCACCTCGATCCCGGCCGCGTGCAGGGCCTTGACCATCGACTTGAACTCCTGCACCTGCTGGCCGCGGTCGCCGGTGGAGGAGTAGGAGGAGTGCGGGGCGAAGAAGCCGATGGTGTTGTAGCCCCAGTAGTTGGCCAGGCCGAGGTCGCGCAGCCGGTGGTCGCGGACGAACTGGTGCACCGGCATCAGCTCGATCGCGGTGACGCCGAGCTTGGCCAGGTGCTCGATCACCGCCGGGTGGGCCAGGCCCGCGTAGGTGCCGCGGATCTCCTCGGGGATGCCCGGGTGCAGCCGGGTGAGGCCCTTGACGTGGGCCTCGTAGATGACGGTGCGGTGGTAGTCGGTGCGCGGCGGGCGGTCGGTGCCCCAGTCGAAGTACGGGTTGATCACCACCGAGTGCATGGTGTGCGGGGCGGAGTCGAGGTCGTTGCGGCGCTCGGGTGCGCCGAAGTGGTAGCCGTAGACCGACTCGTCCCAGTCGATGTTCCCGCTCATCGCCTTGGCGTACGGGTCCAGGAGCAGCTTGGCGCTGTTGTGCCGCTGGCCGAGGCCCGGGTTGTACGGGCCGTGCACGCGGAAGCCGTAGCGCTGGCCGGGCTGGATGCCCGGGAGGTAGGCGTGCCGGACGAAGGCGTCCGTCTCGCGCAGTTCGACGGCGGTCTCGGAGCCGTCCTCGTCGAGCAGGCACAGCTCGATGCGGTCGGCGCTCTCGGAGAACACGGCGAAGTTGGTGCCGGCCCCGTCGTAGGTGGCGCCGAGCGGGTAGGGCGTACCAGGCCAGACCTGCATGACTCCTCAACTTCCTTGCTGCCTATGGAAACTGACATGTGGTCCGACAATAAGTCCGACGGACTGCCCGGACTCGGACGCTCTCCTGCCCGGCCGGGCGGCCGGGCATGTGCGGTGCTCGTGCGCCGTGACGCACGGCACAGCCCGCATACTTCCCGAGCCCTTCCCCGGGGGCCGGGAGAACCGGCCCGGGTTGGTCCGAACGAGTGTCCGGCGGGCATTCCTGTGAAGAGTGGTGCGGGTGGTGCGGACCAGTGGTGCGGGCGGAGCCCTCGAGCATCCGGCTGCGGTCGGCTCGCGGCGGGCAGTACCCTTGATCGTCCGGCCGCCCCGGCCGACCCGGCGCACTGCCGACGGACAGTCAGCGGACAGTCGACGGACCCGGGGCAGAACGAGCAGCAACCAGATGAGGTGGCGCATGGTGTTCCCCGCCGGCGGCCGTGGCCCCGGGCCCGACGGCCCCCACCGGGTCGGGGCCCGCAGCGAGGCGCCCACGGTGGTCATGCGCCCCACCCTGACCGGCCGCGCGCTGGTCCCCGCCCAGAGCGGCCCCGTCGAGATACCCGCACTGGCCTGGTCCGCCGCCGAATGGGAGGACGCCTACCAGCGGGTGCGGCTGTCCGGCCGCGCCTACGTCTGGCTCAACCTGGTCGAACAGCGGCTGCGCTCCCTGGTGGACGAAGTCCTGCACCCCATCTACGCCCCCGCCCACGGCGAGGACTGGGTCACCGCCGCCGCCGGACCGGCCGGCGAGGAATGGGCACACCGGGCCGGGGCCGTGCGCGAGGTCAGCCGCCGCAAGGGCTACCTGCTCGACCCGGCCGACGACGACCCGCTGGTCTTCCTCACCCTGCCCCAGCTGCGCGAGCTGATGGTCCAGCACTGGCCCTGCTTCGAGCCGTACCTCGCCGACCGCCGCGAGATCGAACTCGCCCTGGACGAGCTGGAAGTGGCCCGGCACGTGGTCTCCCGCAACCGGGTGCTCACCCAGACCGTCCTGGCCCAGACCGAGCGGGCCGCCGCCCGGCTGCTGGCCGTCCTGGACGGCGGCGCGGGCGGGGTGCCCGCCGACGTCGTGGAGTCCCTGGTGGCCGGCCGGTACGCGGACGTGGTCGCGGTGCACGCCGACCGCGTCCGGCTGCAGCGCGACCTTCCGGTGGAGGACCTCCTGGACGGTGCCCGACGACTCGACGCGCTCGGCATCGGCCTCGGCATGCTCTGTCAGAACTACACCGGCAAGCGCCTGGTGCGGCTGGCCGGGGAGGGCTGCCGGGTCCGGCTGCTCTTCCTCAACCCGGCGAGCAGCGCGGTACGCCGCCGTGAACGCGAACTCGGCCTCGGGCGCAACGAGTTGTCCCGCTCGATCGAGATGAACATCATGCACGTACGGCGGGTCCGGGCCCGGCTGCGCGACCAGGGCGGCTTCGAGATCCGGGTCTTCGACGAGACCCCGCGCTTCACCGCCTACCTGGTCGAGGGCCCCCGGACCACCGGCCAGGCCGGCGGCCGCCGACAGGGCCGCGACCTCGGCGTCATCCAGCCCTACCTGCGCCGCGCCCGCGGCATGGAGTCCCCGGCGCTGGTACTGCGCGGCGGCGCCGGCCAGCAGCCCGGCGGCACCGAGCCGGGACTGCTGGAGGTCTACCGCGAGGAGTTCGAAGGGGTCTGGGCGGACTCCCGGCCCGTGTCGTGAGGCCCACGCCGCAAGGCCCACGCCGTGAGATAACCGCTGGTCCACGGAGTGCGGTGGCTGCCAGACTGCGGGCCGTGAACAGCCTTCCCGCGTGGACCCTGGAACCCGCCGCGTTCGACGACCTCGAACGCATCACCGACCTCAAGGACCAGGTCATGCGCGCCGACCTGGAACGCCTCGGCCGCTGGGACCCGGACCGCTCCCGCCGGCGGGTGGCGGACTCCTTCTCCACCAGGTGGACGTCCGTGCTGCTGGTCGAGGGCGCCTTCGCCGGCTCCGTCACCGTCCGCCCCGACGAGCAGGGCGGGCGCCACCTGGAACTGTTCTACCTGGCCCCGCACCTCCAGGGCCGCGGCCTCGGCACCGCCGTGCTGCGCCGGCTCCTCGCCGAGGCCGACGCCGCCGGAGAGCCGGTGCGCCTCGTCGTCCTGCGAGGCAGCGCCGCCCAGCGGCTGTACGAGCGGCACGGCTTCACCGTCGTCCACGAGGACCCGATCGACGTCCACATGCACCGCCCGGCCCCCGAACCCACCCCCGCGACCACCCCGGAGCAGGCGCGCACCCGGCTCCAGAACTGGGCAGCCCTCTGGAGCACCGGTGCCGCCACCGGCCGCACCGTGATCGACGCGGCCTGCGAGGCCCTGGTCGTCGGACTCGACGGCCCGGCCCTGCGCGAACTGGCCGCCTGCGAGTACGCCGACGCCGTCACCGACCTGGACGCGCTGTTGCCCCCGGCGCTGGCCGAACAGGGCCTGGACTTCCACCCCAACGGGAGCCGCTCCGCCGACGAGGCCGCGCTGCGGGCGCTCGCCGCGCGCTGCCTGGACGGGGAGCTGACGCCCCGGGAGCTGACCCGCGTCGTGCACCAGCGCTGGGGGCACCAGCTCGACGAGTCCGACCCGCTCTCGTGCCTCGACGACGAGTACGACATGCTCGACTACGGCACGCGCACTCGGGAGGACCTGGACGCCGACGTCCTCGCCGAGGCCCGCCGCCTGAGGCAGTAACGATTCGTCGGCGACCGGCCTCAGGCCTCCGTAGGCCGGACGGCTGGCGGCCGGTAGTCATCCGAGATGCCCACGGCCCGGCGCCCTCGCTGGCGCGTCTCCGATCGTCCGCAGCGGGTGGGACTCGTCCGGCCGGTGAGGGGGCACCCGGGCAGGTTCGGGGCAGTGCTCATGGGTGGCTCCTGCGTTCGGGCCCGAGGAGCAGCCCGGGCCCGCCGGGCAGGGGGAGCGGGCGGCCCGTGGGTCGGGTTGTCGGTGGGGCGGGTGATGATAGGGGCTGTTTCGAGCGGTAGGACGGAAGGACACACCTGATGAGCTGGTGGCAGCAGCCACTGGTCGGCTTCGACCTGGAGACCACGGGCACCGACCCGGCCGTGGAGCGCATCGTCACGGCCGCGCTCGTGGACACGGTCGGGGCCGCTCGGGTGTCTCATGGCGAGGCACGGCGCCGGCCGGCAGCCCACGCCGGAACGAGGGCCGCGTGATGAGCTGGATCAGTGGGCCGTTGGTGGCCTTCGACCTGGAGACCACGGGCACCGACGTCGAGACCGACCGCATCGTGACGGCGGCGGTCGTGCGCCTGGATTCGGCCGGGGCCGTCTCGGCCGAGCGGACCTGGCTGCTGAATCCCGGGGTAGCCATACCCGAGCAGGCATCGGCGATCCATGGCATCTCGACGGAACACGCCCGCGAGCACGGGGTGCCGGCTGCTTCGGCCATCGAGGAGATCGTGCAGGTCGTCGTCGAGGGGCTGCGCACGGGGACGCCTCTGGTGGTGATGAACGCACGCTACGACCTGTCACTGCTGGACCGCGAGTGTCGGCGGCACGGGGTCGAGTCGATCAGTGCGCGGCTGGGTGGTGTGCCTTCGCCCGTCATCGATCCGCTGGTGATCGACAAGCACATCGACAAGTACCGGAAGGGCAAGCGGGCCCTCCACGCGTTGTGTGCGCACTACGGGGTGTCGCTCGATGACGCGCACAACGCGAGGGCCGATGCCGTGGCCGCCGCCCGCGTGGTGCGGCGCATGGGTGAGAAGCACCAGCCCGTGGGCCTGATGCCGCTGGCGGATCTGCATGACCTTCAGGTGCGTGCGGCGGCTGAGCAGTCGGTCTCCCTCCAGGCCTATCTGCGGCGTACCGCGGATCCGACGGCAGTCGTCGAGCCGGCCTGGCCGCTCATTCCCCGGAGTCGGTGACCGCGCCGGTCACCGTCCGGCCGACCTGCCGTGCGAACGGCGACATCGGGTCCTCCTGCAAGGCCTTCAGGGACAGTGGCACGCGCTCGCGCACCAGGTCGACGTCGAGGATCTGGGCCGAGATCTCCTGGCCGACGGCGACGACCTCGGAGGGGTGATCGAAACGGTGCCAGGACAGCTCGGGAATGTTGATCATCGCGGTGAAGCCGCCGATGTCCACGAAGGTCACCCCGAAGTCGGCGATCTTGATGACCGTGCCGGTGACGATCTGCCCGCGGCGGAGAGTCCTCAGAAAGGCCCAGTCCCGATCGCTCCGGGTCGGCTCGGTCCTCCACCGGGCGCGCAGGACGCCGTCGCTGTCGGGCAGGACCGCGGTGAACAGCGGGTGGCGTTCGTCGAGGGCCAAGGGCAGGGCCATCGCGGCACGGGCGCCTGCCACCCGGGCGGCCAGTTCCCGGTACTCGGACTCGTCGGCCATCGTGCCGGAGATGGCTCCGTTCTCGTCCTCCCAGACGAACTCCACCGAACCCCGGTCGGGAAGCGCGGCAAGGACCGCGTCGACATCGGTGGACAGGTCCGGCCAGACGGTCAACCGGGCACGAGGGGTGAGCCGGGCGCGTACCGCATCGAGGGTGCCCTCGGTGAGGCGGTGCCAGCGGGAGGCATTGTGGAGGTACCCCTCCTCCAGTACCGCTGCCTGCCGCATGGCGACGGACCAGCCGAGACGGGCCCAGAAGTCCTCGTCGGCGGGACGTTGCACGCCGGGCTCGTCGACGTCCGCGTCATAGGGCGAGGCCTCCAGCCGCTCCGGGAAGAGACCGAGAGCCCGGGTGCGGGCAACGGCGCGCTCGCAGGACGTGTCGCTGCTGACGTAGACGTACTGGTCCCAACCGACGTGCACGACGAACCTGTCCTCCACCTCCAGACGGCACCAGGCGCCGTTGTCGCGGAGCATGGCCCTGACCAGCTCCAGGCCGAGGGAGACGGGCACCGCGGCACCGTCGTGGAACCCGCTGAGGTCGGGCGGGAAGAGCCCGGCGAGACCATGGCCGTCGACCGCCGGCTCCAGGCCGAAGTGGGCAAGGCCGGAGATCTCCGGCTCACGAATGGCCAGTCGGTCGATGCCGGTGTCCTCGGCGAAGGCGGCAATCGCTTGCAGATAGGCGGCCTCGACCGGTCCGTGGTCGCTGGTCGAGTCCTCGGTGCCGGTGTAGCTGCCGTGCTCGTCGCGGTCGGCAGGGTCGTACTTGGTGATCTGGTGGACGAAAGGCGGCACGTGGCTCCCCGTGGTCGTTGACGATGCTGGCTCAGCGGCCGATCTCGTGATCGGGAGCGTAGGGCGGGATGGGCCGGCGCATCGCTGCCTCGAGGATGGTCATCGCGATCACCTTCTGCAAGCGGGATACCGAGCCGCATCGCCGCCGCAGTCGCCGCTGCCGGGAGCCGCCCCCGGACCCGGCCCGGCCTGACGGCCCTACTGCAGGTCCAGGCCCACCGGGTGCGTGAGGTCCGTCGGGCAGATGAAGACGTGCAGTTCTCCGAACCGTCCGACGGACACGTCCGGGGCCAAGCCGCTGTCCACGGTGAGCAGGTGGACCATCCGCGCGCCGCAGCCGCAGTCGATCGGGACCAGGTCGGTGGAGTGCCAGGACGGCCAGCCGCCGACCTTCCAGCCCTCCGCGCAGGACAGGAAGCGGTGGTACTCGATGCCGTGCCGCTGCGCGAACTCCTCGGCGGCGTCGTGGAGTTCGCTGGGCAGCTCGTCCTGGTCGGGCAGGTCCCGGACCTGCTCGGGGCGCAGCGCGCACGGGGTCGGTAGGTACGTCTTGTCGCTGCGCCGGGGTGCCGGGGGTATGGCCGGGGCGAGGTCGGCGGCGCGCTGCCAGTGGAGTTCGACGTTCGGGCCGTAGTAGTAGCGCGTGTTCGGGAGGTCGTCGTGGTCGTTGGGGCACCAGATCACCTGGAGCCGGTCGGTGCCGTCCGGCCAGGGCAGGTGCGGGGCGTCCTCGGCCCGGAGGTGGACGAGCGGCACCATGGCCGTTCCGGCGGCCGGCCGCTCGGGGACCATGCGGTGGGTGCGCCAGTTGACCAGGTCGAGGGAGCGGCCGTCGCCCATGATCCGGCGCTGCTCGGCGGCTTCGGCCGAGGTGAAGACGTGCGCGGGGCCGCCGGCCCGGGTGCGCTCGCGCACCGCGCGGTCGATGTCCTCCCAGATCGCGCGGTCGGCGGCGGAGACGTCCTGGTACTCGTCCTCCAGGTGCCCGGCGGTGCAGTGCGGCCAGGGTTCGTCGGCCGGCCAGAGCGCGGGGCCGCCGATCCGGCTCGCCTGCGGGTCGGGCGTCGCGGCGTACGGGTGGAGCAGGGTGGCGGGCCGCAGGTACGGGGCCAGTCCCGGTACGGCGGCGACGAGTTCGGCGGGGGTCGGGCGGGTGTCGGTCACGCCGCACACCCTAGGGGTACGGTCCGTCAGGCCGCAGGGAAGTCGAAGGTGTACCCCTGGGCGACCAGCCAGGGCAGCAGCTGCTTGAGTGCGGCCACCGTCTGGCTGCGATCGCCGCCGCCGTCGTGCATGAGGATCACGCCGCCGGGCTTGAGCTGCTTCTGCACGGTGGAGACGATGGCGGGCACGCCGGGGCGGGACCAGTCGCGCGGGTCGACGGTCCAGCCGAGCGAGCCCATTCCCAGGCTCGCGGTGATCTGCTCGTTGTCGGCGTTGAAGCCGCCGCCCGGGGCGCGGAACCAGTCGACCTGGGTGCCCGGGCCGCCGGCCTGGACGATCATGTCCCGGGCCGCGGTGATCTCGTACACGGCTTTGTCGTGCGGGAGCTTGGCGAAGGGCTGCGGGTGGTGGATGCTGTGGTCGCAGAGCCGGTGCCCGGCGGTCAGGACGCGCTTGACCGTGGCCGGGTTGGCGGCGGCGTTCTGGCCGATCTCGCAGAAGGTGGCCTTGGCGTGGTACTGGGCGAGCAGGTCGAGGATCTGGCCGGTCGCGGGGCCGGGGCCGTCGTCGAAGGTGAGCGCGACGGTGCGGCCGCCGGAGGCGGTGGAGCCGATCACGGTGCCCGCCCCGGGGTGCTCGGGCGGGGTGGTCGGCGGCGCGGCGGGCGAGGAGGCCGCGGCGGGTGTGGCCGGTGCTGCGGGTGTGGCCGGTGCTGCGGGGGAGGAGGGGTCCGCCGGCTTGGGCGTGCGCGGCTTCGCCGGAGCGGACGACGCGGCCGGAGCGGACGGCGCGGAGGAGCCGGTGGACCCGGTGGACCCGGAGGAGCCGGCGACCGGCGGCATTCCGTCGGAGCCGGGCGTCGGTGCGATGGTGGTCGCCGCCGTCCCGTTCGGCTGGGCGGCCATCGGCGGCTGTGTGCCGGTCTGGGCCGTGGCGCCCGGTGGCTGCAGCGCCCCGCTGGCGGTTCCGCACGCGGTCAGTCCCAGGACGGCGGCCACCGCGACGCAGCCCGCGATCAGCCGGCGCCGGGAGCGGGACGGGTGGGTCGGGGCGGAGGGGCGGAGGGTGGTCCGGTGGGCGTTCCGGTGCATGGCGGCGGCTCCTGAGGTGCGAGTGCGGTGCCGATCTCTCGGGTCAGGATGACTGTCCGATAGGACGCCGAGCGTACGTGGCCCGGTTGCACGCCGGACCGCGGCGCTCTAAGAGCCTTCTCACACCCGTACCGGTTGGCGTCCGCCCGCCGATCGGGGTACCGGGCTCCTCACCTCAGCCGGTCGAGGCCCGTCGGGCCGCCGTCAGAACGGGTACCAGCGCACCTCGGTGGCCCCGCTCCGCAGCGAGTCGACGCGCCGCCGGAACTCCGCGAGCGCGGCCGGGTTGCTCGCCGCCTGCTGCGCCACCCAGGAGGCGCTGGCGGTCTCCCGGGCGCCGCGCAGCACGGTGAAGCCGGGCCAGTCGCGCACGTCCCAGCCGTACGCCTCGGTGAACGCGCGGTACTCCTCGGCGGGCACGCTGTAGCGGTCGTGGGCGAGTGCGAGGACCACCAGGTCGTGCTCCCGCAGGTCGTTGGCGACGAACTCGAGGTCGAGCAGGACCGGCCCGTCCGGGCCGACGTGGACGTTGCGCGGCAGCGCGTCGCCGTGGATCACCCCGGGGTGCAGCCGCGGGGCGAGGTCGGGCAGGGCGGCTTCGAAGGCGTCCCTGCGGTGGCGCAGGAAGGCGACGTCCGCCGGGGCGACGTGGCCCTCGGCGGAGGCCAGCCAGCGCTCCACCGGGGCGAGCAGGTCGCGTCGGCCGAGCGGGACGGGCGGCACCGGCAGCCGGTGCAGGGTGCGCAGCAGCGGGGCGAGGTCGACCGGGCGGGCGGGGCGGACGGCGGGCGCGAGCCGGTGCCAGAAGGTGACCGGGTGCCCGTCGGCGAGCTGCGGTTCGGGTGCGACCGCGTCGAACGGGCGCACCACCGGGACGCCCTGTCCGGCCAGCCAGTGTGCGACGGTCAGTTCGCGGTGCGCCCGGTCGTACAGCTCGGGGCCGCGGCCGACCTTGGCGACCACGGCCGGGTCGCCGAGGTCGAAGACGGCGTTCTCGCCGAGTGCGAGCAGCCGGGCGTCGCCGGAGCCGGGCAGGTCGGCGGATTCGCAGGCGTGGGCGAGCAGCAGCCGGGCGCGGCCCTCGTCGAAGGGGATCATGAGGGGGCTCCGTTCCGGTGGGGTTCACCCGGGGGACCCCGGACGGTGATCATCATGACGCACGGGCGCCGGGCCCCGCGTGTGGCGGGGCCCGGCGTGGTGCGCGTCACCGGTGGCGGCTCAGACCTCGACCCGCCGGTGCCGGGCGGTGCCCTCGGCGGGGGCGGCGGGCTGCCCGTGCAGGGCGGTCGCGGTGCCGAGCGGTGGGACGGACTCGCGGTGCGAGAGGTCCGGCAGCCAGTTCAGCCAGCGCGGCAGGTACCAGTTGCGGTCGCCGAGCAGGCTCATCACGGAGGGGAGCAGCACCGCGCGGATCACCGTCGCGTCGATCAGCACCGCGACCGCCAGGCCCACGCCCATCTGCTTCATCGCCTGCATGGACAGGGTGCCGAAGACCGCGAACACCGCCACCATGATCACCGCGGCGCTGGTGACCACCCCGGCCGTGGAGCGGATGCCGTGGGCGATCGCGGCCCGGGTCGGCAGGCCGCGGTCGTGGCCCTCCTTGATCCGGGAGACCACGAAGACGTGGTAGTCCATCGAGAGCCCGAAGAGGATGACGAAGAGGAACAGCGGCACCCAGGACTCCACCGCGCCGACGCCGGCGGTGCCCAGCAGCGAGGCGCCCACGCCGTGCTGGAAGACCAGTGTCAGCACCCCGTACGCGGCGCCCACCGAGAGCAGGTTGAGCACCACGGCGGTGCCGGCCACGGCGAGCGAGCGGAAGGAGGTGAGCATCAGCAGGAAGGCGAAGGCGACCACGAAGCCGAAGACCAGTGGCATCGAGCCGGTCATCGTGGCGTTGAAGTCGTACGAGCCGGCGGTGCTTCCGGTGACCGGGGCCTCGGTGCCCGGCACCTTGAGGACGGTCGAGGGCACCAGGTCCTCGCGCAGGGTCTTCAGCGCGTCGTTGCTGGTGGCGTCGTTGCCGGTGCCGTCGAGCGGGATGTCGACGGTGGCGACGTTCCGGTCGGCGTGCACGGCGACCTCGATCGGGCCGTGCATCCGTCCGCTGGCCAGCGCCTTGGCCTTGAGGTCGGCGATCGCGGCGGTCATCGCGGGGGAGCCGATGTCCGTTGCCTTGATGACGACGGTGGCGGGGGCCGGGCTGCCGGGGAAGGCGGCCTCGATCTTCTGTGAGGCGGCGACCAGCTCGTTGCCGCGGGGCAGTTGCTGCTGGAAGGTCAGGTTGGCGGTGTGCATGGTGAGCAGCGGCGCGGCCAGGGCGAGCAGGAAGGCACCGGCGAGCAGGGTGGAGGCCAGCGGGCGGTTGAGCACCGGGGTGAGCACCGCGTTCCAGAACCGTCCGCCGGTCGCGGGGCTCCCGGCGGGGCTCCCGGCGGCGTTCGGGCGGCGGAGCCGGGAGAGGCAGGGCACCCGGCCCCTGTCGACCCGGTCGCCGAGCATCGACAGCAGCGCGGGCAGCACGGTGAGCGAGCCGAGCACGGCGGTGACCACGACGAGGATGGTGGCGAAGGCCATCGCCCGGAAGTCGCCGATCCCGGTGAGGAACATGCCGGCCATGGCGACCACCACGGTGACGCCGGAGACCAGCACCGCCCGGCCGCTGGTGGCGGCGGCCACGGTCAGCGCGGTGTGCGCGTCGCGTCCGGCGGCCCGTTCCTCGCGTTCGCGGCGCAGGTAGAAGAGGCAGTAGTCGACGCCGACGGCGAGGCCGACCAGCAGCATCACCGAGCTGGCGTCGTCGCTGGTGTGCAGCAGGCCGCTGCCGAGCGCGACCAGTCCGGCGGCCGCGACGAAGGCGGTCAGGGCGAGCACCACCGGCAGCACGGCGGCGACCAGCGCGCCGAAGGCGATCAGCAGGATGCCGAGGGCGAGCGGCACGGCGGTCCACTCGGCGCGGGCGAAGTCGTTCGTGAACTGGTCCTGGATCCACTTACCGGAGCTGGCGTCGCCGAGCTCGACCACGGTCAGGCCGGGGTTCTGCTTCTGCACGCCGGCCACCGCGTCCATCACGGACTGCACCTCGGCGACGGCCGTGTCCCGGTCGCCCTTGAGCGTGACCAGGACGAGCGCGGAGTGGCCGTCCTGGGAGACGGCCTTGGTGTCGTACGGCGAGCGGATCCCGGCGGCCTTGCCGGTGCCGTCGACGGCGGTGACCACCTGGCCGACGGCCGTGCGGAAGTCGGGGTCGTCGGCGCTGCGGGTGGCGCTCTGGACCAGGACGGTCTCGCTCGCCGGGCTGGTCAGTCCGGCCTCGTCGAGGATCCTCGCGGCCCGGGCGACCTGCCCGGGCATCGACTCGGCGTCGGTCACCTTGGTGCTGCCGTGCATGCCGCCGAGCACGGCGGCCAGCACGACGAAGAGCAGCCAGCCGAAGACGGCGGTCTTGCGGTGCCGGGCGCTCCAGACGCCCATGGCGGCGGCCAGGCCTAGTCGGGCCTGCACGGGTCCGGTCTGTACGGGCTTCACGGGAGGTCCCCCCTGGGAGAGCGGTCGTCGCCGGACGGGAGCGGTGGCGGCGGTGGTCGCCGGTGCCGCGCCGGTTGCCCGCCGGCTGTCTGCCGGGTGCGGATCCGGCGTCCCAACAGACAGTAGGGAAGCGGGGGTTG
Organism: Kitasatospora sp. NPDC033851; assembly: GCF_055576085.1. NCBI lineage: Bacteria > Bacillati > Actinomycetota > Actinomycetes > Kitasatosporales > Streptomycetaceae > Kitasatospora > Kitasatospora sp. NPDC033851. The sequence continues at coordinate 179,466 of NZ_JBVIRL010000017.1, read as the reverse complement.
GCCGGTAATCCGGCTGGCGGGTGACCCTTCCCTGGGGCTTGCCTCGGGGCCGGGGTGGGGTTTTCCCTACCTCCCGACCCCGAGAACTCCTCCTCAGGGGTAGGGGGCACAACTCCACCCTGAGGGGGAGGCGACTCCACCCGGAGCACGAGGTCAACGGGCTTGCGTTCGGGAGAAACTGGGTCGGGGCCGTTCGGGGCGGTCCCGCAACGGGGGTTGGAATACGGGGGCTCCTTGCCGGGCGGCAAGCAAGTGCTCGTAAGATGATGCCCCAAACCTACTTACCTGCCGACCGGCAAGGGTGTGCCTCCCGTGCATGCCTGGGCCGGTCCTGCCGTCGCCCAGCGTCCCGTCCCCCAAGGGCCGGCGGTGAACCATGCCCAGGAGGCATCACGAGCATGTTCCACCGACTAGGACACTTCGTCGTTCGCCGTGCGTGGTGGGTGATCCTCGCCTGGGTCGTCGCGATGCTCGCCATCGTCGCGTCGGCCCCGAAGGTCACCTCCCAGACGGACGAGTCCGCGTTCCTGCCCAAGCACTACGAGTCGATCCAGGCGGCGCAGCTCCAGGAGCAGGCCTTCCCGTCCAGCTTCACCCCCGCCGCGCTGCTGCTCTTCGAGCGCAACGACGGCCAGGCGCTGAACGACGCCGACCAGGCCTCGATGGACAAGGTCGTCAACGGTCTGACCGCGGCGAACATCCCCGCCGTCGAGAAGATCATCCCGGTCGACCCCAAGACCTCGAAGTCCAAGGACGGCAAGTACGCGCTGTCCATGGTCGCCATCGACAAGACCAAGATGCAGACCGACGAGTTCCCCGACGCGGCCAAGAAGCTGCGTGAGGAGGGCGCCAAGCTCGCCGACGGCTCCGGACTGAAGTTCCAGGTCGGCGGCCAGGCCGCCAGCAGCCTGGACCAGAAGGACGCCTCCGGTTCCACCGACGCCATCGTGATGCTCGGCAGCCTGCTGCTCGTCATCCTGATCGTCGGCATCATCTTCCGCAGCATCCTGGCCGGCCTCCTGCCGGTCCTCCTCTCGCTGGTCATCGCGATGCCGGTGGCCAACGGCCTGATCGCCGACGCGATCAAGATGTTCGACCTCAAGTCCTCCCCGATGACCTCCGCGATCCTGATCATCGTGGTCCTCGGCGTCGGCACGGACTACTTCCTCTTCCTGGCCTTCCGCTACCGCGAGCGGCTGCGCCTGGGCGAGGACCGCAAGACGGCCGTGGCCAACGCCGTCGGCCGGGTCGGCGAGGCGATCGCCTCCGCCGCCGGTGCCGTCGCCGTCGCCTTCGCCGTGCTGATCCTGTCCAGCCTGGGCATGTTCACCGCGCTCGGCCCGGCACTGGCCATCGCGGTCATCGCGACCGCCCTGGTCTCGCTGACCCTGGCCCCCGCCGTGCTCGCCGTCCTCCCGTCCAAGGCCGTGTTCTGGCCCGGCAAGAAGTGGATGCAGGAGCCGAAGAACGCCCGCTTCGCCGCGCTCGGCCGGATGACCGGCAAGAAGCCCGGCCTGGTCGCCCTGGTCTCCGGCGGCGTCCTGGTGCTGCTGACCCTGACCGGCATCAACTACAACGGCACCTACGACCTGGCGGGCAGCTCCATGCCCAAGGGCAAGGAGTCGATGGTCGTCCAGGACAAGCTGATGACCGCGTTCTCGGCCGGCGCCGCCGACCCGAGCCACGTCTACCTGACCAGCACCAACGGCGCCAAGCTCAGCGACTCGGCGATCACGGACTTCGCCGGCAAGCTCCAGGGCGTCTCCGGGGTGGCCTCGGTCACCACGCCGGTCGCCCAGAAGGGGATCAGCGCCGACGGCGGCACCGCCGACTTCACGGTGATGCTCAACGACGCCCCGGCCTCCAACAAGGCCATCGACGCCATCGAGAAGGTCCGCGACACCGCCCACGCCTCGGCCCCGGCGGACAGCAAGGCCCTGGTCGGCGGCATCACCTCGGTGTACAAGGACATCAACACCGCGATGGTGCACGACTACACGCTGGTCTTCCCGATCGCGGCCTTGCTCATCATGATCATCCTGGGCCTGCAGCTGCGCAGCGTGGTTGCGCCGTGGTACCTGATGGCCTCGGTCGGCCTCGGCTTCGGCGGCACCCTCGGTGCCACCACCCTGGTGTTCCAGAACATCAAGGGCGAGCAGGGCCTGATGTTCATGCTGCCGATCTTCATCTACCTCTTCGTGGTGGCGATCGGCACCGACTACAACATCCTGATCATCGCCCGCCTCCGCGAGGAGGCCCGCGAGGGCCGCAACCCGCGCGACGCGGCCCGCGAAGCCGTCAAGCACGGCGGCCCGACCGTCGCGGCGGCCGGCTTCATCCTGGCGGCGTCGTTCGCGACCTTCATGCTCGCGGGCAACGTGCTCTTCATGGAGCTCGGCTTCTCGCTGGCCTTCGGCATCGTGCTGGCGGCCTTCGTGATGGCGATGTTCTTCACTCCGGCGCTCACCGCGCTGCTCGGCCACCGCGCCTGGTGGCCCGGCCACGCCGACAGCCCCGACCACGGTCACGGCGACGGTCCGGCCCCGCTGGCGGGCACGCACGGCGTGCCGGAGCCGGCCGGCCGGCACTGACCTCGGGCTGACCCAGGATCGGCCTGGGACCGGTTCCTCCCCGGGACCGGCCCCGGGCCGATCCACCGGCGGGGGCCCCCCGCGGGGGGGGGCCCCCCGCCCCGGGGGCGGGGGGGGCCGAGCGGGGCCCCTGGTGGGCAAAACCCCCCGCCCGGGGGGGGGGGGGCGGGCGCCAAAGCGTTACGTGGAGGGTTG
>NZ_JBVIRL010000017.1:169629-176670 GCF_055576085.1 Kitasatospora sp. NPDC033851 | reverse complement strand
GCGGGCCGCCACGCCCCGGGGGCGCCCCCTGTCGGGGCGGGGGCCGGGCCCCCCCCCGGCCCGGCCCGGGGCCCCCCCCCCCGCGGCCCCCCCGGGGGGGGGGGCCCCCGCCTGCCCGTTCGCCGGGGGCGCCAAACGTGATCTGTTCAGCGGAAAATCCCCGGTCGCTCTGGGTGGCGCCGTGCTACAGTCGAGTCAGTTGCAGTTTTGGTTCCCATGAACGTGTATGTGCGCCTGCTGGTACCAACCAACAGGCGCATTTGTTTTGTCCGGTGTTTCAGTCTCCGGATGGGGATCGCGGCTACTTGGGGATTCACGAGGTGTGGATTCCTGATGCCCCAGTATGAGGAGACGGTTATGGCTACCGGCACCGTGAAGTGGTTCAACAGCGAAAAGGGCTTCGGCTTCATCGAGCAGGATGGTGGCGGCGCTGACGTGTTCGCCCACTACTCGAACATCTCGGCTCAGGGCTTCCGTGAGCTGTTCGAGGGCCAGAAGGTCGAGTTCGACGTCACGCAGGGCCAGAAGGGCCCGCAGGCCGAGAACATCCAGATCATCGGCTGACGTCAGCTCCACGCTGACTCGCGATCATCGCGAAGCTGGGGCCCGCACCGCATGGTGCGGGCCCCCGTTCATGCCGCCGTACGGCCGGGGCGGCGCACTCCCTTCCGACGGCCGACCAGTCCGCACACCGCGGGCTTCAGACCGACGGATCGGAGATCCCATGACCACCCCTGCCCGCCCGCCGCGCGACCGCGGCCCCCGCACCACCGACCAGTCCCGCCGCAACGCCGGCGGCGGCGACCGCCTGCGCAAGCCGCGCGGCCGCACCGGTGCCCCCAAGCAGACCGGTGCCCCCAAGCAGACCCGCGCCGTCGCGCCCGAGGCCGCCGACTTCACCGTGGTCCAGGGCACCCCGGCCCGCCCCCCGGCCGCCACCTTCGCCGAGCTCGAGCTGCCCAAGGCGATCCTCTCCACGCTCGCCCGCCAGGGCGTCACCGAGCCGTTCCCGATCCAGGGCGCCACGCTGCCCGACTCGATCGCCGGACGCGACGTGCTCGGCCGCGGCCGCACCGGCTCCGGCAAGACCCTGGCCTTCGGCCTGTCGCTGCTCGCCCGTACCGCCGGGCGCCGCGCCGACGCCCGGTACCCGCTGGCCCTCGTCCTGGTGCCCACCCGCGAGCTGGCCCAGCAGGTCACCGAGGCGCTCACCCCGTACGCCACCGCCGTCAACCTGCGGATCACCACCGTCGTCGGCGGCATGTCGATCAACCGGCAGGCCAACGCGGTGCGCCGTGGCACCGAGGTCCTGGTCGCCACCCCGGGCCGGCTGGACGACCTGATCGGGCGCGGCGACGTCAACCTCTCCGACGTGGCGATCACTGTCCTGGACGAGGCCGACCAGATGGCCGACATGGGCTTCCTGCCGCAGGTCAGCAAGCTGCTGGAGCAGGTCGCCGAGGGCGGGCAGCGGATGCTGTTCTCCGCCACCCTGGACCGCAATGTCGACCGGCTGGTCAAGCGCTTCCTGACCGACCCGGTGACCCACTCGGTCGACCCGTCGGCCGGCGCGGTCACCACCATGGACCACCACGTCCTGCAGCTCGAGCCGACCGACAAGGCCTCCGCCACCGCGCACATCGCCTCCCGCGAGGGCCGCGTGATCATGTTCGTGCACACCAAGCACGGCGCCGACCGGCTCGCCAAGCAGCTGCTCGCCAACGGCGTGAAGGCCGCCGCCCTGCACGGCGGCAAGTCCCAGCCGCAGCGCAACCGGGTGCTCGACCAGTTCCGCGAGGGCCACGTCACCGCGCTGATCGCCACCAACGTCGCCGCGCGCGGCATCCACATCGACGGCCTGGACCTGGTCGTCAACATCGACCCGCCGATCGACCACAAGGACTACCTGCACCGCGGCGGCCGCACCGCCCGGGCCGGCGAGTCCGGCACGGTCGTCACCCTCGTGCTGCCCGAGCAGCGCCGCGAGGTCAACCGGCTGATGACGGTGGCCGGCATCCGCCCGACCGTCACCAAGATCCGCCCCGGCGACGCCGACCTGGCCCGGATCACCGGCGCCCGCACGCCGAGCGGCGTCCCGGTCACCCTGGCGGTGCCGGTGGCCCAGGCTGCCACGGGGGCCCCGGCCGACTCGGCGGGTTCGGCGGACGAGAAGCGCGCCGGGTCCAAGAACGGGTCCCCGCGCCGCCGCTCCGGCAAGCGCTCCGGGCTGCCCGCCGACGTCGACATGAACGGCAACCCGCGCCGCCCCCGCCCCAAGCAGCGGATGGGCGCCGCCGCCGCCCAGGGCGACCGCCCCCAGGCGGCCGGCTTCATCGGCCGCTCCTCCGGTCGCGCCAAGCCGGGCAGCGGCACCAAGTCCGGCTCCAACTACGGGACCGGGCGCCAGCGTCGCAAGACGGACTGACGACCGTCCGAGCCCGCCGAACGGGCCCCGTGCCTCCCCTGTCGTGGGGGGCGCGGGGCCCGTTCCGCGTTCCGGGGCCGACGGCCGCGACAGCGCCTGTCCGCACCCAGGCGGCCGCGGCACCGCTGCCCGCGTGTGGTGAAACTGCCCGCTCGCGGTGAAACTGCCGCCCGGGGCAACGGTGCTGGTCAGCCCCGATCGCACCGGCAGCTTCCGCCTTACTGCCGGTTGACGGTCGATCACGAGGCCCCGAAGCTCTCACCCGGCCCACACATCTGCCACACCGTCAACACGGTGCGGCCGAGGGTGAGTCGACGTGATCCGCCAACCGGAAGGACGACCGTACCGATGCGCCGAACCTCCGCACTTCTGACCGCCGCCCTGCTCGCCGGGGCCGCCGCGCTCACCGCGCCCGCCGCCGACGCCGCCGAGAGCACCACCCGGAACGCGCCGTCCGCGTCCGCCGCGCCGACCACCAATGCCCTGACCGCCGGAAGCTGTACCGTCGGCCGCAACGGCTACGGCTTCGTCGGTACGTGCACGGGCATCGACCCGCAGCAGACCTGGCGCGTCGCGGGCACCTGCCAGAGCATCGGCAGCAACGGCTTCCCCGTCTTCTCGGGGACGTCCAGCGGCTGGGCCACCGGCAACGTCACCGCCACCGCGGGGTGCTTCTTCCCGGCGATGCCGACCTCCGGCTGGATCGTGTACGGCTCCCCGGTGCCGGCGGGCCCGGTCGGTCAGATCAGCGGCTACGTGAACAAGTGCGCGGACGTGCGCGGCGGCAGCAACGCGAACAGCACGCCCGTCCAGATCTGGGACTGCACCGGCGCCGCCAACCAGACCTGGAGGGTCGGCACCGACGGCACCATCCGCGCCCTCGGCAGGTGCCTGGACGTCCAGGGCGGAAACACCGGCAACGCCACCCTGGTGCAGATCTACGACTGCAACGGCACCGGCGCCCAGCAGTGGCAGGTCCGTCCGGATGGCTCGCTACTCAACCCGCAGTCCGGCCGCTGCCTGGACGACCTCGGCTTCTCCACCACCAACGGCAACCAGCTCGGCATCTGGGACTGCAACGGCGCCGCCAACCAGAAGTGGAACCTCCCGGCCTGACCGCCGCTCCCGGTCCGCCGCCCCGCGCCACACGGGGGCGGCGGACCGTTCCGCGTCACACCGCTGCCACCGCCGCCGCCGCCGGAGTCAGGGCCAGGGCCGGGGCCAGGGCCGGGGCCGGGGCGAGGGCGCGCAGCCGCTCCTCCGTCTCGGCGTCACGCGGGGCCATCACGATCAGCTGCAGGCCCTCGGCGGCCAGCAGCACATGCTGGTCGATCCGCAGCAGGCCCACCGCCTCGTGCCGGAGGACCTTCTCGGAGCCGGAACGCTCGGCGACCTGGTGCTCGTCCAGCCAACGGTCCGCCTCCGCGTACTCGCCGCGCATCTGCTGGATCATCCGGGCCAGATGGCGCCCCACGGCCGTCGTCTCGCCACCGCGCTCGGCATAGGCGGAACGCAGCTGCGCCAGGAAACTGCGGGCATGCTCCTCCCAGTGCTCGACCCGGGCCCGGTGCACGGGGTTGCCGAACACCACCCAGGCCAGGTTGCACTCCTGCGGCGGCCGGCCGGTCAGGCCGAACAGCGCGTCCGCGCCCGGATTCCAGGCCCGGATGTCCCAGTTGGCGTCCATCACGAAGGACGGCGCCGGCCACTGCGCGTGCATCAGCCGCAGCAGCGGGACCGGGACGTCCCCCGGCGCGGCCACCTCCCCGTCCTGCGGGTGACTGCCGGACAGCCGGAACAGGTACGCCGTCTCCGCCCGGTCCAGCCGCAGCGTCCGGGCCAGGCTCGCCAGCACCTCCGGGGACGGATGGATGTCCCGCCCCTGCTCCAGCCACGTGTACCAGGTCACCCCCACCCCGGCGAGCAGCGCCAGCTCCTCCCGCCGCAGCCCCGGTGTGCGCCGCCGCACCCCCGGCGCCAGCCCCACGTCCTGCGGCGTCAGCCGCGCCCGGCGGCTGCGCAGGAAACTCGACAGCGCCGTACGGCGCTCCTGGGCGTCCTCCACCTCGACCATCTCCCCCGTCCTCCCTGGTAGTCGAACTACCAGTATTCCCACGCACTGCTGCGGACCGCCCGTTCACGCGAAGCTTGATCACGTCAACGGATCGCACGCAAGGGAATTCCGATGAGCAACCGTCAGCACCGTACTCTCCGCCGCACCCTGGTCGCGGCCGCATTGACCACCCTGCTGGGCGCCGCCGGCGCACTGCCCGCGGCCTCGCCCGCCGCCGCGTCGCCCGCCAACTGCCCGGCCCCGGCCGTGATCACCGGCCACGCGCCCACCGTGGTGCCCGAGGCGGGCGCCTGGGACGCCTCCCACCACCGCTTCCTGCTCGGCTCGCTGCGGCACGGCACCGTCTCCGCCGTCGGCACCGACGGGAGCGTGCGCACCCTGGTGCAGGACCCCGCGCTGACCGAGGTCGCCGGCCTGCGGGTCGACCCCGTCCATCGCCGCGTCCTGGTCACCGACCTCGACAACGGCGTCGGCGAGCACAGCAGCCCCGCGACCCTCGGGAAGATCGCCGGGATCGGCGCCTACGACCTGGACACCGGCCGCCGCCTCTTCTACACCGACCTCGCCGCCGTCGCCGCCGACGGCGGCAACCACCTGGCCAACGACATCGCGGTCGGCCCCGACGGCACCGCCTACGTCACCGACTCCTTCGCCCCCGTCGTCTACCGGGTGGCGCCGGACGGCACCGCCTCCGTCCTGCTGCGGGACCCGCGGCTGACCCCCGCCCCGGGTTCGTACGGCCTCAACGGCATCGTCCTGCGCGAGGGCCGGCTGATCATCGGCAAGTGGGACGACGGCACGCTGTGGCAGGTCCCGCTGTGGAACCCGGCCGCCGTGCGGCAGGTCGAGGTGGACGCCGGGGCCGCGTCCCTGCTCCACCTGGACGGCCTGCTCGGCCGCCCGGACGGTTCCGTCGCGGGCGTCACCAACGCCCTCCTGGGGGCCGGCCGCGACGCCGAGGTCGAACTGCGCTCCGACGACCACTGGCGCACCGCCCGCCTCACCGCCGTCCGCCCCTCCGTGGACGCCACCCCCACCGCGCTCATCGCCGGCCCGGCGGGCCGCGTCTACCAGCTCTCCGCCGGCCTCGGCGACGCCATCGCGGGCCACCCGACGGACGCTTTCACCCTGCGCCGGATCTGACCCGGCGCCGCCCGACCCCGGATCGCCTACGGCCCGGCTCCCGCTCACCCGGGGGCCGGGCCGTACGCGATCCGGCCGGATCGGCCGGGCGCGCGGCCTGCCGGGGCCGTTCCCGCGCCGTGTCGTACAAGCTCCGTGCGTGTGCGAATCTGTGGCGTGATCTTGGCCTTACCCGTTGACCGTGAACATGGCGTGCCCGAGGCTTTCGCGCGGCCCGCACAAAGATCGCATCTTCACCGCGAATACTTCACATGCGGGCCGGTCGGTTCACCCTCTCCGGAAGGACTCCCCCCGTGCGTCGTACCGCCGCCCTGTTCGCCACCGCCCTGCTCGCCGGAGCCGCCGCGGTCACCGCGCCCGCCGCCGGTGCCGCCGAGAGCACCACCCGTAACGCGTCGGGCGACACCACCCCGGGCCCGGGCGGTGTCGGGAGCTGCACCGTCAGCGGCACCGGCTGGGGCCTCTCCGGCACCTGCACGGGCCTCGACCCGCAGCAGACCTGGATGGTCGGGATCACCTGCCAGGGCCTCCCCGACAGCAACGGGTTTCCCACCTACTCGTACGGGATGAGCGGCTGGGTCACCGGCAACACCACCGCCACCGCGGGGTGCTCCGGTATGGCCACGGGGGGCTGGGGCGGCGTCTCCTTCGGTCCGGCGGTCCCGGCGGGCCCGGTCGGCCAGATCACCGGCATCGCGGGCAAGTGCCTGGACGTGCGCGGCGGCAGCAACGCCAACGGGACCCAGACCCAGATCTGGGACTGCCTGGGCAACGTGAACCAGACCTGGAAGGTCGGCGCCGACGGCACCGTCCGGGCCGTCGGCAACTGCCTGGACGTCGAGGGCGGGCGCACCGGCAACGGCACCCTGGTGCGGACCTGGGAGTGCAACGGCAGTGGCGCCCAGCAGTGGCGCCCGCGGGCCGACGGCGCGCTGGTCAACCCGCAGTCCGGCCGCTGCCTGGACGTCCGGGGCGTCTCCAGCGCCAACGGCGCGGTCCTGCAGATCTGGGACTGCTTCGGCGCCACCGCCGCCAACCAGATCTGGCACCTGCCCGTCTGATGCCCGCGGCCGGACCGTCGACCGGATCACCCTCACCCCCGAGGAGCCCCGCCGTGCGTCGCACCGCCGCCCTGTTCGCGGCTGGATCGTGACCGGCTCGCCCGTCCTGGCGGGCCCGGTCGGTCGGATCAGCGGGTGCGTGAACAAGTGCGTGGACGCGCGCGGCGGCAGCAACGCCAACGGCACGCCCGTCCAGATCTGGGACTGCAACGGCGCCGCCAACGAGAAGTGGAACCTCCCGGCCTGACCCGCACCACCCCCACGGCGCGGGGGGGGGCCCCCCCCCCCCCCCCCCCCGGCCGGCCCGGGGGGGGGGGGCGCCGGCCGGCGAGGGGTGT
>NZ_JBVIRL010000017.1:0-169619 GCF_055576085.1 Kitasatospora sp. NPDC033851 | reverse complement strand
CCACCGCCCCGCCCGACCAGAGTGGGCAGGCAACGGCCCCCCCCACCCCCCCGCCCACCCCCCGGCCCCCCCCCCCCCCCCCCCCCGGGCGCGCGCGCCCCCCGGCCGCGCGCGCCGTCGGTCCGGCCTGGTTCTGGTCCTCGCCCAGTGTGATGTTGGCGGAGTACAATTCCATGGACATCACCAACATCGATCGACGGAGGCGCCGAATGTCCGTGACCCAGATCGACATCGATGAAGAGGCGTTGGAGCGGGCGATGGCACTCGCCGGAGTGCGGACGAAGAAGGAAGCCGTCAATCTCGCGCTGCGCTACTACGCCGAGCGTCAGGAACGGGCGGCCCGCATCGGCAGGCACTTCGAGCGGGCTCGGAACTGGGAGGCCGTCGATCGCGCCGAGCGGCTGCACCAGGCCGAGAAGGACGCCCGGTGATCTACCTGCTCGACACCTCCGGGCTGGTCCGGCTGCTCCGTGATCCGAGCCTCCAGGCCGCTTGGTACGACGCGATCGACGCGGGGTCGATCGCGTCGTGCTATCCGCAGCGTGCCGAGTTCCTGTACACCGCGCGTGACGGTCGGGAGTACGACGAGATCTCCGAGATGTTCGCCGAGCTGTACCCGGACGTCTCGGTGCCGAAGGGCGCGGGGCGCTGGATCGACACGGCGCAACGACGGATGGCACTCGCCGGACAGCACCGCAGTGCATCTGCGGTGGACCTCATGATCGCGGCGACGGCCGCGCACCACCGACTCACGCTCCTCCACGATGATGCGGACTACCGCACCGTGGCGCGGTTCGCGTCCGACCTCAGCGAGCACAGCATCCTGGACCACACGTGAGGGAGGGCTCCCCGCTCAGGCGGTGAGCGCCGGGACGGCCGAGGTTGTGCGGCTCGCCTCGTCGTAGCGCTCCAGGAGCAGGGCCGCCAGCTCGGGGGCGGGGCCGAGGACGTCGGCCAGCACGTCCGCCCCTTCCGATGCCGCCGCGATGCGGTCGGGCAGGAGGCCGGGGGCCAGCAGGTAGGGGGCGACGGCGGTGTGCTCGGCGCCCGCGGCCCGGAGGGCGGCGAGGGCGTCGGGGACGCGGGGGCCGGCGGCGGAGGCGTAGGCGACCTCGACGGCGGCCCAGCCGCGGGTGCGCCGCCACTCGGCGGCGACCGCGCGGGTCGCGGCGTCGGCCGCCGGGTCGGAGGAGCCCGCGGCGGCGAGCACGACACCCGTACGGGCGCGGACGGCGGCCGAGCGCACGTCGACCCCGGCCTCGGCGAGGCGGCGGTCCAGGGCGGCGAGCAGCAGTGGGGAGGGGCCGAGCACGTCCGCGACCGGCAGCCGGGAGCCGGCGGCGCGCAGGGCGGCGGGGATGTCGTGCTTGGCGTGGAACGCCCGGTTGAGCAGCAGCGGGACGGCCACCGCGTCCGCCAGCCGTCCCACCACCTGCGGGATCCGCGGCGCGCAGTGGTCCAGGTACGCGGTGGCGACCTCGACGCCGGGCCGCCGGTCCCGCACCTCCTCGACGAGCGCGGCCACGGTCGCGGCGTGGCGCGGGTCGCGGCTGCCGTGGGCGATGAGGAGGAGGGCGGGCATCAGCGGGGCCTCACTTGCCGCCGGCCAGCAGGCCGCGGTTGCGCAGCACCCGGCGCTCGACCGGGGTGAACACCAGCAGCTCGATGGCGATGCCGACGAACAGGATCAGGATGATGCCGAGCAGGACCCCGGACATGTCGGAGAACTCGCGCTGGTCCTCCAGGAACCGGCCCAGGCCCCGGCCCAGGTCGGGGGAGGAGGCGACCAGTTCGGCGGCCATCAGCGAGCGCCAGGAGAACGCCCAGCCCTGCTTGAGCCCGGCCAGGTAGCCGGGCAGGGCGGCCGGGATCAGCACGTGCCGGGCGCCCGCCAGGCCGGTGGCACCGATGGTGCGCCCGGCCCGCAGGAACAGCGGCGGCACCTGGTCGATGCCGGCCACCAGCCCGTTGGCGATCGACGGGACGGCGCCCAGCAGGATCACCGCGTACATCATCGAGTCGTTGATGCCGAGCCAGATGACGGCGGCCGGCACCCAGGCGACCGAGGGCAGCGACTGCAGGCCCTGCAGGACCGGCCCGATCGCGGTGCGCACCGGCCTGACCCGGGCGACGACCAGTCCGATCGGGGTGCCGATCACCACGGCGAGCAGGAAGCCGGACAGGCCGCGCCAGACGCTGGTCCAGATGATCGAGAACAGCGTGCCCTGGTACCAGAGGTCCTGCGCGGAGTGCCACACGTCCGCCGGGCTGGGCAGCTTGTACGAGGAGGTGACGTGCAGGCTGTACGCCCCCTGCCACAGGGCGATCACCACGAGCACGCCGATCAGCGGCGGCAGCGCCTTGGTCCGCAGGGCCTCGCCGAGCGAGCCGCGCTGCGCCGTGACGGTGTCGAGGGCGTCCAGGCCCGCGCCGACGCCGGCGGTGTCGGTGGCGCCCTTCTCGGCCGCGTCGACCGTGCCGGTCTTGTCCAGGACGGGGGTGGTGTCAGTGCTGGCCATGGCGACGGATCTCCCCACGCAGTTCTTCGGTGATCTCGATGGACAGGTCGGCGACGCCCGCGGACTCGATGCGGCGCGGCTGCGGCAGGTCGATCCGCCATTCGCGGGCGACCCGGCCGGGGCGGGAGGAGAGCAGCACGACCCGCTGGGCCAGGCGCACCGCCTCGCGCACGTTGTGGGTGACGAAGAGGACGGACAGCTGCCGCTCGGCCCAGATCCGGGTGATCTCGTCGTGCAGCACGTCCCGGGTGATGGCGTCGAGCGCGGCGAACGGCTCGTCCATCAGCAGGACCTTGCTGCCCTGGGCGAGTGCCCGGGCCATCGCCACGCGCTGGCGCATGCCGCCGGACAGCTCGTGCACCCGCTTGCCGTACGAGCCCTTCAGGCGGACGAGTTCGAGCAGCCGCTCGGCCTCGGCGCGGCGCTCGGGACGGGGCAGGCCGGCCAGCTTGAGGGCGAGCTCGATGTTCTTCCCGGCGGTGAGCCAGGGGAACAGCGCGTGTTCCTGGAACATCAGGGCGGGGCGGCCGCCGGGCACCTCGATGCTGCCGGCGGTGGGCTTGTCGAGGCCGGCGACCAGGTTGAGCAGGGTGGACTTGCCGCAGCCCGAGGCGCCGAGCAGGGTGACGAACTCGCCGGGCGCGACGTCGAGGGTGATGTCGTCCAGGACGTGGGTCTGCGCGCCGGGGCGGCCGAAGGACTTGTGCACGTGCGAGATCCGGACGGCGGGCGCGCCGCCGAGGGCGTCGGCGCCGGGGGCGTCCGCCGAGGTGGTCAGTGCCAGTGTCATCCTGGGCACCTCCTGCGTGAGTGGTCTGCGGGGGCTGCGGGTCGGGGCCGGGGCCCGGGCCCCGCCCGTCCCGGTGGGCATCGATCGGGGATCGACCGGGCGGGCGGGGGCCGGACCGCGGAACTGGAGGGGCGGTGGCGCTACTTGGCGCCGAGCCCGGCGTCCGCCACGGCGGCCTGGCCCTGGGCGGCGAGGACCTTGTTCAGCAGGGTGAGGTCGTAGATGCCGTTCAGGCTGGGCTTCTTGAGGAGCCCGGCGGTGACGGCGTGGTCGGCCTCGGCCTGCAGGGTGTTCGCCAGCGGGTCGTCCAGGAAGTCGATGTCGGCCCAGGCCGGGTCGAGGACGGCGGGCTCCAGGGCGGTCCCGACCTCCTTCTTGATCGCCGCGTTGGCGTCGGCCTTGGCCTTGTCGGGGTCGGCCTTGATGAAGGCGTTGGTCTTCACCGAGCCGCGCAGCACGGCCTCCACCACGTCCGGGTGCTCCTTGAGGAACTTCTGCGAGACGATGATGTTGGTGATCACGAACTTCTTGTCCGGCCAGACGTCCTTCTCGTTGAGCAGGACCTTCGCGCCGAGCGTGACCAGCTTGGAGGCGGTCGGCTCGGGCACCCAGGCGCCGTCGATGGAGCCGGACTTGTAGGCGTCGGGGGTGACCTTGTTGTCGGTGCGCACCACCGAGACGTCGCCCGCGCCGGAGGCCGCGTCGACCTTGTAGCCCTTGCCCGCGAGGTAGTTGAGCAGTGCCACGTCCTGGGTGTTGCCCAGCTGCGGGGTGGCGATCTTCTTGCCCTTGAGGTCGTCGAGGGAGGAGATCTTGTCCGGGTTGACCACCAGCTTGACCCCGCCGGAGGCCGAACCGCTGATGATCTTCAGCGACTTGCCGTCGGACTTGGTGTAGCCGTTGATCGCCGGGGAGGGGCCGATCCAGCCGATGTCGATCGAGCCGGCGTTGAGCGCCTCGATCTCGGCCGGGCCCGCGTTGAAGACCTGGGTCTTCACCTGGGTGGCGCCCAACTCCTTCTGGAAGAGGCCCTCCTGGAGGCCGACCAGCGGGGTGCCGTGGGTCAGGTTGGCGAAGTAGCCGATCTTCACGGAGTCGGCGGAGAGCTTCGCGCCGGAATCCGCGGCGGTGGCGGCGCCGGCCTTGGTGTCGGAGGACTTGTCGTCGGCCTTGGAGCCGTAGCCGCAGGCCGACAGCAGCGCCACGGCGGCCAGGCCGGCCGTGGCGGCCGCGGCGGTACGTCTGATCCGGCCGGCGTTGGGGCGGGTGCGGGTATGCGAGGGTGCCGGGTTCGGTGCCATGGTGGAGTCCTGTTCGCGGACGGACCGTCAGGAAGCGGTCTCGGGCGGATGGTTCGGAAGGTGGTGCGCGCGGCAGCCAAGTGCCGGGGCAAGCCGGGCGGCTGTGGGGGAAGACAGCCCGGTGACAGGGCGTTCTCAGCCCTGTCGGCCCGCACATCGGGTCAGGCCGCCCTGGCCGCTGCCGAGGGCGCCGCTGCCGATGCGGCCGCCTTCCTTGTCCATGCCCGAGAACGCCTCGCTGGGCATCAGACCCAGTCCTCCTCGTCGGGTACGTCGGTGGTGCGTACGGTCTCGAAGGCCTCGCCCACCATGCCGGCGGTGAGGGTGGTGCCGTCGGCCGGGTCGATCAGCAGGAACGAGCCGGTGCGACGGTTGTCCGAGTAGCTGTCCAGGGCCAGCGGCTCGGCGGTGCGCAGCTTCACGTGGCCGATGTCGTTGACGTTCAACCCCTCGTCGCCGGAGCGCTGTTCGAGGGTGTCGATGTCGATCCGGTAGGAGATCTCCTTGACGAGCGCGCGCACGGTGCGGGTGGTGTGCTTGAGCAGCACCTTGTCCCCGGCGCGCAGCGGGCGCTCGTTGAGGTGGCTGACGGTGGCCTCGATGTCCTTGGTGGGGACGGCCGTTGCCCCGGCCGCGATGAGGTCGCCGCGGGAGATGTCGAGGTCGTCGGCGAGCCGGACGGTGACGGACTGCGGGGCCCAGGCGATGTCCGTCCGGCGGCCGAGCGCGTCGATCCCGGCGACGGTGCTGGTGAGGCCCGACGGCAGGACGGTGACCGGGTCGCCGACGCGCAGCACGCCGGAGGCCAGCTGGCCGGCGTAGCCGCGGTAGTCGGGGTGTTCCTCGGTCTGCGGGCGGATCACGTACTGGACGGGGAAGCGGGCCGGTTCGGCGCTCGGGTCGCTGCCGACCGGCACCGTCTCCAGGTGTTCGAGCAGGGTCGGGCCGCCGTACCAGTCCATGTGCGCGGAGGGCTCGACGACGTTGTCCCCGGCGAGGGCGGAGATCGGGACGGCGAGCACGTCGCCCACGCCGAGCGAGGCGGCGTAGGCGGTGAACTCGGCGGCGATGGCGGCGAACACGGGCTCGGCGTAGTCGACGAGGTCCATCTTGTTGACGGCGAGCACGACGTGCGGCACCCGCAGCAGCGCGGCGACGGCGGCGTGCCGGCGGGTCTGCTCGACCACGCCGTTGCGGGCGTCGACCAGGACGACGGCGAGTTCGGCGGTGGAGGCGCCGGTCACCATGTTGCGGGTGTACTGCACGTGCCCGGGGGTGTCGGCGAGGATGAACCGCCGCCGGGGGGTGGCGAAGTAGCGGTAGGCGACGTCGATGGTGATGCCCTGCTCGCGCTCGGCGCGCAGGCCGTCGGTGAGCAGCGCGAGGTCGGGCGCCTCCTGGCCGCGGTTGCGGGAGGCGTGCTCGACTGCCTCCAGCTGGTCGGCGAGCACCGACTTGGAGTCGTGCAGCAGGCGGCCGACCAGGGTGGACTTGCCGTCGTCGACGGAGCCGGCGGTGGCGAAGCGCAGCAGGGAGGTGGCGGTGTTCTCGATGGTCGTGCTCATTAGAAGTACCCCTCGCGCTTGCGGTCTTCCATCGCGGCCTCGGACAGCTTGTCGTCGGCGCGGGTGGCGCCGCGCTCGGTGAGGCGGCTGGCGGCGATCTCGGCGATCACGGCCTGGATGGTGGTGGCGTCGGAGTCGACGGCGCCGGTGCAGGACATGTCGCCGACGGTGCGGTAGCGGATCAGCCGCCGCTGGACGGGCTCGCTGTCCTTGGGGCCGCCCCACTCGCCGGCGGTCAGCCACATGCCGCCGCGCGAGAAGACGTCCCGCTCGTGCGCGTAGTAGATCTCCGGGAGCTCGATGCCCTCGCGCTCGATGTACTGCCAGACGTCCAGCTCGGTCCAGTTGGACAGCGGGAAGACCCGCACGTGCTCGCCGACGGCGTGCCGCCCGTTGTAGAGCGACCACAGTTCGGGGCGCTGGCGGCGCGGGTCCCAGGCGCCGAACTCGTCGCGCAGCGAGAAGACGCGCTCCTTGGCGCGGGCCTTCTCCTCGTCGCGGCGGCCGCCGCCGAAGACCGCGTCGAAGCGGCCCTTCTCGATGGCGTCCAGCAGCGGCACGGTCTGCAGCGGGTTGCGGGTGCCGTCCGGGCGCTCGCGCAGCCGGCCGTCGTCGATGAAGTCCTGGACGTGGGCGACGTGCAGGCGCAGGTTGTGCTCCGCGACGACGCGGTCGCGGTAGGCGATGACCTCGGGGAAGTTGTGCCCGGTGTCGACGTGCAGGAGGGAGAAGGGCACCGGCGCGGGCGCGAAGGCCTTGAGCGCCAGGTGCAGCATGAGGATGGAGTCCTTGCCGCCGGAGAAGAGGATCACCGGGCGCTCGAACTCCCCCGCGACCTCGCGGAAGATGTGCACCGACTCGGCCTCCAGCGCGTCCAGGTGGGACAGCGCGAACGGGTTGTCGTCGGTGTAGACCGGGCTGTCGGTCGCGGTGGTCATGCCAGACCCCTCTCGGTCAGGAAGGCGTGCAGTTCGGCGGCGGAGTCGGCCACCGCGCGGCCCTGTGTCTGGATCCGCAGTTCCGGGTCCTGCGGCGCCTCGTACGGGTCGTCCACGCCGGTGAGACCGGAGATCTCGCCGGCCGCCTGCTTGGCGTACAGGCCCTTGACGTCGCGCTCGGCGCACAGCTCGACCGGGGTCGCGACGTGGATCTCCAGGAACTCGGTGCCGGCCGCGGCGTGCCGCTCGCGCACGGCGGTGCGGGAGTCGGCGAACGGGGCGATCACCGGGGCGAGCACCTTGACGCCGTTGGCGGCGAGCTTCTCGGCGACGAAGCCGATCCGGGTGACGTTGGTGTGCCGGTCCTCGCGGGAGAAGCCGAGGCCCTTGGAGAGGAACTCGCGGATCTCGTCGCCGTCCAGGACCTCGACCCGGTGGCCCTCGGCGCGCAGCCGCTCGGCCAGCGCGAAGGCCAGCGTGGTCTTGCCGGCGCTCGGCAGCCCGGTCAGCCACACGGTGGCGCCGCGCTCGCAGGGGCCGGCCGTGCGGGCCGCCTCTGCGGCTCCATCGGCGGCCAGGGTGTGAGCTGTCACGGGGTCTTCCTCACTCGGTAGTCGACGGTACGTGTGTGTCCGGCGGGCTCGCCTGGCGGTGCGTCAGAGGTGGATGCCGCACTCGGTCTTGCCGGAGCCGGACCAGCGGCCGGCCCGGGCGTCCTCGCCCTCCGCGGGCTTGCGGGTGCAGGACAGCGGGGAGCAGCCGATCGAGGTGTAGCCCTCCCACAGCAGCGGGTTGAGCAGCACGCCGTTGGCGGCGACGTAGGCGTCCACGTCCTCCTGCGTCCACCGGGCGATCGGGGCGATCTTGACCTTGCGGCGCTTGGGGTCCCAGGAGACCACCGGGGTGTTCGCCCGGGTCGGCGACTCGTCGCGGCGCAGCCCGGTGGCCCAGGCGTCGTACCCGCCGAGGCCGCGGTTCAGCGGCTCGACCTTGCGCAGCGAGCAGCACAGGTCCGGGTCGCGGTCGTGCAGGTTCGGCCCGTACTCGGCGTCCTGCTCGGCCACGGTCTTCAGCGGGGTGAGCGTGATGACGTTGACCGGCATGGTCGCGGCCACCGCGTCACGGGTGCCGATGGTCTCCGGGAAGTGGTAGCCGGTGTCCAGGAACACCACGTCCACGCCGGGGAGCACCGAGGAGGCGAGGTGGGCGACGACCGCGTCCTCCATCGAGGAGGTGACGCAGAACCGCTTGCCGAAGGTGTCGGCGGCCCACCGCAGGATCTCCTGCGGGGTCGCCTCCTCCAGCTCGCGGCCGGCCCGGACGGCTGCCGCCTCGTGGTCAGTCGCGGTGCTGCTCATGGGACGTACCCCCGTGGTCGGTCGGTGACAGCAGGCCGAGGAACTTCAACTGGAAGGCCCGGCGGCACCCGTGGCATTCCCAGGCGCCGTGTCCGGCCTCGGAGGGGCGCAGGTCCTCTTCCCCGCAGTACGGGCAGAAGAACGGTGCTGCTCGCTCACTCATGACAGCTGCTCCTCGGTCGCCCGGGTCGCCCACTGGGCGAAGCGCTCGCCCTCGGTGCGGTCGGCCTGGTAGCGGGTCAGCAGGCGCTCGACGTAGTCGGGCAGGCCGGCGCTGGTGACCTTGAGGCCGCGGACCTTGCGGCCGAAGCCGGCCTCCAGGCCGAGCGCCCCGCCGAGGTGCACCTGGTAGCCCTCGACCTGGTCGCCGTTGTCGTCGGTGACCAGCTGGCCCTTGAGGCCGATGTCGGCGACCTGGATGCGGGCGCAGGCGTTCGGGCAGCCGTTGATGTTGATGGTCAGCGGCTCGGTGAACTCCGGCAGGCGCTGCTCCAGTTCGTCGATGAGCGTGCGGCCGCGCTCCTTGGTCTCGACGATGGCGAGCTTGCAGTACTCGATGCCGGTGCAGGCCATGGTGCCGCGGCGGAACGGCGACGGGGCGACGCGCAGGTCGAGCGCCTCCAGGCCGGCCACCACCGACTCGACGTGCTCCTCGGCGATGTCGAGGATCAGCATCTTCTGCTCGGCGGTGGTGCGCACCCGGTCGCTGCCGTGGGCGGCTGCGAGGTCGGCGATCTCGGCGAGCAGCTTGCCGTGGACCCGGCCGACGCGCGGCGCGAAGCCGATGTAGAACCGGCCGTCCTTCTGCCGGTGGACGCCGACGTGGTCGCGCCAGCGGGCGGCGGGCTCGGCGGGCGCGGGGCCGTCGACCAGCCGGTACTTGAGGTACTCGTCCTCCAGTACCTGGCGGAACTTCTCCACGCCCCAGTCGGCGACCAGGAACTTCAGCCGGGCGCGGTTGCGCAGACGGCGGTAGCCGTAGTCGCGGAAGATGCCGATGACGCCGCCGTAGACGTCCGCGACCTCGTCCAGCGGGACCCAGGCACCCAGCCGCACGCCCAGGCGCGGGTTGGTGGACAGGCCGCCGCCGACCCACAGGTCGAAGCCGGGCCCGTGCTCGGGGTGGACCACGCCGACGAAGGAGACGTCGTTGATCTCGTGCGCGACGTCCAGCAGCGGGGAGCCGGAGACCGCGCTCTTGAACTTGCGCGGCAGGTTGGAGAAGTCCGGGTTGCCGATGAAGCGGCGCTGGATCTCGTCGATGGCGGGGGTGCCGTCGATGATCTCGTCCTCGGCGACGCCGGCCACCGGGGAGCCGAGGATGACGCGCGGGGTGTCGCCGCAGGCCTCGGTGGTGGACAGGCCGACGGCCTCCAGCTTCTGCCAGATCGCGGGGACGTCCTCGATCCGGATCCAGTGGTACTGGATGTTCTGCCGGTCGGTCAGGTCGGCGGTACCGCGCGCGTACTGCTCGGAGACCTCGGCGACCGCCCGCAGCTGGGGGACGGTCAGCCGGCCGCCGTCGATGCGGACCCGGAGCATGAAGTACTCGGCGTCCAGCTCGTGCGGGTCGAGGATCGCGGTCTTGCCGCCGTCGATGCCCTCCTTGCGCTGGGTGTAGAGCCCCCACCAGCGCATCCGGCCGCGCAGGTCGGCGGGGTCGATCGAGTCGAAGCCGCGGTGCGCGTAGATCGTCTCAATACGTGTCCGCACATTGAGACCGTCGTCGTCCT
This sequence comes from Kitasatospora sp. NPDC033851, assembly GCF_055576085.1. Classification (NCBI taxonomy): domain Bacteria; kingdom Bacillati; phylum Actinomycetota; class Actinomycetes; order Kitasatosporales; family Streptomycetaceae; genus Kitasatospora; species Kitasatospora sp. NPDC033851. The sequence continues at coordinate 159,415 of NZ_JBVIRL010000017.1, read as the reverse complement.
TCTTGAACTGCTCGTTGGCGTTCAGAGGAGTGTGGTGGCCCATGCCCCACTGGCCCTCGCCGCGGTGGCGGGTCACCTTGCGGGCCGCGGCGGGGCGGCGCGCGGCGGGGCTGTCGGCCGTGGGCTCGACGGTCTCGGGGGAGGTGGCCATGGTGAAGTCCTTCGGGGCAGATGGCGCTGGTGCCAGGCGGGTCGCGGAGCGTGCTCAGCCGTGCGGTGCTGCTCTGACCTGCGGGTTTCTCAGGGCCTGGAGGGCAGTGACCGAGACCGGGCGGGCGCCTGCACATCCGCTGCGACGGGGATGGCGGGAACGGGTGGCGCCGGGTGCGGTGGTGCGGCGGGGGTGGGCTCAGGTCACCGGACAGATGGCGCTGGACACGCGAAGGAGATCGACGTGGAGTCGACCTACCAGGGTGGTTCCGGCGCTAGGCATGGCAAGAGATTCGCACGGCGCGGGACTCGCGGTCCACTAACATCCGCATACTGGACGCTGATGTTTCGTCATGTGGGACGGTCGGGAGTTCCCGCCGCTCCCGGCCCGGGTGCCCGGCCACACGCTTCCACCCCGGGGAGATCAACCGCGGGGCCACGGCCCGATACGGTTGGCCCTGTGCAAGCAGCAGGCGATACGAGCGGAACGAACCCCGAGCGGGCCTCCCGGCGCCGGGGCAAGGGCTCCCGGCGCGCGGCCAAACAGGCCACCTGGCGCCACACGGCGTGGGAGCTGGTCAAGGACACCACCAACACCTGCGTGGAGTACCGGGTCACCGGCCTCGCCGCGGAGGCGGCCTTCTTCACCCTGCTGTCGATCCCACCGCTGCTGCTCGGCCTGGCCGGCACCCTCGGCTACCTCGACGAGTTCCTCGGCGCGGGCACCATCGACCGGCTCAAGCACGACATCGTCTCGGCCTCCGGGACGGTCCTGTCGGACTCCTCCGTCAGGGAGGTCGTCGTCCCGCTGCTGAACCAGGTGTTCGACCACACCCGGCCCGACCTCGTCTCCATCGGCTTCCTGCTGTCGCTGTGGTCCGGCTCCCGGGCGCTCTACATCTTCATCGACACCATCACCGTCATGTACGGGCTCGACGGCAAGCGCGGCATCGTCAAGACCCGGCTGATGTCGCTCGGCCTCTACCTCGGCGCCCTGGTGATCGGCTCGCTGGTGCTGCCGCTGCTGATGGCCGGGCCCGGACTGGTGGAGAACGCCGTGCCGGGCATCGCCGGACTCGTCGGCGCCGCGTACTGGCCGGTCGCGATCGTGCTGCTGATCGTCTCGCTGACCACCCTCTACCACCTGGCCGTCCCGGTCTCGACCCCGTGGCGCGAGGACATCCCCGGCGCCCTCGTCGCCCTGGTGGTGCTGGTCTTCTGCAGCGTCGGCCTGCGGCTCTACCTGGTCAGCTCGGTCGAGGGCCCCTCGGTGTACGGCTCGCTGGCGGCACCGGTGGCCGTCCTGCTGTGGATCTTCGTGGTGGCCCTCGCGGTCCTCATCGGCGCCGCCATGAACGCCGCGATAGACCGGCGCTGGCCCACCCTGGAGACCGCCGACGCCCGCGCCGAGAACGAACGGGCCCACGAGGAGGCGGCCGCCGCCGTGGTCCGCGAGGTCGCCGCCCGGCGAGCCGTCGAACGGGCCCGGCGCGCCCGCGAACTCGGGCTCGCCGAGGGCGCCGAGGAGGAGTGGGGCGAGGACGACGGCGAGGACGTCGACGTGCCCTCCGAGTACCCGGAGCGGTGGGCCGACGTGCTGGCCGCCGACAACGTGCGCGGCCGGCTCACCGCCCGCGGCGGGCCGCACCACCGGCCCACCCCGCCGCCCCCGGACAGCGACCGGCCGTCCGGGCCCCTGCCGGGCGGGCCTGCGGGCGGGCCTCCGGCCGCAGGCCCGGGCGGTCCTCCCGGGCAGGAGCTGCCGGGGTACCCGCCGCGGCCGCCCCGGCCGCCGTGGGAGCAGCGGTAGGCAGGGGCGTGCGGTGCCAACGGACAGGGCCTCTCCCGCAGGTGCGGGGGAGGCCCTGTGCCGTGTCCGGCGGTCCCTGTGGTCGTGCGGTCACGTGGTCGGAAGGTCCGCCGGTCGGGCGGTCAGGTGGTGGCGGGGTTCGGGGGGTAGCCGTACTGCGGCGCCGCCGGGGTCGGCGTCGGGCTGGTGGGCGTCGGGCCGGCCGCCGCCGGGGCGGCCCGGACCGGGAACGGCTCGGTGGTGGGCTGGGCCGGCTCCAGCGCGGTGCGCCCGGAGGAGTCGCTCAGCTTGATCAGCAGCGCGACCATCAGCCAGTTCGCCAGCAGCGACGAACCGCCGGCCGCCAGGAACGGCAGCGCCTTGCCGGTCAGCGGGACCAGCCCGCTCACCCCGCCGACGACCACGAAGATCTGCAGCGCCAGGGCCGCCGACAGGCCGGTGGCCAGCAGCTTGCCGAACGGGTCGGTCAGGCCGATCGCGGTGCGCAGACCCCGCTGGATCAGCAGCACGTAGACCAGCAGCAAGGCCGTCACCCCGGCCAGGCCCAGCTCCTCGCCGATGGTGGTGAAGATGAAGTCGCTGCGCCCGGCGAAGCCGATCAGCCAGGGCCGCCCCGAGCCCAGGCCCGTCCCGGTCAGGTGCCCGGTGCCCAGGCTGAACAGCGCCTCGGCGGGCTGCTCGGAGATCGCCTTGTCGTGCACCGGCTTGTAGTAGTCGAGCGGGTGCAGCCACGCCTCGACGCGGCCGTGCACGTGCGGCTCCACGGTGCCGACCACCGCCGCGCCGCCGACCGCCATCAGCAGGCCGAGCACCACCCAGCTGGTGCGCTCGGTCGCCACGTACAGCATCACGATGAAGACGCCGAAGAAGATCAGCGAGGTGCCCAGGTCCCGTTCGAAGATCAGCACCAGCAGGCTGACCACCCAGATCGCCAGCACCGGCCCGGCGTGCCGGCCGCGCGGCAGGGTCATCCCCCAGACCTTGCGGCCGGCCAGCGCGAGCGCGTCCCGGGAGGCCATCAGGTAGCCCGCGAAGAAGATCGTGATCGCGACCTTCACGAACTCGTCCGGCTCGAAGGAGAGCCCGAACAGCCGGATCCAGCGCTTGGCGCCGAAGCTGTCGCTGGGCGAGGCCACCGGAGCGGCCAGCAGGATCAGCGCGCCCGCCATCAGCAGGTAGACGTAGCGCTGGAAGAAGCGGTGGTGCTTGACCAGCACGATCAGCGCGATCGCCGCCGCCACCGAGATGAACACCCACATCAGCTGGGCGGGCGCGGCCGGGAGCTTCTGGTAGTCGCCCTTGGCGCTGTGCGCGGCCTTGTAGCTGATGTCCAGCCGGTCCAGCAGCACCAGTCCGAAGCCGGTCAGGAAGACACCCAGCGGCAGGATCAGCGGGTCCGCGTACGGTGCGAACCGGCGCACCGCCAGATGCGCCGCCCCGGCGAGCGCGCCCAGCGACAGGCCGTGCACCAGCAGTCCGGGCGGCATCTTGCCGGTCAGCGCCAGATCGGCTTCGATGTGTCCCGCCAGACAGACGGCCACCGCGAGCGCCAGCAGGCCCAGCTCGATGTTGCGGTGGCGCGCGGCCAGCCGGCGGCCCTCGCCGCGTGCAGTGCTGTGCACCTCGTGTCGTCCCCTTGTCACCCACGTGGCGGGTATCGCCGACGGGCATCCTGCCAGACGTCCGGGTCGTCGCCGCGGTTGCGGAGCGACGGGGCCCGGGGCAGAACTTTGCCTGGGCAAAGCTTTGTTCGGGCCGGGTAAAGCTTTGTTCAGGACCGGGTATAGAGGTGGGCCCCGCGCGCGGCGGGCCGCCGGCGCGGCGACATCATGGCCGGGCGTCGCGGCGTCCGCCGCGGGGCCCGATGGCGATGGTGTGCACGGCTGCCGCCGCCTCGGCGGCGGCGGGTGCGAGCGAGGTGGGCGGACGGATGAACGGCGCGGTGGACGGCGCGGTCTCCGTACTCGCCTACCACGGACCGCCCGCGTGGCAGTGGTCCGACCTGGCCACCTCCTGGACGGCCGAACCGCTGGTGCTCACCCTCTCGGTGCTGCTCGGCGCCTGGTACCTCGCCGCGGTGCGCACCGTCCACCGGTCCGGCGGCGAGCGGTGGAAGCCCACCCGCAGCGCCGCGTTCCTCGGCGGACTGCTCCTGTGGATCTGGTGCACCTGCTCCGGCCTCGGCGTGTACGACCGGATCCTCTTCACCGACCGGGCCGTGCAGGTCGTCCTGCTGCTGATGGTCGTCCCGCTGCTGCTCGCGCTCGGCGCGCCCGTCTCGCTGCTGGTCGAGGCCGCGCCGCCGGCCCGCCGGGAGCGGATCCTGCGGGCGCTGCGCAGCCGCCCGTCCAAGGTGCTGATGTTCCCGGCCGTCTCCACCGCGCTGCTGATGGCACCGCCGTGGCTGCTCTACTTCACGCCCTGGTACGAGGAGTCGGTCTCCAGCGCGTTCGGGAACGTGCTGCTGCACCTGGCGCTGGTGCTGCTCGGCCTCGCCTACTTCTGGCCGCGGCTGCAGATCGACCCGGTCGGGCACGAGTACCCGCACCTGGTCGGGCTGTTCATCACCTTCGCCGAGGTGATCTTCGACGCGGGGCTCGGGATCGTGCTGATCTACGGCGGCCACCTGGTCGCCGAGCACTACTACGTGGCGCTCGGGCGGCCGTGGGGGCCGAGCCTGGCGCAGGACCAGACCTGGGGCGGCAACGCGTTCTGGGTGCTGGGGGACCTGGTCGGACTGCCGTTCCTGGCCGCGCTGGTGCGACGGATGGTCGTGCAGGGGCGGGAGGAGATCCGGGCCGTGGACGCCGAGCTGGACGCGCGCTTCGAGGCGGCGGCCGAGGAGGCGCGGGCCGAGGGGCGGCCGGAGGAGGAGGAGACGGGGATGCGGCCGTGGTGGCTGGACGACCCGAACCTCAAGCACCGGTACGGGGGATAGCGGCGGTACGGGGGGATGGCGCCGGTACGGGGACAGTCGCGGTACGGGGGCTTCCTGGCCTCTGTGGGGCGTATTTCCGCAGGTCAAAAATGGGTTGGCGCAGCCAGGGCGCTTCGCTAGCGTGTGACGTGTCCGGTTCGGAGGCCGTTGGGCCGCCCGAGGAGTAGAGAGCAGGAGGTGAACCCCGTGGTCGTTGTCGCCCCGATAGCTGCCCAGGGCAGTACTCGCGTTCACCTCCTTTTCCCGGCCGCCGGCTGAGCCCTTCGCGCCAGCCGTAGCTCGCCGGGACCATTGCTCCCGAAGGGCCACTGCGTTGACCAACGCTGCCTCCGTTCCGTCGTTCTCTCCTTCTCTTTCTCTGTCTTCTTTCTCCTCCGCCGAGGTCGGCACCGCTCCCTCCGAGGCCGGCTCCGCGCTGGCCGGCTACGGCTGGACGCCCGAGCTCGCGGAGCTGTTCACCCCGCTCGGCGAGGCCGGGCTGCTCCCGGCCCGGATCGTCCGGGTCGACCGCGGCCAGTGCGACGCCGTGATCGCCGACCCGGAGACGGGCGAGCCGCGCACCGTCCGCTTCGACACCCGGCCGGTCGGCGACGCCGACATGATCAACTGCCCGTGCACGGGCGACTGGGCGGCCGTGGACCTCCACGCCCAGCCGATGGCCGCCGTCGTCGCGCTGCTGCCGCGCTCCACCGCGATCATCCGCAAGGTGGCCGGCAAGCGCTCCGACGGTCAGGTGCTGGCGGCCAACGTCGACACCGTCCTGATCGCCTCCTCCCTCGCCACCGATCCCGACCTCGGGCGGATCGAGCGCTTCCTCGCCCTGGCCTGGGAGTCCGGCGCCGAACCACTCGTCGCCCTCACCAAGGCCGACCTTGTGGACGACGCCGACTTCATCCGGGCCGACGTCGAGGCGATCGCGCCCGGGGTCACGGTGGTCGTCGTGAGCGCCGAGACCGGCGAAGGCATGGACGTGCTGCGCGCCTGTACCCCCGGCACCACCGCGGTGATCGGCCAGTCCGGCGTCGGCAAGTCCACGCTCACCAACGCGCTGGCCGGCGCCGTGGTGATGACCGTCCAGGAGGCCCGCGAGGTCGACCAGAAGGGCCGCCACACCACGACCACCCGCGAGCTGATCCCGCTGTCCGGCGGGGGCGTCCTGATCGACACTCCCGGGCTGCGCGAGGTCGGCCTCTACGGTGGCGAGGGCGTGGACCTGGCTTTCGCCGACATCGCCGAGCTGGCCGAGGAGTGCCGCTTCCACGACTGCGGCCACCACACCGAGCCGGGCTGCGCGGTGCAGGCGGCGCTGGCCGACGGGACCCTGCCGCAGCGCCGGATGGAGAGCTACCTCAAGCTCCAGCGCGAGAACGAGTGGATCGCCTCGCGCTCGGACGCCCGGGTGGCCAAGGCCCGGCTGCAGAAGTGGAAGACGATCACCAAGTCGATGCGTGCCGTGGGAGGTCCGGTGAAGCGCTGACCCGTCGGAGCCGGCCGACTGCCGTCAATCGGCCGCTGTCGCGCTGCGGCGACGGTGGCCGGCCTCCGCCCGGCCCACCCGGCTCAGCGGAGGTCGGCCACCAGCCGGAAGCGCTGGAGGAGCACGGGGGTGGTGTCGTCCACGGTGAAGTCCGGGTCATCGAGGGCGGCGAGCATCTCCGGGCTCCGCCAGAACCCCTCGTGCACGGCGCGCCAGTCAGCCACGCTGGCGTACCCCTCGCCCTCGTCCAGGGCGTGCCGCAGGTCGACCTCGGAGAGCGGGACCACACGGACGTCCGTGGTCTCGATCACCGCGACCCGGCGGCCGTCCGAGTCGAGGACGGCGCCCCGCTCGCCGGGCTGCGGCAGGGGCTCGCCCTCGTGCTCGTAGCCGGCGACCAGCCCGGTGGTGCTGGTCTTGGCGCCGCTGAGGACGGCCGCGACCAGCTGGTCGCGCAGCGGGCCGGGGAACGCGAACTCCTCCGGGGGCAGGGCGACCACGCGCGGGTCGTCCGGGCCGGCGTAGGGGTGGCCGGTGTAGGGCCGGCCGGTGGGCCGGGCGCCTGGCTGCTCGCTCATGCGGCGAGCGTAGCCGCGGGCCGGCTGGAACGGCCGTGAATTTCGGGCCGGGCCGGGCCTGGGCGGGGGAGGGGGAGGGCCCCCGAACGGCGATGTCCGATTCCCGCCAGTCACCCCCCGCTCGATCCCGCAGACTGGACAACGTGATCGACGACGACATCCGGTACCGAGCCGTGGACAGCCGCGACGCCCGCTTCGACGGCGTCTTCTTCACGGCCGTCACCTCCACCGGCATCTACTGCCGACCAAGCTGCCCCGCCGTGACCCCCAAGCGGGTCAACTGCGTCTTCTACCCCAGCGCCGCGGCCGCCCAGGGCGCAGGCTTCCGTGCCTGCCGCCGCTGCCGCCCCGACTCGGTGCCGGGATCCCCCGAGTGGAACCACCGCGCCGACCTGGTCGGCCGCGCGATGCGACTGATCGGCGACGGCGTGGTGGACCGCGAGGGCGTCGCGGGTCTGGCCGGCCGCCTCGGTTACAGCTCCCGCCAGCTGCAGCGTCAGCTCACCGCCGAGCTCGGCGCGGGCCCGATCGCGCTGGCCCGCGCCCGTCGCGCCCAGACCGCCCGCCTCCTCCTGCAGACCACCGAGCTGTCCGTCACCGACATCGCGTTCGCGGCCGGCTTCGCCTCCGTCCGCCAGTTCAACGACACCGTGCGCGAGGTCTACGACCGTACGCCCAGCGGCCTGCGCGCCGAGGTCGCCGCCGGTCGCCGCACCGCGACCCCGGCCGGCGGCCTGACCCTGCGCCTCGCCTACCGCGGCGCGCTGGACAGCGACCACCTGATCGACTTCCTCGCCCTGCGCGCCATCCCCGGTGTGGAGGAGGTCGTCCCCGGCGCGCGCCCGGGCGTCCGGACCTACCGGCGCACCCTCGGGCTCCCGTACGGCCACGGCATCGCCGAGGTCGACGGCCTGGCGCCGGACGAGCCGCGCACCCGAGGCTGGCTGGACTGCCGGCTCTTCCTCGCCGACCTGCGCGACCTGCCGACCGCCGTCCAACGGCTGCGCATCCTCTTCGACCTGGACGCCGACCCGCTCGCGGTCGACGAGCAGCTCGGCGCCGACCCGGTGCTCGGTCCGCTGGTCCGCGAGCGCCCCGGACTGCGCTCGCCCGGCCACGTGGACCCGCACGAACTCGCCGTCCGCGCCGTCCTCGGCCAGCAGGTCAGCGTCGGCGCGGCCCGTACCCTGGCGGGCCGGCTCGCCGAGAAGTACGGCACCGCACTGCCCGAGCCCAGCGGCGGCCTGCGGCTGCTCTTCCCGACCGCGGCGGTCCTGGCCACGGCAGAGGCGGAGGACTTCGCGATGCCCGCCGCCCGCCGCCGCGCGCTCACCGGCCTGTGCGCGGCCCTGGCGGAGGGCGTGGTGAGCCTCGACAGCGGGGTCGACCGGGAGGAGGCCGCGACCCGGCTGCTGGCCCTGCCCGGCATCGGCCCCTGGACGGTCGGCTACCTGCGGATGCGGGCCCTCGCCGACCCCGATGTCTTCCTCCCGAGCGACGTGGGAGTCAAGCACGGCCTCGTCCGGCTCGGCGTCCCCGGCGACCCGAAGTCCGCCGCCCGCGCGGCCGAGGCCTGGGCCCCGTGGCGCTCCTACGCGGTCCACCGGCTGTGGGCCGGCCCCGCGACCACCAGCACCGGAACGGAGAACGAACGAGCATGAGCACCACCGTCCCCACTGCCACCGCCCACACCGGCACCGCCCACACCGGCACCGTCTACACCACCATGGAGAGCCCCTTCGGCCGGCTGCTGCTCAGCGGTGTCCTGCCCGAGGACGGCGGGCCGGCCGCGCTGGCCACCGTCACGGCGCCGGGCCAGAAGTACGCGCTGGCCGAACCCGCCGACGACTGGGTCCTCGACCCGGAGGCGCTCGCCGAGCCGGTCGCCCAGCTGACCGCCTACTTCGCCGGCGAGCGCACCGGCTTCGACCTGCCGCTCGCGCCGGTCGGCACCGAGTTCCGCCGCCGGATCTGGGCCGCGCTGGACGAGATCCCGTACGGCACGACCGTCACCTACGGCGAACTCGCCGAGCTGGCCGGGCAGGAGCCGCGGATGGTCCGCGCGGTCGGCGGCGCGGTGGGCGCCAACCCGCTGCTGATCGTGCGCCCCTGCCACCGGGTGCTCGGCGCCAACGGCTCGCTCACCGGCTTCGCGGCGGGCGTGGACCGCAAGCGCCTGCTGCTGGAGCTGGAGAGCGGCACCCTGTTCTGACCGCCGGCCCGATCGCTCCGGACCGATCGCTCCGGACCGATCACTCCGGACCGATCACTCCTGAGGTGATCACTCCGAACTGCGCAGGTCCACCCGCCAGTTGTGGCTGCGCATGAACCGCCCGGGCGGGAACTCGAACTCCGTCTCGCCGAGCAGCGTGAACCCGGCCTTCGCGCAGACCGCGTTGGAGGCGGGGTTGTCCACCGACGGGAAGGCGTGCAGGTACCGGTGGGCCGCCTCGCGGCGGGCGGCCGCGACCGCGGCGCGGGTGGCGGCGACGGCGATGCCCCGGCCCTGGAAGCCGGGCAGCACGTTCCAGCCCATCTCGTGGACGGTCTCGCCCTCCCAGGTCCGGGTGCCGTAGCCGACCGTGCCAACCGACTCGCCGTCGACTGCCCCGCCGTCGACTGTCCCGTCCCCGACCGCCGCGTCCTCGGGCAGCAACACGATCCGGTACATGCAGCCGAGGCCGGACGGGACGAAGTCCAGGTAGCGGCCGTGCCGGACGAGCAGCTGCTCCTCGGTCTCCGGGCCGCCGACGTGCGTCTTCATCTCCGGTGTGTTGACCCGGCGCAGCAGCGCGAGGTCGGCGTCCGTCCAGGGCTCGATGTGTACCCGTGCTGTGGTCATGCCGGCGACGGTAGCGGCAGGACCGGGCCGTTGACCAACGGGTTTGTCCACCGGTCGGCACCGGCGGCACCGGCGGCACCGGCCGGGACGGGGCGAGCCGGTCGACGCCGGTTCAGCCCTGTTCGGTGCCGGTCCCCGGCTGTTGCGCGAGGGCCCGGGCGAGCTGCTCCAGGGCGGGCAGGGCGTTGACGACCGCCGCGCGGTCGGCGGGTTCGAGGGCGCCGAGCGCGGTGGCGATGCGGCGCTCGTGCGCCTGCTGCCAGTCGTCGAGCTGGCGCCGTCCGGCCGGGGTGAGGGCGATCCGGGCGGTGCGGCGGTCGCCGGGGTCGGCCTGGCGGTCCACGAAGCCGGCTTCGAGCAGCTTGCCGACCAGTCCGCTGACGGTGTTGGGGGCGAGCCGCTGACGGGCGGCCAGTTCGCCGACCCGCAGTGGTGCGGCGGCGAGGGTCTGGAGGAGTTCGACCTGCGCCATCGGCAGGGACTCCCACGGGTAGTCGGTGCGGATGCTGCTGCGCAGTGCGCGGCGCAGCCGGGTCACGGTGTCGGTCAGTTGCCGGGCGTGCTCGACCGCCGGGTCGGGGCTTGTGATGGCGGGGTCGGGAACGTGTGGTGACGACGGCATGGCGGACAGCGTATCTCCTGGTACGGGGCGTGCCGGGGGCGCGGTCCGTCCCTCGGGCGCGGTGTGGACGCCCCGCGAGACGCTTCGTATCGCAGGACGACCTGCTCGTAGAAAGAACATGTCTGCATCCGATATATTCGTCCCATGAACGCCACCGCCCTTGCCGCCCGACTGCTCACCGAGCGGCCCCGGCCCCGCGGCATCGCCGGGTGGCGCCACGCCCACTGGCTGGCTGTCGGCACGGTCTGCCTCGGCGCCTTCCTCGGCCAGCTCGACGCCAGCGTCATCGCCCTGGTCTTCCCCGCCATCGGCCACCACTTCGACGCGGGCTTCGCCGCCGTCGAATGGGTCGCCCTCGCCTACCTGCTCGTCCTGGTCGCCCTGCTGGCCCCGATCGGCCGACTGTCCGACCTGGCCGGCCGCAAGACGATGTACATCGGCGGCTTCGCCGTCTTCGGCCTCTCCTCGCTCGGCGCCGGATTCGCCGGCAGCCTCTGGATCCTGGTCGGCTGCCGGGCCGTCCAGGCCGTCGGCGCCGCGATGATGCAGGCCAACAGCGTCGCGCTGGTCGCCCGCGGCGTCCCGGAGCACGCGATGCGGCGCGCGCTCGGCATCCAGGCCTCCGCCCAGGGCCTCGGGCTGGCGCTGGGGCCCAGCCTCGGCGGCCTGCTGGTCGAACACGCCTCGTGGCGCTGGGTGTTCTGGGTCAACGTGCCGATCGCCGTGTTCGGCATCCTGGCCGGCTGGTACCTGCTGCCCCGCACCCGGACGGACGGCGTGGGCCCCGTTCCCAACCCCCGGACGCGCCCCACGGCCCGTCCGCACCGCGACGACGCCCGCTTCGACCTGCCCGGCATGCTGCTGCTCACCGGCGCGACCACGTCGCTGCTGCTCGCCCTGTCCACCGCCTCCGGCCTTCCGCTGCCCGGCTGGGTCGTCGCCGTCCTGCTGCTCGCCGCCGCCGTGCTCACGGTGGCGCTGGTGCGCCAGGAGCGGCGGGCCGCCCGGCCGATCCTGGCACCCGGCCTGGTCAACACCCCGGGCGTGCGGTCCGGCCTGGTGGTCGCGCTGATCGGCTACCTGCTGCTGTTCTGCCCGCTCGTGCTGGGCCCCGTGCTGCTCACCGGCGCGGGTGTGTCGACGGCCGGCGCGGGCCTGCTGGTCACCCTGCTGCCCGCCGCGTTCGCCTTCGCCGCGACGGTCGGCGGCGGGCTGCTGCCCCGGGACTGGTCGGATGCGACCAGGTGCCGCTTCGGCGCAGCCGTGGCGGCGGGCGGGCTGCTGCTGTTCGCCCTGCTGCCGGCCTCGACCGTGTCGGCGGCCCCGCTGCTGGTCGCCGGGTACGGGCTGGGCCTGCTGCTGCCGGCCAACAACGCGCTGGTGATGCGGGCGATCCCTGCGGAGTGTTCGGCGGTCGGCGGCGGCATGGTGAACATGGCGCGCAGCCTCGGTACGGCGCTCGGCATGGCACTGTCCGTCCTCGGCGTCCACCTGGCAGGCGCGGCGTCCGGTGGGCGGACGGTGCTCCTCCTCCTCGCGGCGGTCGCGGCCGCGGCCGCACTCCTCACCCGGCCGGCCCGCGGTCCGCTCCGCAGACATCGGGCCGTGCCCGGTCCCGGGGCTCCCGGGGCTCCCGGGGCTCCCGGGGCGTTCGAGGCACCCGGGGTGCCCGGGGTGCCCGGGGTGCCCGGTGATCCTCATTCGAAGTCGTCGGCTGCGGTGAGGCCTTCGAGGAACGAGCGGAAGTCCGGCGCGAGCGGCAGCTCCCGGCCGAGGTCCGCCTCGAACCAGGTGACGGACGGTTCCCGGTCCCGGCCGCGCTCCCGGTAGTCCAGCCCGATCCAGCACGGTCCCTCACCCGAGAGCAGGACCACCGGGGAGGGCAGGCCCCACTCCGTGACCAGGTACGGGCTGTCGAGCAGGGACAGCGCTCCCGCGCGCCGGCCGATGCCCATCAGCCAGTCGAACGGGACGTGGTCGGCGCTCCACGAGGTCGGCCGACTGGTGGGGAAGGCGTTCCGGTCCTCCGCGACCCCGCCGCCGTCGCGGTGGTGCAGCAGGTCGAGCAGGGCGGCCGGAAGCGTGACGCCGAGCAGCCGCTGGGCCTCCGCGACCGCTTCGGCGGTCAGGGCCGACTGCGCGTCGTCCTCGGCCCCGGCGTCCCACAGGGAACACCGGAAGTCGTCACCGCGCGCCATGGTCGGTCTCCGTGCCACGGCCCGCTTCCGCGCCGTGACCGGTCTCAGGGACGGGGCGGGCGTTCAGGGCGTCCTGGGCCCGGTTCAGGCCGCGCCGCACCAGGGTCTCCAGGGCGTCCGCGCAACGGTCCAACTCGCCGGGCATGGCCGTGAGTTCGTCGTCCGAGAACTTCTTCAGCACGAAGTCGCCGACGCTCTGCCCCTTCGGCGGCCGGCCGATGCCGAACCGCAGTCGGACGAAGTCGCGGGTGCCGAGCACCTCGCCCACCGAGCGCACCCCGTTGTGGCCGCCGGGCCCGCCGCCGCGCTTGAGCCTGGCGGAGCCGAACGCGAAGTCCAGGTCGTCCTGCACGACCACCAGCCGCTCCACCGGCACGCCGTAGCGGCGCAGCAGCGCGGCCACCGGGCGGCCGGACAGGTTGATGAACCACAGCGGCTTGGCGAGCAGCACCGGCCGGCCGTCGACCGCGATCTCCGCGACCAGGGTGGCGATGCCGTGCCACCGGAACCGGGCGCCGTGCCGCTCGGCCAGCCGGTCGACGGCCAGGAAGCCCGCGTTGTGCCGGGTCTGCCGGAACCACGGTCCGGGGTTGCCCAGTCCGGCGATCAGCCAGGGTGCGCGGGGTGCGCGGGGTGCGCGGGGTGCGCCGGGTGCGTCGGGTGCGTCGGGTGCGTCGGGTGCGGCAGGTGCGTCGGGTGCGTCGGGGGTCATGCGAGGTCTCCGCAGGGGGTGGGAACGGCGGACGGCCGGGGCGCGGCGGGGACGGTGCGGGACCGTCGGCTGCGCCCCGGCCGTCCGGGGAACGAGAGCGGTGGGAGTGGTGAGCCGGTTCAGGACGCGGGCACGCCGGGGGCGGCGCCGCGCTCCGTGAGCATGTCGGTCATCAGCTGCAGCTCCGAGGTCTGGGCGATCACCATCGACTGCGCGAGCCGCTTCTCGGTGTCGTTCCTGGCCAGGTCCACGTAACCCTGGGCCATCTCGACGCCGCCCTTGTGGTGCTCGATCATCAGCTGCAGGTAGAACACCTCGGCGTCCCGCCCGCTGAGCGAACGCAGCTTCGCGATCTGGGTGTTGGTGGCCATGCCGGGCATCAGCGAACCGTCGTGCGCCTGGTGGTCGTGGCCCATCTGCATCCACGCCATCGGCTTGGCGCCCGAGTGCTGTGTCAGCCCCCACTGGTCCAGCCAGCCCATCATCATGCCGCGCTGGTTGGCCTGGGTGTTGATGATGTCGAAGGCGAGGGTGCGGGTCGGCTCGTCGCTCGTGCGGTCCCGGACGACGAACGACAGGTCCACCGCCTGCTGGTGGTGGGTCGCCATGTCGCGGGCGAACCCGGCCTCGGGCGAGTCGTCCGCGGGGACCGACAGCGCGGTGCCGGAGGCGGAGGTCCCGCTTGCCACCAGGGCCGGCACCCCGAGCGCCAGCGCCACGGCGGCGGCCAGCGCGGCCGGCCACCACATGCGCCGACGGCGCGGGGCCGCGCCCCCGCCGTCCTCGGCGGTGACGGCTCCGGTGACGGCCTCCGCAGCCGGGTCCACGGCCGTCTCCACGCCGTTCTCGGCCGCGGCCGCCTGGGGACGGCCCGCGTCGGCGGTCACATCTGCCCCATGGTGCAGGAGGCGCCCGGCTCCTGGGTCTGCTTGCCCTGGACGTACTTGGTGAAGAACTGGTTCACCCGGGGGTCGCTGGCGCTGTCCACGACCAGCTGGGTGCTCCAGGCGTTCAGGGTGATGGTGCCCTGCTCGTCCGGGTACGGGCTCATCAGCGAGTACGGGGTGGCCTTGACCTTGTCGGTCAGGGTCTTGATGTCGTCCGGGGTGGCCTTGCCGTTGTACGTCACCCAGACCGCGCCGTGCTCCAGCGAGTGGACGGCACGCTCGTTCTCGACCGGCTGGTCGTAGACGTGGCCCATGCAGTCCAGCCAGACCGCGTTGTGGTCGCCGCCGACCGGCGGGGTCATCGGGTAGGTGACCTTCTCCTTGACGTGGTTGCGGGTCAGGTCGCCGAAGGTCTTCACACCCGGGATGTCCGCGTTGGCGGCGGCTTCCTTGTCCTTCTTCTTCTGGTTCTGGTCCATGACGACCCAGGTGCCGGTGGCTATCGCGGCGATCACCAGCACACCGGCCACCACCGAAGCGACGACCTTGTTACGGCGGTCGCGGCGCTGCTCGGCGGCGCGCAGCTCGGCGATCCGGGCGCGGCGGTCGAGGCCGACCTGCTTGCCGCCGGACTTGTTGGACTGCTTGGCGGAACCCATGGTGGTGTCCTTGTCTCCGCCGCGCACAAGGTCGGTGGCGGCGGTCAGCTGGAGAGTGAGGCAGGGCGGATCCGTCGGCGGCTGGGCCGGCGGTGGGTTCCGCTCAGGACCGGTGGACCTGGAGTTCGTGCAGGTCGGGCGCCGGGTGCGAACCGTCCAGCAGGCCCGCGGGCACCACCCGGGGCAGCGCCTCGGGCGCGGCCGGGGTCACGGGTGACACGGCGGGCTGCGGCTGCGGCGGCGGATTCGGCAGCTGGGCGTCCTGCGGGCAGTACGGGTGGCTGGTGCAGCCGTTGTTGCGCGGGGGCTGGCCGTCGGCGGTGCAGAGGATCCAGTGCCCCTGCTCCTCGGCGATCCGCTGCTGGTCGGAGGCCTTCGAGGCCTTGCCGACCTCGGCGAGCTTCGCGGCCTTGGCGGGCTTGGTGGCCTGCTCGGCGTGGCCCGTGTGGGGCGCTTGTCCGGTCGCGACCTGGACGCTGACGACGCTGACGACGGTGAGGGCACTGGCCGGGGCGGCGGCCGGCACCGGACGGGCAGGCCCGTCCACCGCCTTCGCCGGACCCGCGCAGGGCAGCATCGACAACAGGGCGGCGAGCAGCAGGACCAACAGCGCACCCACCGGGCGGCCCGCCGGTGCGGCCCTCCCCGGTCGGGGTGAGCTGGGGGCCGACGCGGTCATGCGCACATTTAATCAGCCGAACGAGTGAAGCGATGCCCCCCACCGGCCCTCATTTTCGGGGGTCGGAACGCCCGGATGTCCAGGAAACACCCTGCTCCGGGCACATCCGGCAAGCACGGACGGAACGGAAGCGGGCCGGGCGGTGACGTCCCCGGTGAAGCGACCGGGCGCGGGCGACGAACCGGCTGGTCGGCGCGGTGGCCGGGATGTTCCGGTGGGTGACCGGTTGTCGCCGAAACCCGGACAGGGCCGTTGCACTTGGAGAACAATGACGTCGAGCCCGGCCCGCCGGGGGCGGCGCGACCACGGACCGAGGCAGGAGCCGCCAGATGAGCAAGCAGGGTGCACCCGCACAGCCGCACCGGCCCGACGACGGCTGGTGGGACACCGTCTACGACGGCCCGGCGGGCACCCTCCCGGACACCCCGCACGCCGACCCGGGGGACGGCAGCGTCGACGACTGGTTCGACACGGCGGCAGGGCTCATCGGGCAGCAGCGGTCGGCGGAGCCGGAGCCGGAGCCGGCCCCGGCTCCGGCGGCGGCGGAGGGTGAGCCGGAGCCCGCGCAGGACGGCCGCGACAGCCTCGACGACTGGTTCGACACGGCGGTCGGCGTGATCGACGGACCAGACGTGATCGACGGACCGGAGGGGATCGGGCGTCAGCGGACGCCCATGGAGACCCACCAGTTCCCGGCGCCTTCCTTCGCCGACGACGCGCCGAGGGCGGCGGCGGAGACGCCGGAGCCGGAGCCGGAGCCGGAGGAGGCGGCTGTTCCGCTCTCGCTGGAGAAGAACACCCCGCCGTCAGCCCCCGGGCCCGTCGTCGCCGAGGTTCCGGAACCTCCGGAGGTTCCGGAGGTTGCCGAGGTTTCAGAGGTTGCCGAGGTGCCTGAAGCGCCCGAGGCGGTGGCCGAGGCGCCCGAAGGACCCGAGGTACTCGAGGCAGCCACCCCCGACCCGACCCCCGAACCCGAGCCCGACCACGCACCGGCGCCCGAATCCGACCCGGCACCGGCACCGGCACCGGCACCTGTCACCGCCACCGTCCCCGACCCCCGCCTGGCCGTCCGCGCGCCGCTCGCCGACGGCGGGGCCACTGTCCCGCACGTCGGCGAACGCCCCCCGACCTACGGGCCCGAGCCGACGGCCGTACCGGAGGCGGACCCGGGCTCGCTGCGCTCGCTCGCCCCGGACACCGTGCTGGAGGGCGCGCAGTACGGGCCGTCCGTCCTGCGCGCCGTGTCCGTCCGGGGCGACTCCGCGCGCTACCGGGGCGAACCGCGCCGCGACTCCCTCCTGGTCACCCGCTTCGGCGACGGGCCCGACGGACTGCTGCTCGCCGTGCTCGGCGGCTTCGACCGGACGGGCGGCGCCGAGGACGACACGGTCACCGCGGAGGCCGTCGCCACCGCCGCCGGTGAGGCCTGCCGCCAACTCGCCGCCGCGATCGGGCGCAGCCGGGCCGGACTGGCCGCCGACCTGCGCGACGGTGCCCGGGACCGGCTCCGCTACGGGCTCCAGCGGCTGGCCACCGGAGCCGTCGCCCCGCTGCGCGCGCTGGCACCCCGGGCGGAGGGGGACGACAGCCCGTCGCCGGCCTCGCTGCACTGCCTGATGGTGTCGCTCGACCCGGCGGCGGGCTATCGCGCGGCCTTCGGTGTCGGCCCGGGCGGCCTGTACCTGCTGCGTTCCGGCCACTGGATCGACGCGTACGCGGCCCGGCTCCTGCACCACCCGGACGGCCAGCCGCCGGCGCCCGAGGCCCCGGTCCCGGACCCGCGCCCGTTCCGCTTCCGGCTCGTTCCCGCCACGCCGGGCGACATCCTGCTCCTCTGCACCCCCGGCCTGGCCCGCCCGATCGCCGACGAACCGGCCGTCGCCCATTTCCTCTCCACCCACTGGGCCCACCCGCACACCCCGGGCACCGTCGACTTCCTGCGCCAGGTCCAGGTCCGCGCCAAGGGTTACGCCGACGACCGCACCGCGGCCGCCGTCTGGACCGAGTGACGGTGGACCGGTCTGCCTATTTCGCCCCGGGAGCGGCCGCGGCTCAGGTGCGGAGGAGGATGCCGGTGACGGCGGTGGCCTGGGTGAGGGCGGCTGGGGGGTGGGAGTCGGGGAGGCCGATGGCGATGGGGACGGCGAGGCCGTCGAGGAGGGCGCGGATCTGGGTGGCGCGGTCGGCGGCGGGGCCCGGGGTGAAGTGGCCGGTGGCGGTGCCCTGTTCGATGAGGGTCACCAGGTCGGCCTGCCAGGGGGCTTCGATCTCCTGCTGTCCCCGGCGGATCTCGGCGCTCGCGGGGGAGCGGCCCCAGACTTCGACCCAGAGGATCCAGCGCGGGTCCCCCGCTCCCTCGGGCAGGTAGAGGCGCAGGTAGGCGTCGAGGCGCTGCCAGGGGTCGAGGGTGTGGTCGGCGAGGGTGTCGCGGCGGCGGGCGCCGAGCTGGTCCTCGCTCCAGCGGAGGGTTTCCAGCAGGAGCTGGTCCTTGCTGCCGAAGTAGTAGAGCAGGTGTCCGGCGCTCATCTGGAGCTGTTTGCCGAGTCCGGCCATGGTGAGCTTGGCGAGCCCGTGTTCGGCGATCGCGGCCCGGGCGGTGGCGAAGACCTCCTCGCGGGGGCGTGCGGGCCGGCGCGGGCGGGGGTCGGCCATGTGCGGTGCTCTCCCTGGGTGGAACGGTAGTTCGAAGGCTGCCGGAGCGGGGCGGTGGGCCCCGCTCCGGCAGCCCCGGGGGTCAGGCCTTGGGCTGCTGCTGGGTGATGCAGTGGATGCCGCCGCCGTTGGCGAAGATCTCGCGGGCGTCGACGAGTTCGACGGTGCGGCCCGGGTAGGCGCGGCCGAGGATGGCGGCGGCCTCCTGGTCGCGCGGGTCGGCGAAGGCGCACAGGATCACGGCGCCGTTGGCCACGTAGTGGTTGATGTAGGAGTAGTCGACCGGTTCGCCGTCCTCGTCCAGCAGGACGGTGGGGGCGGGCAGTTCGACGACCTCCAGCGGCCGGCCCTGGGCGTCCGTCGAGGCGCGCAGGACGGCGACGAGTTCCCGGCAGACCTCGTGGTCCGGGTGGGACGGGTCGGGCTGCACGTGGGCGACCACGACGCCGGGGCGCACGAAGGAGGCGACGATGTCGATGTGCCCGCGGGTGCCG
The DNA here is from genome assembly GCF_055576085.1 of Kitasatospora sp. NPDC033851. NCBI lineage: Bacteria > Bacillati > Actinomycetota > Actinomycetes > Kitasatosporales > Streptomycetaceae > Kitasatospora > Kitasatospora sp. NPDC033851. The sequence goes on along the minus strand of NZ_JBVIRL010000017.1, from coordinate 140,717 downwards.
AACTCGTCGTAGTCGCGGGTGAGTCCGCGCGGCAGCCAGATCGCCTTGGTGGTGCCGAGGAAGGCATGCAGCTCGGCCTCGACCTCCTCCTTGGTCCAGTCGGCGTTGCGGCCCTCGCCGAGCTGGACGGTCTCGGTGAGCAGCACCGTGCCCTCGCCGTCGACGTGGATGCCGCCGCCCTCGTTGATCAGCCGGGAGGCGAAGCGCTGAACCTCCGTCAGTTCGCCGATGTGCTCGGCGATGTGCTGGTCCTTGTCCCAGCGGGCCCAGGACTGCGCACCCCAGCCGTTGAAGATCCAGTCGGCGGCGGCCAGCGAGCCCTTGCCGTCGATCAGGAAGGACGGGCCGATGTCGCGCATCCACGCGTCGTTGAGCGGGCGCTCGACGATCTCGACCCGCTCGGAGACGTACTTGCGGGCCTCAGCCGTCTCACCGGTGTTGACGACCAGCGTCACCGGCTCGTACCGGACGATGGTGTCGGCGACGGCGGCCCAGGCCTCGCGGCCGGCGTGCAGCGCCTCGGGGGTGTCGAAGGTGGGGTTGGCGGTCGGGAAGGCCATCCAGGTGCGGTCGTGCGGGTGCCACTCGGCGGGCATCCGGTAGCCGAGGGAGGCGGGCGTGGGGGTGGTCATCATCAAGTCCTATGGGGGAGATCGGGGGAGATCCGGGGAGATCCGGGGCGATCAGAGGAAGTAGAGACGGCTGAGCGAGACGCTGTCGGCCGGTTCGGAGCGCAGCGGTGAGCCGTCCAGCGAGACCAGCCCGGTCTCGGTGACCTCGACGTGGCCGACCCGGGCGTTGCGCACCATGTCGCGCGGCCCGATGCCGCGGGTGCCCCGGACGCCGACGCGGCGGCGGCGGGTGGGCAGCCCGTCGGCGGGGCGGTCGAGGTAGGCGCCGTCGGCGGCGGCCTGGGCGACGAAGGCCACCGAGATGTCGGCGGCGGTCGCGCCGTGGGCGCCGAACTGCGGCCCCAGGACGAGCGGTTCGCAGCGGTCGGTGGAGGCGTTGGGGTCGCCGACCACGCCGTACGCGGGGAAGCCGGCCTTGAGGACGAGCTGCGGCTTGGCCCCGAAGTGGTCCGGGCGCCACAGCACGATGTCGGCGAGCTTGCCGATCTCGATCGAGCCGACCTCGTGCGAGAGGCCGTGCGCGATGGCCGGGTTGATGGTGAGCTTGGCGATGTAGCGCAGTACGCGCTCGTTGTCGTCGCCGGTCTCCGTCGTCCCGTACGAGCCGGTGCCGTCGAGCGGGCCGAGTTCGGCCTTCATCTTCCCGGCCATGGCGAAGGTGCGGCGCACCGTCTCGCCGGCCCGGCCCATGCCCTGGGCGTCGGAGGAGGTGATCCCGATGACTCCGAGGTCGTGCAGCACGTCCTCGGCGCCCATGGTGCCGGCCCGGATGCGGTCGCGGGCCATCGCCGCGTCGCCGGGCAGGTCGACCTTGAGGTCGTGCGCGGAGACGATCATGCCGAAGTGCTCGCCGAGGGCGTCCCGGCCGAACGGCAGCGTCGGGTTGGTGGAGGAGCCGATGACGTTCGGCACGCCCGCCATCTTCAGCACGTTGGGGACGTGACCGCCGCCGCAGCCCTCGATGTGGAAGGCGTGGATGGTCCGGCCCTCCAGCACCTTCAGGGTGTCCTCGACGGAGAGGCACTCGTTCAGGCCGTCGGTGTGCAGGGCGACCTGGACGTCGTACTCCTCGGCGACCCGCAGCGCGGTGTCCAGCGCGCGGGTGTGCGCGCCCATGTCCTCGTGCACCTTGAAGCCGGACGCGCCGCCCTCGGCCAGCGCCTCGACCAGCGGGGCCGGGTCGGAGGACGAACCGCGGCCCAGGAAGCCGATGTTGACCGGCCAGGCGTCGAAGGCGTTGAACGCGTGGCGCAGCGCCCACGGCGAGTTGACGCCGACGCCCCAGACCGGGCCGAACTCCTGGCCGATGATCGTGGTGACCCCGGAGGCCAGCGAGGCCTCCATGATCCGCGGCGAGAGCAGGTGGACGTGGGTGTCGATGGCGCCCGCGGTGGCGATCATGCCCTCGCCGGAGACGATCGTGGTGCCGGTGCCGACGACCACGTCCACCCCGTCCAGGGTGTCCGGGTTGCCGGCCCGCCCGATCGAGGCGATCCGGCCGCCGATCAGGCCGATCGAGGTCTTGCGGATGCCCTGGACCGCGTCGATCACCAGCACGTTGCTGATCACGACGTCGCAGGTGTCGCGGACGGCGGCGGGCTTGAGGTGCAGGCCGTCGCGGGCGGTCTTGCCGAAGCCGGCCAGGAACTCGTCGCCGGGCGCCTGGGAGTCGGACTCGACGCGGACGATCAGACCGCTGTCGCCGAGCCGGATCCGGTCCCCGGCGCGCGGGCCGTGCACGGAGATGTAGTCATGGGGGGTGATCGCCGTCATGAGGGCACCTCCGCGTCGTCGAAGCTGGTCAGGTAGCCGGTCGCGCGGGCCTTGGCCAGGGCGGCCTCCTTCGCGCCGGGCGCGTCCAGGGGCCCGTCCACGAGCCCCGCGAAGCCGATCGCGACCCGCTCGCCGCCGATCGGCACCAGGCCGACCTCGACGGTGGCGCCCGGGTCGAAGCGCACCGAGGAACCCGCCGGGACGGCCAGGTGGGTGCCGTAGGCGGCGGCGCGGTCGAAGGCCAGGCGCGGGTTGGCCTCGAAGAAGTGGAAGTGCGAGGTGACCGAGATCGGCACCTCGGAGGTGTTGTGGACGGGGAGCAGCAGCGTCTCCTCGACCGGGTCGTAACCGGCGCCGTCGCCGATCAGCGCGCCGCCGGGGGCCTCGTCGCCGAGCGAGCCGGCGCCCTGGAACGGGTCGTTGACGACGGCGAGGCGGGTGCCGTCGTCGAAGACGGCCTCGACCTGGACGACGGTGACCACGTCGGGCACGCCGGGCAGTACGTCGTCGGCGGTCAGCACGGAGCGGCCGGCCTCGATGGCCTCGGCCAGGCGCCGGCCGTCGCGGGCGGCCTCGCAGACGGCGTCCGCGATCAGGGCGGTGGCCTCGGGGATGTTGAGGCGTACGCCCCGGGCTCGGCGGGCGCGGGCCAGTTCGGCTGCTGTGAAGATCAGCAGCCGGTCCCGCTCGGTGGGGGTCAGTCGCACGGTTCCTCGCTCGCGGTCGCCGGGGGAGGGGGTCGGCTCGGGGGCCGGGGGGCTTCCCGGGGGTGATGTTAGAACGGCGTTCAAACATCTCGGGCCATTGAACCCGGCCCGGGGCGCCCTGTCCAGCGTTGCCGGTCCGCGCGGGTTCGGCTTCCTGGGCGGCGGATGGGGGTGAGAGGCGGCGGCCGGGGTGACGGGCGGGGGTGACGGGCAGGGCGGAAGGGGAGGGGGCGCGGGCGGGAGCAGGGTCGGGGGCGCGGGGTCGGGGGCGCGGCCCGTACGGGCGCCGGGTGTGCGCGGGATCGAGTGGCGGCGGCTTCGAAATCGCCTCTGTGCTTCGCAAACCTGTCCGGCGCGGGCAGTTGGATCACGCGGACCTCCCCGTGCCCCTTTCACCCCACGTGATCGGACGCACACTGTTGCAAACGCCGTCAACTGGGCATGAGGATGGTGGTCAGATCGAGGGGGCCACCCGGCCGGCGGGGGATCCGGAGGCGGGGGCCCGGATTTCAGGGCGGGGGCATTGTGGTGATGGACGGTCAGTCGCGATTCCCGCGGCAGCGGACGAGTTCGGGCGACGCCTACCGGTCCGGCCCGGTCCAGGGTGCGGTCGGCAACACCGGGACGGTCGGCGCCACCGGCACCGCCGGGGCCACCGGGACGGCCCTGCCGGGCACACCGGCCCCCGGGTGCGCGCTGCACCGCCGGCTGCACCTGACGCTCGACCCGGCCGACCTGGTCGCGGTCGGCTCGGTCCGGCGACGACTGCGCTCGGCGCTGGACCGCTGGGGGGTGCCGGAGCTGTCCGACACCGCCGAGCTGCTCTCCTCCGAGCTGGTCACCAACGCGCTGCTGCACACCACCAAGGGCGCGGTCTTCGACGCGGTGCTCGGCTCGGACCACCGGCTGCGCATCGAGGTGCAGGACGGCACGAGCAGGCTGCCCGGGCGCCGCCGCGCCCCGGAGGCCGAGTACGCGACCTCGGGGCGCGGCCTGCTGCTGGTGGAGGCGCTCGCGGACTCCTGGGGCGTGCAGCTGAGAGGCGACGGCAAGGTCACCTGGTTCGAACTCGCGTTGCCCTGAGCCCGGCCGCCGCGGCCGTACGATTGTTCGCGGCCGATTGATTCGCCGGCGAAGGAAGCCCTGAACAGAAGGCGGAGCGGAAGATTTCCGGACCGTTGGCATTGCCGCTCGGCGGAACATTGGCCAGGATGGTGGGAATGTGTGTCCACGTGCGGGAAGTAGCGGGGAGACCGTACCTCGACTGACCACCGTCCGTCGGCACCGTCCTATCCAGCACGACCCATCACACCGCCACGCGGCCCGTCCGAACGGTCGGCGCGGTCCGCCACGGCAGCGGCAGGAGCAGCATGCCCACTGAGCCCGAGTCGCCGGGGCCGGCGCTTCCTCCCGGCGCGTCCGCCGTAGAGCCGCGAGCCGTGGAGCCCAGAACCGCAGAGCCGCGAGCCGTGGAGCCGTCGCGAGCCGTGGAGTCCGCAACCATCGAGTCGACCCTCCCCGAGCAGCCGACCGTCCCCGAGCCGTGGAGCCCCGGACAGCCCCTCGTCGGCCCCACCACCGCCGGGACGGGCCGGGCCCGGCCGCCCGCGCAGTCGACCCGGCGAAGCCCCGCGGTGCGCCCGTCGCCGAGCCTCGCCGCCGCCCGGCTGGCCCCCGTGCTGACCGGCGGACTGCCGCCCGCCTCCGCCGACTCCATGCCGGACTGGCTGGAGCCCGCGATGGCTGCCAACGGCATCGGGTCCTTCGACTGGGACATCCGCCGCGACGTCCTGGAGGGCGACCAGCGGGCCTGCACGATCATCGGCCTGGACGGCCCGGGGCAGGCCCGCTTCGACCGCACCGCCACCTCCTTCCTGGCCCTGCTGCACCCCGAGGACGCGCCGGTGGTGCGTCGCCGGGTCGAGCGCGCGGTCGCCGAGCTCGGCCAGTGCGGCGCCTACTACCGCACCGTCGGGCCGAACGGCACCATGCGCGCGGTGCGTTTCCGCGGCCGGGTGCTCGCGGACGCCTTCGGCCGCGCCTCCCGGATGGTCGGCTTCGTCTGGGACGCCACCGTCGAGCTGCACAAGCGCGACCTCGCCGACCGGATGGCCCTGCTGCGCGAGGACCGCTCCCGGTTCATCAAGGAGGCGGCGCGCGCCCTCTCCGAAGCCGTCACCGTCCGTGACGTGGCCCGGGTGTTCACCGAGCTGCCGCTGCCCGGCCTGCCGCCGGACGGCCTGGTGCTGGCCTCCTTCGAGGCCGGACGGGCCCGGATCCTCGGCGCCTTCGGCTACCGCGCCGACGCGCTGGCGGTCTGGGACCGCACCGTGCTGCCCGCCGGCCACCCGGCCGCCGAGGCGCTGCGGCACCGCGCGCCGGTGTTCGTCTCGACCCGCGAGGAGTTCCGCGCCGGCTACCCCGAGGTGTGGGGGCCGACCAGCCGCACCGGCCGCGGCTCCTGGGCGTACCTGCCGCTGGTGGCCAGCGGCCGGGCGATCGGCGTCTGCGTGGTCAGCTTCGACGACGAGCGCGAGCTGGACGCGGACGAGCGCACCCTGCTGTCCACCCTGGGCGGGCTGGTCGCCCAGTCGCTGGCCCGGGCCCGGCTGCACGACGCCGAGCACGAGCTGGCGGCCGGCCTGCAGCGGGTGATGCTGCCGCGCACCGTCCCCTCCGTGCCGGGCGTGACCACCGCCGTGCGCTACCTCGCGGCCGGCTCCGGCCTGCAGATCGGCGGCGACTGGTACGACGTGGTGCCGCTGCCCGGCGGGCACGTCGGCCTGGTGATCGGCGACGTCCAGGGGCACGACGTGCACGCCGCCGGGATCATGGGCCAGCTGCGGATCGCGCTGCGCGCCTACGCGGCCGAGGGCCACCCGCCCGCCGCCGTGATGGCCCGCGCCTCCCGCTTCCTCGCCGACCTGGACACCGACCACTTCGCGACCTGCACCTACGCTGAGGTCAACGTGGACTACGGCGTGGTCTACGCGGTCCGGGCCGGCCACCTCGACCCGGTGGTGCGCCGCGCGGACGGCACCGCCGCCGTGGTGCCGGTGGCCGGCGGGCTGCCGCTGGGCATCGATCCGGACCAGGAGTACCGGGTCACCCGGTTCAGCCTGGACCCGGGCGAGACCGTGCTGCTCTGTACCGACGGCCTGGTCGAGGCACGCGGCATGGACCTGGACGAGGGCATCGCCCGGCTCACCCAGGTGCTCGCCCGCCCGCTGCCGCCCGCCGGGGAGGCGGCCCGCGACCCGCTGGACGAGCTGGCCGAGCGGATCGCCTCCCAGGCCGCCGACTCCAGCGAGCGCGAGGACGACATAGCGCTGCTGCTCCTGCGCTGGGACGGCCCGGCGGGCGGGCTCGCCGCCCAGCAGCTGCGCCGCCGGATCGGCCAGGCCGACCTGGCGCGGGTCGCCGAGGTGCGGGCCGAGCTGCGTGACGCGCTGCGCCGCTGGGGCGTCGCCGAGTTCATCGACACCGCCGAACTGCTCTCCTCCGAGCTGGTCACCAACGCCATCCGGCACACCGACCGGGACGCCATGTTCACCGCCCGGCTCTACCGGGAGCCCGAGGAGGACGGCGGGCGGGCCCGGCTGCGGGTCGAGGTGGAGGACGAGTCGGACCTGTGGCCGACCCGCCGGACCCCGGGGGAGCAGGCCTCCTCAGGCCGCGGGCTGATGCTGGTCGAGGCGCTCGCGGACTCCTGGGGCGTGGAGCCCCGCGGGTCCGGCAAGCGGATGTGGTTCGAGCTCAGCGGGGCGGCGGCCTGAACACCCGCGGGGCCCGGGCAACCGGGGTGGCCTGAGCAACCGAGCGGCCTGAGCACCCGGGGCGCCCCGGGTGCTCAGGCCGCTCGGGCGCCGACGCTCCTGCGGGAGTGCCGACGGCGCCTGGCGGATCATCGGGCCCCGGGGCGTCGACAGGGCGTCAGCCGAACTGCTGCTCCAGGTCCTTCAGCTTGCGCTCCAGCGAGTCCAGCCGGGGCAGCGTGACGGTGTCCTCCTCCAGGGTGAGGTCGATGGTGCGCCGCTCCGGGCGGGCCGGCAGGCCGGGCTGGACCACGGTGCCCTCGGCGGGCTCGACCTCGGCGGGCTCGACCTCGCGTGGAGCGGCGGGCCGTTCCACCTCGGGGCGGCCCGCCCGGCGCCGTCCGGTGGCGGCGGGCCGGTCGGCCCCGGGCCCGTCGGCTATGGCGGGCTCCGAGCCGGACTCCAGCTGCCGCGCGGCGCCGCCGCCGCGGCGCCAGGTGCTGTGGGATCGGTTGATCGCCCGGATCTCGGCCCGCTCGCGGCGCCCGGCCAGCCTGCGGCGCTCCTTGTCCAGGGCGCGCTCCCGCTTGTCGTCGCGGACCTCCTCGACCGCCTCGTCCAGGCTGCGCACGCCCTCCAGGAGCATCAGCGACCAGGCCGCGTAGGTCTCGCGCGGGGCGCGCAGCCAGCGGACGATGCGGATCTGTGGCAGCGGCCGGGGGACCAGCCCCTGTTCGCGCAGCGCGGCCCGGCGGGTCTGCTTCAGCGCCCGGTCGAACAGGACCGCCGCCGAGAGGGACATGCCGGAGAAGAACTGCGGGGACCCGGCGTGGCCGAAGCCGCGTGGTGCGTGCACCCAGTTGAACCAGGCCGAGGCGCCCGCGAAGATCCAGACCAGCAGCCGTGAGCCGAACGCCGCGTCGCCGTGGCTGGCCTCGCGGACGGCGAGCACCGAGCAGAACATCGCGGCGCCGTCGAGCCCGAAGGGGACGAGGTACTCCCAGCCCCCGGAGAGGTTGAGGTTCTGTACGCCGAAGCCGACCAGCCCGTGGAAGGAGAGCGCGGCGGCGACGGCGGCGCAGCAGAACAGCAGCGTGTACGAGGCGGCGCCGTACAGGGATTCCTTGCGGCGGCGCCGTTCCTCGGCGCGCTCCCAGGAATCCGCGCCGGTGGCGTTGACGGATCCCCGGTTGCGGAGCAGGGCCACCAGGAGCGCGCTGACCAGTAGCCCCGCGACTACGGTGACGGCCCACCCGAGCGGTATGTCGGACAATTTCATCGCCGGAACCAGCCTCGCTTTCCTGCGTCGCGTTCCTGCGTCGTGATGGCGGGGACCATCATGGCCGATGCTCGGCGGACGAATGGCCGATTCGCCGTCAATGCGCTGGGGAGAGGGATTTCTGACGCGGCAGCAAAACGATTGTCTGATAAATCTGAAGCAGATTGTTCCTGGAATTCCGGGCTTTCCGGATCTGGATTCGGACGAATGTTCGTCAACTCCGCGTGACGCGTGGGCAGCCGCCGCACATCTCCTGCGGTTCCACGGTGTAGACGAGGCAGCAGCTGGCCCGGGCCCGGTCCGTACTCGAAGCGTCGACGCATCCGGGCGCCGGGGGCGCGAAGCCGGCGCCCGGGGTGAAGGGGGCCGGGGCGGGGGCGGGGCCGCCGTCCGCGCCGGGCGTGCACGCGGGCCTGCCGGGCGCCAGCAGCGCGGACAGCTCGGCGCGCGCCCGCTCCGCCTCCCCGAGCAGCCCGCCCGCGTGGCAGAGCCCCTCCACCACCGCGTCCGTGGCCATCGCCCACAGCACCCGGGGTCCACGCCGCGCCTCCGGGCGGAAGGCGGCCAGCACCGGCGTCAGGAACCCGCCCAGCGCGCACCGCAGTTCGGCGGCCAGCGCGTCCTCATCCGGCGCCGTACGGGCCTGCGGCGCGGCGGCCGCCGGGTCGTCCGGCAGACAGACGAACGCCGTCGGGCGGACCGTCAGCTCCATCGCGCCGGGCCGCCGGCGCAGCGAGACGTCCCCGAGGGCGAGCAGCGGGACGCGCCGCTGCAGGAACCACGGCAGCGTGAACAGCAGCGAGACCGGCCAGACGAAGCGGTGCAGCCCGAAGCCGGCCGCGACGTCCGGGCGCAGCGGCCGCCCGTAGCGGGCGAGGCCCTGCCGGGCGTCATGGGCGATCAGCTCGCGCACCGCCTCGGGGCGGGCGGCCAGGTCGGCGGCGGGCAGCCAGCCGCCGCCGCGTCGGGGCGGGGCGCAGCGCACGCTCAGGACGGGGGTGAGCCCGGCCAGCCGGTGGTACGCGGGGGCGCCCGGGGCGTCGAGTGGTGCGGCGGGGGTGGGGGTGGGCGCGGTGGTGCTGCGGGGAGTCGGTGGGGTGGGGGCGGGTCGGGGGCTGGTCGGCGAGGGGGAGGCCGGCGCGGGGGTGTGCGCCCCGGGGGTGCGGGGGGCGCACGGCGTGGGGCCGGGCCTGGCGCTGCTCGCGGTCATGGGTGGGCCCCATCGGGTCGACCGGGGCCGCCCATGGACCGCCCGGCGGTGCCCGGCGGCGCGGTGGTGCGTGCCGGGCGCGGCCGGACCGGGGCATGGCGGTGCCCGGGGAACGGCAAGGCGACCCGGCCGGGGCACTGCTCGCCCCGGCCAGGTTAGGCTCACCTTAGCTGATTGTTCCCTGGGTTTCGCTGGTGGTGCGCCCGTCCGGGGGAGGCCCCGGCGCGCGGGCGGCGCCCAGCTGGCGTGCGAGCCAGACCGGGACCCCGCCCAGGGCGTGCACCAGCCGGGTCGCCTCGGCGCGCAGCCGGGCGGCCTCGTCCGGTTCGGACACCTCGGCGAGCGCCGCGAGCGCCGGAGCCACCCCCACCGTGAAGCCGAGTTGCTCGCGCAGCCGCAGGGAGGCGTCGAAGGCCTCGCGGGCGTTGGCGCGGTCCCCACGGGAGAGCGCCAGCGCGCCCAGGTGACGCCAGGTGTACGAGCGCAGCAGTTCGTCCCCGCGCTCGCCGGCGCCCTCGTGCGCCCGGCGGTAGGCGATCCAGGCGGCACCGCGGTCGCGTAGCAGGTTCTCGGCGACCAGGCCGCGTCGGAAGTCCAGCAGTGGGCGGCCGGGCGCGTCCGGCGGCAGCAGGGCCGAGGTGCGGCCGAGTGCGGCCTGGGCCTCGTCCAGCCGGTCCCGCGGCCCGAGCACACTCGCCACGTACGCGAGGAAGCCGCGGGCGCAGGCGGCGGCCGCGCGCTGTTCGGTGCCGGCCGCCAGTGCCTCCGCCAGGCGTAACGCCTGCTCCGCCTGGGTCCAGTGCGTGGCGGTGAACAGGCACTGCTCGATGAGGAGTTCGGCCCGTCCGAGGGCCGCTGCCGGGTCCTGTTCGGCGGCCGGGCGCAACAGTTCGGCTGCCTCCTGCCAGCACCCCCGGGACCTCAGTCGCCACACGGTGTCGCCCGGCTCCTCCGCTGCTGCCCGCCCCCGCCCGTTCGGGCCGCTCGGGCCCCATCCGTGCTCTGACAACGCCACCTCCTTGTGTGCGCCATCCAGCAGGGCACGGACCTGCCCCTGGGGCCCTGCCGCCACGACCGTGCGCATGGCAACGGCAGGGCGAAAGGCCCGCGCTGTGGCGGCAATTCAACACGGGGGTGAGCTTGTGCACCAGATCACGAGCGAAGGTTGTTGATTTTGAGGAAGAAATGATCTAGGGGTGCGCGGGCGAAACGATCCGGCGGGGCATCCGGTCGGTCAGGAGGTCCAGCCGGTCTCCATCAGGGCCTCGGCGGCGCCGTTCGCGGGCTGCGGCACACCTGCCAGATCCAGGCTGAACAGGGCGACCAGCAGCTGCTCGCCGCGCACGGTGGCCTGGTGCGAATAGCCCGCGAGAGTGAACATCGCGGCGGCCATCTCCTCGGCGTGCAGGGTCTGCAGCCACAGGCACTCGACCGCCTTCACGTCGGCCGGTTCGGTCCAGGTGTCGACCTGGGCGACCATCCGGCCGCCCAGCAGGGTGACCCCGTCGCGCTCCTGCGCCTCGGTCAGCTCCAGGTCGTCGAAGCCGAGCCACTCCAGGTAGCGGGCGGCGGTGATCACCGCGTCCTGCGAGGTACGCACCGGGTTCGGGCGGAAGGGCGTGCGGTGGCGGAACGGGCGGGAGCGGCCGGTGGAGGCGCCGGGCGGCGCGGGCGGGGCGGGCGCCGGCGCGCCCAGCGGGTGGGCCGGGTGGGGGCGGGAGGCCTGCGGGCCGGGGGCGGCGAGCGGGGCGGCCGTACCGCTGCCCAGCCGGGTGGCACGGTCCACCGGCAGCCGGACGGTGGCGCCGCAGTTGCAGGTGAACTCGGGCTGCGGCCACTGGTCGGAGCGGCCGCAGTGCGGGCAGCGCATGCTCAGCCAGGAGTCCTCCCAGGAACGGAAGCGCACCTGCACCGGCACCCCGCCGCGCAGCAGCGGCACCTTGAGCGAGGCACCGCAGGGGCAGGGCAGCGAGGGCGGCTCGTACAGGTGCTCGCGGCGGCAGGCGGGGCAACGGATCGCCCGGGCGCCACCGCCCGCCCCCGGCCGCGTGGGGTCGTGTCCGGTGAAGTCGTCGGGCAGTCCGGCCATCGCGGGCTCCGTCCGTCGGTGTCGGGTGGGTGGGACGATTCCCATGCTCCCCGAAATGTCCGGCGCTGGGCGCGGAATGGGGCAATCCTCAGGGACGGATCAGGGGTCGCCGACCGTCAGGGGCGAGGCGGCCTCCGTCCCGAGGAGGACGGTCACCCGGCGGACCAGCGGGCCAGGTCGGCGGGGGTGTCCAGGTCGTCCGGGACGGCGACGTCGGCGCACTCGACGAGGACGACCTCCGCCGCGTGCGCCGCCAGGAGGGCGCGGGCGCCGGCGTCGCCGGAGGCGCCCGCGGCCGCCTCGGCGAAGTGCCGGGCGCCGATCAGCACCGGGTGGCCGCGCCGCCCGTCGTAGGCCGCCGCGGCCAGCTCGGCGCCCGCCCGGTGCGCGGCCAGCAGCCGGGCCACGGCGGCCGGGGTGACGCCCGGGGTGTCCACCAGCATGACGAGCACCGCCGAGGCCTCGGGCGCCACGGCGGCCAGGCCGGCCCGCAGCGAGGAGCCCATGCCGCCCGCCCAGTCCGGGTTGGCCACCAGACGGCAGCCCGGCAGGTGGGCGGTGGCCCTGACCCGCTCGCCCGCCGCGCCCAGCACCACCGTGACGTCCGCGCAGCCGCCGGCCCGGACCACCGCCACCGCGTGCTCCACCAGCGGTCGGCCCGCGTACCGGATCAGCGCCTTGGGGCGTCCGCCGAGGCGCCGCCCGCCCCCGGCGGCGAGCACGAGGGCGGCGACCGGGGCGGGGCCGACCGGGTGCGGGCAAGCGGGCGTCGGCGCAGTCTGCATGGGCCCAGCCTGCCGCCCCCGGACGGGGTCGCGCATTGTGTGAATCCACAAGGCGAAGCCGCAGGTGGCGGCCGCTCCCCGGCGGTTCGGCCGCTGGTCCTGCGGGCTCCCGCCGCCTGTACTGGGTCGATGAACACCGCACCGCGCCCGCTGGTGGACCGTTTCGGTCGGGTCCACACCGATCTGCGGGTCTCGTTGACCGACCGCTGCAACCTGCGCTGCACCTACTGCATGCCGGCGGAGGGCCTCGACTGGCTCGCCCGGGCCGAGGTGCTCGGCGACGACGAGGTGGTGCGGCTGGTGCGGATCGCCGTCGAGCGGCTGGGGATCGCGTCGGTCCGGCTGACGGGCGGCGAGCCGCTGCTGCGGCGGGGACTGCCCGGGCTGGTCGGCCGGATCGCCGAGCTGGGCGCCGACGTGTCGCTGACGACCAACGGGATCGGCCTGGCACGGACGGCGGTCGCCCTGCGCGAGGCCGGTCTGGGGCGGGTGAACGTCAGCCTGGACACGCTGCGGCCCGAGCGCTTCGCCGCGATCACCCGGCGGGACCGGCTGGCCGACGTGCTGGCGGGGTTGGCCGCGGCGAAGGCGGCGGGGCTGGGCCCGGTGAAGGTCAACGCGGTGCCGGTGCGCGGGGTGAACGAGGACGAGATCGTCGCCCTGGCCGAATTCGCCGTCGAGCACGGCTACCTGATGCGGTTCATCGAGTCCATGCCGCTGGACGCGCAAGGGGCGTGGGACCGGGCCGCGATGGTGACGGCGGAGGAGATCCTGGCCGCGCTGGGGGAGCGGTTCGACCTGGTGCCGGTGGGGCGGCACGGCAGCGCGCCGGCGGAGGAGTGGCGGATCGCGGGGACGGACGCGGTGGTCGGGGTGATCGCCTCGGTGACCAGGCCGTTCTGCGGCGGCTGCGACCGGGTCCGGCTGACGGCCGACGGGCAGTTGCGCAACTGCCTGTTCGCGACGGAGGAGTCCGACCTGCGCGCCCTGCTGCGCGGCGGGGCGGACGACGCGGCGATCGAGGCGGCCTGGCGGGCCTCGGTGACGGGCAAGGGGCCCGGACACGCCATCGGGAGCGCGGACTTCGTCCGGCCGGACCGTCCGATGTCCGCGATCGGCGGCTGACACCCCCGGGGGGGCGGGTTCGCCGTTCGGGGCTCGCGGTGGGCGGTGTGGGGCTCGCGGTGTGGGGCTCGCGCTGCGCGGTGCGACCCGGATCCGGGGTGGGTGCGGTGCGACCCGGATTCGAGGCGGGTGCGGGTCGGATGGTATTCGTGGGCAGTGGCCCCGATGATCTCCCGCTTCCCTCGTCCCGCCCGGTTCCCCCGGCGCGCCCTGTCCGCCCTCGCCGTCGCCGCCGTGCTCGCCCTCGTGGGCGGCTGCACCGGCGCCGGCGGCGCGGGCAGTACCGGCAGCCGGCCGCCCCTCGACCAACTGGTCGCCGCCACCGCCACCCCGGCCCTGCGCGCGCTCTACAGCCAGCGGATCGACTGGCGGACCTGCCCCGACGAGGACGACGGCGACCAGGACGCGCCGACCATCCAGTGCGCCACCCTCACCGTCCCGCTGGACTACACCGACCCCGGCGGCCGCACCATCGGCGTCGCCCTCGTCCGGTTGCCCGCCGCCGACCGGGACCGGCGGATCGGCGCCCTCTTCGTCAACCCCGGAGGTCCCGGCAACTCCGGTATCAGCATGGTCCGTTGGGACTGGAAGACCTACCAGGGGCTGCACGGCCGCTTCGACCTGGTCGGCTTCGACCCGCGCGGCGCCGGAGCCACCACCCCCGTCCACTGCCTGGACGACCACACCCGCGACGAGTGGAACGCCACCGACGACCCGGCCTACGACCACGGCCGGATCCTCGCCGACGCCTGCCGGACGAACCACCCCGACCTGCTGTCGCACGTCGCCACCCGCGACACCGCCCGCGACCTCGACGTCCTGCGCGGCGCCCTCGGCGAAGCCAAGCTGGACTTCCTCGGCCTCTCCTACGGCACCCACCTCGGCGCGCTCTACGCCGAGGAGTTCCCCGACCGCACCGGCCGCCTCGTCCTCGACGGCGCCGTCGAGCACGGCACCGACCCGATGCAGCTCGACGTCGAACAGGCCGTCGCCGGCGAGGCCGCGTTCCGGGCCTTCGCCACCTCCTGCGCCACCGACGACGGAAAGGACTGCCCGTTCGGCGCCGACCCGGCCGCCGCCCCGCGCCGCCTCGCCGCCTTCCTCGACGGCCTGCACAAGCACCCGCTGCACGCCACCGACGGCCGCACCCTCACCGCCGCCCTCGGCTGGACCGCCACCCTCAACGTGCTCTACGACGGCCACCGCTCCTGGTACCGGCTGCAGGACGCCCTCACCCCGGCCGTCACCCGGGGCGACGCGGACGCCCTGCTCGCACTCGCCGACGGCGCCAACGGACGCGGCGAGGACGGGCACTATGCGACCGTCGCGGACGCCTACGCGGCCATCTCCTGCGCCGACCTCCCGCCGCCCACCCAGGCGGAGCTGAGCGCGGCCCTCGCCGACCTCGCCGGCCAGGCCCCGCTGACCAGCCGGCACAACCCCCTGGTCACCCTGCTCGCCCCCGACTGCCGCCCCTGGCCGTACCGCTCGACCGAACACCCGCACTCGATCCTGGCGCCCGGCAGCGCCCCGATCCTGGTCGTCGGCTCCACCGAGGACCCGGTCACCCCGTACCCGTGGGCGCAGCGGCTGGCGGCCGGTCTGGAGCACGGCGTGCTGCTCACCCGCGAGGGCGACGGGCACACCGCGTACGACAAGAGCTCCTGCGTCCGGACGGCCATCGCCGCGTTCCTGGAGGACGGCCGGATGCCGGCGGCGGGGACGCACTGCCCGTCCGACTGAGCGGCTCCGGCGCGCCCGGGGACGGGAAAGGCCGCGACAAGGGGGCGTGCCGCGCGAACGCGGCACGCCCCCTCGGGGATCGGAGACCGGGGACCGGAGTCAGGAGGTCGGGGCCGTCAGGTCGTAGAAGGTGGCCGAACCGACCGTCTTGACGGTGAAGTGGGCGGCCACCCAGGACTCGATCCGGGCGTTCTCCGACTCCTGCTGCTCACCGCCGGCCGCACTGCCGGCCCTACTGCCGCCCGCACTGCCGCCCGCGCCGCCGAAGCCGCCGCGGGAACCGCCGGCGATGAACCAGTGGACCTTGCCCTCCTGGACGTACTTCTGGAAGCCCGCCAGGCTCAGCGAGGGATCCGTGCCGTTGAAGCCGCCGAGGGCCATCACCGGCTCACCGGTGGCGAGTTGGTAGCTCGCGGCGTTCTGCGAGCCGACGGTCGCGGCCGCCCAGGTGTAGTGGTCGGCGTTCTCCTTGAGCAGGGCGGCGGCCTCGTCGCTCACCCTGGTGCCGCCGAGCAGGCCGCCCATGCCGCCACCGCCCATGCCGCCGGGGAAGCCACCGCCCATGCCGCCGGGGGCCGTGCCCTCGGGGCCGGCCGCGCCGGGAGCGCCGGGGAAGGTGCCATTGCCGCCGGCGGTGCCGTTGCCACCGTTGCCGCCGGCGGTACCGCGCTCGTGGCCTCCGTTCGCGTGGTCGGAGCCGGAACCGTTGCCGCTACCGGAGCCCGAACCGCCGCCCATGCCGCCGGGGAACCCGCCGGGGAAGCCCCCGCCGTTCTGCCCGCGCGGAGCCTGGCCGCCGGGGAAGCCCTGCTGTCCGCCCTGTCCGCCCTGTCCGCCCTGTCCGCCTTGCCCACCCTGGCCGAACCAGCGGCCGTTGCCGCCGCCGCCCGGGAAGCCCTTGCCGCCGCCCTTGCGTCCGCCACCGCCGCCCGGCCCGAACGCGCCCTGCACGCCCGGTCCGGCGGTCACGATCGAGCCGGTGTGCGCCGTGTTGACGGTGTCCACCGCGTACGCCGCCGGGCCGCCGAGCGCCGCCGCCAGGCCCACCAGGCCCGCCACCGAGGCGATCCGCGCGCCGACCCGGCCGGAGGCCCGCCCGGCGAGCTGCCCGCCGACCAGGGCGACCGCCGCCGCCAGCCCGCCGACCAGCACCGCCCAGCGCAGCCACGGCAGGAAGCCCGGGCTGCGGCCGAGCAGCACGAACGCCCAGACCGCCGTCACCGCGAGCGTCCCGGCCAGCACCAGCGCCCACGGCAGCCGGTGCCGCGCCCGCCACAGCCCGTCCACGCCCATGCCGACCAGGGCCGCGACGGCCGGGGCCAGCGCCACCGTGTAGTACTGGTGGAAGATCCCGGACATGAAGCTGAAGATCAGCGCGGTGGAGAGCAGCCAGCCGCCCCAGACCAGGAACGCGGCGCGGGCGCTGTCGGCGCGGGCGTAGCGGCGCGTCGCCCAGAGGCCGACCAGCAGCAGGATCAGCGCGGCCGGCATCAGCCAGGCGATCTGCCCACCGATGTCGGTGCCGAACAGCCGGGTCAGGCCGGTCGAGCCCCAGCCGCGGCCGCCGCCGCGCATCGCGCCGCCCGGCAGGTCGAGCCCGACCGGGAGCCGTCCGCCGCCGCCCACGCTGCCGCGCTCGTTGCCGTCCACCCGGCCGAGGCCGTTGTAGCCGAAGGTCAGCGACAGGAAGCTGTTGTCCTGCGAGCCGCCGACGTACGGGCGGGCCGACGCGGGCAGCAGCTCGACGATCGCGACCCACCAGCCGCCCGAGACCAGCAGCGCCACGCCCGCGAGCAGCATCTGCCGCACCCGCCGCCAGAAGCCGGTGGGCGCCACGACCAGGTAGATCACCGCGAAGGCGGGCAGGACCAGGAACGCCGCGAGGGTCTTGGTGAGGAAGGCGAAGCCGAACATCGCCCCGGTGAACAGCAGCCACCGGGTGCCCGCGGCCTCGATCGCCCGCACCATCCCGTACGCGGCCAGGGTCAGCAGCAGCACCAGCAGCGCGTCCGGGTTGTTGAAGCGGAACATCAGCGCCGCCACCGGGGTGAGTGCCATCGCGGCGCCCGCCAGCAGGCCGCCGAGCGGGGAGAAGCGGCGGCGCACCGTGGCGTACAGGACGCCGACGGTGGCCGCGCCCATCAGCGCCTGCGGGGCCAGCACCGACCAGGAGGAGAGGCCGAAGACCCGCGCCGAGAGCACCATCGGCCACAGCGAGGCCGGCGGCTTGTCGACAGTGATGAAGTTCCCGGCGTCGGAGGAGCCGAAGAAGAAGGCCTTCCAGCTCTGGGTGCCGGCCTGGACGGCGGCCGAGTAGAAGGCGTTGGCCCAGCCGGAGGCGCTCAGTCCCCACAGGTAGAGGACGGCCGTCGCGGCCAGCAGCGCCAGCAGGGCCGGGCGCACCCAGCGCGGGTCGTCCGCGCGCCCGCGCCAGGCGCGGGCCGGGAGGGTGCGCAGCCGGCCGGACCAGGAGGCGGGCCCTTGGGGCCGGCGGGCGGCAGGGACTGCTCGGGGAAGAGCGGTGCCGGGTCCGGTCGGTCGGGGCCCGGCTGCGACACCTCCGGCGGCGGGTGGTTCGCAGCCTCGGGCCACGGGTCGCCGGCCGGAGGGGAGTAGCTGCTCGTGGTCATGCGCCATACGCTGCGTGGCGCGGCTGAGAGAACCGTGAGACGGGGCTGTGAGGCGGGTGTGATCTGCCGGGTTGCCGGCTCGGCTACGCGGCGGCGGGCATGGTGATGTGCTTGCCCAGCCACTCCAGGGCCGGGGGGATCTCCCGGGTCCAGGTGTGGAAGTTGTGGCCGGCGGTGTCCAGGGTGATGGTGGACATCTTGGTGGGGGCCTTGAAGGCGGCGACCATGGCCTTGGTCTCGTCGAAGTTGTTCTCGTCGTTGGCAGTGGTCAGCAGCAGCGAGACCGGCGCGGCCGGCTGGTTCTTCAGCCGCCACAGCAGGTCGTTCTCCTGCTTCAGCTGGGCGCTGCCGCCGAACAGGTCGCCGGTGGTCTCGTCGTGGGCGGCGCTGTAGTAGCCGGAGAGGGCGACCGCCGCGGGGTAGGAGTCGGGCTTGCGCAGCGCGAACTTGAGCGCGCAGTAGCCGCCGGTGGAGTTGCCGATCACGGCCCGGTTGGCCGGGTCGGTGCCGATCCGGTAGGTGGTGGCGAGGGCCTTGGGCAGGTCGCTGGTGAAGAAGGTCTCCACCTGCGGGCCGTTCGGCACGTCCACGCACTCGGTGTCCCGGTTGCCGACGAGCGTGGGCCGGGCCATCACCAGGATGGTCGGCGGCAGCTTCTTCTCCTCGATCGCGGCGAGGGTCGACGCCGGGTACTGCATCAGCGAGATCAGCTTCTCCGGGATGCCCGGGTAGCCGGTGAGCACCAGGGCCATCGGGAACCGCTGCTTGGTGTAGTCCGGCTGGAAGTACTGCGGCGGCAGGTAGACGTACGCCTCGGTGCTCAGACCGCTGCCCGCCCCTTTGACGGCGATCTGCTGGATCATCCCCGACCGCTCCGGGTCCGAGCCCTGGGAGGAGTAGAACTTCTGCTCGCCGGTGACGGCCACCCCGGAGGCGTTCGGCGTGTGGTCGACCACCGTGCCGAGCTTGCCGCTGGTGCCGAGCAGGTCGGTCCAGGAGCTGTAGAAGCCGAAGTAGCCGTTCGCGATCAGGCCCATCGCGACCAGCACCGAGACCTGGGTGGCCAGGAAGGCGCCGATCCGGCCCAGCCAGGACTTCCAGCCCTTCCCGCCGAACCGCGGCCAGAGCCACATGGTGGCGGCGAAGACGACGATCGCGATGACCGAGGTGATGATCTGGAGGGGGAGTCCGGTGAGGCTGAGCACGTGCCCGATCGTAGTTGACCCTGACGGGCGGGCCGGGGCGGGCCCTTCCGATGATCGTTCGAAACGGGTTGACCGGGGTCGTTCGTACTCGGCAGCATGTCGTCCCGGATGCGCGTGGGGAGCGCGCACTGGATGACATCAGGGGTGGGTTCGTGAGGTCTTCGGGGTCCGTGTTCAGGTCCGGCCTGGCCGTCGGCGGAGTGCTGCTGCTCGTGGCGTGTTCGGGCGGCGGGGGCGGAGGGACTGCCGCGCCGAGTGCGTCGGCGACGCCAAGCGCTTCGGCGACGCCGTACGGTACGACGCTCGACCAGGTCCTCGGACCGATCAACACCGGGCTGGCGAAGGTGGCGGCGGCCAAGACCACGAACGAGGTCGGTACGGCGCTCGCGGCCGTCGAGTCCAGCGCCGACCGCGCCTCCCGCAACCTGAACGCCGCCGGCACGCCCGCCGGAGCCGAGACCACGCGCACCGAACTGGTGAACGGACTGAACGCGCTCTCCTCCGAGGCGTTGACGATCCGCGTCGACCTCAACGACAAGAAGTTCTGCACTGTCGATGTCGTTCAGGCCCAGCTCGGTGCCGGCCAGGGGCTGGTGGCGGTCCCGGCCGCCCTGGCCAAGCTGGCAACGGCCGGCTACCAGGCCACCTTCACCGTCCCGGACCTGCCCAAGCCGCAGCCGCAGCCGCGGACCCTGGAGAACGGCACCATGGTCCGAGAAGGTGAGCAGAACGGCCTGGGCACGCTGAAGGTCGTCAACAACGAAGCGGAGGACGTGGTCTTCTCCATCGCGCGGGACGGGCAGTCCGTCGCCTCGGTGTACTCGGCCAAGGGGCAGCAGGTCACCGTCGAGGGCATCACGGACGGCACGTACGACTTCTACTACACCAGCGGTTCGGACTGGGACTCCGGGGCGAAGGTGTTCACCCGGAGCTGCCGGTACGTCAAGTTCTCGACGCCGAAGGACTTCAAGGTCGAGAAGACCTCCTCCGGGAGGACCGCGACCACCTGGACGATCACCCTCAACCCGGCGCGGCCCGGAAACGGGAAGACCGAGTGGTCGGATGTGAACTCCGTCCCGCAGCCGTAGCAGGCAGCAGCCGTAGCACGTAACGGGCATACCGGGACGGGTGGTTACTGCGGGGTGGCACAACAGGCCATGACGAGTGGCGAGTTCGGGCAGAACGGTTGACCCCCTTGAAGTGGCCATGGCACTTTCGTGCGGCGTGGGCGTCGGCGACCAGTCGTACACCCCGCGATCCCCCACAAGGAGAGCCATGTTCAAGAGACTTGTCGCGGTGGCCGGCACGAGCGCCGTCGTCGCGGGCGGGCTGGCCTTCGCGGCCGCCCCCGCGCACGCCACCCAGGCGGCCGACCTGACGTCCACCATCGCCCTGAGCAACTGCTCCGCCTCGCTGGTCCGTTACCCCACCTCGGTGGCCGGCGACCGGGCGCTGATGCTCACCAACGGGCACTGCCTGCCGACCATGCCCTCGGCCGGCCAGGTCATCCAGAACGCCAGCGCCAGCCGCAGCGGCACCCTGCTCGACGGCGCCGGCAACAGCCTGGGCACCGTCCAGGCCGACAAGGTGCTCTACGCGACGATGACCGGCACCGACGTCGCGCTCTACCAACTCACCGACACCTACGGCTCGATCACCTCCAAGTACGGGGCCACCGCGCTCACCGTCAGCGACACGCACCCGGTCGACGGCGCCGCGATGTACATACCCTCCTCGTACTGGAAGCAGGTCTGGAACTGCTCCGTCAACGGGTTCGTGCCCACCCTCCGCGAGGACGAGTGGACCTGGCACGACTCGCTGCGCTACAGCTCCGGCTGCAACACCACACACGGCACCTCCGGCTCGCCGATCATCGACTCCGCCAGTGGGCGGATCGTCGGCATCAACAACACCGGCAACGACGACGGTGCGATGTGCACCCTCAACAACCCGTGCGAGGTGGCCGCCGACGGCACCACCAAGGCCGTCAAGGGCCAGAGCTACGGCGAGGAGACCTACTGGTTCACCACCTGCCTGAACTCCACCCGGGCCATCGACCTCAACGTCGCCGGCTGCCTGCTCACCAAGCCCGCCGGCAGCGGCGCCGTCTCGGTGACCAGCCCCGGTGACCAGTCGACCGCCGTCGGCGGCTCGGTGAACCTGCAGATCAACGCGTCCGGCGGCACCGCTCCGCTGTCGTACTCGGCCACCGGCCTGCCCGCGGGCCTGGCCATCAACGCCTCGACCGGCGCGATCACCGGCACCACGACCACCGGCGGCGCCTACCCGGTGACCGTCACGGTGAAGGACTCGGCCGGCAAGACCGCCACCGCGAGCTTCACCTGGAACGTCATCGGCAGCGAAGGCTCGTGCATCCCGGCGCAGCTGCTCGGCAACCCGGGCTTCGAGACCGGTTCGGCGGCGCCGTGGACGGCGAGCTCCGGCGTGGTCGACAACAGCTCCAGCCAGGCCGCGCACGGCGGTTCCTGGAAGGCGTGGATGGACGGCTACGGCTCCTCCCACACCGACACGGTGTCGCAGACCGTGAGCATTCCGACGGGTTGCAAGGCGACGCTGAGCTTCTGGCTGCACGTCGACACCGCGGAGTCGGGCACCACCGCGTACGACAAGCTGACCGTGTCGGTGAACGGCACCGCGCTGAAGACGTACTCCAACGTCGACGCCGCGGCGGGCTACCAGCAGCGCACCTTCGACCTGTCGTCCTACGCGGGCCAGAGCGTCACCCTGAAGTTCAACGCGGTCGAGGACTCCTCGCTGCAGACGAGCTTCGTGATCGACGACACCTCCGTCCAGACCGCCTGACGCGGCACCCCGGCCGCGCAGCCCGGCCCCCGGTCCGCCGGGGCCGGGCTGCGCGGTCTTCCGCCGCAACTCCAGGACCGGGAAAGCCCCTTGGGTCGGGCCCCGTTCGTGGACGGCCGCCGCCGTATGCTGTCCGGGTGATCAAGCCGATTGAGCTGGTGATATTCGACTGTGACGGCGTGCTGGTGGACAGCGAGGTGATCGCCGTGCGGGTGCTGGTGCGGCTGGGGGAGGAACTGGGCTGGCCGCTGACCGAGGCCGAGGCGATCGAGCGGTTCGTCGGGCGGTCGGAGGCGGTCAACAACGCGCTGGTGGCCGAGCGGCTCGGGGCGGAGACGGCGGCGGTGTGGGGCAAGCGGTTCCACGAGCTGCACGCCGAGGCCGTGGACGCCGGGCTGACCCCGGTGGACGGCCTGCCGGAGGCGCTCGACGCGATCGGCCTGCCCGCGTGTGTGGCCTCCAGCGGTGCGCACGAGAAGATGCGGCACACCCTGGGCCGGACCGGACTCTACGAGCGCTTCGCCGGGCGGATCTTCAGCGCCACCGAGGTCGAGCACGGCAAGCCCGCGCCCGACCTGTTCCTGCACGCCGCGCGGAGCATGGGCGTCGACCCGGCGGCCTGCGTCGTGGTCGAGGACAGTGCGCCCGGCGTCACGGCCGCCCGCGCCGCCGGGATGCGATCGCTCGGCTACGCGGGCGGCGTCACGGCGGCGGAGCGGCTGGCCGGGCCGGGCACGGTCGTCTTCCACGACATGCGCGAGCTGCCGGGGCTGATCGCGGCCGGCGCGGTTCAGCCGGTCTAGTCACCAGGGGTGGTCACCAGGAGTGGTGGCCACCCTCGGCGTGGAAGAACCGGCCGGTCGGCCCGGCGGCCGCCTCGCCGAGCTGCCGGGCGATCCGCCGGCCGCCCTCCTCGACGGTGGCGAGGCCGCTGTGCTCGTTGAGGTCGGTCGCGCAGTAGCCCGGCTCCAGAGAGCTGACCTTGACGGCGGAATCGCGCAGCGCCCGGGCGTAGACCAGGGTGACGGCGTTCAGCGCCGCCTTGGAGGAGTTGTAGGCGAGCAGGGTCGCGTGCTCCCAGACCGGGGAGTCCGGGTCGGCCAGGAAGGCGAAGCTGGCGAGGCCGCTGGAGACGTTGCCGATCAGCCCGGCCGGTGACTTCCGCAGCAGCGGCAGCATGGCGTTGGTGACGGCGATGACGCCGAAGACGTTGGTCTCGTAGGTCTCGCGCACGGCCTCGACCGGCAGCTCCTCCGGCGTGCGCCGCCAGTCCCGGGCGATGCCCGCGTTGTTGACCAGGGTGTCCAGTCGGCCGTACTCGGCGGCGATCAGCTCGGCCGCGGCGGCGACGGTCGTCGGGTCGGTCACGTCCAGGCGGACGAAGCGGGCGTCCAGGCCCTCGGCGGCGAGCCCGGCGGCGGCCGCTTCACCGCGCTCCGGGTCGCGGGCGCCGATCAGCACGGTGTGCCCGGCGCGGGCGAGTTCCCCGGCGGTGGCCAGGCCGATGCCCTTGTTGGCGCCGGTGATCAGGACGATGCGGTTGGTGTTCATGGCCCCACCCTGGCCCGGTGGCGCCGGGGCCGGGAGAGCACTGTCGAGGGTGGTATCGGCGGTCCCATGGTGGCCGGGCACGTGGTCGGGCCAGACTGGGGCCGTGGAAAACGTGGACCGGGCGGAGCTGGCCGCCTTCCTGCGGGGTTGGCGCGCCCGCATCCAGCCCGCCGACGTCGGCCTGCCGGCCGGCGGACGGCGCCGCACCCCGGGCCTGCGCCGCCAGGAGGTCGCGCAGCTCGCGGGGATGTCGGTGGAGTACTACATCCGGCTGGAACAGGGCCGGGGGCCGCGGCCGTCCCGCCAGATGATCGGGGCGATCAGCCGGGCCCTGCGGCTGTCCGAGGACGAGACCGCCCACCTGCACCACCTGGTCGGCGAGCCGCCGCTGCCCCCGAGCACGCTGTCCCGGGACGTCCGGCCGGGCATCCTGCACCTGCTCGACCGGCTGGACGACACCCCGGCCATGGTCTGCAGCGCCGCCCGCGACATCCTCGCCTGGAACCCCATGGCGGCCGCCCTGCTCGGTGACTTCTCCGCCCCGCCGCCCGGCGAGCGCAACCTGATCTGGCGCTTCTTCACCGACCCGGACACCCGCGCCCGCCACGACGCCTCAGGCCAGGCCGAGTTCGGCCGCCGCGCGGTCGCCGACCTGCGGTCCGCCGCCGCCCGCTACCCCGCCGACAGCGCCCTGCGCGCCCTGGTCGAGCGGCTGCTCGCGGCCGACGCCGAGTTCCGGGAGCTGTGGGCGCGGCAGGACGTGGAGGTCCGCCGCTCGACCCGCAAGCGGATCCTCCACCCGGTGGTCGGCCCGCTCGACCTCGACTGCGAGGCGCTGCACGACCCGCACCGGGACCAGTGGACGATCTTCTACACCGCGGCCCCCGGGACGCCGTCGCACACGGCGCTGCGACTGCTGAAGGTGGTGGGCAGTCAGGACCTGGCCGTGCGGGAGTGAGCGGGTGCGTCCGCGGCGGGCCGGCGCAGGGTGGCGGTGGCGATGGCCAGGAAGTCCGGTACGGGGCCGGTGCCACCGCCCTCCGGGACCGCCAGGCAGGTCTCGACGGGCAGCGAGTCGGTGACCGGCAGGTAGACCAGGTCGGGACGGGAGTACGAGCCCGTGACGCTGAGCGGGACCAGTGCGATGCCCTGCCCGGAGGCGATCAGCTCGAACTTCTCGTCCAGGGAGGACGTCCGACGCTTCCTGGCGTCGAGGATCGGCTCACCGTCGAGGTCGGCCGAGGTGAGGGCACGGCGGCCGGCCAGCGGATGCGTCACCGGCAGGCAGGCCACCTTGGCCTCCTGGCCGATCGGGACGGTGCGCAGCCCCGTGTCGTCGAACGGCCGCCGCAGGTAGCCGACGTGCGCGCGGCCGTCGCGCAGCGGGGCGTCCTGCTCCCACCAGCGCAGCGGGAGGACGTCGACCCCGATGTCCGGGTGGCGCGCGGTGAACGCCCGGATCGCCTCCGACACGTGCAGGCCGGGCGAGAAGGCGACGACCAGCCGCTGTTCGCCGCGCGCGGCCTCCTGGACGCGCCGCAGGGCGGTGTCCACCGTGGCGGTGATCCGCTGCGCCTCCTCGCGCAACTGCCGTCCGGCAGCGGTCAGTTCGACACTGCGGGTGGTCCGGGTGAACAGCAGAAAGCCCAACTCCCGCTCGAACGCCCGGATCTGCCGGCTGAGGACCGGCTGCGCGATGAACAGCTCCTGGGCCGCCCGGCCGAACTGTCGGTGCTCGGCCACCGCGAGGAAGTAGCGGAGCTTGCGCAGGTCCAGATCCATGCCCGCACGGTATCAATGCGTGCGGAAGGGTATTGGACGCCCGGCCCCGGCCGCTCGGAGACTCGACCCATGACCGACACCCACTCCACGGCCGACACCCGTTCCACGGCCGACACGCACTCCATGGCCGACACCCGCCTCGCGGCGGACACCCACGTCGCCGCCGAACCGCGCAGGACAGCCCTCGTCATCGGCGCCTCCCGCACCCTGGGTCTCGGGATCGCCGCCGAGTACCTCCGCCGCGGCTGGGACGTCATCGGCACCGTGCGCGGCAGTCGCCGCACCGGCTTGCACGACCTGGCGGACTCCGCCGACGGGCGGCTGACCGTCGAGCAGTTGGAGATGACCGACCCGGAGCAGATCGCGGCCCTGCGCGACCGGCTGGCCCGGCGCACCCTCGACCTGCTCTTCGTCAACGCCGCCGTCGCCCGCGGCGACCTGCCGATCGGCGAGGTGCCGACGGAGATGTTCACCGAGGTGATGGCCACCAACGCGCTCGGCCCGATGCGCGTCGTGGAGACCCTCGGCCCGCTGGTCGCGCCGACCGGGGCCATCGGGGTGATGTCCTCCGACCAGGGGAGCATCGCCCTGAACACCGAGGGCGGGCAGGACCTGTACCGGGCGAGCAAGTCCGCGCTGAATCAGCTGATGCGCTGCTACGCCGTCCGTCAGGCCGGGAGCGCGCGCAGCCTGCTGCTGATGGACCCGGGCTGGGTGCGGACCGAACTCGGCGGCATGGAAGCGGAGTTGAGCGTGGAGGAGAGCGTTCCCGGCGTGGTGGGGACGATCGAGCGCCACCGCGGCGAGCCGGGGCTCCGGTTCCTGGACCACGAGGGCAAGGACGTGGCCTGGTAGCCGGTGCCCTGGAAGCCGGTGGCCTGGCGGTTGGCAGCCGGTGGCCGGTGGCCGGTGGCCTGGTGGCCGCGCGGGCTAATTCGGTTGCCCGGGCCGATGGTTGCTGGCAGGGTCGGGCGCCATGCCTTCCTCCCGCACGATGCACGCCGGCGAACTCGCCATCGACGACGCCCTGGTCCGCCGGATGGTCGCCGCGCAGTTCCCGTACTGGGCGGCCCTGCCGGTCGAGGCGGTCGCCGCGGCCGGGACCAGCAACGCGATGTACCGGCTGGGTGCGGACCTGGTGGTGCGCATCCCGCGGATCCCGGGAGCCGTCGAGGACATCGAGAAGGAGTGCGTCTGGCTGCGGCGCCTGGCCCCGGAGCTTCCGGTCGCGGTGCCCCTACCGTTGGCCCGGAGCGGGCCGGTGGACGGCTGCCCGTGGCCCTGGTCGGTCCTCCGCTGGCTCGACGGTGCGAACCCGGTGGTCGGGCAGGTGGCCGAACCGGCCCTGCTGGCCGCCGACTTGGCGGCCTTCGTGACCGCCATGCGCCGGGTGGACCCGGCCGACGGCCCCGCTTCCTACCGCAGCGAGTCCCTGCCGGAGCGGGACGGCGCGGTCCGGGCGGCGATCGCGGCCCTGGCGGACGTCATCGACACCGGGGCTGCGACCGGCGCCTGGGAGGACGCACTCCGGGCCCCCGGGCATCCCGGCCCGCCGGTGTGGATCCACGCCGACCTGCAGCCCGGCAACCTGCTGCTGGACGGGCGCGGTCGGCTGAGCGCCGTCATCGACTTCGGCTGCGCGGGCCTCGGCGACCCGGCCGTGGACCTGATCGCCGCCTGGTACGTGCTCCCCGTGGCGGCCCGTGCCGCCTTCCGGGCGGGCGTGGCCGCCGACGACGCGACCTGGGCGCGCGGCCGGGGCTGGGCGATGTCCGTCGCGCTGATGGAGCTGGCCTACTACCGCGAGACCAGCCCGCGGATGACGGGCATCGCCCGGTACGTGATCGGCGAGGTGCTGGCCGATCACGCCTCCCGGGCCGATCACGCCTCGGGAACCGATCGTGCCTCGGGTACCGGTCGTGCCTCGGGTACCGCTCACGCCTCCCCGGCCGGCAGCCGCCACTCGTAGGGGAACAGTTCCTCCGCCCAGCCGGGGGAGTCGGCGGTCGCAGCGTCGGGGGTGCGCAGGAGGCAGCGGTGGCGCAGGAGTTCGCGCCGTTCGGCAGGGGTGAGCAGGCGCTCGTCGGGCCCGAGGTCCTTGTAGTGGCCGAGGTCGGGGCGGCCGTCGACCGAGCCGTCCTCGGTGACGTTGAGGTGGTCGCCCTCGGGGGTGCGGTAGTCGAGGCGGAGGTCCGTGCGCCACTGGGAGTTGCCGCCCCAGCCGTGGGACAGGTCGTGCGTGGGCCGGTCGGCCCGGCGGAAGGTCCAGTAGAGCGGGGAGCGGTCCGCCACCCCGCGCTCGGCGTGCGCCGCACCGGCCCGGATCCGTACCCCGGCGCGGTTGAACAGCAGCTCGCCCAGCATCAGCCCCGGGTGGCGGACCGCCAGGACTTCGATCGGCGCCTGCGGGTCCTCGGCCTGCTCGACCTCGACGATCTCGTGCAGGAACGGGTCGAAGGGCGCGGCGTCCTCGAACGGCGTCATGCCGAGCGCGGTGAACAGGCCGAGGTACGAGGGCAGTTGCGGGTCGAGCAGCAGGACATCGGCGACCCGGCCGAGGGCGTAGAGCTCCCACAGCAGCCCCTGGCCGTCCTCGTCGCCCCACCAGGGGTGGTGGGTCGAGGCGGCCCGGAGCCGCTCGGCGTAGCCGCCGGCCCCTTCCCGGGCGAGCCAGGGGCCGATGACGTCCTCGGGCGGGCCGTCGGTGTCGAGCAGGGCCTCGTACAGTGCGCGAGCGTTCACCCCGGCGATCCTGGCAGATTTTACGAAACGGTCAACCAACGTCCGGGCCGCCCCGGGTAGCGTCCGGGGCCATGAGCGTGGTCGATGTGAACGAGCGGGCGGCGCGGCTGCCCGAG
Organism: Kitasatospora sp. NPDC033851; assembly: GCF_055576085.1. Lineage (NCBI taxonomy): Bacteria > Bacillati > Actinomycetota > Actinomycetes > Kitasatosporales > Streptomycetaceae > Kitasatospora > Kitasatospora sp. NPDC033851. The sequence continues at coordinate 112,770 of NZ_JBVIRL010000017.1, read as the reverse complement.
GCCTGGCACTCCCAGGTGCTGGGGCGGGTCGGGGCTGCGGCGGTGAAGGTGCTGCGGATGGACGGGCGGGAGCTGGCGCCGGAGGTGCACGGGACGGCCGAGGTGCTGTTCGTCGCCGAGGGGTGCCTCGAACTGCTCCTGGACGGCGAGGAGTCGACCGTACGGGCCGGCGAGCTGTGCGTCGTGCCGGCGGGCGCGCGGCACGCCGTCCGGGCGGGCAGCCGGGGGACCCTGCTGATCGTGGAGGTGGCGGTGGAGGGGTGATCGCCGCCCCGGGGCCGGCCTTCCGGGCTTCCCGGCTTCCGGGGGGCCTGCGGGGCCGGGCGCCCGGCCGGGGTGGCCGGGCGCCGGTGGGGTCACGTCCGGCTGGTGAGGTGGCGGGCGAGGAATCGGGCGCCGCTGTCGGCCTCGAAGCGGGGGAGCTCCTTGTGCTTGCCCGCGTTCACGTGCAGGGACTTCTCCTTGGAGGCGAAGGCGTCGAACAGCGCGAGACCGTCCTCGCGGGAGATGTGCTCGTCGTCCCACTGCAGGGCGAACTCGATCGGGATGGTGATCCGCTTCGCCTGCTCGGCCAGGACCTCGGGCCAGTGCTGGCCGAAGACGGCGGCGGTGATCCGGGGCTCGCCCGCCACGAAGGGGATGCCGATCGCGGTGCCCATGTTGATGCCCCAGTAGCCGACCGGCCCGTCGGTGCCGATCTCGGGGAGCTGCTGGAGGGCGTCCAGGGTCGCGTGGTACTCGGGCACGGCGAGCTTCGCCAGGTGGTCGTTGTAGCGGACGACGATGGGGCCTTCGGGCTCGCCGGCCGCCCGCACCCGGAACATCTCGGCGATTTCCGCCTCGTCGTGTGCCGTGCGCGGTCGGTCGCCGTGGCCGGGTGCGTCGATGACGGCGACGTGGAAGCCGTAACCGTGGACGAGGAGCCGGGCGCGGCCCGACATCGCGGGGTGCTTCTTGTGGTTGCCGCCGCCGTGTCCCATCAGGACCAGCGGGGCGCGGTCGGTGCCGGTGGCCGGGGACCAGAGCACGCCGGGGACGTCGCCCACGGTGAAGTCGCGCTCGCGGATGCCGTTCGCGGTGGAATCGGCGGTGAACTGGAAAGCAGACATGGTTGGTGCCTTTCGGAAGGGCCTTGAGGAAGGAAGGCGCTCCCGGCGACGGCTACGTCAGTCGCCGACCGTGACGAAGAGGGGGAGCACCCACGGGGATACAGCCTTCACGGGTCTCACCTCCTCTGACGGTGTCTCGGTCAGGGAAGATCTTGTACCTCGAACGCCGCCCCGTGCAAGCCCCTTTCCTGCCCGCTCTCCTGCCCGTTTCCCGTCACCGGTCGCCGAGGGCGGCGGCCACGGCAGCCTCCGCATGCAGACGAGCGGTGGGGAACACCGGGACCGGGCTGTCCTCCGGCCGGACCAGGAGTTCGATCTCGGTGCAGCCGAGCACGATCCCCTCCGCGCCCGCCGCCACCAGCTCTTCGATCACCCGCCGGTAGGCGGCCCGTGATTCGTCGCGGACCACGCCGACGCACAGTTCCTCGTAGATCACCCGGTGGACCAGGGCGCGGGAGTCGGCTTCGGGAACGAGGACGTCCAGGCCGTGCGAGGCCAACCGCCCCCGGTAGAAGTCCTGTTCCATGGTGAAGGCCGTCCCCAGCAGCCCGATCCGCTGTGCGCCGGCCGCCCGTACGGCCAGCGCGGTGGCGTCGGCCAGGTGCAGAAGGGGGACGGCGACCGCGGCCGCGACCTGGTCGGCGACCTTGTGCATGGTGTTGGTGCAGATCAGCAGCAACTCCGCGCCCGCCGCCTCCAGGGACCGCGCCGCGGCCGCCAGGACCTCGCCGGCCTCGTCCCAGCGCCCAGCCGCCTGCAGCTGCTCGATGGCGGCGAAGTCGACCGAGTAGAGCACGAGTTGCGCGGAGTGCAGCCCGCCGAGCCGGTCGCGGGTGAGTTCGTTCAGCAGGCGGTAGTACTCGGCGGTGGATTCCCAGCTCATGCCGCCGATGAGGCCGATGGTCTTCATGGCGTCATTTATAAGGGAATCCGCGAAAGGAAGACAACTCCATAAGACTATCTTTTAGGTTCTCTCCCTGGGTACCCGGTGCTGCCACTCGCGGCTGAACACCACCGACCCGGCCTCCAGCGCCCGCAGCTGCACGATGCTGAGGAAGTGCCCGGCGTCGCAGCGCAGTTGGGCGCGGGTCTGGACGGTGACGTCCCAGCCGATGTCGGGGCGCTCCAGCCGTACGGTGTGGTCGGTGCGGGCCTGGGCGCTGAGCGGGGTGTCGGTGAGGACGCGGTAGGCGGTGACGGTGTGCTCGTCGCGGACCAGGCCGTCGGGGTGGGTGCGGGTGCCGTCGGTGGCGGGGGAGAGTTCGGTGCGCCACTCGTGGCGGCCGATGTCGTGGATGGTGAGGTGCTCGGGCCGGGCGGTGAGCGGCTCGGTGAGGTGGATGTCGAGCGGATCGGGCAGTGCCGGGGTCTCGAAGGTGATGGGCGTGGCGCCGACGTCGGCGGCGAGGTGGCGGACGGGCAGGCTCAGGGTGGACCGGGACGGGTCGAGGGCGTATCCGGCGGCCTCCGCCGGGGGCCACACCCACGGCCAGTAGACGGAGGAGAAGGCGAGCCGAAGCCGGTGCCCGGCCGGGACCGTCCGGCCGCAGGCGGCCAGCTCCACCTCGGCGTCCGGCCCGGCGTCGGGCGGGGCGATCAGGACACCCCGGGTGACCAGCTCCGAGGTGCCGTCCGGGCCGACCGCGCAGAGCCGGACCGCCACCAGCGGCGCGGGCCCGCCCTCGCGCAGCCGTAGCCGTACCGTCGGGGCGCCGAGCAGCTCGACCGGCTCGGGCAGCGGCTGGGAGTCGAAGCAGACCGAGCGGCCGTCCTCCTCGCGCTGGTCGGGCGGCTGGTCGGCGGGGCGGCCGCGCGGGAGGTAGGCGCCGGCGTTGAGGCCGGTGTGCTGCGGGGAGCGGACGTGGACGTAGCGGTCGTCGGAGGCGGTGCCGGCGGTGCGCAGCGGCCCGTCCAGGCCGTAGTGGATCTCGCGGACGTCGGGGGAGGGCCAGGCGTCGTCGCCGGCCCAGCGGGTGCTGATCCAGCTGCGCAGGGCGGGTTCCTTGGTGGCACCGGTGTCGACGCCGCGCAGCCAGTGGTCCCACCAGCGCAGGGTCTCGGGCAGGGCGTCCTCGGGCAGGCCGTGCGGCCAGGGGCCGATCAGGGCGCGCGCGGTGGGGGACTCGGCGAGCAGGCGCAGCACGAAGGAGCAGGACGGGTCGCCCCAGCCGGCGATCGCGAAGGTGGGGACGGAGATCGGCACGGTGCTCTCCCCGGCGGCGAGCCAGGTGTCGACGGGCGGCTCCAGGGTCTCCAGCCGGGTCAGCCAGCGGCCGCGCCAGGCGTCGCCGACGTGGCGCGGGTCCGGGGGCAGGGCGGCGTCGGCGACCAGGGCGGTGAGCCGGGTGTGCAGGTCGGCGGCGAGCACGGCGCCGCCGAGCCGGTGGCCGCCCTCGGGGCAGACGGTGACCACGGCGCCGACGGTCTCCGGCACCCGGGCGGCCAGGCGCAGCGCGGTGGTGCCCGCGGCGCCGACGCCGAGCAGGCCGACCCGGCCACTGGCGTGGGGGCGGCGGGCGAGCCAGTCGACCACGGTGGCGCCGTCGACCAGCTCCTGTTCGCCGCCGGGCTCGCCGGGGGTGCCGGCGGAGTTGCCGTGCCCGCGGGTGTCGACCCGCAGGACGGCGTAGCCGTGGCCGGCGTACCAGGGGTGGCGGCGGGCGTCCTCGGCTGCGGTCCGGTCGGTGAGGCGGCCGCCGGAGTACTCCAGCAGCGCCGGGACGGGCTCGTCGTCGACCGGCCGCCACAGCCGGCCGGCCAGCAGCGTGCCGTCGGGCAGCGGGATGCGGACGTCCTCGCGGGTGGTGTGGAAGGGGTACGACGGCATGGCCGCTCCCATCGGGTCCCGGGCCGGGTGGGCGCCGGCGGGCCCGCGGCGCGCGGGTCGTACGGGTGTCCGTACGTGCGCGCCGCGGGCGTCGGCATTCCGACCCTAGGGGAGGAACCGGTCGTTTTCCTGGCGAGGGCCCCTCGGCGGTTACGCCTTGCTCAGCCAGGCGGTGGCGTTGAGGGCGAGGGCGGCGTCGGTGCCGGCCGGGTCGTCCCAGCCGTTGAAGAGGGTGTTGCCGGACTGGCCGGTGCCGTCGTCGATCGGGGAGCTGTCGCCCCAGATGGCGACCCGGCCGGAGCCGAAGGTGCTGGTGACGAAGAAGGCGCCGGTGTTGCCGCTGTAGCCGGTCCGGTAGACCAGGCCCTTGACCGAGGGGTTGTCGGCGGGCTTCAGGGTGAAGGTGGTGCCGTTGCGCAGGATGGAGCCGGTGACGGTGCCGAAGGAGCCGTTCAGGACGGGGTCGGTGGCGTCGTTGACCGCGCGCGGGTTGTCGGTGGTGATGTTGAGCAGGTCGACCGAGAAGCCGAAGGGGTCGTTGTTGTTGACCCCGTTGCTGGTCAGCAGGTCGTTGATGATCTTCGGCGAGTCCCAGCCGTCGTTGTTGCGGTCGCTGTTGTTGTGGTCGGAGATCAGGAAGAGTCCGCCGCCGTTCTGGACGAACTTCATGACCGCGGTCTTCTCGGCCGCGCTGAGCCGGATGTTGGGCTCCGGGACGACGAAGGTGTCGAAGTTGGCGAGGTCGAGCGCGCCGCCGGTGCCGTAGGTGATGGTCGAGCCGGCCGGGAGGGTCTTGAGGCTGTACTGGCCGGTCTTCTGGAGGGCGACGCCCCAGGCGGACAGCGCGCCGGTCCAGCTCTTCTCGGTGGTGGGGCTGGGGTTCTGGGCGAGCGGGTCGGGCTGGCTGGTGCTGATGATCCAGTCGGCGTTGCCGGCGGTCTCGGCCTTGCTGTTGTCGAACAGCACCCGGTGCGGGGTGGCGCTCACCGAGGTGGTCGTGGTGGCCGGGGCGGCGGTGGCGGCCGGGGCGAGGGTGGTGAGACCGGCCGCGAGCAGCGCCGCGCCGGAGAGGGCCGCGACGGTTCGAATACGGATCGTCATGTGCCGTTCCTCCGTGGGGAGTTGAGGTGTTCGGCGCCCGAGTTTTCGCGCGTAGAACGGGAGTATCCGCGCGTAGAGCGGTCGGAGAAAGGCCCGGGAGGTGACGAAGCCCTGTACGGATCGTGGGGATCTCGAGGTGGGCAGAAACCAGACCGTAATTGCGCATGACTTGCAACTGCGCGTGTCCAGGCGGAAAGATGGCCCAGCTCTGCCCGCTGCACCGACCGGCTCTGCCCGCTCCGCCGAACAGCTCTGCCCGCTCCGCCGAAAGGACCCGATGATGACCGCCCCTCGCTGGCGCGACCGGCTCACCCGTGAGGAGTGGATCCGCCTGGCCGGAATGGGCGGGTTCATCCTCGCGCTGCACGTCGTCGGCTGGTTCACCCTGCTCGCGCTCGTCGCACCCGAGCACTACACCGTCGGCGGCCAGGTATTCGGCGCGGGCATGGGCCTGACCGCCTACACCCTCGGCATGCGGCACGCCTTCGACGCCGACCACATCGCCGCCATCGACAACACCACCCGCAAGCTGATGGGCCAGGGCAAGCGGCCGCTGTCGGTCGGCTTCTGGTTCTCGCTCGGGCACTCCTCGATCGTCTTCGGCCTCTGCGCGCTGCTGGCCTTCGGCATCCGCTCGCTGGCCGGCCAGGTGGAGTCCGACGACTCGACGCTGCACGAGATGACGGGCCTGATCGGCGTCACCGTCTCCGGCACCTTCCTGCTGCTCCTCGGCCTGATCAACCTGGGCGCCTTCAACGGCATCCTCAAGGTCTTCCGCAAGATGCGGGTGGGCGAGTACGACGAGGCCGAGCTGGAGCGCCAGCTGGAGCGGCGCGGGCTGATGAACCGCATCCTCGGCCGGGTGACCAGGGCCGTCACCAAGCCCTGGCACATGTACCCGGTGGGCCTGCTGTTCGGCCTGGGCTTCGACACCGCCACGGAGGTGTCCCTGCTGGTGCTGGCGGGCGGCGCGGCGGCCTTCTCGCTGCCCTGGTACGCGCTGCTCACACTGCCGATCCTGTTCGCGGCCGGGATGAGCCTGCTGGACACCATCGACGGCTCGTTCATGAACTTCGCCTACGAGTGGGCCTTCTCCAAGCCGGTCCGCAAGATCTACTACAACCTGACCGTCACCGGGCTGTCGGTGCTGGTCGCGCTGGTCATCGGCTCGGTCGAGCTGATCGGCCTGCTCGGCGAGAAGCTGGACATCACCAGCGGGCCGATCGCCTGGATCGGCTCGCTGGACCTCAACTTCGTCGGCTACGCGATCGTCGGGCTGTTCGTGCTCACCTGGGCGGCGGCGATCGCCTACTGGAAGTTCGGCAACGTCGAGGAGAAGTGGTCGGCCGGGCTGGCCGCCGCCTCGGCCGAGTCCGACTGACGCACAAGCCGAGCAGCGCACGGGTGAAGCAACGCGCGGCCCGAACCGAGGGGCCGGTGACCGGGGTCTGGTCACCGGCCCCTCGGGGCTTTCCGGGAGCGGGACGGGCCCTGGGGACGGGTCCTACCGCAGCGCGGCGAGCACCGCGTCCGCCATCACCTTCTCGCCGGTCGCGTTCGGGTGGAACGGCACGGCGGGCGAGCCGGGCAGCGTGCCCTCGATCCAGCGGTCGTCCGAGCAGACGTCGTGTCCGAGGGTCGGAGTGGCGGTGTCGACGTAGGTCGCGCCGCCCGCGGCCGCGGTGGCCCTGAGCGCGGCGTTCAGCTTGTCGAGCACGCCGTGCATGTACTCGACGTCGCCGGGGGTGACGGGCTGGCGCAGCACGCAGGACGAGCCGTCGGCGGGCAGCACGGACGGGTAACCGACCAGCAGTACCTTGGCCTTGGGGGCCTTGCTGTGGATGCGCTGGAGGGTGTCGGCGATCTGCGGGGCGATAGTGGTGGTGATCCGCTCGGCCAGGTCGTCGTTGCCGTACCGCCAGGACCACGTGCTCCAGTCCCAGTAACCGTGGTGGTACACGTCCTTGCACGGCGTTCCGAGCGGGTTGACGACGGCGCCGGCGATGCAGGTGGCGACCAGTTCGCCGAGTCCGAGGTCGCTGGCCGCGAGGTCGTTGCCGCCGATCCCGAGGGTGACCAGGTCGGTGTCGGGGGTCACCGCGCCCAGCTGGGGGTCGTTGACCTTGATGAACGCGTCGTACTGGGGTTGCGTCATCGCCTTGACCTTGGCGGCGGCGCAGGTCACGTCGGTGTACGCGCCGGCCTTGAGGGCGGCGGCGACCAAGTGGCCGTAGTTGTGGTCGGAGCGCAGGCAGAGGCCGGCCGACTGGCCGGGTACGCCGGCGCCGGCGGCGTAGGAGTCGCCGAGTGCCACGAGGTGCTTCGGGGCGGGCGTGGCGGCCTGGGCGCTGGTGGAGGTGAGTGCCAGGGCGGCGCCGAGGGCGACCGCGGCGAGCGCGGTGGAATTGCGGAGGTGCCGGGAATTCCGGGCAGGGCGGAGCACGGTTCCTCCTGGGGGAGAGAAACGACGGGTGGGGGTGGTGCCGAGCCGGGCCACAGCTACTCGCAGGTAAGTTACTGCCAGGTTTCGTGGGCGTCCATGGTTTGCGCAGAAATTGCCGAAATTCCGTCAGATGGAGTCGCGTGACATTTCGAATTTCGCTCCACCGTGTATCGGAGGTATTTCCGAAACGGTGTGGAGCGGAATTCATGCACGCGGTTGTCACCAACCGGTCGACCAATGGTTGACCGAACGTCACCGCAGGCCGCAGTATCGGGCGCACAGCGACGGCGGTGCCCCCACCCGCCGCCACCGCGAGCCGCGACGGAGGACTGCGCATGGCCCTGGACGCCGACGTCATCGTCATCGGAGCGGGACTCGCCGGCCTCGCCGCCACCGCCGAACTCGCCGACGCCGGACGGAAGGTGATCCTGCTCGACCAGGAACCGGCGGCCTCGCTCGGCGGACAGGCGCACTGGTCCTTCGGCGGCCTCTTCCTGGTCGACTCGCCCGAGCAGCGCCGGATGCGGATCCGCGACTCGCACGCCCTCGCCTGGCAGGACTGGCTCGGCACCGCCGGCTTCGACCGCCCCGAAGACGCCTGGCCCCGCCGCTGGGCCGAGGCCTACGTCGACTTCGCGGCGGGCGAGAAGCGGTCCTGGCTGCGCGGAATGGGCGTGCGGTTCTTCCCGGTGGTCGGCTGGGCCGAGCGCGGCGGCTTCCTCGCCGACGGGCCCGGCAACTCGGTGCCGCGCTTCCACATCACCTGGGGCACCGGCCCGGGACTGCTGGCGCCCTTCGTCCGCCGGGTCCGCGACGCCGCCGCGCGCGGACTGGTCGACCTGCGCTTCCGACACCGCGTCACCGGACTGACCGCCACCGCGGGCGCCGTCGACACCGTCACCGGCGAGGTGCTGGAGCCCAGCCCGGCCCCCCGCGGCGAGGCCAGCTCCCGCGAGGTCGCCGGACACTTCGAACTGCGCGCCCAAGCCGTCGTCGTCACCTCCGGCGGCATCGGCGGCAACCACGACCTGGTCCGCAAGGCCTGGCCCGCCCGGCTCGGCACCCCGCCCGCCAGAATGCTCTCCGGCGTGCCCGCGCACGTCGACGGCCTGATGCTGGACATCGCCGGCGCCGCCGGGGCCAGCCTGATCAACGGCGACCGGATGTGGCACTACACCGAGGGCATCGAGAACTTCGATCCGATCTGGGCCCGCCACGGCATCCGGATCCTCCCCGGCCCGTCCTCGCTCTGGCTGGACGCGCGCGGCCGACGGCTGCCCGTCCCGCTGTTCCCCGGCTTCGACACCCTCGGGACACTCGAACACATCATGTCCACCGGGTACGAGTACACCTGGTTCGTGCTCAACCAGCGCATCATCGAGAAGGAGTTCACCCTCTCCGGCTCCGAACAGAACCCCGACCTGACCGGGAAATCCGTGCGCGGCGTGCTCGGCCGCGCCCTGCCCGGCGCCCCCGGACCGGTCCGCGGCCACCTGCGGCACGGCCGGGACTTCGTCGTCGCCGGCAACCTCGCCGACCTCGCCCGGGGCATGAACGCCAAGACCCGCGAGCCGCTGATCGACCCCGACGAGCTGCGCCGCACCGTCGAGGACCGCGACCGGCAGCTGGCCAACCCCTTCGCCAAGGACCTCCAGGTCACCGCCATCCACGGCGCCCGCCGCTACCTCGGCGACAAGCTCGTCCGCACCGCCGCCCCGCACCGCGTCCTCGACCCCGACGCCGCCCCGCTGATCGCCGTCCGGCTCAACATCCTGACCCGCAAGTCGCTGGGCGGGCTCGAGACCGACCTGTCCTCGCGGGTGCTGCGGCCGGACGGGGAGGTGCTGCCGGGGCTGTACGCGGCGGGCGAGGCGGCGGGCTTCGGCGGCGGGGGCGTGCACGGCTACCGCTCGCTGGAGGGGACGTTCCTCGGCGGGTGCCTGTTCTCGGGCCGTACGGCGGGGCGGGCCGCGGCCCGGGCGGTGGGATGACGGACGCCGGGGCAGCGGGCGGTGGGGGAGCGGCTCGGCCCCGGGGATACAGTGCGGGTGCAGAGCGCGCCGCCGACCACGAGGGGTACCAGAACCGATGAGCCGCCGAGACCGCGACCGCGACGGCGCCCAGGGCCACGACCGGAAGCGGGGCGCCGGCTCCCCGGTGACCGTCACGGTCTGCCGCGGCTGCTGCTGCGGCACCGAGGCGAAGCACCCCGGCGTGGACCACGCGGGGCAGTACGAGCGGCTGCGGACGGCGGTGGGAGAAGCGGGCCGGGTCCGGGCCGTCAAGTGCCTGGACGTGTGCAGCCAGTCCAACGTGGTGGTGGTCGGCCCTTCCGGTGAGGGCCGGGCCGCGGGCGGGCGGCCGGTCTGGCTCGGCTTCGTGCTGATGGACGAGATGATCGACGACATAGCGACCTGGGTGCGCGCGGGCGGCCCCGGCCTCGCCGACCCGCCCGGTCTGCTCGACCTCCAGCTGATCTCGGTCTCCCGCCGGGTCCGTGAGGCCCTGCCGGAGTGACTTCGGGGCCGGAATCCTGATCGATTGTCAGATCGTCGGCTCCGGGGTGGTTCGGCGGCCCGCACCACTACCATGACCGGTGGCGTCGAGCCGTTCCGCGCGAGGGAGGAAGACGATGACGACGGTCTGTCGGATCTGCGCGGGCACCGGCCGGACCGCCGGCCTCAGCTGCCGGACCTGCCAGGGCACCGGCACCACCGAGGTGGGCGGCGGGGGCGGCAACTGCTTCCTGTGTGACGGCACCGGGGAGTACGTGCGTTACCGGGTGGACGCGACCGGCGCCAAGCACGCCTACCGGGACGAGATCTGCCGCACCTGCGACGGCACCGGCAACCGGACCGCCACGCAGTGGGACGAACCCTCCTGACCCTCCGGCACGTTCCCCCCTCGCCGTGGTATCCGTCGACATCCGCTCAGGTGGCGCAGCCGGTGGCGGTCATGATCCGGCGTCGGATCGACGCGGACATGCCCTTTACCGAACCATGGTCGAACATTGGCGTTCGAATGGGGGACACGCTGCGACCCGTTCACCGCGCGTCCGCGTGCGATCCACGCGCCGCTGACAGAGTCCCGCGCATGGATATCCCCAACATGGGCGTGCCGGCCAAGCTTGCCGACCGCATGAGCACGGCCGAGCAGCACGAGTACCTGCGGGCCCGCTTCTCCCGCCGCCGGATGCTGCGTGCCGGTGCCGTGACCGTCGGCGCCGTCGCCGTCGGCGGCGCCCTGGGCGGCGGCACCGCCTTCGCGGCGCCGGCCGGCCCGCAGCTGCTGACGGGCGGCACGACGGACGGGATCGACGGTTCGCTGGTCGCGCCGGTCGGTCGCCACCTCCAGTTCGGCCCCGAGCCGGACACCCAGTTCCGGGTCTCCTGGCAGGTCCCGGCGCCGGTCAAGAAGCCGTTCCTGCGCTTCGGCAAGACCCCCTGGGAGCTCAGCCACAAGGTGCAGGCCGAGGTCCGCGCCCTGCACACCCCGGCGCTGACCCCCGGCAGCCAGCCGGTGGACCAGTACTACCTGCACGTGGCGCTGGAGGACCTGCACCCCGACACCACGTACTACTACGGTGTCGGCCACGAGGGCTTCGACCCCGCCTCGCAGCAGCAGATCTCCACCCTGCACACCTTCCGCACCGCGCCGTCTCGCGACCACCGCTGGGGCAAGGTGTACGAGCCGTTCACCTTCACCGCCTTCGGCGACCAGGGCGTCAGCTCGCACGCGGCGGGCAACGACCACATCATCAAGGCCCAGAAGCCGGCCTTCCACCTGCACGCCGGCGACATCTGCTACGCCGACCCGGCCGGTTCCGGCACCGACCCGGACAAGTCCGTCTACAACGCGAAGACCTGGGACGACTTCCTGGTCCAGACCGAGACGGTCGCCGCCGAGATCCCGTGGATGGTCGCCTACGGCAACCACGACGTCGAGGCCTGGTACTCGCCCAACGGCTACGGCGGCGAGAACACCCGCTTCTTCCTGCCGAACAACGGCCCGGACCCGCGCACCGTGCCCGGCGTCTACACCTTCCGCTACAAGAACGTCGGCGTCATCTCCCTGGACGCCAACGACGTCTCCTACGAGATCCCGGCCAACCTGGGCCTCTCGGCGGGCAAGCAGACCAAGTGGCTGGAGCGCACCCTCAAGGACCTGCGCAACGACGAGACCATCGACTTCGTCGTGGTCTTCTTCCACCACTGCGCCTTCTCCACCACCGTCGCGCACGCCTCCGAGGGCGGCGTCCGCGAGGCCTGGGTGCCGCTGTTCGAGAAGTACCGGGTGGACCTGGTCATCAACGGCCACAACCACATCTACGAGCGCACCGACGCCATCCTGGGCAACAAGGTCTCGAAGCAGGTGCCGAGCGGCGCCACCATCGAGCCCGAGAAGGACGGTGTGGTCTACGTGACCGCGGGCGCGGCCGGCCGCAGCCTGTACAAGTTCGACGTGCCGGACACCTACGAGGGGCACGAGAACCACCGGGACGAGGTCGCCACCTACTACTGGGGCAAGGGCCGGGTGAAGACCCCCGAGACCATCCAGTGGTCGCGGGTGCGCTACACCGGCTACTCCTTCATCAAGGTCGACGTCACCCCGGCGCACCTGGGTCAGAAGTCGGTCATGAAGGTCACCGCGCTGGCCGAGGACGGCACGCAGATCGACAACTACTCGATCCTGCGCAAGGTCGGCGAGGGCTGGGACTCCGGCCGCGACGACGACGGCGAGGGCGGCGGCTGGGGCTGGTAGTCCCGGGCGGTCGTGACGGTGCCCCGGGGTCGGAACTCCGACCCCGGGGCACCGGCGTCGGCTCTCCGGTGCTCAGCGCCGGGGGCCGTACATGATGACGGCGACCCCGGCCAGGCAGATCAGCGCGCCCACCACGTCGTAGCGGGTCGGCCGGAAGCCGTCCACGGCCACGCCCCACAGCAGTGAGCCGGCCACGAACACCCCGCCGTACGCGGCCAGCACCCGGCCGAAGGCGCTGTCCGGCTGCAGCGCCGCGACGAAGCCGTACGCGCCGAGCGCCACCACTCCCAACCCGGCCAGCCACCAGGGCCGTTGCTCGCGCACGCTCTGCCAGACCAGCCAGCAGCCGCCGATCTCGGCGAGCGCGGCGAGGACGAACAGGGCGACGGAGCGCAGGACGGTCATGACCGGTGAGCGTACGTGCTGTCAGCCCTGCCGGTACGTCGTCAGGAAGCGGCCGATCCGGTTGACGGCGGTCTCCAGGTCGTCGGCGCGGGGCAGGGTGACGAAGCGGAAGTGGTCCGGGCGGGGCCAGTTGAAGCCGGTGCCCTGGACGACGTGGATCTTCTCGCGCAGCAGCAGGTCCAGCACGAACTGCTCGTCGTCGACGATCCGGTGCACCGCCGGGTCCAGCTTGGCGAAGGCGTACAGGGCGCCCTTGGGCTTGACGCAGCTGACGCCGGGGATCTCGTTGAGCGCCTTGACCGCGATGTCGCGCTGCTCGGTGAGCCGGCCGCCGGGCAGCACCAGGTCGTTGATGGACTGGTGGCCGCCGAGCGCGGCCTGGACGGCGTACTGGGCGGGCACGTTGGGGCACAGCCGCATGCCGGAGAGCATGGTGAGGCCCTCCAGGTAGTCGGTGGCGTGCTGCTTGGGCCCGGAGACGACCAGCCAGCCGCTGCGGAAGCCGGCCACCCGGTAGGACTTGGAGAGGCCGTTGAAGGTGAGGGTGAGCACGTCGTCGGCGAGGGCGGCGAGGCAGTGGTGCTCGGTGCCGTCGTAGAGGATCTTGTCGTAGATCTCGTCGGCCAGGACCATCAGCTGGTGGCGGCGGGCCAGGTCGAGGATGCCCTCCAGCAGTTCCTTCGGGTAGACCGCGCCGGTGGGGTTGTTGGGGTTGATGACGACGATCGCCTTGGTGCGGGGGGTGATCTTGGCGGCGATGTCGTCCAGGTCCGGGTACCACTCGGCCTCTTCGTCGCACAGGTAGTGCACGGCCTTGCCGCCGGCCAGTCGGACCACGGCGGTCCAGAGCGGGTAGTCGGGCATCGGCACGAGCACCTCGTCGCCGTCGTCCACCAGCGCGGTGACGGACATCTGGATCAGCTCGGAGGCGCCGTTGCCGAGGTAGACGTCGTTGACGGTGACGCCCTGGACCCCGCGCTGCTGGTAGTACTGCACCACGGCGCGGCGGGCCGGCAGGATGCCGCGCGAGTCGCTGTAGCCGTGCGCCTTGGGCAGGTTGCGGATGATGTCCTGGATGATCTCCTCGGGCGCCTCGAAGCCGAACGGTGCCGGGTTGCCGGTGTTCAGCCGGAGGACGGTGTGCCCGGCCTCCTCCAGGGCGTTGGCCTGGTCGACCACCGGGCCCCGGATCTCGTAGCACACGTCATTCAGCTTGCTGGACTGTCGAAACTCCACCTGCGGCCTCCCGACCGTCACCACCGCTCCGTTGCTTCTGCTTTGTTCTACCAAGTTGGCACTTGGAAAGTCCAACCTTTTGGCTATGCTGATCCACATGTCACGCCGAAGCTACGACCAGTACTGCGCCGTCGCCCGCGCCCTGGACGCGGTGGGGGAACGCTGGAGCCTCCTGATCGTCCGTGAACTCCTCGGCGGCCCCCGCCGCTACACCGACCTGCACGCCGACCTGCCCGGAGTCTCCACCGACATCCTGGCCGCCCGGCTCAAGCAACTGGAGGGCGAGGGGCTGGCCACGCGGCGGCGACTGGAACGACCGGCCAACGCGACGGTCTACGAGCTGACCGAGCGCGGGCGCGAACTGCGGCCGGTCATCGAGGCGCTGGGGGAGTGGGGCCTGACCGCCCTCGGCGAGCAGCGGCCCACCGACGCCGTGCGCGAGCACTGGTTCACGCCCCGCAAGGCGGGGGACGAGGCGGCGGCGGTCGCGGGCTGACGACCCGGCGCGGCGAGGCGCGGCGAGGCGGTCCGGGCGGGCGGTCCGGGGAGGTGTGGTGCGGGGGGTGCGGGGCGGCGGCAAGGCCCCCGTCGCCGGCCGCCGCCCCGTGGCCCCAGGGTGGCGCGGGCCGATAAACGAACGCTCGACGCGCGATGAGCGCCGAGGTCAGGGACCTCCCCGCAGGGCCCTGACGCGGGACCTCCCCGCAGGGCCGCGCAGGCGCACACGTACGATCGTCGGACCGCGAAGCCGTCCCAGGAGAGCGGAGGCCAGCCCGTGCCCACCCCCTATCGCAGCTACGTCGACTACGTCGCCCTCGGTGACTCCTTCACCGAAGGCATGTGCGACGACCTGCTGCCCGACGGCCACTACCGCGGCTGGGCCGACCGGGTCGCCTCGGCACTGGCGGCGGAGCACACCGACGGCCACTTCCGCTACGCCAACCTCGCCGTCCGCGGCAAGCTCATCGGCCAGATCCACGACGAGCAGCTCGCCCCGGCCGCCGCCATGGGCGCCGACCTGGTCACCCTGGCCGGCGGCCTCAACGACGTGCTGCGCCCCGGCTGCGACATCGACCGGGTCGAACGGCTGCTCGGCGACTGCGCCCGCGAACTGCGGGCCACCGGCGCCACCGTCGTCCTGTTCACCAGCACCGACCCCACCCGCAGGATGGCGGGCGGCGCCCGGCTGCTGCCCACCATCCTGCGGATGAAGGCCTTCGTGCAGGAACTCGGCCGGCAGGACGGCTTCGCCGTGGTCGACCTCTTCTCCGCGCCCTGCTTCGACGATCGCCGCATGTGGGCCGAGGACCGGCTGCACCTCTCGCCGGAAGGCCACCGGCGGGTCGCCGAGGGCGTGCTGGAGGCGCTCGGCCGCCCCGCCTCCTTCGACTGGCGCGCCCCGCTGCCCGTCGCCGCCCCGCCCGGCCGCGCCGAGCGCCTGCGCGCCGACGCCCGCTGGCTGCGCACCCACCTCGGCCCGTGGATCGGCCGCCGCCTGACCGGCCGCTCCTCCGGCGACGGCCGCCCGCCGAAGCGGGCCGAGCTGCTGCCGTACTCGTAGCGGCTGCCTTCAAGCTCCCGCCTGCGGGGCGAGTTCGAAGGCAGCCCCTAGGCCGCAGCCGGCTTCGGCTCCAGGACCAGGCTCGCCATCGGGGCGTGGGTGGTCCAGCCGAGCGCGGTGTAGAGCGCCTGTCCCTCCGGGGTGCCGACCAGTACGCCGGTGCGCGCGCCCCGCTCGTACGCGGCGGACTGCAGCGTCCGCATCACGAGGGCGCCCAGGCCCCGGCGGCGGAACTCGGGCACCGTGGTGATCTGGTCGGGGACGGCCACCGGGCCGGCCAGGCCCGCCTGGCCGCGGGCCGCCGGATGCCCGGCCTCGGTGCGCACCAGCGTCCGGAGCACTCCGCCGCGCTCCCAGATGGTCACGGTGTGGCCGGCCGGGGGCTCGGGCCGCTCGGGGGCGAGCGGGACGCTCATCAGGAAGCCCGGCGCGTCCAGCCGCCACTGCGGGCCCAGCCAGGGGCGCACGGTGTCGCCCTCGGCGAACAGCTTCAGCCAGGTGGTCGGCGCGGTGGTGGCCTCGGCGATCTTGCGGACCTCGGCCTCGGTCGGCTCGGGCAGCACGTGCCGGCCCACCTCCCCGACCGGCGCGCCGACGTCGATGCTCCAGCCCCAGGGCTGGTCCACCGGCTCGGCGGAGCCGCGCGAGACGGCCCAGCCCGAGATCCACATCCGGACCAGTTCCCTGATGCCCGGCTCCGTCATGATGCCCACCCTTTGCATGTAATAGTCACTTGTGCAG
Source organism: Kitasatospora sp. NPDC033851 (assembly GCF_055576085.1). Lineage (NCBI taxonomy): Bacteria > Bacillati > Actinomycetota > Actinomycetes > Kitasatosporales > Streptomycetaceae > Kitasatospora > Kitasatospora sp. NPDC033851. The sequence goes on along the minus strand of NZ_JBVIRL010000017.1, from coordinate 96,586 downwards.
TTCATACCTTACAGGCGGTTCGGGTGGTCTGCCCAGTAGGATTTCGGGGTTCACGGCGCCGCACCGGCGCCCAGTTGGAAGGACCCCGGAACGTGCGCGAGACCCAGCCGCCGCAGGACCCCACGGCGGCCGCGCCGACCCCGCTCCAGTCCGACTGCGGCAGCTGCTTCGGGCTCTGCTGCGCCGCCCTGCCGTTCACCGCCGGCACCGACTTCGCCATGAACAAGTCCGCCGGCACCCCCTGCCGCAACCTGCAGACCGACTTCAGCTGCGGCATCCACGCGCGGCTGCGCGAGAGCGGCTTCCCGGGCTGCACCGTCTACGACTGCTTCGGCGCCGGGCAGCGGGTCTCCCAGGTGACCTTCGGCGGCCGCAGCTGGCGCGAGGAGCCGGACAGCGCCGGGCCGATGTTCGAGGTCTTCCCGATCGTGCGGCAGCTGCACGAACTCCTCCAGTACCTCACCGAGGCGCTCACCTTCGAGCCCGCCCGCCCCCTCTATGCCGAGCTGCGACAGGCCCTGGAAGAGACCGACCGGCTGGCCGGCGGCACCCCCGAGGAGATCCTCGCCGTCGACGTCCCGGCCCATCGGCAGCGCGTCAGCGAGCTCCTGCTGCGCGCCGGCGAACTCGTCCGCGCCGCCGTCCCGCGCCGCCGCGAACACCGCGGCGGCGACTTCTTCGGCGCCCGCCTGCGCGGCGCCGACCTGCGGGGCGCCAACCTGCGCGGGGCGCTCCTGGTGGCCGCCGACCTCGCCGGCGCCGACCTGCGGCTGGCCGACCTGATCGGCGCCGACCTGCGCGACACCAACCTGGCCGGAGCCGACCTCAGTACGGCCCTCTTCCTCACCCAGGCCCAGCTCCACGCCGCCCGCGGCGACGCCGCCACCCGCCTCCCGGCCGGCCTCACCCGCCCCGCCCACTGGCCCACCACGGCGCTGCCGGTGGCGGCCCCGGCGGCCAAGCCCCGGTCCCGGTCCGGTTCCGGGTCTGGTGCCGGGTCCGGGTCCGGGTCCGAGGCCGGTTCCGGTTCCGGCAAGTCCGGCGGCCGGCCGGCCCGGGGGCGTCGCCACTAGAGCGGCCCAGGGGCTACTGGCCCACCCGGCCGTCGACGCACTCGCGCAGCAGGTCGGCGTGCCCGCAGTGCCGGGCGTACTCCTCGACCCGGTGCAGCAGCACCTCCCGGATCGCGATCCCGCCCTTCCCGACCCGCTCGCCCAGGTCGGCGTACCCCGCCAGCGCGGCGTCCGTCGCGGCCTGCTCGCGTTCGAGGTCCCGGAACGAGGCCTCCACCACGGCCTGTTCGGCCACCGCCCCCTCGAAGTCGGCGTCCCGCGTGCCGTAGAGCTTGGGCAGCGGCTCGTCCTCGGTGAGCCAGTTGCGCCAGTCCCGCTCGACCTCGGCCAGGTGCCGGACCAGCCCGAGCAGGGACATCGTCGACGGCGGGACCGAGCGGCGGGCCAGCTGTTCGGCGTCCAGGCCCTCGCACTTCATCCGCAGGGTCAGCCGGTAGTTCGTCAGGTAGTCCTCCAGCGTCCCGAGTTCGCCGTCGGGGCTGGGGCCTTCGCTGTTGCGGGGGTCGGCGTCCGGGTCGGCCCACATGTCGGGGTAGACGCTCGCCTCGGTCCATCGCGCGGGTTGCTCGGTCATACCGTGCATGGTTGTCGCAACCGCCCCTGCCCGCCACCGAGTTATCGCCGCGGGCGCACGGGAAGTCGGCCGGTCCGACTTCCCGTGCGGGCAACGGCGCGGCTCAGTCGGTGAGCAGGCGGGCGCGCAGATCGGCGACCCGGTCACGGTCGATGCCGAGGGTGCCGGTGAGGTAGCCGTCGACGGAGCCGTAGCGGGCGGCGAGGTCGGCGAGGGTGAGGCGGATGACGGTCTCCGGGGCGCGGCCGTAGCCGGGCCAGCGCAGGACGCGGTCGGGGTGGGCGGCGTGCCAGTCGGCGACGAAGTGCGGGGTGGCGAGCTCGGTGAGGGCGAAGTCGGCGGCGATGTCGTCCTCGGCGACGCCCAGCAGGGTGAGCAGCAGGGCGGCGATGAGCCCGGTGCGGTCCTTGCCGGAGGCGCAGTGGAAGACGACCGGGGCGTCGGCGGCCGCGATCACGTCCAGGACCTGGCGGATCTCCTTCACCCCGTCCTCGGCGACCTCGGCGAAGCGGTCGGCGAGGTAGCGCCAGGGGTCGAGCTCCGGGTCGATCTCGGCCTGGTCGTAGGGGCGGTGCTCGATCGACAGGTTGTGGTATTCCAGTCCGTCGACGTCGGGCACCCGGCCCTTGGCGGCGATCTCCCAGGGGTAGCGGAGGTCGATCACGGTCCGGACGCCGAGGGCCCGGAGCTTGTCGAGGTCGGCGGGCGAGGTGAGCTTGCCGAGCGAGTCGGAGCGGTAGAGCAGGCCCCACCGTACGGACCGTCCTCCGGCGGCCGGATAGCCCCCCAGGTCGCGGAAGTTGTGCAGGGCATCGAAGGTGTGGTGACGCGTCGTCATGCGCGGCACTCTAGGACAGGCCGCTAGCCGGCGGCGGGCCGGCCGTAGCCGTGGGCGAGGAGGTCGAAGGCGCGGGTGGCGTCGCCGGCGGCCTCGGCGTGCAGGTCGTCGGGGGTGCGGCCGTCCTGGATGCGGCGCCAGTTGTGCAGGGCGAGGACGCGCTGGGTGGCGGTGACCTGGGCGGCGAGCAGTGCGGCGGTGAGCTCGCGGGGCTCGGGGAGGTCGGGGGCCTCGCGCAGGGCGTCGGCCAGGGACCGTTCGGCGCGGGCCACGTACTCGCCGACCCGGGCGGCCAGGCTCGGGGTGCCGTAGACGAGGGCGGTGAAGGCGAGGACGGCGGGGTGGTCGTTGAGACCGGTGACGGGGTCGCGCCGGGTCAGGCCGGTCAGGAAGTCCCGGAGCAGGGCGTCGAGCACCGGTTCGCCGGCGAGCCGGTTGCGGACGACCTCGGCGGCCTGTTCCTGGTGGTCGGCGAAGCGGTGGACGACCAGGTCCTCCTTGCTGGGGAAGTAGGAGAACAGGGTCGGCTTGGAGACCTCGGCGGCCGCCGCGACCTCCGCCACCGACACCTGGTCGAAGCCGTGCTCCAGGAAGAGCGCGATGGCCGCCTCGGAGATGGCCCGCCGGGTCTGCTCCTTCTTGCGCTCACGCAGTCCGCTCATGCCGTCAGGCTAGCAGAAACCTTGACTCGGGAAGGGTTTTGACCCGGTCGCCCTGTCGGCGCGGCGCCGTCAGGAGTTGATCGACTCCAGGATCCGGCGGATCGACTCCACCACCGGGGCGCCCGCCGTCACCAGGGAGGCGACGCCGGAGATGTTCCGCAGCGCGCGGCGCAGGACGGACGGCGGCGTGCCGGTGCCGTCGCCGATGGCCTCCAGTGACTCGTCCAGCACCTCGCGGTCCTCCGCCGGGACCTGCCCGCGCAACGCGTGCACGGCGGCGACGAGTTCGCGCATCGCCGCCCGGGGGTCGGCCGGGGCCTGGTGCTTGACGATGCCGATGTTGTGGTCGCCGTGCTGGGTGACGGAGTCGCCGAAGTGGATGTCGCCGCTCATCGGCCGACCTGCTTCCCTGTGTTGTGGTTGCCGTACTGGTTGATCCGGTCTCCGATGTGGACGTTCTCCACCTGGAGGGCGAACTCGGCCTGGGGGTTGTCGATCGCGTCCATGATCATCTGGATCAGGTCGCCGATCTGCCGCGGGTCGTGGCTCACCACCGCGGTGGTCGAGGAGTTGGAGGTCTCGATGACCAGCTTGTACAGCGCCCGCTGGCGCAGCCTGGCGACCAGGCGGTAGACGATGAAGACCAGACCGACGAGCACCAGCAAACCGGGGACGACCGCCGCCTGCGACTTCTCGAGGGAGTTCTGGACGAGCGCGCCGAGGGTGGCGGTGGCGAACACCAGCGCGAACAGCTGCCGGACGAACCGGATGATCGTCCGCGAGCGCTTGGGCGGCCACCAGACCAGCTGCCGCGCCCGGGCGATGTGCTGGAGCGGGTACGCGTCGCCACCGATCCACAGCACCCGCCGGCTCACGCTGACGTCGATCACGTTCCGTGCCAAGTCCGTTCCCCCTGCCCCTAGTGGCACAGGAACCATAGCAACCGACGCCGACATCGTGACGTGGAGTCAAGAGGGCGGCTCAGGAGGGAGAGTCAGGAGGGCGGGTCAGGAGGGAAAGTCAGAAGGGCGGGTCAGGACGCCGCCCGACGGGCGGTGACTTCGATCTCGATCCGCATCCGGGGGTCGGCGAGCCCGCACACCTGCATCGTGGCGGCCGGGCGGACGTCGCCGAAGCAGCGGCGCAGGACCGGCCAGCAGGGCTCGAAGTCCGCGCGCTCGGGCAGCAGGTAGCGCACCCGGACCACGTCGGTGAAGCCGCAGCCCGCCTCGGCCAGCGCGGCCGCGATGTTGCGCAGGCACTGCTCGGCCTGCTCGACCACGTCCTCGGAGATGGTCATGGCCGTGTAGTCGAACCCGGTCGTCCCGGACACGTGGACCCAGTCGCCGTCCACCACGGCACGGGCGTAGCCGATCTGCTCCTCGAAGGTCGAACCGCTGAGGATCGCGCGTCGCTCTGTCATGCCGGGAACGCTAGGTGGGCTGCGGGGATACGTCCAACACTCCGAGCGGGATGATCTGATATCCCTGGAGGTATGGAGCGCCCCGAACTCCCCCTCCTGCAGCTGCACGCCTTCGCCGTGCTCGCCGAGGAACTGCACTTCGGCCACGCCGCCGCCCGCCTCGGCATCGCCCAGCCGCCGCTGAGCCAGCAGATCCGGCGACTGGAGGAGAAGGTCGGCCACCCGCTGTTCCGGCGCGACCCCGGCGGCGTCGCCCTCACCCCGGCCGGCCGCGAACTCCTGCCCGCCGCACGGCGGGCCCTGACCGACCTCGCGGACGCGCTGGCCGCCGCCCGCGCCGTCGGCAGCGGCGAGGCCGGCCGGCTGCGGATCGGCTTCTCCGCCTCCCTCGCCCTGACCGTCCTGCCCGGCCTGCTGGACACCTTCCGGCAGCGCCGGCCCGCCGTGCACCTGGACGTGCGCGAGATGACCAGCGCGCCGCAGCTCGCCGCGCTGCACGACCGGAGCATCGACGTGGGGCTGCTGCGCGAACCGCCGACGGACGAGCCGGAGCTGCGCTTCCGGACGATCCTCACCGAGCCGTTCGTGGCCGTGCTGCCGGCGCACCATCCGCAGGCCCGCCGACGGACCGCCCGGCTCGCGGAGTTGGCGGACGAGCCGTTCGTGCTGCTGCCCCGGGAGGACGGGCCGCAGCTGTACGACCGGATCACCGGCCTGTGCGCCGGGGCGGGCTTCACCCCGCGGATCGGGCAGCACGCGGTGGAGTGGCAGACGGTGTGCGCGCTGGTCGGGGCCGGACTGGGCGTCTCGCTGGCCCCGGCGAGCATCCGGCGGATCCGCCTGCGGGGCGTCGCCTTCCGCCGCGTCGAGCCCGGCACCGCCCGCACCCGGGTCGCCGTCGCCTGGCGTGCCAACGACCCCAACCCCCTGGTGCGCCACCTGCTCGCGGCCGTCGACGAGGAGCAGCAGGCGGAGCCCTAGGCTCTAGACGCTGCGGTCGGCGAGCACCTCGCGGACGACGTGGCGGGCGTTGGCGGTCAGGGCTTGGTCGGTGTGCCGGTAGTACGGGATCGTCACCAGGGCGATCGAGAAGGCCCAGGCGCGGCCGCGGGCCCACATGGCGTCGTCGGCGCGCAGGGCGGCGCGGAAGGCGGGGCGGGCGGCGGCGGGCAGCAGGTTCCAGGCGGCGATCAGGTCGGCGGTCGGGTCGCCGACGCCCATCAGGGCGAAGTCGATGACCGCGGCGAGCCGGCCGGTCCGGGAGACCAGCAGGTTGCCGGGGGTGAGGTCGCCGTGCATCCAGACCGGCGGTCCGGCGTAGTCGGGCAGGCGCAGGGCCTTGTCCCACAGGGCGGTTGCGGCCGCGGTGTCGATGGAGCCGGCGAGCTGGGCGATGGCCGCGCGGGTCGCGCCGTCCCGGGAGGCGAGCGGGACGCTGCGGTGGCCGGCCGGGGCGTCGGTCGGGTTGACGGTGCGCAGGGCGTTGACGAAGCCGGCCAGGTCGCGGGCGAGCGCGTCGGGCGCGGCGAGGACGCCGACCGCGGGGTTGACGCCGTCGATCCAGTGCCGCACCGACCACTCCCACGGGTAGCCCGCGGCGGGCCGGCCGATCGCGAGCGGGGCGGGGACCGGCCGCGGCAGCCGTGGTGCCAGCCGGGGCAGCCACTGGTGCTCCCGGCGGACGTCTCCGGCCGCCCACTCCACCCGGGGCAGCCGGACGGCGAGTTCGGGCCCGAGGCGGAACATCGCGTTGTCCGTCCCGGCGGAGCCGACCGGCGTGATGGGAAGGCGCTCCCACTGCGGGAACTGGGCGGAGATCAGGCGTCTCACCAGGGCCGCGTCGACCACCGGCTCGTTGGGGTGCATCCGGGTGGCAGCGCACATGCCCGGCAGCGTACAGCTCCGGCCGTTTTCGTTCAGGCGTATTCCCGAAGTGTGCGGACTTATAGGCTGACGGCATGGTGATCAGTCAGCGGACGCCGGGAGAACGCCGGGCCCTGCACGCGGCCCTGGCCGTGCTGGCGCTGCTCGTCCTGCTCGGTGCGGTCGGGCAATACAGCGAGCGCCCGGGCGGCCTGCTGGTGCTGCGCGACTGGTTCGACCGGCCGCTGCTGCTGTGCACCGTCGCGCTGCCGCTGCTGCTGGTGGTGCTGTACTGCGTCACCTGGTCGGCCTGGATCCGGGTGGTCCTGGGCGTCGGCGTGCTGCTGACGGCCGCGGCGACGGTGCCGCTGTGGATCTTCCTCGACGACCCGCGGTCCACCGCGACGCGGCCGGCACCCGACCGCTCCGACCGGCGGATCGTCCGGCAGGAGGAGCCCGGGATGCTCAGCACCGCCCAGTGGGTCTTCGTCGACCAGGGCACCGGCCTGACCACCCGCCGCTGGCAGGTCGCCTACGCGGGCTTCCGGTACGGCGACGGGGTCGACGCCGCCTGGGACGGCCCGGACCGGATCAGGCTGACCTACGGCAGCCGGACGACGGTGATCGACCTCGCCGCCGACGGCCGGCCCGACGGCTCGCTCACACTGGAGTGACCCGCACCCCGACCGTGCCGCCCTTGCCGAAGCGCAGCACGTTCGCGGTCAGCGCGATCGCGCACAGCAGCCCGTACTTGCGCCGCAGCAGCTTGCGGTAGGCGGGCGCCCGGGCCGGGTCGAGCACGGCGGTGGCCGGGACCTGGGCGCCGAGCAGGTTGCCGCGGATGTCGCTCGGGCCGACCAGCACGTCGGAGCGGTTGCGCAGGCGCTTGACCTTGCCGGTCTTCGTCACGGTGGTGAAGACCAGCGCGTCGCCGTCCCGCGCGACCCAGACCGGGGTGGCGACCGGGGTGCCGTTCCTCCGGTAGGTGGTGAACAGCAGGTACTTGGCGGCGGCGAGCCGCTCCACCTCGGCGGCAGCGTCCAGAGTGTCCATGCCCGCCAGCCTAGGAAGCGGCAACTGGGCATCGCTTGAGCCTTCTTGGGGCCGCCGGCCGGGCACGCCACGCCCGGCCGCCCCGGGTACGGCCGGGCGTCGTCGTCGGCACCTGCCAGAATGCAGGGCGTAACGGCGAAAGCACTGAAGGAGAAGGTGACCGGCTTCGTGACCACGCCAGCCGAACAGGTGGCCCGCCAGGCCCAACAGGCGATCGAGCGCAAGATCGCCGAGGAACTGGGCGTCCGCGAGGGGCAGGTGAAGGCGGCCGTCGACTTGCTCGACGGCGGCTCGACCGTTCCCTTCGTGGCCCGCTACCGCAAGGAGGTCACCGGCTCCCTCGACGACGCCCAGCTGCGCAGCCTGGAGGAGCGGCTGCGCTACCTGCGCGAACTGGAGGAACGCCGGGCGGCCGTCCTGGAGTCGATCGAGTCCCAGGGCAAGCTGGACGACGCGCTGCGCGCCCGGGTGCTGGCCGCCGACTCCAAGGCCCGGCTGGAGGACATCTACCTGCCGTTCAAGCCGAAGCGGCGCACCAAGGCGCAGATCGCCCGCGAGGCGGGGCTGGAGCCGCTGGCCGACACCCTGCTCGCCGACCCCTCGCAGGATCCGACGGCGCTCGCCGGCGGGTACCTCAACGAGTCGGTGGCGGACGCCCCGGCGGCCCTGGAGGGCGCCCGGGCGATCCTGGTCGAGCGCTTCGGCGAGGACGCCGACCTGGTCGGCTCGCTGCGCGAGCGGATGTGGACCCGCGGCCGCGTGGTCGCCACGGTCCGCGCCGGCAAGGAGCAGGACGGCGCCAAGTTCGCCGACTACTTCGACTTCTCCGAGCCGTTCACCAAGCTCCCCTCGCACCGCATCCTGGCGATGCTGCGCGGCGAGAAGGAGGAGGTGCTCGACCTCGAACTCTCGCCCTACGACGGCGAGTCCGAGGGTGACCTGCCCGGCGAGAACGACTACGAGCAGCGGATCGCCGCCCGCTTCGGCATCGCCGACCGCGGCCGCCCGGCCGACAAGTGGCTCGGCGACACCGTCCGCTGGGCCTGGCGCACCCGGATCCTGGTGCGCCTCGGCATCGACCAGCGCGCCCGGCTGCGCGCCGAGGCCGAGGACGAGGCGGTGCGCGTCTTCGCCGCCAACCTGCGCGACCTGCTGCTCGCCGCCCCGGCCGGCACCCGCGCCACCATGGGCCTGGACCCGGGCTTCCGCACCGGTGTGAAGGTCGCCGTGGTGGACGCCACCGGCAAGGTCGTCGCGTACGACACGATCTACCCGCACCAGCCCGCCAACAAGTGGGACGCGGCCCTGCACACCCTGGCGGCGCTGGCGAAGAAGCACGACGTCGACCTGGTCGCGATCGGCAACGGCACCGCCTCCCGGGAGACCGACAAGCTCGCCGAGGACCTGATCAAGCGCCACCCCGAGCTGAACCTCACCAAGGCGATGGTCAGCGAGGCCGGCGCCTCGGTCTACTCGGCCTCCGCGTTCGCCTCGCAGGAGCTGCCGGAGCTGGACGTGTCGATCCGCGGCGCGGTCTCGATCGCCCGCCGTCTCCAGGACCCGCTGGCCGAACTGGTCAAGATCGACCCCAAGTCGATCGGCGTCGGCCAGTACCAGCACGACCTGAGCGAGGTGAAGCTCTCCCGCTCGCTGGACGCCGTGGTCGAGGACTGCGTCAACGCCGTCGGCGTGGACGTCAACACCGCCTCGGCGCCGCTGCTCACCCGGGTCTCCGGGATCACCGGCACGCTCGCCGACAACATCGTCGCCCACCGCGACGCCAACGGCCCGTTCCACACCCGCAAGCAGCTCAAGGACGTCGCCCGGCTCGGCCCCAAGGCCTTCGAGCAGTGCGCGGGCTTCCTGCGCATCCCCGGCGGCGAGGACCCGCTGGACGCCTCCAGCGTGCACCCCGAGGCCTACCCGGTGGTGCGCCGCATCCTCGCCGCGACCGGCGGGGAACTGCGCGAGCTGATCGGCAACGGCGCCGCGCTGCGGGCGCTGAAGCCCGGCGACTTCGCGGACGACACCTTCGGCGTCCCGACCGTCACCGACATCCTCGGCGAACTGGACAAGCCCGGCCGCGACCCGCGCCCGGCCTTCCGCACCGCGGTCTTCAAGGAGGGCGTCGACAAGATCGGCGACCTGGAGGTCGGCATGGTGCTGGAGGGCGTGGTCACCAATGTCGCCGCCTTCGGCGCCTTCGTGGACGTGGGCGTCCACCAGGACGGGCTGGTGCACGTCTCGGCGCTGTCCAGGAACTTCGTCAAGGACCCGCGCGAGGTGGTCAAGCCCGGCGACATCGTGAAGGTCCGGGTGCTCACGGTGGACGTGCCGCGCAAGCGGATCGGGCTCACCCTGCGGCTGGACGACGAGGTCGGGCGCGAGCGCGGCGACCGGGGCGGCGACCGCGGTGACCGTGCGGACCGGGGCGAGCGGCAGGCCCGTCCGCCGCGCCAGGAGCGGCGCGGCAGCGGGCAGGGCGGCCAGGGCGGCCAGGGCGGCCAGGGTAACCAGGGTGGTCAGGGCGGACGCGGTGGCCAGGACCGGCGCGGTGGCGGCCAGGGCGGTCAGGGTGGCGGCGGCGCGGCACCGGCCAACAGTGCCATGGCGGACGCGCTGCGCCGGGCCGGCCTGACCGGTGGCGGCGCCGGCGGCGCCGGCGGCGCGGGCGACCGGCGCTCCGGGCGGCGCTGAACCGGCGCTGACCGGCACTCCGGGCGGCGCTGAACCGGTGCTGACCGGCCGGGTGAACGAAGGCGGGGCCGGTGGACGTTCGCGCGTCCACCGGCCCCGCCGTCGTGCCGGTCGCAGTGCCCGTCGCAGTGCGGTGCCGGTCAGACCAGGAGTTTGTCCTTGGCCTTCTGGTACTCCTCGTCGGAGATGGCGCCCTTCTCCTTGAGGGCCGCGAGTTTCGCCAGGTCGTCGACGTGGCTGCCGCCGCCGGCGGTCGGCTCCGTCCCGGCCGCGTCCCGGATGTAGGACTTGAACGCGGCTTCGGACCGTTGCGCCTGCTCGATGTCGCGTGTGCTCATCGATTGCCCGCGTGCGATCAGGTACGCGAGGATGCCGATCAGCGGCAGGAAGATCACCAGGACCAGCCAGCCGGCCTTGCCCCAGCCGCTGAGGTCGTGGCTGCGGAAGATGTCCGTGATGATCTTGAACAGCAGGAAGAACCAGAGGATCCAGAGGAACAGCTCCAGCATCGTCCAGAAGATGTTGAGCACCGGGTAGTCCACGGCCAGCGATGTGGTGTCCATGGATGAGTCATATCACCACAAAACGGACATCGTCGCCCGATGCTCCGCCGTTCCAGTGGTCTTCCCCGACCGCGGGAATACCTCGGCCGGGCGACGGCCTCGGCCCGGTCAGGGCCGGCTCGGCCTCAGCCCCGTCCGGCCCGGCCCCGCAGTTCGACCGCCAGGCCGATCAGCTCGCCCCACCAGGCGTCGTGCCCGCTCAGCAGCAGCCGCTGCGCCTCGGCGACGGGGACCGTACGGACCTCGACCACCTGCTCGCCGTCCGCCGGGTTGGTCGGCGAGGACTCCAGCACGACCTCGCCCCAGCCCCACAGCCAGGCCTTCTCCGGGTGTGGCTGCCACGGCCGGTACGGCACCGGATCGTCGGTGCGGCAGCGGTGCGCGCCCAGCCAGCCCGGCTCGCCGAGCAGCCGGGCGCCCGCCTCCTCGCGCAGTTCGCGCTCCAGGCAGGAGGCGACGCTCTCGTCCTGCTCGCGGGTGCCGCCGGGCAGGAACCAGTGGTCCCGGTCGTCCCGGCAGAGCACCACCTCGCCGTCCGCGAAACCGACCAGGTGGATGTTGGTGACCAGTGAGTCCGGCGGCATCTCGATGGAGAACTGCGCGTCGTACCGTCCCCAGCTCCAGTGCTGCGGCGCGTGCAACGCCGGGAAGCGGGCGGCGAGTTCGGCGGCTCTGGCGGAGGTGTCGGTGCGGTCCGTGGTGTCGGTCATTCGGTGATCGTAGTGCCGGTCGGGAAACGGCGGGGAGCGGTCGGATGGACGAGGGCGATGTCGGACGTGGAGATGGCGCGCGGCCGGCGCGGGCGCAGCGTGTCGGTCGGTGCGCCGACCCAACTCCCCAGCGAGATCTCGGCGGTGATGCCCGGTCCGAAGCCGGCGATCAGTCCGGTGGTGCCCTCGGAGACGCCGCCGTCGTTGAACAGCCGGGCGAGGGCGTCGAAGACGACGGCGCTGGCGATGTTGCCGCGCTCGGTGAGCGTCGCGCGGCTGTAGCGGAAGGTGGCCGGCTCCAGGTTGAGGAAGCGGCACAGGTCGTCCAGGATGCGTGGGCCGCCGGCGTGCACGATGTAGAAGCCGAGCCCGGAGACGTCCCAGCCGTGCTCGCCGGCCAGGCCGCGCAGTGCGGGCGCGAGCATCTCCATCGTGCCGGGCACCCGCCGGTCCAGCTGGAAGTGGAAGCCGGTGTCCCTCACCCCGTACGAGATCCAGTCCTCGGTGCCCGGGACGAGGTGCGAGCCGTTGCGCTCGATCTGCACGCCGCGCCCGCCGTGCCCGCGCATCACCACGGCGGCCACCGCGTCCCCGAACAGGCCGTTGGAGAGCAGTGAGCCCACGCCGAGGTCGGTCGGCTGGTAGCAGAGCGAGCAGAACTCGCAGGCGACGATGAGCACGTTGGCGCCCGGGTAGGCGCGGCAGAAGTCGTGCGCGCGGTTGACGGCGGCGCCGCCGGCCGCGCAGCCGAGCTGGGCGATGGGCACCTGGCGGGTGTCGGAGCGGAAGCCCATGGTGTTGATCAGCCATGCGGTCATCGACGGCATCATGAAGCCGGTGCAGGACACGTAGACCATCAGGTCGATGTCCCGGGCGGTCAACTCGGCGTACTCGAGGGCGCGTTCGATCGCCTCGGGGACGCGGCGCTTGGCCTCGCGCTCGTACACCTCGTTGCGGACGGTGAAGCCCGGGTGGGTGAGGGTCCGCTCGATCGGCTGGACCAGGTGCCGGGTCCGCACCCCGGTGTTCTCGATCAGCCGCAGGGCCAGGCCGAGTTCGGGGTGGCCGGCGTGCAGGGTGCGGGCCAGGGCGAGGGTCTCGTCGAGGGTGATGACGTGCTCGGGTACGGCGATGGCGGGGCGGCAGAGTGTTGCCATGGGCGTGGGTCTCCCCTGGGGGCCTGCGGGCAGGCCGGTGGATGCCTGGAACGGTACGGGCGCGGCGGCGGTGGCGGGCGCGGCGGTGGCGGGCGGGGGAGCTGCTACCAGGCCACCGGCAGGGTGCGCGGGAACCGCCAGATCGAGCCGGAGTCCCAGTCGAGGTCGGCGGGTTCGGCGGCCAGCCGCAGGTCGGGGAAGCGCCGCAGCAGGGTGCCGATGGCGACCTGCAGCTCCATCCGGGCGAGGTGCGAGCCGAGGCAGTGGTGCTGGCCGTAGCCGAAGGCCATGTGGGTGGGCTCGCCGCGGTCGAGGTCCAGCTCGTCGGGGCGCTCGTAGACCGCCGGGTCTCGGTTGGCGGTCAGGTAGGAGACGTGCACCGCCTCGCCGGCCCGGATCAGCACCCTGCCCAGCTCGACGTCCTCGGTGGCGACCCGGGCGATGCCGACGCCCTGGCGGAACGGGATGAAGCGCAGCAGCTCCTCCAGGGCGCGCGGCAGCAGGTCGGGCTGGGCGCGGAGCTTGGCGAGCTGCTCGGGGTGGGTGAGCAGGGTGTAGGTGATGTTGCCGAGCTGGTAGGTGCTGGTGTCGTGGCCGGTGACCAGCAGGACCATCGCCATGACGGTCAGTTCGTCGGCGTCGAGCAGTTCGTCGCCGTCGCGGGCAGTGGCGAGGGCGCTGATCAGGTCCTCGCCGGGGTCGGCGCGGCGGGCGGCGGTCAGCTCGCTGAAGTAGCCGCGCAGGGCGGCCTTGGCGGCTTCCTGGCCGTCCCGGCTGGCCGGGCCCATCCGCATCATCGCGACGGCGTGGCCGCGGAGTTCGGCGCGGTCGGCTTCGGGGATGTCCAGCAGCTCGCAGATGGTGGTGAGCGGGAGCCGGGCGGCCAGGAAGTGCATCAGGTCGGCGGGGGAGCCGTGCTCCGCCATCTCGTCGTAATAGCCGTCGACGGTCCGCTGGGTGGCGGGGCGCATCCGCTCGACCTGGCGGTTGGTGAAGCCCTGGGCGACCAGTCGGCGGAGCCGGTTGTGGGCGGGCGGGTCCATCAGGTTGATCGCCTCGGACTGGGCGATCGGGGCGGGCGTCATCCGGGGCAGGTCGCGGCCGATGCCCGCGGCGCGGCTGAAGCGGCGGTCGGTGGTGACCACCCGGACGTCCTCGTAGCGGGTGGCCAGCCAGGCCTCGCCCTCGCCGTGCGGCAGCCGGATCCGGGCGATCGGGGCCTCGGTGAGCAGCCGCTTGAGGAGGGGGTCGAACTCCAGGCCGTCGGTGTGGTGGAAGGGGCAGTCCCACACGAGGGGAGTGGTGGTCACGGGCCTGTCCAATGGTCTTCGTCATGCCGGGTGATGCCGCCCGCGGTGGATCTTCCGTTCGGGCGCGGACATGCAGATGTTGCCCCATGAACTGGCAAAACGGGGGATTCGACGTGGAGTTAGCTCTAATGAGTGAGATGAATGATTGTCATGTGAACTGCCGTATTTGTGAGGCGAGTTGATGGTCAGCCGCCGCCGCCCCGTGCGACCAGCCCGGTCTCGTAGGCGAGGACCACCGCCTGCGCCCGGTCGCGCAGGTTCAGCTTGGCGAAGATCCGGGCCACGTGCGTCTTCACCGTCGACTCGCTGAGGGTGAGTTCGCGCGCCAACTCGGTGTTGGAGAGCCCGCGTCCGAGCAGGGCGAGCACCTCCGCCTCGCGCGGGGTGAGCGGGGCGAGGTCGCGGTGCAGCGGCGGGCCGTCGGCACCGGGAGCCGGACGCGGGGCGCCGGCCGCGAAGCGCTCGACCAGCCGTCGGGTGATCGAGGGCGCGAGCAGGGCGTCCCCGGTGTCCACCAGCCGTACGGCGGCGGCGAGGTGGGCGGAGGTGACGTCCTTGAGCAGGAAGCCGCTGGCCCCGGCGGACAGGGCGGCGTAGACGTAGTGGTCGAGGTCGAAGGTGGTCAGCATGATCACCCGGCAGTCCGGTACCCGGGCGAGGATGCGCCGGGCGGCCTCCAGGCCGTCCATGCCGGGCATCCGGATGTCCAGCAGGGCGACGTCCGGCCGGTGCAGGACGGCGGCGGCCACCGCCCCGGCGCCGTCGCCGGCCTCGGCGACCACGTCGATGCCGCGCGCGGTCAGGATCATCCGGAAGCCGGTGCGGACCAGCTCCTGGTCGTCGGCGATCACCACCCGGGGGCGGCGCTCCTGGTGCTCTTCCTCCACGGTGCCCTCCGTCGTCTGCTCCGTCGTCTGCTCCGTCGTCTGCCCGGTCGCCCGCGCTGTCGCCCGCTCCGTCACGGCCGGTCCAGCGGGATGCGGGCGCGGACCCGGTAGCCGCCGCCGAGCCGGCGCCGGGCGTCCAGGTCCCCGCCGTACACGGCGACGCGCTCGCGCAGGCCGATCAGCCCGCGCCCGGCGCCGTCGGCCGGCCGCGGTGCCGGGGCGGGCGCGCCGGGCGGGGCACCGGACAGCACGCTCGGCCCGCTGTTCAGCACCTCGACCCGCAGGAAGTGGTCCGCGTAGCGCACCGTCACCTCCGCCGTCACCCCGTCCCCGTGCTTGAGCGCGTTGGTCAGCGCTTCCTGGACGATCCGGTACGCCGTCACGTCGATGCCGGCGGGCAGCGGCCGGGGCTCGCCGGAGATCCGGACCTCGACCGGCAGCCCGGCGAAGGCGAACCGGTCGATCAGCGGGCTCAGCCGGCCCAGGCTCGGCTGCGGCGCGAGGTCCTCCCCGTCCGCCTCCTCGCTGCCGTCCGCGGCGGGGGCGAGCAGGCCGAGCAGGTGCCGCAGTTCGGTCATCGCGTCCCGCCCGGCGGCCTCGACGGCGCCCATCGCCGCCGCCGCCTCCTCGGGCATGGTGGCCAGCACCTCGCGCGCCGCCCCGGCCTGCACCACCATCAGACTCACGTTGTGGCTGACGATGTCGTGCAACTCGGCGGCGATCCGAGCCCGTTCGGCGTCCACGGCGGTACGGGCGGCGCTCTCGCGCTCCCGTTCCAGCAGCCAGCCGCGCTCGCCGATGGCCGCCCGGTGCAGCCGCCGCGCCCGGGCCAGCGCCACGGCCAGCCAGCCCGCGCCCACGCCCGCCGTCCCCGCCACCGCGACGGCGGCCCACTCCAACCCCGTTCCCCACACGGCACCAGCTTCCCAGGTCACGGCATGATCCACATCATCCGGGAGTGCCGGGCCCGTACATCCCCGGTACTACGGCCGCCCGCGGTTACACCTCGGGTGGGACGTACCGGCGGGGCGCCCGCGCCTACCGTCGTCCACCATGAGCAACGACCACGACGGGACCTCCCGGCCGGACGACGCGCAGGTCGTCGTCGAGCTGTCCGGGGTCCACAAGGAGTTCGGCGACGCCAGGGCCCTCGACGGCGTCGACCTGCGGATCCGGGCGGGCGAGGCGGTCGCCGTGATGGGCCCCTCGGGGTGCGGCAAGTCCACCCTGCTGAACATGGTGGCCGGCCTGGACCGGCCCACCTCCGGCACCGTCCGGGTCCAGGGACAGGACCTCGGGCAACTGAACGAGACCGGCCTGGCCCTCTTCCGCCGCCGACACGTCGGCATGATCTTCCAGTTCTTCAACCTGATCGACGACCTCCCGGCCCTCGACAACGTCGCCCTGGCCGCCCAGCTGACCGGCACCACCGCCCGCCAGGCCCGCCGCCGCGCCCTGGAACTGCTGGACGAACTCGGCGTCGCCCACCGCAAGGACGTCTACCCGGCCGCGCTCAGCGGCGGCGAGCGCCAGCGGGTCGCGGTGGCCCGGGCCCTGATGAACCGTCCGGCCCTGCTGCTGGCCGACGAGCCGACCGGCGCGCTGGACAGCCGCTCCGGCGAGCAGGTGATGGACCTGCTGATCGACCTCAACCAGATCGGCCAGACCCTGCTGATCGTCACCCACGACCCCAACCTGGCCACCCGCTGCGCCAGCCGGCTGGTCGAGGTCGCGGACGGCAAGGTGGCGCGCGAGCGGATGCTGGAGGCCCAGTCGTGAGCGAGCGAAGCGAGGGAACCGTCAAGAGGTGCGTGTTGCGCGAAGCGCCCGCCGAGCGCAGCGAGGTGGGCGCATGAGCGGGGCCGTCTGGCGGGCGTCGCGGGCGGCGGTGAAGCGCCGCCGGGTGCAGACCATCGTGATCGGCCTGGTCGTCTTCTGCTCCACCGCGACCGTGCTGCTCGCCCTCGCGGTGATCAGCGCCGCCCGGGCCCCGTTCGACGCCGCCTTCGAGGCCGAGCACGGCGCCCACGTCAGCGCCGTCTTCGACCCGGCCAAGGCCTCGGCGGACCAACTGGCCGCCACCGCCCACCGGCCGGGCGTCGAGGCCGCCGCCGGGCCCTTCGACCAGGCCGTGGTGACCATCCCCACCGACTGGGCCGGCCACCCGCCGGGCCCGCTGACCCTGGTCGGCCGGCCCGACCCGGCGGCCGCGCCGGTGGACCGCGCGGAACTGCTGTCCGGCCGCTGGGCCACCGCACCCGGGGAGATGGTCATGGCCACGGCCGGGGGCTCCGCAGAGGGAGTCATCGGCACGTCGATCACCACCGGCACCGGGCTCAAGCTCACCATCGTGGGCTCCGCGTCCACGATGAGCCAGTCCGCCGGCGGCTGGGTCACCCCCCAGCAGGCGGCCGCCCTGCACCCCACCGGCCGGCAGATGCTCTACCGTTTCACCGACGCGGGCACCGAACAGCAGCTCACCACCTCGCTCGCCAACGCCACCGAGGGCCTGCCCGGGGACGCCGTCGCCAGCGGGCAGTCCTACCTGGTGCTCAAGCAGGCCTTCTCGGCGGGCGCCGACGCCTACCTGCCGCTGATGACGGTCTTCGGCGTGCTCGGCCTGATCGTCGCCGCGCTGATCATCGGCAACGTGGTCAGTGGTGCGGTGGTCTCCGGCTACCGGCACATCGGGGTGCTGAAGTCGATCGGCTTCACCCCGCGCCAGGTGGTCACGGTCTACCTGACCATGGTCTCGGTGCCCGCCGTCGTCGGCACCGTCCTCGGTACGGCGGCCGGCTGGGCGGCCGCGTACCCGATCCTGCTGACCGCGTTCAGCGGGATCGCGACCGGCACCGCCGTGATCGAACCGGCCGGCTGGCTGCCGGTCGCGACCCTGCTCGGCGTCCCGTTGCTGGTCGCGCTCGCCGCCTTCGTCCCCGCCTCGCGGGCCCGCCGGCTCTCCGCCGCCGAGGCCATCTCGGCCGGCAGCGCGCCGCGCGGCGGGCGCGGCCTCAAGGTCCAGCGTTGGCTGAGCGGCACCCGGCTGCCGCGCGCCGTCAGCCTCGGCCTCGGCCAGCCCTTCGCCCGCCCGGCCCGCACCGCGCTGACCATGGCGGCGATCGCACTCGGCGTGGTCACCGTGACCGTGACCACAGGGGTGACCGGCACCCTGGCCAAGTCCATGACCGCGTCCGACACGTACACCCACATCAACGTGCAGACCGGTGCCTTCTCGGACAACAAGGTCGCGCCCCGGCTGACCCAGGAGCAGACCGAGGCGATGCTGCACGCCACCCCCGGCGCCGACCGGGTCTCCGTCCGCGGCCTCCTCCGGGTCGCCGTCGCGGGCCAGCCGCAGCTGGTCTTCGCCAACTTCTACGGCGGCGACGCCATGGTCGACCACCGGCGGCTCGACGTGGTCGAGGGCCGCCCGGCGACCGGGCTGGGCGAGGCCGAGGTCGGACCGGCCTTCCTCGACCAGCACGGGCTCAAGCTCGGCGACAAGGTCACCCTGCTGCTGGACGGCCGGCAGACCACCGTCACCATCGTCGGCGAGGAGGCCCAGGGCAACGCCAACGCGCTCACCTCCAACGCCGCCACCGCAGCTCTGCTCACCTCCGACCCGCACGTGGTCGAGTACGACGTACGGCTCGCCCCCGGCACCGACGCCAGGGCCTACCGGGACGCGGTCTCGGCGGCCGACCCGAGCCTGTCGACCTCGGTGGTCACCGCGGGCACGGAAGGGTCGATCGTCGCGATCCAGTCCTTCACCACGATCTTCACCGTCCTGCTGTCGGTGGTCGCCGCGCTAGGCGTCTTCAACACGCTGCTGCTCACCATCCGCGAGCGCCGCCGCGACCTCGGCATGCTCAAGTCGATCGGGATGACGCCCCGGCAGGTCGTCGCCATGACCATCACCTCGGTGGCCTGGCAGGGCGTGGCCAGCGGGATCATCGGCATCCCGGTCGGGATCCTGGTGCACCGGGTGATCGTCGAGAACGTCCGGATCATCCACTTCACGGACTCGATGATCGACGTCTGGGGCGCCCCGCTGCTGGCCGCCCTCGCCCTCGCGGGAATCGCGATCGCCGTCCTCGGCGCGCTCGTCCCGGCCCGCTCGGCGGCCCGGCTGCCGATCGCGGAGGTGCTGCACAACGAGTGAGGTTCTGCACAACGAGTGAGGTTCTGCGGGAGCGGACGGCCGGGCGAGGAACCGCCCGGCCGTCCGTCGCGTCCCAACTCCCGTCGACACCCGGGGAGATGAGGCGAGTGCCCGTCAGCCGTAACGGATTGGGCCCGAGGGCGGCCGCCACGCTCGGCGGCGTCGTGCTGTTCCGACTCGGGCAGAGCCTGCCGCTGCCCGGCGTCGACCCGGCGGTCCTGCGGCGGGTCGCGGACCGCACCCAGCCGGCCGACCAACTGCGCGGCCTGGCGCGGCCGACGGGTACCGGTTCAGCGGCGCGAGCCTGCTGGTGGCGGCCGGTACGGCGCTCGGTGCGGTCGGGCAGCTGATGCGGGACGTCCAGCGGGCGGCGGTGCCGCGCCGTGTCGCCGAGTGGGCGAGGCACCCCCGGTCGAGACCGTATGGGCGCCTATCATCGCGCCATGGCCACCGCTGAGCTGATCCGCATCGTCTCCCGCTCCTCGCCCATGGCACTCGCCCAGGTCGACCGGGTCCGCGCCGAACTCGCCGCGCTGCACCCGGACCTGCGTACCGAGGTGGTGCCGGTCACCACCTCGGGCGACCGCTGGACCGGGGACCTCGCCGCCCTGGGCGGCAAGGGCGCTTTCACCAAGGAGGTCGACGCCGCGCTGCTCGCCGGGGAAGCCGACGTCGCCGTGCACTGCCTCAAGGACGTGCCCGCCGACCGCCCGCTGCCCGCCGGCACCGTCTTCGCCGCCTACCTGCGCCGGGACGACATCCGCGACGCCCTCGTCCACCCCGGCGGCCTGACCCTGGCCGAACTCCCGCCCGGTACCCGGATCGGCACCTCCTCCGTCCGCCGCACCGCCCAACTCGCCGCCGCCCACCCGCACCTGGAATGCGTACCGATCCGCGGCAACGCCAACAGCCGGCTCGCCAAGCTCGAGGCCGGCACCGTCGACGCCCTGCTGCTCGCCGTCTCCGGCCTGGAGCGGATCGGCGAGCAGGCACGGATCACCGAGGTCCTCGGCATCGAGGCGATGTGCCCGCCGATCGGCGCCGGGACCCTCGTCCTGCAGTGCCGCGAGGACGACACCGCGACCATCGACGCCGTCACCACGCTCGGCCACCACGACACCTGGCGCGAGGCGGCGGCCGAGCGGATGTTCCTGCACGTGCTGCAGGGCCACTGCAACAGCCCGATCGCCGGCTACGCCAAGGCCGAGCCGGACGGCCGGCTCTCCCTGCGCGGCCGGGTCTTCACCCCGGACGGCAAGCGGGTGCTGGACGCCCACGAGTGGGCGGGCGCGCTCAGCCCGGAGGACCTGGGGACCTCGGTGGCCCTGGCGCTCAAGCGGCAGGGGGCGCAGGAGCTGATCACCTCGATCGCGCACTGAATCGCTCACTGGATCGCGCACCGAACCGCGTACTGGATCGCGCACGGCGCGCGGCCGTGCGCCCGTTCCGCGGCTGCTTCGTTCCAGTGGGTGTGATCGTCAGAGTGCGGCGGCGGCAGCGCCGGCAGCCCGGCCGAGGCAACACCTTTCCCGTCGCGAGAACCGAGCAGCCGCGTGGGGCGTCCGTTGAGGCGTGATCAGTGCGGTGATCGGCGGGATGCCGATGTTCTGGCCCGGGCTGCTGCTCTCGCTGGCGCCCGCGGCCCTGCTGAACCGGCCGGTGGGGCGGCTGTTGCGGGCCCACTGGGCGGTGGGCTTCATGCTGCTGCTCGGGCTCGGCGGGGTGGTCGTGGCGACGCTGCTGCCGGAGGCGTTCCGGCTCTCCGAGGACGCCGTCCGGCACTGCACCGTCGAGGGCGGGCGGCCGCGCTCGCCGTACGAGCTGCTGCACGTCCGGCACATCGAGCTCAAGCTGGCGACCTACGCCCCGGTCGGCTTCGCGGCCGCGCTGGCGGGGACCCGGCGGCGGGCGACGACGGCGCTGTTCGGCGCGGCGGCGCTGCCGTTCGCGGTGTCGGCGTTGCACTACGCGCTGCCGGTGATCGGGCGGACCTGCGATGTGCAGGACGTCTGGGACGGGGTGCAGGGGGTTGCCCTGGGCGCCGCGGCGGGGTTGCTGGTCGGGCCGGTGGTACGGGCGGTGGCCCGGCAGTCCTGGCGCCAGGCCTGAGCGTCGGTCACCGTCGCACGGGTAGCTCCTCGGTCACCGTTCCTCGGGCATCGCTCCCTCACCGTTCCTCGGGCAGCCCGTCGGGAAGCTCGTCGAGGAGCGGGAAGAGGCGGGTGACGGCGGCGACCGGGCGGGCGTCGGCGGGGCGGGCGGCCGGGTCGGCCTCGCGACGCCGGTAGCGGGCGAGGACCTGGCGGACGGCCTCGCCGACGGCCGAAAGCTCGTCGGGGGTCAGGTAGACGACGGCGCTGAAGGCCTCGTCGTGCTGCCAGTCGGCGGGGGCCTCGGCGCGCCGGGCGAGCCAGCGCCGGTAGCTCTCGTCCTCCAGGCCGCGGGCCAACGCGCCGAACTGGTCTTCCGTCCGGTCTTCCACCCGGCCTTGCGCCTGGTCGTCCGGGACGGGCTGCTGCTCGTGCGGCAGGCGCCACGGCCGGGCCCGCCCGTCGGTGGCCGGGGCCTCCTCGATCAGCCCGTGGCGGGCCAGCTGCCGCAGGTGGAAGGAGCACAGGCCGGAGCTGTAGCCGAGCCGGGCGGCCGCCTCGGTGGAGGTGAGGGTGCCGCGTTCCGCGAGCAGCTCGAGCAGCGCGGTGCGGACGGCGTGCTCGGGGAGGGCGCCGGTTCTGATGAGGTCTTCGGTCACTTTGCAAAGTCTGCTACTTTGCAAAGCTGACAGCAAGCCGTGCCACCCCCGAAGGAGCACCCGTGTCCGAGCTGCGCGAACGCCCGACCGTTCTGCGGATCACCGAAGTGGGGGAGGAGATCCTGCGCCGCACCTGCCGCCCGGCGACCGAGGACGACTTCGGCAGCGAGCGCCTGGCCCGGCTGATCGACTCCATGTTCGCCACCATGTACGTCGCCGACGGCTGCGGCCTCGCCGCCAACCAGGTGGACGTGGACCTGCGCCTGTTCGTCTACGACTGCCCCGACGACGACGGCGTCCGGCACGTCGGCCACGTGCTCAACCCGGTGGTGGACGAGCAGGAACCCGGCCGCCGCCTGATCGAGGACGCCGAGGGCTGCCTGTCCGTGCCGGGGGCGGACACCCGGCTCGCGCGGCCGGCCCACGCGGTCGTGCGCGGCGTCGACCAGCACGGCAATCCCGTCACCATCGAGGGCACGGGGTACTTCGCCCGCTGCCTCCAGCACGAGACCGACCACCTGAACGGCCACCTGTACCTCGACCGGCTCTCCGCCCGGGACCGGAAGCGGATGATGAAGCAGACCGCCGACCGGCGCGAGAAGGTGTTCGCCGAGCGGGCCACCAGGGCCGCCAAGGCCGCCAGGGCCGCCGAGGCCACCGAGACAGCCGAGGCCGCCGAGGCCGGGCGTTAGGGCGACGCGGTGACCGACCCCGCCCACCTCGCCGCCGTCCGGGAGTCGTACGACACCGTCGCCGCCGACTACGTCCGCCTGGTCGTCCCGCCGGAGGGCATGGACCCGGTGTCCAGGGCGATGCTCGCCGCCTTCGCCGAACTGGTCCGGGCTTCGGGCGGCGGCGAGGTCGCGGACCTCGGGTGCGGCCCGGGGCGGGTGACGGCGTACCTGGACGGTCTGGGGCTGTCGGCCTTCGGCGTGGACGTCTCGGGCGAGATGGTCGCGCTCGCCCGCCGCGCGTACCCCGAACTCCGGTTCCGGCAGGGCACGATGACCGCCCTCGACCTCCCCGACGGCGCCCTCGGCGGCATCCTCGCCTGGTACTCCGTCCACCACACCCCGCCCGAGCTGCTGCCCGCACTGTTCGCCGGGTTCCACCGCGCCCTCGCGCCCGGCGGCCACCTCCTCCTCGGCGGCCACATCGGCGACGCCCGACTGCACCCGGCGACGGGCTACGGCCACCCGGTCTCGTACACCTCCCACCTCGTCCCGGCCGACCGGCTGGTCGAGCTGCTGGCCGGGGCCGGCTTCACCGTCACCACCCGGCTGGAACAGCCCTGCCCGGGCCACCCGGACCGCGGGTACGTCAGCCTGCTGGCGCACGGGTAGTCGGCTCCGTCAGGGGGCTCCTGCCACCAGCCGTTATGCTCCGGGGCCATCGCGCGGGAAGTCGGCGTGGCCGACTTCCCGCGCGCGTGCATCGCTGGGCCGGATGACTATGTAGACCGACCGTCATATCCGTGCCGCAAGTGTCGCGCGAGAAGTCGACCGGGCCGACTTCCTGTGGGTGTAGCTGCCCCTGGTGTGCGGGCGGGGGCTGGTGGTTCCGAAGGCTGAGGGCGCGGTCAGTCGCCCGCGTTCCCGGTGACCAGGGAATCGGCGAGCCGCTCCGCCGTGGCCGGGTCCAGTGGTCCGTGGCCGAGCAGGAAGCGGTACCAGAACACCCCGTAGACCTGGTCCACGATCAGCTCCAGGTCGGCGTTCCCGGCCAGTTCGCCGCGCTCGCGTCCCCGGGAGAGGAGTTCGCGCAGGGCGGTGCGGCGGGTGGCGGTGAAGGTCTGCATGAGCTCGGCGAGGTGCGGGTCGCGGGCGGCCTCGCGGGCGAGGGTGCGCAGGGCGGAGGCGGTGGTGCTGCGCTGGGCGGCGTCGAAGGTGGTGGCGACGAAGGCGCGCAGGTCGGTGCGCAGGGTGCCGGTGTCGGGGCCGTGGACGTCCTGGTCGGCGCGGTCGGTGAGGGCGTCGAGCAGGACGGCGCCCTTGGAGGGCCACCACCGGTAGACGGTCTGCTTGCCGACGCCGGCCGTACGCGCGATGGCGTCGATGGTGACGGGGGTGCCGTCGGAGTCGGCGAGCAGGTGGAGGGCGGCGTCGAGGATCGCCCGGTGGGCGGCCTCGTTGCGGCGGCGTCCGGTGTGCGGGCGCGTGGACGGGCCCCGCTCGGCCTGCTCGGTCGCCCGGTCGGCCTGCTCCGGCTGGTCAGCCTGCTCCGCGCGATCCGCTCGGGGTTCGGTCTCGCTCATGGTCGCCCTCTCTTCCTGCCCCGTTTTCTTGCCCCTGCTTGACAAGACTAGCAGTCTCGACAAACATCATTACCGGAACAGACGGTCTCGACAAGTTGAAAGGCCCCACCATGAGCACTGCGTCAAACCACTTCGCCGGACAGCACGTCGTCGTGATGGGCGGCAGCTCGGGCATCGGCGAGGCGGCCGCCACCGCCTTCGCGGCGGACGGCGCCGAGGTCGTGGTCACCGGCCGTGACCGCGAGCGGCTGGACGCCGCCGTCGCCCGGATCGGGGGCAAGATCACCGGCCGTCAGCTGGACGCGGCCGACCCCGCCGCCGTCGCCGCCTTCTTCGCCGAGGAGGGCACCGTGGACCACCTGGTCGTCGCGGTCAGCGGCGCGGCCGGCAGTGGCCCGTTCGCCCAGCTCGACCTGGCCGACCTCGCCACCGGCTTCGACGCCAAGTTCTGGCCGCAGGTCCGCGTCCTGCAGGCGGCGCTGCCGCACCTGCGCAACGACGGCTCGGTCACCCTGATCACCGCCGCCTCCGCCCGCGCCGCCATCCCCGGCACCGCAGGCCTGGCCGCGATCAACGGCGCGCTGGAGGCGATGGTCCCGCCGCTGGCCGTCGAGCTCGCCCCGCTGCGGGTCAACGCGGTCTCGCCCGGCGTCATCGACACCCCGTGGTGGGACCGTGTCCCGGCCGAGCAGCGCACCGCGCTCTTCGAGGGCCTCGCCGCCACCACCCCGGTCGGCCGGGTCGGCCGCGCCGAGGACGTCGCCCGGGCGATCCACATGCTGGCGGCCAACACCTTCGTGACGGGCGTGGTGTTCGACTGCACCGGTGGGGCCAACCTGCCCACCGGCCGCTGAGCCGGCGGCGGCCCGCTCCGGGGCGGCTTCCCGGGGCGGGCCGTTGTCACGGGTCCCACAGGTCTCACAGCTCCCTGGGGTGGCTGCTACGACAGGTGGGCCGTCACCTCACCACTCCGCCACCCGGTAGTCCTTGAGGAACACGCCCGACACCGGGTGCCCGGCCTCGCCCCGGACGATCGGGTCGTACACCCGGGCCGCGCCGTCCACGATGTCCAGCGGGGTGCGGAAGCCGTGGGCGGCGATCCGGGCCTTCTTGGGCGCCGGGTTCTCGTCGGTGATCCAGCCGGTGTCGACGGCGCACATGTGCACGCCCCGGGTGGCGAGTTCGGCGGCGCTGGTGCGGGTGAGCATGTTGAGCGCGGCCTTGGCCATGTTGGTGTGCGGGTGCCGGGCGGTCTTGTTGCGGACGGCGAACCGGCCCTCCACGGCCGTGACGTTGACGATGTAGCGGGCGGGCTGCGGGGAGGCGAGCAGCAGGGGCAGCAGCCGGTCGCAGAGCAGCGCCGGGGCCAGGGCGTTGACCAGCTGGGTCTCCAGGATCTCCGCCGGGTCGAGCGAACCGAGCGTGGCGGACCAGGAGTTGGCGGCGGCGAGGTCGGGCAGCAGCCCGGCCTCGTCCGTCAGGTCGAGCAGGGATCCCATGCCCGAGGGGAGTCGGGGCGTCCCGGCGAGCGGCCGGAACCCGGGGGCGTGGCCGATGGCCCGGCGGTCGGCGGCGGGCAGGGCGTCCTGCTCGCCGGCGGCCAGCAGTGCGTACGACTCGGGCGGGCGGCGCAGCGTCTGGGCGGCGTTGTTGACGAGGATGTCGAGTGGGCGTCCGTCGGCGCGCAACTGCTCGGTCAGGCCCAGGACTTGGCGCGGGTCGCGGAGGTCGATGCCGACCACGGTGAGGCGCTCCCACCAGCGCTCGCTGCCCTCGGCGGCGCGGAAGCGGCGGACGGTGTCCTGGGGGAAGCGGCTGGTGACGATGAGCTCGACGCCGTCGCGCAGCATCATCAGGGCGAGCTGGAAGCCGATCTTCACCCGCCCGCCGGTGAGCAGCGCGCGGCGCCCGTGCAGGTCGGTGGCGAGGGCTCGGCGGGCGGTGTTGTCGGCCGAGCAGTCCGGGCAGAGCATGTGGTAGAAGCCGTCGACCTGGCGGTAGGCCTGTTTGCAGACGTAGCACTTGCGCGGTATCCGCAGCTCGCCGACGGGCCCGCCGCCGGGTGCGAGCGGCGCGTCCTCGCGGCGGTGCCGGCCGCCGGTCGCGGTGGCGGCGAGCAGTGCGGCGTCGGCGTCCCGGAGGGCCTGCCGCGACTCCTGGCGGCGGCGCTTGCGGCTCTCCATCACGAAGGAGCTGAGCTGCCGCTCGGCGTGCAGCCGGGTGCGGTCGTGGGAGGGGAGTGCGCGGAGGCGGCCGAGGGTGCGGCTGAACGCGGCGAGTTCCTCGGTGGTGAGGCCGCCGGCGCAGGCGGCGTCGCTCGTCGGATGGATGGTGATCAGCTGGTTGTGGTCGTCCCGGACCGTCATGTCCGCTCCCTCGTGCCGTACAGGTGGGAGGGACAGTAGCCGACGGTCCGGGACGATGAGATGTCAATTTCCCCCGGGTGCTCGGCCGCAGTCGGGCGTGGGCGAACCGACCCGCAGTGCCGGTGGCCCTGACCCGGCCGGCGTTCCGGAGCCGGCACCCCGGAACGGTGATCAGCAGTCGGCAGCCCGCTGGTCAGCCCGGGTACTGGGCGAAGAGCTTCGCGAACTCGTACGGCTGCTGCGGGATGTTGGTGCACTTGGAGAGCGAGCCGCCGGTGCAGGCGTTGGCGTCCCGGGTGGCGTCCCAGAAGGCGAGCAGGCCGAGGTGGTTCTGCTTGGCGAAGGTCACCAACTGCTGGGCGGCGGCCTGGTTGTAGATCTGGTGGTCGTCGTTCTCGCCGATCATCGGGGTGACGCCGACCATGGCCCACAGCTGGGCGTCGGTCTTCGCCGGGTAGAGCGCCTTGAGCTGGCCGAACAGCGACTGGGCGGCCTGGACGGCGGCGTTGCCGTAGTCCGTTCCGCTCCGGTAGTAGTCCATCGCCATGATGTTGACCAGGTCGGTGTTCACTCCGGCGTCGCGGGCCGACTTGGCGATCGCGACGCCTTCGGCGGTCAGGCCCTCGGGCAGGACCGGCAGGGTGAAGGAGACCTTGAGGCCGGGGTGGGCCTGCTGCAGCCTGGCGAGCGCGGCGGAGCGGCGGTCGTTGGCGGCGGTGTCGGCGATCGCCGCGCCCTCGATGTCGAAGTCGACGTAGCGCAGGTCGTAGGCCTTCACCACAGCGTCGTACTCGGCGAACAGCGAGTCCACCGAGGTGCAGGCGGCGGCGAGTTCGGTGCCGCCGGCGCCGCCGAAGGAGACCTTGACGTCGCCGCCCGCCGCGCGCAGGGCGTCGACCTGGTCCTTGGCCCAACCGGTGCGCGGGTCGTAGGCGTTGAACCAGCTGGCCTTGCAGCCGACGCCGGTGACGAAGCCCATCGTGTAGCCCTTGAGGTGGCCGGCCTTGGCCAGGTCGGGCATGGACGGGGTGGGCCAGGCGCCCATGTCGATGTAGGGGGCGACCGGGAGCGGGACGTTCGGCGGCGGGGTGCTCGGGCCGCCGGTGGGCGTCGCGGTGGGCGTGCCGGTCGGGGTGGCGGTGGGCGTGCTCGAACTCGGCGGCGGGGTGCTGGGGCCCCCGCCGGGGCCGGTCAGCGTGATGTCGTCGGCCAGGTAGCCGCCCTGCCCGTACCAGCCGTGCAGGTACACGGTGATGCTGGTGGTGGCCGGGCCGGTGGTGAAACTGGTGGACAGCTGCTGCCAGTCGGCGCCGCCCGGGGTCCAGGTGGCCGGGTCGGTGACGCCGCTGCCGGTGGCGCCGAGGTAGACGTACTGGCCCCGCACCCAGGCCCTGAGGCTGTACGTGGTGCCGGGCCGGACGCTGACGGTCTGGCCGCACTGCGCGGTGTCGCTCGCGCTCACCGCCCCCTTCAGTGCGTACGTCCCGCTGTGCGCACCGGAGTTGACGACGCTCCCGGTGCCGGCGGAACAGCTCCAGGGGCTGGGCTCGGCGCTCTCCAGGCCGCCGTTGGCGAGCAGGTTGCCGTCGGCGGCCCCGGCGTTCCCGGCGAGGACGGCCAGGCCGCCGGCCGCCAGTGCGGTGGCGGCGGTGAGGCTCAGCAGGGTGGTCCGGCCGGTGGGGCGGCGGTGCGCGG
Source organism: Kitasatospora sp. NPDC033851 (assembly GCF_055576085.1). NCBI lineage: Bacteria > Bacillati > Actinomycetota > Actinomycetes > Kitasatosporales > Streptomycetaceae > Kitasatospora > Kitasatospora sp. NPDC033851. Next base: position 68,550 of record NZ_JBVIRL010000017.1, on the reverse strand, counting down.
GGGCGTGCTGGGGCGCGCTGGGCATGGGGGTGCCTCTCGGGACGTGGGGGCCGCCCGCGCCGCGAGGGGGGGGAGGCGCGGGGCGGGCGGCCTGGGGTGGTCCGGTGCGGGGGAGCGCGGTGCTGAGCATCAAACTGGACTAGACCAGCTGTGCACGTCAAGCACTTCCCGGCACCGGACGCCTCGCCGAGGGCAGGTTTTAGGAAGGGTTAAGGCGGGGCCCGGGACGGTGGCGGCCCCCGCGGGTCGGTCGGTCAGCCGCAGCAGGGCTTGCACTCCTTGACCTGCACGTTGTCGATCACCGGTCCGTACGCCCCCGCCACGGTGCTGGCGAAGGACAGCGTGGTGGACGAGTTCTGGGCGACGAAGCTGAACTGCCGCCCCACGTAGCCCATCGCGGCCCTGGTCTTGCCGGTGGAGTCGAAGGAGAAGTCCTGGAAGTCCTGACCGTCGATCAGGGCCCGGCCGGTCTTCAGCGCCAGGCCGCCCGCGGGGTTGGAGGCCAGCGCGTACGTCACCGAGTAGGTGGCGCCCGGGACGGTGGTGAAGGTCTGGGCGACGGTGCCGCTGCTGCCGCCGTTGAGGTCCAGCGACTGGTCGCCCTCGGCGGCCTGCCAGAAGCCCGCGCCGCTCAGGTCGACGCTGCCGCTGACGACCTGCCACGGGCCGATGACCTGGCCGGCGCTGAACTCGGTGAAGGCGTTCGCCGGGGCCTTGGGCGTCTCGAAGCTGCCGTCGTCGAAGTGACTGAGCGCGCGGTGCCCGCCGGCGGCCTGCGCCGGGACGGCGAGCGCGGTGGCGGCGGCCGCGAGCAGGGCGACGACGGTGACGCGGGTGCGCGAGAGCTGCATGGGTCCTCCCCGATGGGATGTGAGGTGTGAGGCGATGAGCCGATGATCGGCCGTGCACAGAGCGTCGACCGTCCCGGTGGGCCCTGCCAAGGCCGGACGGGCGGCGCCCGGTGGTGCGGGGTGCTCGCGCGCGGGCTCTCGCGCGCCGGTTTGGCGGAGGGGTACCTGTGATGACCCGGTGAAAGGTCCGGGGACGAACGACGGGGGGCTGACGGCCGGGTCTTCCTGCCTGGTGGTGAAACCGGAATCGTGCGCCCCGCCCGCACCCCCCGCGGTGAGCCGATGGCCGTACGAACGGACTTGACCTTGAGTGCACTCCAAGGTGAAAGCTGAAGGCGTTGATCACGCACCACCACGCGAATCACTGCGCGAACCGCCACACGAACCACGACACGAACCACCGCGAAGACAACACATGGGAGCACCGTCATGCGCAAGGCCTCGTTCGGTACCAAGGGCCCCGAGATCGGCGTCATCGGCCTCGGCTGCATGGGCATGACCTGGGCTTACGACGTGCAGAACCGGGACGACGAGAACTCCGTCCGGGTGATCCGGCAGGCGCTGGACCTCGGCGTCGGCCTGATCGACACCGCCGACATGTACGGCCCGTACACCAATGAGGAGGTCGTCGGCGCCGCCCTGGCCGGCCCGTACCGGGAGCGCGCCTTCCTGGCCACCAAGGTGGGCATCGTCCCGGGCGGCAACGGCCAGCAGGAGCGCGACGGCCGGCCCGAGCACGTGCGCCGCTCGATCGACGAGAGCCTGCGCCGCCTGGGCACCGACCACGTCGACCTCTACCAGCTGCACCGGGTCGACCCGCAGGTCCCGATCGAGGAGACCTGGGGCGCGTTCGCCGAGGTCGTCGCGGCGGGCAAGGCCCGGAGCATCGGCCTCTCCGAGGTGACCGTCGAGGAGATCAAGCGGGCGCAGTCGGTGCACCCGGTGGCCTCCGTGCAGAACGAGCTGTCCCTGTGGACCCGGGACGCGCTGGCCGAGGTCCTGCCGTACACCGAGGAGCAGGGCATCGCCGTCCTGCCGTTCTCCCCGCTCGGCCGGGGCTTCCTGACCGGCAGCATCGCCTCCTTCGACGAGCTGCCCGCCGACGACTTCCGCCGCCGGCTGCCGCGCTTCCAGCAGGACGCGCTGAAGGCGAACCTGGCGCTGGTCGGGAAGGTCCGGGAGGTCGCCGAGCGGATCGGTGCCACGCCCGCGCAGGTGGCGCTGGCCTGGGTGCTGGCGCAGGGCCGGTACGTCTTCCCGATCCCGGGCACCCGGACGCCGCGCTACCTGGTGGACAACGTGGGCGCGGCCGAGGTCGTGCTCTCGGCGGCCGACCTCGCCGAGCTGGACGCGCTGCCGGCGCCGACCGGCGGGCGCTACTGACCGGCGGGCGCTACCGGCCGGCGGGCGCTACCGGCCGTCCCGCACGGACCCGGTCCGTTCCTTGACCCACACCAGCTGCCGTCCGGTCTCGCCCGGAGCCCGGACGGCGGCCGCGGCGACCCGGTCCAGCCGGTAGCCGAGCTTGCGCGGGACGGCCGCGCTGGCGGCGTTCGCCCGGTCGCAGTGGATCTCGACCCGGGTGATCCCGGGCAGGGCCAGCGCGGCCTCGGTCAGCGCCCCGGCCGCGGTGGTGGCGATGCCCCGGCCGACGTGCCCGGCGCCGACCCAGTACCCGATCTCCAGTGCGCCCGGGCCGATCCGCCCGTGCAGGCCGACGGCGCCGATCACGGCGCCGGGTTCGGCGTCCAGGCCGACCAGGTACATGAAGTCGGTGCCGGCCTCCCAGGCGGCGGAGCCGGCCCGGGTGAGCTCGGCGGTCTGGGCCCGGGTCGGGGCCTCGGCCGCCCACTCCATCCAGGGCCGCAGGTGCTCCAGGTTGGCCCGGACGGCCCGGTTCAGCGCCACCGCGTGGGTGCTGCCGCGGCGGCGCAGCCAGAGACCGCCGGGCAGCCGCAGCAGCTCGGGCGGCCGCCCGGTGGTCACCTCGGCCGCCGCCCGCGCCCGGTCGGCCGTGCGCGCCTCTTCGACCGGGACGGAGTCACAGGACCGTGGCTGTGCTTGGCTCATGACGGCGATTATGTCCTTGGCCCGGACCTGTCACCATTCGGCCCGGTCGGAAGCCCCCTGATGGCGGGCGCGCACGGCGGAGGCCCCCGGCGCGCGGTCGCGGCCCCGGCGTACGGCCGCCGACCGGGGCGCGTCAGAGCCGGACCAGCACCTCGTCGAGCTCCTTGCGCCGCAGGTCCGGCACACGTGCTCCCTCGGCCGGGTAACCGACCGGAATCACGTACGCCGCCCGCTCCTCGGCCGGGCGGTCGCACACCTCGTTGAGGAACCTCATCGGGCTCGGTGTGTGGGTCAGCGTGGCCAGTCCGGCCTGGTGCAGCGAGGCCAGCAGCAGCCCGACCGCGATCCCCACCGACTCCTTGGTGTAGTACGGGCGCGGCGATCCGGGCCCCTTGTGCACCTCGAACACGACGATCACGGCCGGCGCGTCCTCCAGGAACGGCTTGCGCCAGTCGGTGCCGATCGGCGCCAGCGCGGCCAGCCACTCCTCCGACGCCCGGTGGCCGTAGAACTCGCGCTCCTCGGCCTCCGCGGCCTCGCGCAGCCGCCGCTTGCGCTCCGGGTCGGTGATCACCACGAACCGCCAGGGCTGGACGTGTGCGCCGCTGGGCGCGGTGCTCGCGGTCCGGACCGCCCACTCGACCACCCCGTCCGGGATCGGGCGGGTCGCGTAGTCGCGGACGGTCCGGCGCTGGGCCATCACCTCGTGGAAGGACCTGCTGCGGGCCTCGGCCTCGTGGGCCGGGACCGTCATGGGGGCGAGGGGGACGGTCGGGTGGGACGTCCCCGCCACGGTGCTCTCCGCCACGGTGCTCTCCGCCACGGGGCTCACCGCACTGTCGATGTCCGTGCTGTCGACGTCTGCGTCAACGTCTGTCCTGTCAACCATGGGCGACAGCACAGCACATGGCGGTCCCTCCGGGAAGAGGTAGAGACCAATAGTGGCCGCTACAGCTCGTGCACCCGCCCGTCCCGGACCTCGATCCGCCGGTTCACCGCGACGGTGTCCAGCATCCGCCGGTCGTGGGTGACCAGCAGCAGGGTGCCGGTGTACGAGCCGAGTGCGGACTCCAGCTGCTCGATCGCGGCCAGATCCAGGTGGTTGGTGGGCTCGTCCAGGACCAGCAGGTTGACCCCGCGGGCCTGCAGCAGCGCCAGCGCGGCCCGGGTGCGCTCGCCGGGGGAGAGGGTGCCGGCCGGGCGCATCACGTGCACCGCCTTCAGGCCGAACTTGGCCAGCAGGGTGCGCACGTCCTCCGGCGAGAGCTCCGGTACGGCGGCAGCGAAGGCCTCCGCCAGCGGCTCCCCGCCGAGGAACAGGCCGCGCGCCTGGTCCACCTCGCCGACCACCACGCCGGAGCCCAGCGAGCCGCTGCCGCCGTCGAGTTCGAGGCGGCCGAGCAGGGCGGCCAGCAGCGTGGACTTGCCCGCGCCGTTGGCGCCGGTGATGGCGACCCGGTCGGCCCAGTCGATCTGCAGGTCCACCGGGCCGAAGGCGAAGTCGCCGCGCCGGACCGTGGCCCCGTTCAGGGTGGCGACCACCGAGCCGGAGCGCGGCGCGGCGGCGATCTCCATCCGCAGCTCCCACTCCTTGCGGGGCTCCTCGACCACCTCCAGGCGCTCGATCATCCGCTGGGTCTGGCGGGCCTTGGAGGCCTGCTTCTCGGTGGACTCGGAGCGCATCGCGCGACCGATCTTGTCGTTGTCGGAGGACTTGCGGCGGGCGTTGCGCACGCCGTGCTCCATCCAGCCGCGCTGCATCCGGGCGCGGGCCTCCAGCCCGGCCTTGGTGTCGGCGTAGTCCTCGTAATCCTCGCGGGCGTGCCGGCGGGCCACCGACCGCTCCTCCAGGTACGCCTCGTAGCCGCCGCCGTACAGGTTGACCTGCTGCTGGTGCAGGTCCAGCTCCAGGACCTTGGTCACGGTGCGGGCCAGGAACTCGCGGTCGTGGCTGATCAGCACGGTGCCGGTGCGCAGGCCCTTGACGAAGGCCTCCAGCCGCTCCAGGCCGTCCAGGTCGAGGTCGTTGGTGGGCTCGTCGAGCAGGAAGACGTCGTAGCGGGAGAGCAGCAGCGAGGCGAGGCCGGCCCGGGCGGCCTGGCCGCCGGAGAGCGCGGTCATCGGCAGGTCGAGCGAGACCTTCAGCCCGAGGGAGTCGGCGACCTCCTCGGCCCGCTCCTCCAGGTCGGCGCCGCCGAGGTCCAGCCAGCGGTCCAGGCTCGCCGCGTACGCGTCGTCGGCGCCCGCCCGGCCCTCGACCAGGCCCTCGGTGGCCTCGTCCAGCGCGGCCTGGGCGGCCGCCACGCCGGTGCGGCGGGCCAGGAACGCGCGCACCGACTCGCCCTCGCGCCGCTCCGGCTCCTGCGGGAGGTGGCCGATGTTGGCACCGGCCGGGCTCAGCCGCAGCGAGCCGCCCTCGGGGGTGTCCAGGCCCGCCAGCAGCCGGAGCAGGGTCGACTTTCCGGCGCCGTTCACACCGACCAGGCCGATCACGTCGCCGGGGGCGATGACCAGGTCCAGGCCGGAGAAGAGGGTGCGTTCGCCGTGGCCGGCGCTGAGGTCCTTGACTACGAGTGTCGCGCTCATGATGGGCCCGATTGTAGGAGGAACAGGGCCGGCACCGGAAAAAGCCGGCCGGCAACGGAAAGGCCCGGGGGCCGCGGCTGTGGCAGCCGCGGCCCCCGGGACCGGTGGGGGATCATCCCCCGTGGATCACTTGGCCTTCTTCGAGAAGTAGTCGAACATGTGCTGGGCCACGTCCTCCAGGTACGGACCGGCCTCGTAGGTGTTCGCGCCGTTGCCGATGGAGGTGTCGCTGACCAGGGCTGGCTTGCCGTCCTTGGTCGCGTACCAGCCGCCGCCGCTGCTGCCGCCGGTCATGTTGCAGCCGATCAGCAGCATCGCCGGGCGGCTCGGGTCGCCGGTCTTCTTGGACGGCTTGCCGCCGTCGCAGTGCTCCAGCTCGACGCCGTCGAAGGGCTTGCCCTCCGGGAAGCCGTAGTTGGAGACGGCGGCCAGCTGGTCGCGCGGGGCGTTGAACCACAGCGGCACCGAGCCGCCGACGGTCTCCTCCAGCGACTTGCCGTTCGGGTCGGGGTTGGCGACCTTGATGATGCCGAAGTCGTACTGGCTCCACGGGCCGCCGTGCTCCGGGTCGGCCTCGGCGGTCCACTGCGGGGAGACCATGCCGGCGGTCGCGCCCCACTCGCCGTACGGCTCGGCGTCGTCCAGCTTGGACTTCTGCTTGTTGCCGTTGCTCAGCACGCCGTTGCTGTTGAAGGCCGGGGCGAAGGTGATGTCGGTGTAGTACTTGTTGCCCTTGCCGCCGTGCAGGCAGTGGCTCGCGGTCCACACCAGGTTGCTCTTGCCCGGGTTGGCCGGGTCGGAGACGACGGTGCCGGAGCACACGTAGTCGTCGTTGCCGTCCTTGAAGAAGAGCTTGCCGTTGACGTGCATGTTCTTCGGGAACGGGTGCGCCACGGGCTTCGCCGGGACCATGGCGGGCATCTGGTCCGGGCCGACCGGCGGCTGGGCGGCGGTGGGCTGGGCCGGGGCCGGGGCGGCGCTGGTGGGCTGCGCGGTCGGCTGGGCGGGCGCCTGCGTCGGGTCCTGGGCCGGGGCCTGGGGCAGCGGCTTCGGCTTGGCCTCCAGCAGCTTCTGCAGGGTCCAGTAGCCCTTGACCGCCGGGGTGATGACGTTCGCCTGGGCCCACTTGTCCCAGTCCTCGGGCTTCCAGGTCTTCAGCTCTTCGAGCGTCGGAAGCTTGATCGGCGCCGCGCCCGGCTTGCCGGAGGCGCTGGCCGCGACGGAGGGGGCCGTGGTCTGGGCGCCGGCCGGGTCGCTGTTGTCCGGTCCGCACGCGGTGGCGACCACCATGGTCAGTGCGGCGACGGAGGCGCCCAGGACGGCACGGCTCGGCCGGGATATCGGTGACATGAGTTCAAATCCCCCTGTTGACTACCGCCATACGGCCCGTTCCGCGGGTACGGCTGCACTTCGCCGCAGGTATGGCGGTGAGGAGTCTGCCATGTGGATAAGGAACTCCTTACACCCACCCCTGACCGGGACGAGGCTGTCACCGGATTGGCACGGGATCGGCACGGAGCCTCCGTCGGGGCCTCGTCGGGATCCCGTCGCGGCCGGAAAATCGGTTGCACACGTTCCCCGGTGTGCCTAGCGTGGTTCGGGTCATCAGCCAGACAAGGAGAAGGCCGTTGCTCTACTGAGGTCCCGGGACACCGCCCCGCCACGCAGGCCCTGCTGCCGCGTGGTGCGCGCGTGTGCGACCTCAGTCACGGCCCCGTGGCGATCCTCCGTGTGACGCCACCCCTTCGTCCCCCTCCGGCCGGACCGGTTCCGCACCAGCGGCGTCTCCCCGTGTTGCTCACCACCCCATCGGCAACCATCCCGGGAGGCCTTCATGGCACAACCCACCACCGCCGTCCTCTGCACCGACCTCGCGTTCGAGTGGCCCGACGGCAAGCCCGTCCTGGACGGCTTCCACCTCGCCGTGGGCCCCGGCCGCACCGGCCTGATCGGGCTCAACGGCGCGGGCAAGTCCACCCTGCTGCGGCTGATCGCCGGCGACCTCACCCCGACCGGCGGCACCGTCCGGGTCGACGGCGAACTCGGCTACCTGCCACAGGGCCTGACACTCGACACCACCCTGCGAGTGGACGAGGCACTCGGCATCCGGGCCGCCCGCGAGGCCCTGCACGCCATCGAGTCCGGCGACACCGACCAGCGCCACTTCGACGCCGTCGGCGACGACTGGGACGTCGAGGAGCGCGCCCGCGCCACGCTCGACCGGCTCGGCCTGCGCCGCCTCGGCCTCGACCGCACCACCGGCGAACTCTCCGGCGGCGAGGCGGTGCTGCTGCGGCTGGCCGCCCTGCTGATGGCCCGCCCCGACGTCCTGCTGCTGGACGAACCCACCAACAACCTCGACCGGGCCGCCCGCGAGCGGCTCTACGAGACGGTGGCCGGCTGGCACGGCGTGATGCTGATCGTCAGCCACGACCGCGAACTGCTGCAGCACGTCGACCAGATCGCCGACCTGCGGGACGGCGACGTCACCTGGTACGGCGGCAACTTCGCCGACTACGAGCGCACCCTCACCGCCCAGCAGGAGACCGCCGAGCGGCTGCTGCGCAACGCCGAGGCCGATGTCCAGCGCCAGAAGCGGGACTTGGTCGAGGCCCGGAGCCGGCTGGACCGCAGCGCCGCGTACGGCAGGAAGCGCTCGGTCACCCGCAACGACCCGCACATCTTCGCCGGGATGCTCAAACGCAAGGGCCAGGAGACCGCCGGGCGGCTCCAGGGCATGCACACCGAGCGGCTGGAGGACGCCAAGGCACGGCTCAGCGCGGCCGAGGAAGCGGTACGCGACGACGCCGAGATCCGGATCGACCTGCCGCGCACCGAGGTCCCGGCCGGGCGCACCGTCCTCACCCTGCAGAAGGTCCGGCTGCCGCACGGCGGCACCGCCGACCTCGACCTGCGCGGCCCCGAACGGATCGCCCTGGTCGGCCGCAACGGGGCCGGCAAGTCCACCCTGCTGCGCGCCATCGCGGGCGAACTCGCCCCACTGGAAGGAGAGATCACCACCCCGGTGCCGCTGCGGCACCTCCCGCAGCGGCTCGACCTGCTGGACGACGAGCTCAGCGTCGTCCAGAACGTCAAACTGTTCGCCCCGGCCGCCGGGGACAACGCGATCCGCGCCCGGCTCGCCCGCTTCCTGTTCCGCGGCGCCCGGGCCGACCAGCCGGCTGCCACCCTCTCCGGCGGCGAGCGGTTCCGCGCCACGCTGGCTGCCCTGCTGCTGGCCGACCCGCCGCCGCAGCTGCTGCTGCTCGACGAGCCGACCAACAACCTGGACCTCGCCAGCGTCCACCAGCTCACCCAGGCGCTGGCCGCCTACCGGGGCGCGCTGATCGTGGCCAGCCACGACCTGCCGTTCCTGCGCGGCCTGGGCGTGACGAGGTGGCTGGAGCTGGACGGCGACCTGCGGGCGGTGGATCCGATGTAGCGGACACCGATGTAGCGAACACCGCTCCGCCGGGGCAGCAGAGAAGCCGGGGCGGCTGGGGCGAGCACCTGGCGGCTGGGGCGAGAACCCGGCGGCCGGGCTCAGGGACGAGTCCCTGAGCCCGGCCGCCGGACGTGCCTACGCTCGGGCGGGCTTGAGCTTGCCCGCGACCAGTGTCCCGAGCCGGTCCAGCCCGACGACGAGGGCGGCGAGCACGACGAACTCGACGGTCAACTGGGCGATCTGGCCCCAGACGTAGCCGTAGCCCTTGGTGGTCGGGTCGAAGAAGAAGTACGGGTACGGCAGTGGGTAGTCGGCGAACAGGGCGTTGCGGGCGAGCACGATCGCCGCGTAGCCGAGCGGGAAGGCCAGCCAGAGTGGGATGTCCTTCCAGGCCGCCGCGTTGCGCGGCTTCAGCACCAGCCAGTCGACGATCACCATCACCGGTGTCACGTAGTGCAGGAAGAACGAGGACCAGTGCGCCAGCTTGTCCGGCCCGCTGACCAGCCCGGGCAGGGGGCTGGCGCCGTGCTGCAGCAGGACGTGCGAGACGAGCCCGGTGATCAGGATGTACAGGGTGGCGGCGCCGCGCAGCCGGGGCGCGGGCGCGTCCACGGTGCCGCGCTGGATCATCCAGTACACCGCTCCGATGAAGTAGCCGAGCACGATCACGTTGCTCTGCACGGTGAAGTACACCAGCGGTGCCGTCCCGAGGGTCAGGCCGAGGCCCGCCGAGAGCACGATTCCCATGCGCCACCACAGCGCGGGTCGGGTCCGGACTGTCATGCGGCCACCAGTTCGTTTCAGGCGATACGGGAGGTATCGGACGGCTGAGGGGAAAATCGCACTCTACTCGCTGGTACGGGCGAGGTGGAACCTGTGTGCGACCCCTGCGGAGCTCAGGCCGGCACCTCAGGCCGGACGCTGCGGCCGGAAGTACGACTCAGGCCGGCAGTACGAACCCGGACTCGTACGCCGCGATGACCGCCTGGGTGCGATCCCGCGCGCCGAGCTTGGCGAGCACACTGCCGACGTGGGTCTTCACCGTCTCCTGGCTCACCACCAGCCGAGCGGCGATCTCGCCGTTGTTGAGCCCGGTGGCCATCAGCCGCAGCACCTGCCCCTCCCGTTCGGTCAGTCGCCCGATCGGCCCCCGCTCGACTGCGGCCTCCCTGTGGCGGTCCGTGCCGTGGCGCACCGCGAGTTCGCGGACGGCCGCCGGGAAGAGCAGCGAGTCCCCGCGCGCGACCAGCCGTACCGCCTGCACCATCTCCTCCGCCCGGGCCCGCTTCAGCAGGAACCCGGCGGCGCCCGCGCGCAGCGCGTCGTACACGTGGTCGTCGTGCTCGAAGGTGGTGACCACCAGGATCCTCGGCGGCTCGGCCATGCCGCCGACCAGCTGCTCGGTGGCCCGGATCCCGTTGATGCCGGGCATCCGGACGTCCATCAGTACGACGTCCGGCCGCAGTTCGCGCACCAGCGGGACGACCTCGGCGCCGTCGGCGGCCTCGCCGACCACGGTGAGGTCGGGCTCGGCGTCGATCACCACCCGCAGGCCCATCCGGACCAGCCGTTCGTCGTCGGCGATCACCACCCGGATGCCGTCCTCGCGGCCGTCCTTGCCGTCGTCCGCGCGGCGGTCCTCGCGCCCGTCCCCGCTTTCGCGCTCGCCGCTGTTCCTGCCGTGTCCGCCGTTCACCGTGTCCCCGTCTCTCATCGTGCGGTCCCTCCCACCGGCAGCCAGACGGCCAGCCGCCACGTCGTTCCGTCCGCGCTCGGCCCGGCGGTGCTGCCGCCGCGCAGGGCCGTCGCGCGCTCCCCGATCCCGCGCAGCCCGCGCCCGCCACCGGGGCGGCTCGGGCGGGCGGGGCCCAGCGGGTTGGTCAGTTCGATCTCCAGCCGGCCGTCGGCCAGGCCGACCCGCAGCCCGGCCGGGGCCGGCCCGGCGTGCCGCAGCACGTTGGTCAGGCCCTCCTGCACGATCCGGTACGCCTCGCGGGAGACCGGGGCAGGCAGGCCGGTCAGGCCGGGGGCCAAGTCGGCGTCCACCGCCACCCCGGTGCGGGCGAGTTGGCGCAGCAGGTCGTCCAGCCCGGCGAGGGTGGGTCCGGCCGGTCCGGCGGCCTCCGGGTCCTCCTCGCGCAGCAGGCCGAGCACGGTGTCGAGTTCGGCGACGGCCGCCCGCGCGGTCTCCTCGATCGCCTGCAGCGCCTCGGCGGCGAAGTCGGGGTTGGTGCGCAGCACCCGGGCGGCCGCCGAGGCCTGGATGCCGACGGCGCTGAGCGCGTGCCCGACCGAGTCGTGCAGTTCGCGGGCCAGCCGGTTGCGCTGGGCGAGCATGGTGGCCCGGCGCTCGGCGGCGGCCAGCCGCTCCTCCGGGGTGGGGCCGAGCAGGGCGGGTGCCCAGCGGGCTAGCAGTGCGCCGCAGGCGGCGTTGGTGAGGACGATCAGCAGCAGGACGGCGATGCCGAGGGTGGGGCCGGTGAACATCCAGCCGGGGAACCGGTCCTCCCAGAAGCGGATGAGGTCCTGGGCTCCGCCGAACGAGAAGATCAGTACCACCGCGAACGGCGTCCCGGCCAGTGTCATCCCGGCGACCACCCCGCCGAAGAACAGGTGGAGCACGAACCAGAGCGCGGTGCGCCACCGGGCGGGCCACGAGCGGGCCGGCCCGGTGGCCAGCTCCTCCGGTCGGGGGGCCGTGCACAGCGCCCGCGCGGCCGCGCCCTCCAGCCCCCGGACCGTGGGCACCAGCGCGGTGACGGCGGCCATCGGCAGCGAGGTGAACAGCGAGAGGACCTGCAGCAGCACCTGCCGGCCGGGCGCCTGGTCGGTGTTGAGCGCCCCGAGCATCACCACCGAGAGCAGCCAGTACGGCATCAGCAGCGCGGCGCCCAGCACCAGGTGTGCCCAGCGCAGCCGGGCCCGCCGCCCGAACACCGCCTCCACCGCACGCCGCAGCCGCGTGCCCGCCCCCGTGATCACCCGGGTGACTTTACGTCAGGGGCGCCGGCCCGGGCTCCCCGTTCGGTCAGCGCCATCGCCCCGACGACCAGTACCAGCACCCCGGTCATCACCTGGGCGGTCTGCACCAGGGGCATCAGCCCGGGCACGGCCATCCGCAGGTCGCTCACCCGGGTCGTGGTCGCTCCGAAGGCCACCATCTGCCAGCTGCCCCAGCTGAACAGCGAGCCGGCCGCGGTCCAGACCGCCAGCAGCGGGCCGAGCAGCCGCCGCCGCGGCCGGATCCGGAAGACCAGGACCAGCAGCGCCGTCGCCGCGGCCACCGCCATCACGGCGAACACCCCGTCCATCACCGCCGCGCCCCGGTTCCCGTCCTCCGTCATCGCGATCGGCATGCCGGCGGTGCCGCCCGCCGCCCAGTACGCCCGGGCCGCCGCGACGCCGGCGGCGAGCAGCGCGGCGACACAGGCGAGGGCGCGCTGCACGGTCAGTGTGGGGGAGTCCGGCAGGTCGCCGATCCGTTCCTTGAGCAGCCCGGCCCAGCGCTGCCGGGCGTACAGGGCGAAGGCGGTGATCAGCGCGAGTCCCTGCACCGTGAACCCGCCGTACACGACGAGGAAGACCCAGTCGCCGAGGCCCTTGTCGTTCGGGTCGGCGCTGTGCTCCGGACCCAGCACCAGGGCGCTCAGCAGGAACAGCGGCAGCGCCACCAGGATGGTGCCGAGCAGCCCGGTCGCCACCCACATGGGGAACGCCACCAGCCCGGCCGGCGCCCGCCGCCCCCACGGCCGCACGAAGGCCAGCGCCAGGGCGACGGCGATCGCGTCCATCCCGAAGGTGAGCAGGTTCAGCAGCCAGAGCTTGTGCATCGAGCCGGGATCGTCCGCCCCCACCGGATGGCCGGTCAGCCAGAGCAGCTTGAGCGTCAGGTAGGGCCCTGTCGCCGCCACCGCCGTCCATGCCGCTCCGGCCCGTACGACGCCTTCGTTGATCCTCATGCCTCCACGGTCGCGTCCCGCCCAGGCCGCGGTCCTCCGCCCGGGGCGGGATCCGTCTCCCCCCGGTGGGGGATCTTCGGCTCAGACCGTCAGACCGTCAGACCGTCAGACCGTCAGGCGGTCAGGCGGTCAGGCGGTCAGCCGTCAGAGCGTCAGAGCATCAGGCCATCCGGTGGATCAGCCGGTCCTCGTCGTCGACCCGGCCGTCCGGGTCCGCCACCAGTCCGAGCCGCTCGGCGAGCCGGCGGGATGGCAGGTTGTCGGCCCGGATCAGCGCGACCACCGGGATGCCGGGGAACCGCGGCCGCCCCTCCGCCATCGCCGCGCGCGCCGCCTCGGCCGCGTACCCCTGGCCCCAGGCGGACGGCCGGAACCGGTAGTAGAGGTTGAACACCCGCTCCCCGTCCAGCGTGTGCAGGTACAGCCCGGCGAACCCGATGATCACCTCCGGCTCCTCCCGCGTCGACACCGCGCAGTACCCCACGCCGTCCCGCACCCAGTCGGCCACGAAACCGTCCAAGGCCTCCTGGGCCGCCGCGATGTCCCGCTGCGGCCCGTGCGGGTTGTACCGGTTGGTCTCCGGATCCCCGTGGACGGCGAACATGGCCCCCGCGTCCCCCTGCTGCGGCTGCGTGAGCACCAGCCGTTCGGAGACGGCGACGACCGTGCGGGCAGGGTGCTGGGCATGAGGCTGGGCAGGGTGCTGGGCAGTGGTCATGACGCTTTCCCCGTTGTCTGTTTGTCTGTCTGCCGTAATGGCTGACTCGCACCCTAGGCCATTACGGCGACAGGCGTCCGACACTTTTTCCCCGGATCCCTTTCGCCGGCCGCACGCTGGGCTGCACGCGTGCGGTGCGGGGCGGCGCGGGTGGCGGTGGAGGTCTTGTTACCGGCGGGTCGCTTGCCTATCATCCCGAGTGTTACAGCTTTACTGTCAAACCCCGAAGGGTTCTGCGGCCAGTGCGTGACACGAGCAGTCCGGTGGGCGAGGGCGCCCGGGGCCCGTTGGCGGGTGTGCGAGTGGTGGAACTCGCCGGAATCGGGCCGGGGCCGTTCGCGGCGATGCTGCTGGGAGACCTCGGGGCGGACGTGGTGCGGGTCGACCGCCCCGAGCCGTCGCCGCTCGGAACCGACCCGGCGTACGACCTCAGCAACCGCAACAAGCGCTCGGTGCTGGTCGACCTGAAGTCGCCCGAAGGGCCCGGGCTGGTGCTGGACCTGGTGGAGCGGGCCGATCTGCTGATCGAGGGCTACCGGCCGGGTGTCGCCGAGCGGCTCGGGGTCGGGCCGCAGGCGTGCCTGGCGCGCAATCCGGCGCTGGTGTACGGGCGGATGACCGGCTGGGGGCAGCAGGGCCCCCGGGCCGCGACCGCCGGACACGACCTCGGATACGCAGCGGTGGCCGGGGTGCTGGGGCTGGTGGCGGCCCCCGGGGGCGCCGACGAGGCACCCGGGATCCCGGCCAACCTGCTGGGCGACTACGCGGGCGGCTCGCTCTACCTGGTCGTCGGCCTGCTCGCCGGGCTGCACCACGCCCGGGCCACCGGCACGGGCCAGGTGGTGGACGCCGCGATCGTCGACGGCGCGGCACACCTCGGCAGCATGCTGTGGGGCCTGCTCGCGGCCGGCCACTGGCAGGACCGCCGTGGCGTCAACCTGCTGGACGGCGGCGCGCCGTTCTACGCCGTCTACCGAGCGGCCGACGGCGGACACCTGGCCGTCGGCGCGCTGGAACCGCGCTTCTACGCCGAATTCGCCCGGCTGCTGGAACTCGGCCCGGACGCGCCCGGTCAGTACGACCTCGACCGCTGGCCCGAACTGCGCGCCCGGATCGCCGCCCGCTTCGCCACCCGGACCAGGGCCGATTGGGAGGCCGTCTTCGCGGGCTCCGACGCCTGCGTGGAACCAGTGCTGACGATGCATCAGGCGGCGGGCGACGGACACCTGTCGGCGCGCGGGACGTACGTCGAGGTGGACGGCGTCACCCAGCCCGCCCCCGCCCCGCGCTTCTCCGCCACCCCCGGCGCGCTGCGCCGCCCGCCGGCCCGCCCCGGCGCGGACACTGCCGAGGTGGCCCGGGACTGGGCCGTGCCATCCCTCACCTCCGGGGCGGACGGCTCGGAGGCAGACAACCCCGCAGTGGGCACCCCCGAGGCAGACAACCCCGAGGCAGACACCTTCGAGGCGGGCAACTCCGCAGCAGAGCAAGGAGAGTAGCGTTGCAGCGCGAGATCTTCACCGAGCAGCACGACGACTTCCGGGCCGCCGTACGGGCCTTCCTCGCCAAGGAGGTGCTGCCGCACTACGACCGCTGGGAGAAGGCCGGCATCGTCGACCGCTCCGCCTGGGTCGCGGCCGGCCGCCAGGGCCTGCTCGGCCTCGCCGTCCCCGAGGAGTACGGCGGTGGCGGCACGCCGGACTTCCGCTACGCCGCCGTGCTGGCCGAGGAGTTCGCCCGGGCCGGCGCCTCCGGGCTGGCGATCGGCCTGCACAACGACATCATCGGCCCCTACCTCACCTCCCTCGCCACCGAGGAGCAGAAGCGTCGCTGGCTGCCCGGGTTCTGCTCCGGCGAGCTGATCACCGCGATCGCGATGACCGAGCCCGGCACCGGCTCCGACCTGCAGGGCATCCGCACCCAGGCGGTCGACCAGGGCGACCACTTCCTGCTCAACGGCGCCAAGACCTTCATCTCCAACGGCATCCTCGCCGACCTCGTCATCGTGGTCGCCCGCACCACCCCCGAGGGCGGCGCGCACGGCCTGAGCCTGCTGGCCGTCGAACGCGGGATGCCCGGCTTCGAGCGCGGCCGCAACCTCGACAAGATCGGCCAGAAGGCCCAGGACACCGCCGAGTTGTTCTTCGAGGACGTCCGGGTGCCGAAGGAGAACCTGATCGGCGAGCTCAACGGCGGCTTCGTCCACCTGATGCAGAACCTCGCCCAGGAGCGGCTCACCATCGCCGCCTCGGCGATCGCCGGCGCCGAGTACCTGGTCGAGATCACCACCGACTACGTCAAGCAGCGCGAGGCCTTCGGCCGACCGCTCGCCAAGCTGCAGCACGTCCGCTTCGAGATCGCCGAGCTGGCCACCGAGTGCGCCGTCACCCGGGCTTTCGTCGACCGCTGCATCACCGAGCACAACCGCTACGCGCTCACCCCGGCCGACGCTTCGATGGCCAAGTGGTGGGCCACCGAACTGCAGAAGCGCACCGCCGACCGCTGCCTCCAACTGCACGGAGGATACGGGTACATGAGCGAGTTCCCGGTCGCCCGGGCGTTCACCGACGGCCGCATCCAGACCATCTACGGCGGCACCACCGAGATCATGAAGGAGATCGTGGGCCGCTCCATCCTCGGCTGACCCCCTCCGCCGAGCCCCTGCCCCGCCGAGGCCCCGCCCCGCCCCGCCCGCCTCGAAGCCCGAAGTCCGAAGCTCGAGCCCGAACCCCGAAGTCCGAAGTCCGAAGCCCCCGAAAGGCATTCCCATCGTGACCACCGAAGCGTACGTCTACGACGCGATCCGCACCCCGCGCGGCCGGGGCAAGGCCAACGGCTCGCTGCACGGCACCAAGCCGATCGACCTGGTCGTCGGCCTGATCCACGAACTGCGCAGCCGCTTCCCCGGCTTGGACCCGGCCGCGATCGACGACATCGTGCTCGGCGTGGTCAGCCCGGTCGGCGACCAGGGCTCCGACATCGCCCGGATCGCCGCCGTCGCGGCCGGTCTGCCCGACACCGTCGCCGGCGTCCAGGAGAACCGCTTCTGCGCCTCCGGTCTGGAAGCCGTCAACCTGGCCGCCGCCAAGGTCCGTTCGGGCTGGGAGGACCTGATCCTGGCCGGCGGCGTGGAGTCGATGTCCCGGGTCAAGATGGCCTCCGACGGCGGCGCCTGGTTCGCCGACCCGATGACCGCCTACGAGACCAACTTCGTCCCGCAGGGCATCGGCGCCGACCTGATCGCCACCATCGAAGGCCTCTCCCGCACCGACGTGGACGCCTTCGCCGCCGAGTCCCAGGCCCGCGCCGCCAAGGCCCAGGCGGACGGCCTGTTCGACCGCTCGGTGGTCCCGGTGCGCGACCGCAGCGGCCTCGTCGTGCTGGAGCGCGACGAGTTCATCCGCCCCGGCACCACCGTGGAGACCCTGGCCGGCCTCAAGCCCTCCTTCGCCGCCATCGGCGAGGCCGGCGGCTTCGACGCCGTCGCCCTGCAGAAGTACCACTGGGTGGAGGCCATCGACCACGTCCACCACGCGGGCAACTCCTCCGGCATCGTGGACGGCGCCGCCCTCGTCGCCATCGGCAACCGCGAGGTCGGCGAGCGGTACGGGCTGCGCCCGCGCGCCCGGATCGTCTCCGCCGCCGTCTCCGGTTCCGAGCCCACCATCATGCTCACCGGCCCCGCCCCGGCCACCCACAAGGCGCTCGCCAAGGCCGGGCTCACCGCCGCCGACATCGACCTGGTCGAGATCAACGAGGCCTTCGCCGCCGTCGCGCTCCGCTTCATCCGCGAACTCGGCTTCCGCCACGACCAGGTGAACGTCAACGGCGGCGCGATCGCCCTCGGCCACCCGCTCGGCGCCACCGGCGCGATGCTGCTCGGCACCGTCATCGACGAACTCGAGCGGCGCGACCTGCGCTACGGCCTGATCACCCTGTGCGTGGGCGGTGGCATGGGCATCGCCACCATCGTCGAGCGCATCTGAGTCCGGCCCCCGGTAGACCTGGCAGACCTGGAGAACTTCATGAGCGACACCACCACCATCCGCTGGGAGCAGGACCAGGACGGCGTGGTCACCCTCGTCCTCGACGACCCCACCCAGTCCGTCAACACCATGAACGAGGCCTTCACCGCCGACTTCGAGACCGTCGTCGGGCGGCTGGCCGCACTCGGGGACGCCCTGCGCGGCGTGGTGATCACCTCCGGCAAGAAGACCTTCTTCGCCGGCGGAGACCTGCGGATGCTCTCCGCCGCCCGCCCCGAGGACGCCGAGGCCGTCTTCGAGAAGTCCATGCGGATCAAGCGCGCGCTGCGCACGCTGGAGACCCTCGGCAAGCCGGTCGTCGCCGCCGTCAACGGCAGCGCGCTCGGCGGCGGCCTGGAGATCACCCTCGCCTGCCACCACCGCATCGCGCTGAACACCCCGGCGAGCCGGATCGGCCTGCCCGAGGTCACCCTCGGCCTGCTGCCGGGCGGCGGAGGAGTGGTCCGTACGGTGCGGCTGTTCGGCATCACCGACGCCCTGCTGAAGTTCCTGCTGCAGGGCCGCCAGTACCGCCCGGCGCAGGCGCTGGAACACGGACTGGTGCACGAACTCGTCGACACCCCCGAGGAGTTGACCACCCGGGCGCGCGCCTGGATCGAGGCCAACCCGACCGCCGTCCAGCCCTGGGACGTCAAGGGGTACAAGGTCCCCGGCGGCACCCCCGCCACCCCGGCCTTCGCCGCCAACCTGCCCGCCTTCCCGGCCAACCTGCGCAAGCAGCTGAACGGCGCGCCCTACCCGGCCCCGCGCAACGTCCTGGCCGCCGCGGTGGAGAGCGCCCAGGTCGACGTCGACACCGCGATGGTGATCGAGGCCCGCTACTTCACCGAACTGGCCTGCGGCCAGACCAGCAAGAACATGATCCAGGCGCTGTTCTTCGACATGCAGGCGGTCAACTCCGGTGCCGGGCGCCCCAAGGGCATCGAGCGGCGGCCGGTCCGCAAGGTCGCCGTGCTCGGCGCCGGGATGATGGGCGCGGGCATCGCCTACGCCTGCGCCAAGGCCGGCCTCGACGTCGTCCTCAAGGACACGACCGTCGAGGCCGCCGAGCGCGGAAAGGCCTACTCCGAAGGGCTGTTGAACAAGGCCATCGCGCGCGGCCGCTCCACCGAGGCCAAGCGCGACGAACTGCTCGCCCGGATCACCCCCACCGGCGACGCCGCCGACCTGGCCGGCTGCGACACGGTGATCGAGGCGGTCTTCGAGAACACCGAACTCAAGCACAAGGTGTTCCAGGAGATCGAGGACGTCGTCACCCCCGACGCGCTGCTCTGCTCCAACACCTCCACCCTGCCGATCGGCCTGCTCGCCGAAGGCGTCCGGCGCACCGGCGACTTCATCGGCCTGCACTTCTTCTCGCCGGTCGACAAGATGCGGCTGGTGGAGATCGTCCGCGGCCCGCAGACCGGCGACGAGGCCCTCGCCCGCGCCTTCGACCTGGTCCGGCAGATCGACAAGACCCCGATCGTGGTCAACGACTCGCGCGGTTTCTTCACCTCGCGGGTGATCGGCCAGTTCCTCAACGAGGGCGTCGCCATGGTCGGCGAGGGCATCCACCCCGCCTCCATCGAGCAGGCCGCCGCCCAGGCCGGCTACCCCGCCAAGGTGCTCTCCCTGATGGACGAGCTCACCCTCACCCTGCCGCGCAAGATCCGCGACGAGTACCGGCGCTCGGTCGAGGCCGCCGGCGGCACCTGGACGCCGCACCCGGCCGACGCGGTCGTGGACCGGATGGTCGACGAGTTCGCCCGCCCGGGACGCAGCGGCGGCGCGGGCTTCTACGAGTACGGCGAGGACGGCAAGCGCGGGCGGCTCTGGCCCGGGCTGCTGGAGCACTTCTCCGGCTCCGGCTCCGGCTCCGGCTCGGACGGCTCGGGCGGCGCCGAGGTGCCCTTCGAGGACCTCAAGGAGCGGATGCTGTTCAGCGAGGCGCTGGACTCGGTGCGCTGCCTCGAGGAAGGCGTGCTGACCTCGGTCGCCGATGCCAACGTGGGCTCGATCCTCGGCATCGGCTTCCCGGCCTGGACCGGCGGCGTGTTCCAGTACATCAACGGCTACGAAGGCGGACCGGCCGGGTTCGCGGCCCGCGCCCGGGAACTCGCCGCCGCCTACGGCGAGCGGTTCGCGCCGCCGGCGCTGCTGGAGCGGATCGCCGCGGAGGGGCGGACGTTCACGGACTGACCCGGGGTGCTGCCCGGGTTCCGGGTGAGGCCGTGTCCAGCACGGCCTCACCCGGCTCCTGGCGTTCTCCTAGCTCGGCTCCTCGCTCGGCTCCTGGTCCAGTTCCTGGTCGAGTTCCTGGCCCAGTTCCTCCCGCAGGGAGCGCTGGAACGCCGTCACCAGCGCCTGCGCCACCATCGGCTGGATGTGGTCCGTCAACGCCTTCATCCGGGCCAGCTCCTCCGGTGCCGGCTCGCTCTCCCGGTACGGCTTCCACACCGTCTCCCGGAACAGCCGCTGCAACTCCCGTGCCGTCGCCCGGCTGTGCTCCAGCACCACCGCCCGGGCGGCCAGCAGCGTCTCCAGCGGGATCGGCACGTCCAGGATCCGCACACCCAGCGGCAACAGGCCCGGATCCACCCGGAACATCTCCGGGTCGTCGGTCCGCTCCAACGCCCCCATCGCCGCCAGTCGCTCCACCTGCGCCTCCGACAGCCCCCGACCGGCCCGCCGCTCCAGCTGCGCCCGCCCCAGCTCCTCGGCGGCCTCAGGTGTCCAGGACGCCACCAGCGCCCGGTGGATCGCCAGATCCAGCGGCGTACTGTCCTCCGGCAACCGCGCCAGGTACCGCTCGATCGCCGCCAGCGTCAGCCCCTGCCGCTGCAACTCCTCGATCAGCCCCAGCCGGTCCAGGTGCGCCGCCCCGTACAGCCCCACCCGCCGCGGCCCCAACTCCGGCGGCGGCAGCAAACCCTTCGTCCCGTAGAACCGCACGGTCCGCACGGTCACCCCAGCCCGCGCCGCCAGCTCGTCCACCGTCAGCCGAACCCCGCCCGTCACGGCGCCGTGCTCCCCCATGTGCTTCCCTCCCGCGCTGGCACACTCCTGCTGTGACAGCAGCAGTGTGACAGTGCGGCCGGTGGCGGTCCACCGGCGGACCGCCACCGGCCGCCCGTCGTGGTGGCCCGCCGGTGGCCGCTGGCTGCCGCTGCCGCTGGCGCGCCGAGAGCCGGGATGCCGACGGATGCCGGGGCGGCTGGGTGCGGACCGGGTGCCGAGGGCGGCCGGATGCCGGCCGGCCGCCGGCGGGATGTCCGCGGAATGCGCGTCCCCGGGCCGGTGTCGTGGCAGCGGTCAGGGCTGCTCGCCGGGCCGAACATCGGCAGGTTGAGCAGGCGCGAAGGGCGGGGAGGAGGATCCTCCACCGCGGGGCCGGGTACGTCGACGCCCCGGCCCGTCGCGTCAGGGCGTCGCCTGACCCACCCGGGGGCGCCGCCGGGGTGGGTCAAGGGGAGTCGGGTGCCGACGGGTGGGCTCGGGGTGCGCCCGGGTGTAGCCCGCCCACTCGTTGGGGCCGAACCGGGTCTCCCAGGGTCTCTCTGGGTCTCCCCGGTTCTCGCCGGCGCCGCCCGGGTCAGGCGAGGGCGGCGTGGTGGCGGCGGGTGACTTCGGGGTGGGCCCGGGTGTAGCCCTTCCACTCGTTGAGGCCGAAATCGGCGAAGAGGGGGTTGTCCGGGTCCTCGGTGGCGCCGGGGGCGTGGTGGGCGAGCGGGAAGTCCAGCGGCGCGATGTGGGCGTCGAGGCGCGGGTTGTAGAAGAACGGGACGGAGAAGCGCTCGCGGGCTCCGGGCGGGCTGACCACGCGGTGGTTGGTGGCCTTGAGGTAGCCGTCCGTGGCCACTTCCAGCAGCTCGCCGAGGTTGACGACGAAGGCGCCGTCGAGCGGCGGGATGTTCAGGAAGGTGCCGTCCTGGCGTTCGACCTGGAGGCCGCCGACGGTGTCCTGGAGCAGCAGGGTGATGAAGCCGTAGTCCTTGTGGGCGCCGACGCCCTGGCCGGCGCCGTCCGGGGCGGTGCCGGGGTAGCGGACCAGCTTGAGGCGCAGGTGGGGGTGGCCCGCGAAGGCTTCGTCGTAGAAGTCGGGGCTGGCGCCGATCGAGGTGAGGAGTTCGTGCAGCAGCCGGCGGGCGACCCCGCCGAGGTGGTCGATCCAGCCGAGTGCGGCGGTGCGCAGTTCGGGGAGCGCCTCGGGCCACTGGTTGGGGCCCTCCAGCCACCAGTACGGGGGCTCGCCGGTGCCGGGGACGTGCGGGGGCAGCTCGGCGCCGATGTCGAGCTGGTCGCGCCAGTCCTGGCTGCCGCCGGTGCGCTCGTCGCCGGTGCGGGTGTAGCCCCGGTAGTGCGGGGAGTTGAGGTTGCTCACGGCGAGCCGGTCGGCTTCGGGGAGGGCGAAGAAGGCGCGCATGGCCTGGGTGAGCGCGGCCGTCTCCTGCGGGGTGACGCCGTGGCCGACGAGCTGGAAGAAGCCGACGCCGGTGGCCGCGGCGCGGAGCTCGTCATGCAGGCGGCGGCGGTCCTGCGGGCTGCCGTCGGCGAGCGAGAGGTCGATCACCGGGAGGGCGTCCGCGAGGGTGGAGCCGGATCCGGTTTCGGATATGGGGGTGTGCTGCTGCGTCATGTGTGACATCCGCTGGGTCTCGTCCCGGCCGGGCCCGGTGGTCGACCGGGGGCGCCGGAGCAGTGCCTGGTGCGGCGGGTGCTCGGGGGCCGGGAGGCGGGGGCGGCCGGGTGGGGCCGCCGTTGAGGTGGTTGGAGCGAGGTTCAGCCGGAGCGTCGACAGGACATGCTGGTCACGCGGAGCAGGTCCACGTGGCGGCGGCGAACAAGGATGAGCACGGCACCAGCCTAGATGACCGGTTCGGCGGTGGGCGAGCCCCCTGCGGCGGAGGGCCGCCCATCACTTGTCGGTGATCTGTCAAATGAGGTTTGCTCGATCGCGGCGTGCTGCGATCGGCGTCCCCTTGCAGGTGGTGTTGCGTCCCCTTTCAGGAATTGTTGAGGTACGCCAGGACGGCCAGCACCCGGCGGTTGTCGTCGTCGGAGGGCTGCAGGTCGAGCCGGACGAAGATCGACGCGGTGTGCTTGGCGACCGCCCGTTCGGTGATCACCAACTGCTGGGCGATGGCCGCGTTGGAGCGGCCCTCCGCCATCAGTGCCAGCACCTGCCGCTCGCGCGGGGAGAGGGTGGAGACCGGGCCGGCCGAGGAGTTGTGGGTGAGCAGCCGGGTGATCACCTCCGGATCCATCGCGGTACCGCCCTGGGCGACCCGTCGGACGGCGTCGATGAACTGGTCGCCGTCCATCACCCGGTCCTTGAGCAGGTAGCCGATCCCGCCGGTGCTGCCGGCCAGCAGCTCGCGCGCGTACAGCTGCTCCACGAACTGCGACAGCACCAGGACGGGCAGGCCCTGGTGGGCCTGGCGGGCGGCCAGCGCGGCCCGCAGCCCCTCGTCGGTGAAGCTCGGCGGCAGCCGGACGTCGACCACGGCGATGTCGGGCCGGTCGGCGGCCACCGCGGCGAGCAACTGGTCGCCGTTCTCGACCGCCGCGGTGACCTTCATGCCGTTGGCCTCCAGCAGCCGGGTCAGGCCGTCCCGGAGGAGGAAGAGGTCTTCGGCGATGACAACGCGCACGGGATCTCCAGGTTCACGATGGTCGGACCACCGGAGGGGCTGCTGATCGCGAGCACCCCGTCGAAGGCGGCCAGTCGGCGTTCGGTTCCGCTGAGGCCGGTGCCCCGGGACGGGTCGGCGCCGCCGTGCCCGTCGTCGGTGACCGATATCCGCAGCAGCCCGTCACTGTGCCCTATCTCGATCCATACGTGCGAGGCGCCCGCGTGTTTCACCACGTTGGCGAGCAGTTCGGTGACCGCGAAGTAGGCGGCGGACTCCACCGGGGCGGGCGTCCGCCCCGGCAGGGCGCCGGTGAAGGTGACCGGCAGCGGCAGGTCCAGCGCCGTCGCCTGCACCGCGTCGGCCAGTCCGCGGTCGGCGAGCACCGGGGGGTGGATGCCGCGGACCAGGTCCCTCAGCTCGCTCAGCGCCTTCACCGAGGACGTCCGGGCCTCGGCCAGCAGCGGGCCGAGGGCGTCCGGGTCGTCCTTCAGCTGCTCGGCCACGGTCAGCAGCATGCCCAGGGCCACCAGCCGGGCCTGCGCCCCGTCGTGCAGGTCCCGCTCGATCCGGCGCAGCTCGGCGGCCCCGGCGTCGATGGTGTCCGCCCTGGTCCGCGCCAGGTGGCTGACCTGGCGGGTGAGTTCGGCCCGCCGGGAGGGGCCCAGCAGGGCCCGGGCGGCCCGCTCGTGGACCCGCAGGACCGGCGGGGAGGCCCACAGGGCGGCCGCCGGTGCAACCCACAGGCCCATCCCGTAGACGATGCCCAGCGGGAAGAACGGCCCGTTCCGGCCGAAGACCTCCAGGGCGAGCGGGGCCACCAGGACGATCACGGCGGTGAGCAGCACCGCGCAGCCGGTGAGCAGCGCCCAGGCGAGGTCCCGCCAGACCGCCGGGTCGGTCAGCCAGCCGCCGGCCCGCAGCCGCTGCCAGGGGCCGGCGGCGCCGGGCGGGCGGCGGTACGGCACCGGGACGGGCCGCCCGCTCCACTTCCCGACCACCCGCCTGGTCTCCGTCGCGATCCAGCGCGCGCCGAACAGTGCGAGCACCAGCAGTGAGGGCGCCAGCCAGAGGGAGACGGACCGGCCGCCGGGCGCGGCGCCGCCGTAGAGGTGCGTCGCCATCACCGCGAGCGCGCCCGGGGCGAACAGGGCGGCCCCGACCGCCCGGCCGCCGCCCCCGGTGGCCCAGCACAGCGCCCAGAGGGCGACCGGCCCCAGCGGCACCGTCAGGATGAACGGGCCGCCCGGCCCGAACCTCCCGGCCTCGTCGGGGCCGAACAGCGCGGCGGCCAGCAGGAGCGGACCGGCCAGCAGCGAGACCAGGCCCGTCACGGCCAGCGTCACCACGTACCAGGCGCGCACGCCGTCCACGCAGGCCCGGCTTACCCGGTCCACCACTCCCGTGTGCACTTCCGTCGTCATGACGCGCCCCCTCGCCGTCCCGGAGCCCCCGTCCGGAGGCCTCGAAGCACTCGGCTCCGGAGCCCTCGCGGACCCCGGTTCCGATCTGTCGGTGGCTCAGTCTGCCTGGCCGGGGCGGTCGGTGCTCTAGGCCTGAACACCCAGTTCGGGGTGTATCTGAATACACCTGGGAGAGGCCGTCCAGACGGCTGTCCGCACCCCGGCCGCGATTCGTAGCGTCATGTCCCGTCAGCCGGCCCCGGGTCTCCCCGGTGCCGGACCCCGAACCGTGGAGGGCCCGTGAACGCGCCGATCATCCGGATCCGCGGCGTCAGCAAGACGTACGACCGATCCGACGCCGCCCGCCCCGCCCTGGCCGGCCTCGACCTGGAGGTACGGGCCGGCGAGGCGCTGGCCGTGCTCGGTCGCTCCGGCAGCGGCAAGTCCACCCTGCTGAACCTGATCGCCGGCCTCGACCGCCCGAGCGAGGGCGCGGTGGAGGTCGACGGCGTGGCCGTCCACGAACTCGGCGAGGCCGCGCTGGCCGAGTACCGGCGCCGGCGGATCGGCATGGTGTTCCAGTTCTTCAACCTGCTGGACGACCTGAACGTCGAGGACAACGTGCTGCTCCCGGCCCAGCTCGCCGGGATGCGGCGCGACCAGGCCCGCGCCCGGGCCGATGAGCTGCTGGAGCGGCTGGGGGTGGCCCGGCACGCCAAGGCCTTCCCGGGCCGGCTCTCCGGCGGCGAGCGCCAGCGGGTCGCGGTGGCCCGGGCGCTGATGAACCGTCCGCCGCTGCTGCTGGCCGACGAGCCCACCGGCGCGCTGGACACCGCCTCGGCCGCCGACGTCCGCGACCTGCTGCGCGGGCTCAACGCGGAGGGCCAGACGATCCTGCTGGTCACCCATGACACCACGCTCGCCGACTCCTGCGCGGACCGGACGATCGAACTGCTCGACGGCCGGCTGGTGCGGGACACCGCGGCGGTACCGGCCCCCGGGAGCGCGCTGTGAACGAGCGGCTGAACGAGCGGCGGAGCGAGTGGCGGAGCGGGGTGGACGCATGAGTGCGCTCGGCAAGGTGGTCCGGGCGGGGGTGGGCCGCAAGCGGGTGCAGACCCTGGTCATGGTGCTCACCACGATGATGTCCGTGACGGCGTGCATCCTCGCGGTCGGGCTGCTGGTCGCCGCCCAGGGCCCGTACCAGCGGTCCTTCACCGCCCAGCACGGAGCGCACCTCAATGCGCTGTACGACTCGGCCAAGGCGAGCCCCGCCCAGCTCGCCGCGGCCGCCCACGCGGCCGGTGTGACGGCCACGGCCGGCCCGTACCCGGCGGTCACCGTCCAGCCGCGCTCGGGGGAGGACACCGAGCTTCCGCCGCCCGGCAGCCTGCTCCCGCCGATGACCCTGGTCGGCCGGGCCCAGGACGGCCCGATGGACGGCCTGCGGATCACCATGGGCCGCTGGGTCGCGGGCCCGGGCGAAGTGGTGTTCCTGGACGGCCACTCCCCGCTGACCGTCGGTGACAGCATGCAGTTCCCGGACCTGCCCGGGCACCCGACGCTCAAGGTGGTCGGGCTCGCCGCCTCCGTCTCCTGGAGCGCGGACGGCTGGGTCGCCCCCGAGCAGGTCGCCGGGCTGACCGCGCCCGGCACCACCCCCGCCGCCCAGTACCTCTACCGCTTCGCCCACGCCGACACCGACGCCGAGGCGGAGGCCGACCACGCCGCGCTCGCCGCCGCGGTGCCGGCCGGCGCGCTCACCAAGGCGACCTCCTACCGGCCCGCCCAGGAGGAGGCCAACCGGACGGCCTCGACCTTCGTCCCGTTCGTCACGGCCTTCGGGGTGCTCGGCCTCGCCATGTCGGTGCTGATCATCGGCGTGGTGGTCAGCGGCGCCGTCACCGCCGCGACCCGGCGGATCGGCATCCTCAAGTCCCTGGGCTTCACGCCGGCCCAGGTCGCGCGCGCCTACGTCGGGCAGGCCCTGATCCCCGCCGGGATCGGCACGGCGCTCGGCGTGCTCGGCGGCAACCTGCTCTCCGTACCGGTCCTCGGCATTGCCCATAAGGCCCTGCGCGGCGGCCTGCTCGGCATCCCGCTCTGGGTGGACCTCGCCGTCACGGCGGCGGCCCTGGCCGCCGTGACGGGCACCGCCCTGGTGCCGGCGCTGCGGGCCGGACGACTGCGCACGGTGGAGGCGCTCACGGTCGGCCGGACGGCGCCGGGCGCCAAACGGGCCGCCGCCCAGGGCGACCGGGGCCGGGCCGCGTCGGCAGGCCTCCTGACGAGGGTTCGGAACGGGATCGGCCGACTTCCGGTGCCGCGCTCGCTGAGCCTCGGACTGGCGAGCCCGCTCAACCGACCGGCCCGGTCCGCGACCACGGGGGCCGCGGTGGTGCTCGGCACGGCCGGGGTCACCCTCTGCGTCGGCCTGACGCTCTCGCTCGGCCTCCTCCAGGACGGCCTGGAGGCCGGGCGCGCCGGCAAGGTCGTGGTCCAGACCCCGATGGAGGGCACCGCGAAGTCCGCCGACGGCGTGGACGAGGCGGCCGTGGCCCGGGCGATCGGCGCCCGCCCGGGCACCCGGGCCTGGTACAGCAGCGTCCCGACGCCGGTGTCCGTGGCCGGGAACACCGGGCGCTCCGAGATGGTCGCGTTCACCGGCGACGTCTCGTGGAGCGGCTACCAGCTGGTCTCCGGCCGCTGGTTCGACGGCCCCGGCGAGATCGTGGTCGGATCGGCCTACCTGCGCGCCAACCAGGCGAAGGTCGGCGACACCGTGACCCTCACCGACCACGGGCGCACCACCCCGGCGAAGATCACCGGCGAGGTCCTGGCCACCAACGACTTCGTCTTCCTGGACCGGGCCGCACTGGCCCCGCTCGGCGGCGCCGTCGCCGCCGAGGCGATCTCCTTCCACATCGACCTCACCCCCGGCACCGACGCGAAGGCGTACGCCGACGCGCTCGACAGTGCGGTCCAGCCGATGGGACTGAGCGCCGAGCCCGGCGAGCAGCACATCAACGTCGTGGTGCTGGCGATGAACACCCTGGCCGGGACGCTCACGCTGCTGCTCTCGGTGGTCGCGGGGCTCGGGGTGCTCAACACGGTGCTGCTGGACACCCGGGAGCGGGTGCACGACCTCGGGGTGCTCAGAGCGCTCGGAATGTCGCCCCGGCAGACCGTCGGCATGGTGCTCACCTCGGTCTGCGGCAGCGGGCTGGTGGCCGGGCTGATCGGGGTGCCGATCGGGATCGCGGTGCACCACCAGGTGATGCCCGCGATGGCCCGCGCCGCCGGGATCGGCGTGCCCGACGCGGACCTCGGCGTCTTCGACCCGTCGGTGGTGGGGCCGCTGATACTCGGCGGCCTGGTGCTGGCCCTGCTCGGCGCCGCCCTCCCCGCCACCTGGGCGGCCCGGACCCGGACGGTCACGGCGCTGCGGACGGAGTGACGGCGGCGGGCCGTTCCTGAGGCGGCCGCTCCCGCGGGGCTGGTCCCCCGCAGGAGCGGCCCGCCCAGAGGCAACCGCGCCCAGGGACAACCGCGCTCAGGACAACCGCGCTCAGGAGAGCCGCGCCGCCGCGTACGCCTCCATGGCGGCCCGCTGGTACGCGGCCAGGCCCGGGGCGATGGCCTCGTACGCGGCGCGCCACTGCTCGTTCTCGGTGCAGGAACGCGCCATCGCGCGGTACTCCTCCACCGAGACCGACCGGATCGTGCCGAGCAGCCGGTACTCCTCGTCGATCATGCTCTGCACGGGCTCGGCGCCGGCCGGGTGGCCGGACGCCACCAGCTCGGCCAGCCGGACCATGCGCGCGGTCCGCTCGCGCTGCCCGGCCGCGATCTCGTCCGGGCTCATCGCGGCGGTCGCACGCCGGGCCGCCTCGGCGTGCTCGGGGAAGTCGCGCAGGCCGGCGTCGACATCGGCGGGCTGGATGCCCTCGAACAGGTTCTCGGGGCGGTTGATGGTCATGAGTGTGCCGTCCTTCCGGGAGCGTTCCAGGTCGGCGATCGTGCGGGAAACGGTGGCGGCCAGGGCGTCCAGCCGGTCGCGTTCGGCGACCAGCTGCCGGTGGTGGCCCCGCAGGGCGTGCAACTCGTCCACCTGCTCGCCCAGGATCCGGGCGATCTCGGTCAGCCCCACGCCCAGCGCCCGCAGTACGAGGATCTGCTGCAGTTGCAGCAACTGCCGCTCCTCGTAGTAGCGGTGGCCGTTGGTGCCGATCCGGGCCGGGGGAAGCAGTCCGATCTCGTCGTAGTGCCGCAGCGTCCGGGCGGTCACCCCGGACATCCGGGCGACCTCCGCAATCGGCCAGGCCATGGCCGCCTCCCTCGCTTCCGGGTCCCCACGTTCGTCGTACCGGGGCCGGTTCCTCCGGCCCCGGTACGACGGTAGAAGCTGCCGCTGCGGCAGCTTCAAGCCCGGACTTCCGGGGCTGCCCGCGACCCCGTCCCAGCCCGGCCGGCTACGCCTCGCCGAACCAGTCCAGGGACTGTCCGTGCGGCCCGGTGAAGGCCACCGGCCGCTCGTCCAGGGCGAGCGCGAACAGCCCGGATCCGGCCGGGGCCGGTCGGGGCAGGCGCCGGGAGACGGTCGGCACCACGGAGACCGCCTCGTTGGAGATCCAGTGCCCGGGCAGCTCGCGCATGGTCACCGCGAACTCCTCCCGCGCCTCCGGCGGCAGGTACGCGAGCACGGCGCTGTGGAACACCACCGGCGTCGCCCCCGTCGGCACCCGCTCCACCAATTCCCGTACCGTCGCGTTGAGATCGCCGCGCACCAGCAGCGGCGGCTCGGCCCGGGCGACCCGGACGGCGCCGCGCAGTCGGTCCAGCCGGTGGGTCTGCTCCGGCCAGACCAGCGACTCCAGCCAGCGCATGTCCTCCTCGGCCCGGACATCCAGCGGGTTGAGGTCGACCCCGGCCCGCCACACCACCTCGGGCAGCCGCTCCGGCAGGAACGCGGGGAGCGGCACCGGCCCGCTCACCGCGCAGTCCAGCGTCACCGGGCTCGCCGCGTCGCCGAACTCGGCCGGCGGGGCGCCCACCCCGTCCGCGGGCAGGTAGCGGTAGCGGTACCGGTCCGGGTACAGGCAGAGCCCGGCCGAGGCGCCCACCTCGATCAGCGCGAGCGGCTGCGGCAGGGTCGCCAGCAGCGGCAGCAGGGTGGCGCAGCGGCCCGACTCGTTGGTCTGGGTCAGGCGCTCCAGCATGGTGGCCGACACCTCGTCCCAGTGGGCCGTCACCCAGTCGCGGAAGGCCGGCCAGCCCTCCGACACCGGCCCGCCCAGGTGCCGGACGGCACCGAACAGCAGGTTCGGCTGTCGCTTCACGGCCGGCAGCCCGTCCAGCATCGCGCACAACTGCCCGTCCTCGGCGAGGTGCTCGGCCAGGTCCTGGTAGATCGCGGAGTTGCCGCGAGCCTCTCGCTCCGCGAACGCGCGGTAGAGGTCCCCCGTATCGCTGTGCATCTCTCTTGCACCCTTTCGAGTGATCGAATCGGCACAGCCTACGCCCGGCCCACCGCGCCCTCCGGCGCCCCTCCCGGCCGCGTTTCCCGCGGCCGGCACGCTGCCCCAGCGGTGGACAGCGCCGGCACCCCGCGCGCTGTCACCCCAGCATGCCGCCCATGTGCCCGTCCTCGGCGAGCAGCCGCCAGGAGCAGCCCGGCGAGGCGAAGGCTTCCGGGTCGACGGCCTCCACCAGCCGGTCCACCACCGTGCTCAGCAGTGACTGTGGGTCGAACACCGCCCAGGTGTCGTGGCCCCGGCCGTAGTCCCAGCGCTCCCACTCGGCGCGCAGCCGCTCGTACGTCCAGAGGGCGTAGAGCAGGGCGGACAGGTCGCGGTTCAGGTAGGCCTCGGGCTGGCCGTCGTCGTACCAGTCGGGCAGTTCGAGTCGGCCGGTGGCGCCGTCCAGGGCGATCGTGAGGTCCGTCGGCCAGTCCCCGAGGGCGATGAAGTCCCGCTGGTACGGCCGGTCCTCCTCGCCGTCGAAGTACTCCGGGTACGCCTCGCCCATGGTGACCAGCGGTTCCTCGCACACCCCGAACATCGCCCCGCCCAGCGGCAGCCCGACTTCGGTCAGCAGCCGCCGGGTCGGCTCGTGCACCAGGGCGGCGGGCAGGTACTCGGGCCGGAAGCGGTGCACCTGGCCGGGGCCGTCGTCCTCGTCCGTCAGCGCGGCGAGCTCCGCCACCAGCTCCGGGCCGACCTCGTACGCGGGCCCGCCCGGACCGCCCGGCAGCGCGCCCCAGCCCAGCGCGTGCACCAGCAGCGCGGTGCCCCAGTGCGCCGGTGGCGTGGAGTCGCTCGCGAACAGGCCCGGATCGACCTCCCGCATCCGCCGTTCGGCCTGCGCCATGACCTCGGCCACCACGGCCGGGCCGCGCCGCCCGTCCAGGGCCTCCGGCCGCCGGGCGGCCTCGGCGACCGCCTCGACCTCCCGTATCAGGCCGGCCAGCGTGGTCAGGTCGGAGGCCAGCGGATCCCGACGGGGGCCGCCGTTGTCCAGGAACACCTCACCGGTCGCCCCGTCCAGCAGCACCAGGTTGCCGACGGCGGCGAAGGGGGTGCAGTAGTCCGTCTCGCCGAGGACGAACAGCCGCTCCGCGTCCGCCGGGAACGGCCGCAGCACCCCGAACTCCAGGAACGCCCCCGCGGTCGGCAGCCCCTCCCGCGCCAGGAACTCCCGGCTCTCCGCGTGCACCACACCGTCCGGCAAACCCGCCACTTGCTCACACCCCACGAACCCCACCCTTCCCCGGCCCTGACCCCCCAGACCCTAGCGGCCCGGCCCGACATCGCCGCGCGGGTTTCGGGGCACACCCCCGGTCCGGCTGCTACACCTCCAGCTCCTGAACCGTCGGCTCCCGCACCTCCGGCCCCTACGCCGCTGCCGCCTGCGTTCCTGCCGCCGGGTCCACGTTCCAGTGCTCGGGCAGGTCCGCGTCGCAGAAGGCGCAGGCGTAGTGCTCCTCGCGGACGAGGTTGCACGCGGTGCACCGGGGGCAGCGGCGGAAGACCGCCGCGTACGTGAAGGCACCCGGGTGCGGCAGGCCGACGCGGGTGAGGGCGGCGGTCACGGCGGGCCAGGAGGTGGTGTCGGGGCAGTAGCCGGTGGAGTGGTTGCTGATCGTCTCGACTTCCCAGCCCCCGCCCGACCGCCGGAACCCGATCTCTCCGGCGCTCAGCACCAACCGCCCGCCCGCGCAGGCCACGTGCTCGCTGCGGCGCGGGGCGAGCAGCAGCGCGCCGCCCAGGTCGACCACGAAGGTGAACGGCTCCGCCAGTTCCTCCGCCGTCCGTCCGTCCACCCAGGCGGCGAACTCGTCCGCCGTCCGGACCGGTCGGCCGCCGGGCCCGGCGGCCGACCGCAGTTCCGGCGGCCCGACGTACCGGTACGCCCGGCCGAAGCCGTCCGCGACCTCCGCGGCGATGCCCCGCTCGGTCAGCCGTACCTTCCAGTACGCCATCTCGACGGCTGTCCCGTGGAGCCCGAAGTCCCTGAGTTCGGCGAGGAGTTCACGGGTCCGCTGCAGGGAGGACGCCGAGCCCTCGCGGAGCGTCCGCAGGGCCGCCAGCGGGTCGGTGAGCGATCCGGCGAGTCGGAGCCGGGCCGGCCCGTGGGTGGTCAGCAGTGCCTCGCGGACGTCCTCCGGTACCGTCGCCGGGCCCCAGTACTCGCAGAGGGTGGTGCCGCAGGGCGGGCAGGAGCTGTCGGCGTCCCACCACAACTCCCGCCCGTGCATCAGGAACTGCCCGACGCTGCGGATGGCGGTGCCCCCGCAGGCCCCGCATCGGACGGTCATCTGCACACCCTGTTCCGCACCGGTCATGCCCGACACCCTACGGCGATCACCGGGCGTGGCAGGGCGCCGGGACGAGGCCCTCCCCGGACGAGCCGGAGGGCGGGCGAGTGGGTCAGGCGAGCCCGCCGGCCTTGCGGGCCCCCTGCTCCACCCGGTCGTGGTGGGCCTGCCACCAGTCCGCGTCGCCCTCGGCGGTGTTGATGCCGTCGGGGCGCTGGCCGATGGCGCCGTCCACGAGCTCGCGGACCAGGTCGGCGTGGCCGACGTGGCGGTGGCATTCGGCGATCATGTGGACGAGGACCCGGTGCAGGGTCTGCTCGGGGCGGTCGCCGAACGGGAGTCGGCCGGTCGCCTCCAGCGGCAGGGCCTCGATGGTGGCGTCCGAGTGCGCCCAGACCCGCCGGTAGCGCCCGACGATCTCCTGGGTGGTCTCGTCCGGCCGCGCCCACAGGTCGGCGTTCGGCTCGGTGTCGCCGGTGAACCACAGCGGGGTCGGCTCGGGGAAGGGGCGCCCGAAGGTGTCGCCGAAGTACATCGCCTCGGCTCCGGTGAGGTGCTTGACCAGGCCCAGCAGGTTGGTCCCGGTGGGGGAGAGCGGGCGGCGCAGGTCGTATTCGGAGAGGCCGTCGAGCTTCCAGAGCAGCGCGTCGCGGGCGTCCTGGAGGTAGATCCGGAGGTCGGTCTTGTCGTCCGTCACAGTCATGGGACCAGTCTGTTGATCGCCGGAGGCCTGTCCATCGATTTCCGGTGCCGGTCCGAGGTGTTCGACAGGTGCCCCCACAGGAAGAATTGACGAATCGTCAATCATCCCTGCGGGGGCGGAAGTCAGCGCACCACGTCGAAGACCTGCTTCTGCAGGCCGTTGCTGTAGACCTCGTGCTCGACCAGCTTCAGCTTCTGGGCGTCCTTGTCCGTGGTGCTGAACAGGCGCTTGCCCGCGCCGAGCAGCAGGGGGAAGACGATCAGGTGGTAGCGGTCGATCAGGCCGGCGTCCGAGAGGGCCCGGTTCAGGGCGGCGCTGCCGTGGACGATGATCGGGCCGCCCTCGGTCTCCTTCAGGGCGGCGACCTCGTCGAGCGAGCGCAGGATGCTGGTCTCGCCCCAGTTCGACACCAGGTCGTCGTTGGTGAGGGTGGTGGAGACGACGTACTTGGGCAGGGCCTTGTAGCGGGCGAATTCCGCCATGTCCGGCCACACCGGGCTGAACGCCTGGTAGCTGACCCGGCCCAGCAGCATCGCGCCGGCCTCCTCCTGCTCCCGGCCCTTGATCTCGAAGGCCTCGGGGACGAACTCGATGTCCTTGAAGGTCCATCCGGAGTTCCGGTAGCCGGGCTCGCCGCCGGGGGAGTCGACGACGCCGTCGAGCGAGATGAAGGCGGTGCTGATCAGGGTGCGCATCGGTGGTTCCTCTGTTCCTCGTTCTCGTGTCTGTTCGGGTGGTTCGGGCGCTCAGGCGTGGCGCTCAGGTGTCCGAGCCCGCAAGGGCGCTCAGGCTCGGGCCTTCAGGCGAGGAGCCCGGTCAGCCACCGCTGCCAGGCGGCTTCGGCCCCCTCCGGCGCCGGGCCGAAGAGGTGGTGGAACATCAGCACCAGGCCGGAGCCGTGGTGGAAGGCGTAGAGCCCGTCGGCGGTGCGGACCTCGAAGCGCTCGTCGTCCGACCAGACCACCTCGCCGTCCAGTGGCGGCAGGCCGGCCGGTTCGGCGTGGGCCCGTGCGCCCACGGCGACCGGGAGGGGCAGTGACAGGGCGCCGGCGAGGACCGTCCGGACCTCCGGCTCCGGCCGTCCGGCGGACGGTGCCGCAGCGAAGACCGGGACGGCGGTGCGTCCCGGGAAGTGGGCGAGGTACTCGCGGAGCGTGTGGAGGTGGAAGGGCCAGCCGCGGCGCAGCGCGTCGTACTCGTCCTGCCAGTCGTCGCCGAGCAGGCCGCTGTGGACGACGCGGAGCACGGTGGAGCCGCCGTCCCGGCCCTCGATCAGGTACTCGAAGGCCATGAAGCGGCCGTCCTCGGCGGTGGCCGTGCGGGTGGCCAGGCGCTTGCCGGGTTCGTAGGCGGTGATCACCGCCTCTTCGCGGTGGCCTCCGGTCTCCATGGTGGCGGTGCCGCCTTCGCGCGGGTCCAGCTCGTTGCGGCCCATGAACCAGGAGTCGATCCCCGGCCCGGTGGCGATCGCCTCCCAGACCTGCTCCGGGCTCGCCGGCAGGGCGGTCTCCAGCTCGATCTCGAACGGGTGGGTCATCGTGGGTCCTCCTGTTCCGGGGCGGCCCCGGTCGTTTCTGCGGCGGTCCCGGCGGTCCCGGCGGTCCCGGCGGTCCCGGCGGTGCCGGTCGTTTCTGCCGGGGTCCCGGCCGGCTCCGGCGCGGTGGCGGGCGGCGCCGCCTGCGCGGCCGCGGGGATCTGGTGGAGTCCGACGATCACCCGGTGGCTGCGGCCTCCGGGGGCGGACTCGTTGTGGTAGCGGCTGACGAGGGTCGCCACGGCCTGGGCCAGGTCCTCGGCGAAGGCGGTCCGGTCGGCCGCGGAGGCGAACCGCACCTGGGCGTCGATGCCGAAGGTGGCGACCCGCCGCCGGGCCCGGGCGGCGCCGGTCAGCAGGCTTCCGACCTCCTGCACCAGCCGGGAGCCCAGGGCCAGCAGCCAGCGGGCGGAGAGCTGGTCGGGGGAGCGGTCGGGGTCCGGGCTGACGGCGGCCAGGACGCCGGGGGAGATCACGTAGGAGGCCGCGGTGGCGCGGTACACCCGTTCGGTGACGTTGCCCTTGCGGCGCTCCTCGGCGAGTTCGACGAGTCCGTGCCGCTCCAGTTCCTTCAGGTGGTAGTTGACCTTCTGTCGGGGCAGGGCCAGGCGGCCGGCCAGCATGGCGGCCGAGCCGGGTTCGGCCAGGGCGGCGAGGATTCGGGCCCGGATCGGGTCCAGGG
Organism: Kitasatospora sp. NPDC033851; assembly: GCF_055576085.1. Lineage (NCBI taxonomy): Bacteria > Bacillati > Actinomycetota > Actinomycetes > Kitasatosporales > Streptomycetaceae > Kitasatospora > Kitasatospora sp. NPDC033851. Next base: position 33,125 of record NZ_JBVIRL010000017.1, on the reverse strand, counting down.
ACGCCTCGGCCGCGGCGGGGTCTTCGATCACAGCGACGTCCAGCACCCCTCCAGGATCCGCCCGACAAAAAAATTTGTCAAGGAAAAAAGACTTGTCGGTAGCCCGGTCGGCCGAGTGATATCGCCCGTCCGGCCCCACGCCTCCGCCCGCCCGTCGGCCGCGCCTGCCGCGACCTGGCACGGAGAGTGACGGGAGGGGCTACCGGGTCGGACTTGAATCTTTACGAACGGATGTTCGATCCTGGGGTTGTGCCCGTTTTCGAATCTGTTTTCGAATCCACCGCCGAGCAGCCCGCACGACCCGTGCTCCGGCCGGTGGCGCTCCCGGCTGCCGTGCCGGGGGAGCCGGGCGACGGACAGGAGGCGCAGGCCCGGGGCCTGCTGCCAGTGCCACCCGCGCTACGGGAGGTCCTGCCGGACGGCGGGCTGCGACGCGGCACCGCGGTGTCGGTGGCGGGCGGGGACACCGGGCTGCTGCTGGCCCTCGCAGCCGGGGTACGGGAGACCGAGGGCGGCTGGGCGGCGGCGGTCGGGCTGCCGGACCTCGGGCTGGCCGCCGCCGAGGGATACGGGCTGGACCTGCGCCGACTGCTGGTCGCGGACGACCCGGGGCCGCACTGGGCCGAGGTGGTGTCGGTGCTGGCCGGCGCGGTCGAACTGGTCATGCTGCGTCCGGACGGGCCGGTGCCGCCGAAGCTGGCCGCCCGGCTGGCGGCGGTACTGCGGCGCAGCGGCTGTGTGCTGCTGGTGGCCGGACCGTGGCCGGGCGCGGCGCTGCGGCTGGGAGTGCGGTCCGGGCGCTGGTTCGGACTGGGCGACGGCTACGGGCAGCTCGTCGGCCGGCAGGTCGAGGTGGTGGCCGAGGGCCGCGGCTCGGCGGTGCGCGGCCGGACCGCCCGGCTCTGGCTGCCGGACGAGCACGGCGCGGTGCGCCCGCTTCAGGAACGGCCGCTCCTGGAACGTCCATTCCAGGAACGTCCATTCCAGGAACGCTCGTTCCAAGAGCGTCCGGCCCAGGAGCAGCCGCAGCTGCAGCTGCAGCCCGTGACGGAACCGGCGGCACCACACGTCGCGGCGGTGGTCTGAGATGCCCGGGAACGAGTGGTCCGAGGTGCCCGGGAACGAGGTGTCCAGGGGCGAGGTGCCCGGGAGCGAGCTGTCCGGGACCGCCGAGGACCGAACCCCCCGGGTGCTCGTGGTCTGGTGCCCGGACTGGCCGGTGGCGGCCGTCACCGGCGACGACCCGGTGGCGGTGACCGAGGGCGGGCGGATCCTCGCCTGCTCGGCGGGCGCCCGGGCGGCCGGGGTGCGGCAGGGGCAGCGGCTCAAGCTGGCCCAGCGGCTCTGCCCGGAGCTGGAGCTGCGCGATCGCGACCCGGAGGCGGAGACCCGCCGCTTCGAGCCGGTGGTCGCGGCGGTGGAGGCGTTCACACCCCGGGTGGAGGTGATCCGTCCCGGTCTGTGCGCGATCCCGGTGAAGGGTCCGGGCCGCTACTTCGGCGGCGAGGAGGCGCTGGCCGCCAAGGTCCGTACGGCGGTGGCGGACGCTCTCGGGCGGCCGCCCGTCCCGGACGCCGTCCCGGGCGCGGTGACCCCCCGGGCCCCCAAGGCCCCGGCGACCCCCGAGGCCCCGGCGACCCCCGAGACCCCTGATACCCCCGAGGCTCCCGAGACCCCTGACGCAGCGCCGCCGAACACCCCCCACGCCCAGGTCGGTGTCGCCGACGGCCTGTTCGCCGCCGTGCTCGCCGCCCGTGCAGGCGTGCTGGTCCCGGCGGGCCGGACGGCGGAGTTCCTCTCCCCGTACCCGGTGAGCGCGCTGGGCGACGAGGCGCCGGCGGAGCTGCTCGGGCGGCTCGGCCTGCCCACCGTCGGGGCGTTCGCCGCGCTGCCGCCCGAGGCGGTCGCGGACCGTTTTGGCCCGTCCGGGACGGCCGCGCACCGGCTGGCCCGCGGGTTGCAACCGCGCCCGCTGGTGCCGCGCGACCAGGAGCCGGACCTCGCCGTCGAGCAGCGCTTCGACCCGCCGGAGCCACTGGCCGAGCCGCTGGTGTTCGTCGCCCGCACGCTGGCCGAGGCGTTGCACCGGCGGCTGGCCGGGGCCGGGCTGACCTGCCGCCGGGTGGCCGTCGAGGTGGCCTGCGCGGACGGCCGGACGGCCTCCCGGCTGTGGCGCCACGAGGGCCGGCTGTCGGCGACGGCGCTGGCCGAGCGGGTCCGCTGGCAGCTGCAGGCCTGGCAGGGTGCGGGCGTCTTCGCGGCCGCCGACGAGGGCCCCGACACCGGTTTCGTCCTGCTTCGCCTGGCGCCCGACGGCCTCTCCCCGGACCAGGGCCGCCAGTTGGCGCTGTGGGGCCAGGCCGTCGCCGACGACCGGGTGGAGCGTGCGGTCGCCCGGGTGCAGGCGGTGCTCGGGCACGCCGGGTTGCGCCGGATCGAACCGGCCGGGGGGCGCGGGCCGGGGGAGCAGGCGGTCAAGGTGCCGTGGGGCGAGCCGTACGGGGCGGCGGTGCCAGCCGACGCGCCCTGGCCGGGGCGGCTGCCGGAGGTGTGGCCGGCTGTGGTGCTGCGGGAGCCCACGCCGGTGCGGGTGCTGGATGAGGCCGGGCTGCCGGTCACGGTGGACGGCCGGGCGGGGGTGTCGGCCCGGCCGGCCCTGGTCGTGGTCCGGGGGCGGGAGGAGCCGGTGGACGGCTGGACCGGGCCCTGGCCGGCGGTCGAGTACTGGTGGGACCAGGCGCTCGCCCGCCGCCGGGCGCGGTTCCAGGTCGTGGTGGGCGGCGGCCGGGCGTTGCTGCTCACCGTGGAGGGGGGTGCGTGGTACCTGGAGGCCGGCTACGACTAGCGGCCCCGGGGCCCGAAAGCCGGAGACCGAAAGCCGGAACCCGGAGCAGGGGGGAGCAGGACGAGCACGAGAACGACGAAGGCGACCCCCGATGGGCTTCACCAGCCACCCCACCCTCCCCTGGAGCGAGCTGCACCGCCGACTGACCGGCGCGGCGCCGGACCGTACGCCCGCGGCGCCGGACCGTACGGTCATCCCGCTGCGCCGCCCCGGTCCGGAGGACCCCCCGGCCGCTCCGAAGAGCTCCGCCGAACCCTGGGCCGAGCTGCACGTCCACTCCGCCTTCAGCTTCCTGGACGGCGCCAGCGACCCGGAGGACCTGGTCGCCGAGGCGGCCCGGCTGGGTGTGGAGACCCTCGCGATCACCGATCACGACGGCCTGTACGGCGCCGTCCGGCTCGCCGAGGCGGCCCGGGGCACCGGTGTGGCCACCGTGTTCGGCGCCGAGCTGACCCTCCGCCACGAAGCGGCCGGACACTCCCCGGGGGCGACCGGACACCCGGAGCGCGAGCACCTGGAGACCGAGCACCTGCTGGTCCTCGCCCGCGACCCGGCCGGCTACCGCCGCCTCTCCGCCGCGATCGCCGCCGCCCAGCTGGCCGGCGGCGCGAAGGGCCGCCCGGTGTACGACCTCGCGGCGCTGGCCCAGGCGCACGGCGGCCACTGGGCGGTGCTCACCGGCTGCCGCCTCGGCCGGGTCCCCGCCGCCCTCGCCGGGAAGCGCGGCGCCGATCCGGGCGCGGCCGAGCAGCGACTGCGCACCCTCACCGAGGCGTTCGGCCGCGAGAACGTGTACGTCGAACTGATCGACCAGTGGCTGCCCGGCGACGACCGGCGCAACGACGCCCTCGCCGCGCTCGCCGCCGGGCACGGGCTGACCGCCGTCGCCTCCACCAACGCCCACCACGCCGGCCCCGCCCAGGGCCGCCTCGCGCAGAGCCTCGCCGCGCTGCACGAGCGCCGCACCCTGCAGGACGCGGTGGGCTGGACCCGGGCGGCCGGCACCGCGCACCTGCGCTCGGGCCGCGAGATGGCCGGTCGGCTGGCCCGCTTCCCGGGCGTGCAGCGGGCCACCGTCGAACTCGGCCGGGCCTGCGCCTTCGACTTCGCCGCACTGGACCCGGAGCTGCCGGGCTTCCCCGTCCCCGAGGGCGGGACCGAGATCGGCCACCTGCGCGCCCTGGTCGCGTCCGGAGGCCCGGCCCGCTTCGGCCCCGGCAACGCCGCCGCCCGCCGCCAGCTCGCCAAGGAGCTGGACGTGATCGAGGACCTCGACCTGGCCGGCTACTTCCTGATCGTGCACGACATCGTGGACTTCTGCCGGAGCCGGGAGATCTGGTGCCAGGGCCGCGGCTCGGCCGCCAACTCCGCGGTCTGCTACGCCCTCGGGATCACCGCCGTCGACCCGATCCACTACAAGCTGCTGTTCGAACGCTTCCTCTCCACCGCCCGGGACGGGCCGCCCGACATCGACCTGGACATCGAGAACCGCCGCCGCGAGGAGGTCATCCAGTACGTCTACGGCCGTTACGGGCGCGAGCACGCCGCGCAGGTCGCCAATGTGATCACCTACCGGCCCCGGCTGGCGATCCGCGACGCCGCCCGGGTGCTCGGCTACCCGCAGGGGCAGGTGGACGCGTTCAGTCGGCAGACCGACTTCCGCTCCGCCCCCGGCGCGGATGCCGTCATCCCCGCCGACGTGCTCTCGCTCGCCACCCAACTCCACGGCCTGCCGCGCCACTTGGGCATCCACTCGGGCGGTATGGTGCTCACCAAGGAGCCGATCGGCGAGGTCTGCCCGACCGAGTGGGCCCGGATGCCCGGGCGCTCCGTCCTGCAGTGGGACAAGGAGTCCACCGCCGGTGCCGGACTGGTGAAGATCGACCTGCTCGGCCTCGGCATGCTCGCCGCACTGCACGACGCCTGTGAGCTGGTCGCGGAACACCACGGCCTGCGCCACGACCTGGCCACCATCCCGGACGACGACAAGGGCGTGTACGCGATGCTGCGCCGGGCCGACACCGTCGGCGTGTTCCAGGTCGAGTCCCGCGCGCAGATGGCGACCCTGCCCCGGCTCAAGCCGGACCACTTCTACGACCTGGTGGTCGAGGTCGCACTGATCCGCCCCGGCCCGATCCAGGGCGGATCCGTCCACCCGTACCTGCGCCGCCGCGCCGGGGCGGAGCCGCCCGGCTGCCCGCACCCGCTGATGGAGAACGCGCTCGGCAAGACCCTCGGGGTGCCGCTGTTCCAGGAGCAGATGATGCAACTCGCCATCGACTGCGCCGGGTTCAGCCCCGCCGAGGCCGACCGGCTGCGGCAGGCGATGGGCGCCAAGCGCTCGCACGAGCGGGTCGCCCGGCTGCGCGAGCGGCTGCTGGGCGGGATGGCCGAGCGCGGCATCCCGCCGGAGGTCGCCGAGGACGTCTACGGCAAGATCGAGGCCTTCTCCAACTACGGCTTCCCGGAGAGCCACGCGATCAGCTTCGCCTACCTGGTGTACGCCAGCGCCTGGCTCAAGTACCACTTCCCCGCGGCCTTCACCTGCGCCCTGCTGGCCAACCAGCCGATGGGCTTCTACTCGCCGCTCAGCCTGGTCGCGGACGTCCGGCGGCACGGCGTGCGGGTGCGCGGGGTGGACGTCAACGCCAGCGGGGCGCGCCCCACCCTGGAGCCGTACCGGGGGCCGACCCCGAAGCCGCCGCTGACCGCCGGCCGCCCGCAGCCGGCCATCCGGCTCGGCCTGGAGACCGTCCGAGGCATCGGCACCCCGCAGGCCGAGACGATCGTGGCCGGACAGCCGTACGCCGACCTGGAGGACTTCGCCCGCCGCACCGGCCTGCCCGCGCCCGTCCTGGAGGCACTGGCGACGGCGGGCGCCTTCGACTGCTTCGGTCTGACGAGACGTCAGGCGCTGTGGACCGCAGGGGCGTTCGCCGGGATCTCGGCCGAACTGATCCCCGGCACCACGCCCGGCACCGAGGCGCCGGACCTGCCCGGCATGAGCCCGGTCGAGGAGACCATCGCCGACCTGTGGGCCACCGGAACCTCCGCCACCAGCCACCCGCTCCAGCACCTGCGCACCCAGCTGGAACGCGGCGGAGCGCTGTCGGCCGCCCAGCTCCCGGACGTGCCACCGGGGACGGCGGTGGTGATCGGCGGCCTGGTCACCCACCGGCAGCGGCCGCCGACGGCCGGCGGGGTGCTCTTCCTCAGCCTGGAGGACGAGACCGGCCTGATCAACGTGATCTGCAACCGCCCGGTCTGGGAGTCCCAGCGCCGCACCGCCCTGGACCGGGCCGGACTGCTGGTCCACGGCCACATCGAGCGCGACCGGGGTGCCACCAACCTGATCGCCACCCGGCTCGCCCCGCTGCGGATCGGCCTCTGATCGGCCCACCGAACGGATCGGCCCACCGAACGGATCGGTTCACCGAACGGATCGGTTCACCGAACGGATCGGCTCCCCGAATGCATCAGCCCGCCGGGTAGCCGATCTCCGCGAGGTCCTCGGCCAGTTCGTCCAGGTCCGTCTCCGCGTTGAGCGCCGCCACCACGGCCGGGGTGAGCGGGCGCAGCGCCAGGACGTGCCCGATCGCGGTGAGGTCCAGCGCCTGCTCCGGCTCGAAGTAGTCCTCGGCCCACTGCCGGTAGGCCTCGGCCGACCCGTCGGCGAGCAGCTCGAACAGGTGGTCCGCGCCGCGCTCGGCCGCCGCACCCCGCCAGGAGTCGTCGCCCTGGCCGCGCCAGAAGCAGCGGGTGACCGTCGGCCCGTCCTCGTCTCCGAGGGCGGGCTCCTCGGCGAAGCGGCGGAACTCCTCGGGCACGGCCGCGAGCAGCTCCGGGGCGTTGGGCGCCTCGTGGTCGAAGGCCCGCCCGTAGGCGCCGACGGGGGAGAAGATCACGCACCAGTCGTCGCCCTGGCCGTTGCGCATCGAGGCCAGCTCCTCGCCCTCGTCCCAACGGGAGTCGAAGGAGTGGTACCGCGACTCCCAGTCGTCCGGGCTGAGGATCGCGTCGAGCATGGCGAGGCCGCGGCAGCGGTCGCGCAGGGCAGGGACGTCGGGCAGGCGGCTGAGCAGGTCGTTCATGCCCGCCATTGTCCCCGAAAGGCCCGACACCCCTGACGGCCGGGGCCGTTCAGGCGCCGGAGGCCGGCTGCCGCCCCTTGCCGGGAGGCCCCGCGAAGGTCTGGGCGATCGGCAGCCAGGCGGTGGCGACCGGGCCGGTGGCGGTCAGGGCCAGGTCGTCGCGGTGGCGGCGCTGGGTCACCAGCAGGCAGAAGTCCAGGGCGGGGCCGGTGACCACGTCCGTGGCGTCGGCCGGTCCGAGGGGCCACGAACTCCCGTCGGGGGCGGTCAGTTCGAGCCGGACCGGGGCCTCCGGCGCGGGTAGCCCGTGTGCGGCGAAGGCGAAGCCCAGGGTGCGCAGGCCCAGATGGGCGATGTGCCGCAGCCGGTCGGTGGGCTCCCGGGCCGCGCCGAGGGCGTCCGCGACGTCCTGGCCGTGCGCCCAGGTCTCCATCAGCCGGGCGGTGACCATCGAGGTGGGCTTCATCGGCGGGCCGAACCAGGGCAGCCGGACGTCGGCGGGGGCGGCGGCCAGGGCGGCCTGCACCTCCTCCCGGCCGGTGCGCCAGCGGTCGAGCAAGGCGTCGGGCTCGGCGGCCGCGCCCTCCCGGGCACCCTCCTCGACGGGGTCGGCCCCGGCGGCCAGGAGCTCGGTGAAGCGGCCGCCGAGCGAGGCGGTGAAGCCCTCCGGGTCGCGGGCGGCCAGCGCGGTCCAGCCGTCGGTCCAGGCCAGATGGGCGATCTGGTGTGCGACCGTCCAGCCTTCGGCGGGGGTCGGCCGAGCCCAGTCCTCGGCCGGCAGTCCGGCCACCAGCGCGTCCAGGACGGCGGTCTCGGCCCGCAGGTCGGCCAACAGGCCGCGCAGGACGGCGTTCGGGTCGGTCATCGTCTTCCCTCCGGGGCACGGCAGTTGCTACCCGTCGGTAGCCTGCGCCCGCACCCTATGCCCGGCGGGCCGACGGCGTCCGCCACTCCACGAAACACCCACGTCAGGACTCTCGCCACCGGCCGTACCGCGTGTGACAATTCCGCGATGACCAGGGCTGCGGACTCCCTCGCCGCTGCGCGACCCGTCGACGACGCCGCGCGACCCGAAGGCGACCCCGACGTCGCCGTGCGGGCCGCCGAGCTGGTGCGGGACGCCGTGCTCGGCGACCTCGCGCGGCGGGTGGTGGCGGAGTGCGGCGTGGATGTCGGGCTGGTCGGGGTGCCGGAGCCGCTGCCCGGGCGTGGGAAGGGCGGCGAGGGCATGGTGCTGCGCCACTGGGCCGGCACCCGGGCGGACCTGCTGCACAACGTGGCGGTTCCGGCCGGGCTCGGTCTCGGCGGACGCGCGCTCGCCGAGCGCGCGCCCACCTGGGTGCCCGACTACCGTGCGGCGACGACCATCTCGCACCAGTACGACCCGGCCGTCGCCGCCGAGGACCTGTACGCGATGCTGACCGTCCCGCTGATGGACGGCGACACCGTGCACGGCGTGGTGTACGCCTCGGTGCGCGCCGTCGTCCCGTTCGGGGACGTCCGGATCTCCGCCGTCGGCACCTTGGCCCGGGCCGCCGCCCGGGCGCTCGCCGGGGCCGCCGCCTGGAGCCGCGCCAAGCCCCGGCCGGCCGCCCCCGTACGGCCGTTGACCCCGCGCGAGCACGAGGTGCTGCGCTGGGCGGCGACCGGCCGGACCAACCCGGAGATCGCCGCCCGACTGGGCCTGACCTGCAACACCGTGACCGGCTACCTCAAGTCCGCGATGCACAAGCTCGGTGTCCGCAACCGGACCGAACTCGCCCTGGCGGCCAGGGAATCAGGCCTCGTGCACTGAGTCGCCGCCAAGCCGCTGCCGAGCCGCTGCCGAGCCGCCGCACCAGGTGGGCCGCCGGATCACGTGAGCCGCCGGATCAGTTGACCTGGCGCTCCCGCCCGGTCCAGTACGGCTCGCGCAGCCGGAACTTCTGCAGCTTCCCGGTGGCGGTGCGCGGCAGCGCGTCCCGGAACTCCACTGAGGTGGGCGACTTGTAGCCGGCCAGCCGCTGCTTGCAGTGCGCGATCAACTCGGCTTCGCTGACCGGCCCGTGGCCCTCCCGGAGGACCACCAGCGCCTTCACCGTCTCGCCCCACTTCTCGTGCGGCACCCCGATCACCGCGGCCTCGGCGACTGACGGGTGGCTGTACAGGCAGTCCTCCACCTCGATCGAGGAGACGTTCTCCCCGCCGCTGATGATGACGTCCTTCTTCCGGTCCGAGATGGTCAGTTGGCCGTCCACGAGGGTGCCGCCGTCGCCGGTGTGGAACCACTCGTCGCGCAGCGCCTCGGCGGTCGCCTCCGGCTGCTGCCAGTAGCCGTCCAGCACGGTGTTGGAGCGCACGAGCACCTCGCCCTGGCCGTCGACCCGCAGCTGGGTGCCGAGCGCCGGGGCGCCGGCCTGCACCAGCTTCTCGGCCCGCTCGGCCGCCGGCAGCGCGTCCCACTCGGCCCGCGAGCGGTTCACCGTGACGATCGGCGCGGTCTCGGTCAGGCCGTAGAGCTGCATGAACTCCCAGCCCAGCTGCTCCTCGACCTGCTGGACCACCGAGGTCGGCGGCGGGGCGCCGGCCACGATCATCCGCACCCGGTCGCGGCCCGGCACCGGGCCGTCCCAGTCGGCGGCCGCGTCCAGCACCATCTGGACCACGGCGGGCGCACCGGACAGGAAGGTCACCCCGTGCCGCTCGACCCGGCGCAGGATCTCCGCGCCGTCCACCTTGCGCAGCACGATGTGCCGGGCGCCGAGCCCGGTGAGGGAGAACGGCAGGCCCCAGCCGTTGGCGTGGAACATCGGCAGGGTGTGCAGGTAGACGTCCCGGTCGTTGGCGCCGTAGTGCAGGCCCATCAGCGTCGCGTTCAGCCAGACGTTGCGGTGGGTGAGCTGAACGCCCTTGGGGCGGGCGGTGGTTCCGCTGGTGTAGTTGATGGTGGCGGTGTCGTTCTCGGAGACCGCGTACCGCCGGGGGGAGTTGTCGAAGTCGTACAGCAGGGCGTCGCTGTCCGCGCCGATCACGAACTTGTGCTTGGCCACCACCCCGCTCAGCGCGTCGGCGAGTTCGGGGTCGACCAGGAGGACGGAGGCGCCGCTCTGCTCGACGATGTACGACACCTCCTCGGCCTTCAGCCGGAAGTTCACCGGCACCAGCACCCGGCCGTGCCCGCTCACGCCGAAGAAGGAGGTGAGCAGCCGCGCCGAGTTGTGCGAGACGACCGCGACCCGCTCGCCGGGCCCGACGCCCAGCCGGTCCAGCCCGGCCGCCTGGGCCCGGGCGAGTTCGGCGACACGGCGGTAGCTCAGCTCGCCCCAGGATTCGGCAGGCTGCACCGGCTCGTCGACGATGCCGACCCGGTCGCCGTAGACCAGCTCGGCCCGGTCGAGGAAGTCCATCACGGAGAGTGGAATCTGCATGCGCCTACTGTCCTCTCCCACCTGCTCCCTGCACACCCCCGATCGGGGGTGTCACCCTTCCGCAGCACCTCCGGTCGCCGTCGGGGCGGTCGCTCCGGTCGCTTCGGGAGCGGCCGCCAGGGCCGCCGCCAGCCGGTCCCGCGCCTCGGTCTGGGCGGCGATCCGGCGCTCAAGCACCGCCAGCCGCTCCCGGGCGACCGCCAGCACCCGCTCGGACGGCCGGTTCGCCAGCACGTCCCCGTCCAGGCAGCCGAGCAGCGGCCGGACGTCGTCCAGGGTGAGCCCGGCACCCACCAGCGCGCGGATGTTGCGCACCCGGGCGGCCGCCGACTCCGCGTAGTCGCGGTAGCCGTTCGGCTCGCGCTCGGAGTCGATCAGCCCGGCCTGCTCGTAGTGCCGCAGCGCCCGGACCGTCGCGCCCGTCGCCCGCGCCAGCTCGCCGATCCGCACCCGTACGGCCCCCATCGTCCCTGCACCGGGCATCGCTTCACCGGTTGCCACTTCACCGGTCGTCACTGCACCAGCGCGCCCCCGTCGACGGACAACACTACGCCGGTCACGAACGAGGCCTGCGGCGAGGCGAGTTGCACGATCGCCCAGGCCACCTCCGCCGGGTGGCCGATCCGGCCCAACGGGGTGTGCGCGAGCTGCCAGGCCCGCAGCGCCGCCAGCCGCTCGGGGCCGTGCCCCGCGTGCTCGCCGATGGGCGTCTCGATCGCCCCCGGTGCCACCGCCACCACCCGGACCCCGCGCGGGGCCAGCTCCACCGCCCAACTGCGGGTCACCGTCTCCAGTGCGGCCTTGCTCGCCGCGTACACCGAGCCGGAGGGCCAGCCGCGCTGCCCGACGGCGGTGCTGACGTTGACCACCACGCCCCGGCTGTGCGCCAACGCCGGCAGCGCGGCCTGCCCGAGCAGCACCGGGGCGACCAGGTTGGTGGCCAGCAGCGCCTCGACGCCGTCCCGGGTGTACCCGCCGAGCTGCCCGCCGCTGCCGGTGATGCCCGCGTTGTTGACCAGTACGTCCAGCCGCCCGAACCGTTCCAGCGCCGCCCGGACGATCGCCTCCGGCGCGTCCGGCCCGGTCACGTCGACGGCCAGCGGTTCGATCAGCGACGGGTACGCGGCTGCCGTCTCTGCCAGCGGCTCCGGCCGCCGCCCGACCGCCAGCACCCGCGCCCCTTCGGCCGCGAAGGCCCGCGCGGTCTCCCGCCCGATCCCCGTTCCGGCGCCGGTGACCACCACGCCCCGACCCTCTGCTGCGTTCACAGTGTCCATGGGGCAACCCTCCGACCCTGCCGCCAGCGGCAGGGTCAAGCGGGAGTGTCGGAGCCGACCGTCAGAATGCGGCGCATGACCGACCACGACACCGTGCCCGCACCCGTACCCGCACCCGCACCCGCTGCCGAGGAGGACACCCCGCTGACCGTCCGGGCCGCCGCCCACGGCCTGCCGGTGGTGCGGCGCGGCGTTGTCCCGCCGAACGTCCGGGAGGCGTACGCCCGTTCCCTGGCCGGGGGACAGGAGCCGAGCCCTCCACTTGCTGAGCCCGACGCGAACAACGGGCCCGCAGCGCCTGCCGAGCCGCCGCCCGCCTGCTAGGAAGGTCGCAACGCACGGTCAACCACCTACGGGGAGCACACCCATGAGCGACCAACGGCCCGAGAGCCTCTACGACGCCGTCGGCGGCATCGACGCCCTGCGCCGCCTCAGCCACACCTTTTACCGGGGCGTCCTCGCCGACCCGCTGCTCGCGCCCGTCTTCGCCGACTTCACCCCCACCCACATCGAGCACGTCGCCGTCTGGCTGGCCGAGGTCTTCGGCGGCCCGACCGCCTTCACCGACGAGCTCGGCGGCCACCAGGCCCTGCTGCACGCCCACCTGGGCCTGGAGATCACCGAGGAACAGCGGCTGCGCTGGATGGAGCTGATGGCCGAGGCCGTCCGCCAGGAGCTGCCGGCCGACGAACTGCTGCGCCGCCGGGTGCTGGAGTACTTCGACTGGGGCACGAAGATCGCCGAGGATGTCTCCGCCTCCCCGGCCGGCACCGACCTCGGCGAGCCCGGCCCGACCCCGCGCTGGAACTGGGAGGGGCTGGAGAAATGACCGTCACCGCGCACCCGACGGCCGACGGCCTGCAGCTGCGCCCCTTCGAGGACGCCGACGCGCCGGCCCTGATCGAGGCCTACCGGGACGAGACGCTGCGCCGCTTCACCCGCAACCCGGTGGACAGCGCCGAAGGGGCCGCGCACTGGCTGGCCGCGCAGCACGAGGGCCGCGCGGCCGGCACCCGGTACGCCTTCGCCGTCCTGGACGCCGGCGAGCTGGTCGGCAACGTCGTGCTCAAGCGCGGCACCCCGGGCGGGGAGACGGCCGAGGTGGGGTACTGGACGGCGGGCCCGGCGCGCGGCCGGGGCGTGGCCCCGCGCGCGGTGGAGGCCCTCACCGCCTGGGCCTTCGCCGCCTTCGCCGAGGACGGCCTGTGTCGGATCGACCTGCTGCACGAGGGCGACAACCACGCCTCGTGCCGGGTCGCGGAGAAGAGCGGCTACGCGTTCACGGAGGTCGTCCCGGCCTTCCCGCCGTACCCGAGGGACGGCCACCGGCATTCCCGGAAACGGCTGGACGGATCCGGACGACGCAGTTCAGAGTAGGGCGCATGGCTTCTCTGGCACGGCATGTGACGATCGACTGCGCCGACCCGCACGCCCTGGCCACGTTCTGGGCGCAGGCACTGGACGGCACCCTGGGCGAGGACGACAACCCGGGTGACGAGGAGGCACTGGTGGACTCGGCCGGCGCCTCGCTGCTGTTCATCCGGGTGCCCGACGGGAAGTCGGCGAAGAACCGGGTCCACCTCGACCTGCAGCCGCAGGACCGCAGCCGGGACGAGGAGGTGGAACGCCTGGTCGCCCTGGGCGCCACCGTGCTGGCCGACCGCCGCACCCCGGACGGCAAGGGCTGGTTCACCCTGGCCGACCCCGAGGGCAACGAGTTCTGCGTCGAGCGCAGCAAGGCCGAGCGCGCCGCCACCGGGGACGCGTAGCCGTCCGGCTGTACCGGCCACTGGCCCATGGCCGCCCGTCAGTCCCACGAGGACGTGCGCGGGCGGCCGTTCCGTTCTCTCGGCCGTTCCTTCGGCCGCTCGTCGAACGCAGCTGCGCCAAGCCGTCACACGACAGGCCCAAGCCCCGGGCCGGCGCCGGGGATCCGCCCGATAATCGACCCTGTCCGACGCCCTTCGGCACACGCAGCCCCCACCGAGCCACCAGGCAGGTACCCCATGGCCAGGATCGCCGTGATCGGCGCCAACGGCAGCATCGGCAGTGCGGTCGTCGCGGAGGCGGCGGCACGTGGCCACGAGGTCACCGCCGTGGTCCGGGATCCGGACCGCTACCGGGGCGGGGCCGCCGCCGTGGAGCGCGGGGACGTGCTGGACCCGGCGGACGTGGCCCGGGTGGCGGCCGGCCGCGACGTCCTGGTGAGCGCCGTCGGCGGCGGTGACGGCCCGGGCCACCTGGCGCTGATCGAGCCCGCCGCCCGCGCCCTGGTCGAGGGCCTGCGCAGGCTCGACGGCGCGGCGCCCCGGCTGATCGCGGTCGGCGGTGCGGGCAGTCTGGAGACCGCGCCGGGCGTGCGGGTCTGGGACACCCCGGGGCTGCCCGAGACGGTCCTGCAGATCATGCACGCGCACGGCGCGGCGCTGGACTACTACCGGACGGTCTCCGACCTCCGTTGGACGGTGCTCAGCCCGGCCGCCGAGATCGGCCCGGGGGAGCGGACCGGCCGCTACCGCACCGGCCTGGAGCAGCTGCTCACCGACGCCGAGGGGCGCAGCCGGATCTCGGTGCCGGACTACGCGGTCGTCCTGGTGGACGAGATCGAGCAGCCCGAGCACATCGGCGAGCGCTTCACCTGCTGCTCGCTGTGATCCGTTGCTGCTCGCTGTGATCCGTCGAGTCCGTTCAGCCCAGCTGGATCGAGCGCTTGGCCAGTCCCATCCAGAACCCGTCGATGACGCTGCGCTGGCTGTCCAGGTCGGCCTCGCCGGCGCCGAGGGTGACGAACAGCGGGGCGAAGTGCTCGGTGCGCGGGTGGGCGAGCCGCCCGGCGGGGGCCTTGTGCTCGAAGTCGAGCAGTGCGTCCAGGTCGTGGGCGGCCAGGGCGCGCCGGCCCCAGTCGTCGAACTCGGCCATCACCGAGGTGACCCGGCCGTCGTTGCTGAGTGCCCGCAGGTTGTGGGTGAAGAAGCCGCTGCCGACGATCAGCACGCCCTCGTCGCGCAGCGGGGCGAGCTTGCGGCCGAGCTCCAGCAGCCGCTGCGGGTCGAGGGTGGGCAGCGAGACCTGGAGCACCGGGACGTCGGCGTCCGGGTACATCTCCACCAGGGGGACGTACGCGCCGTGGTCGAGTCCGCGGTCGGGGATGTCCTGGACGGGCGTGCCGGGGGCGCGCAGCAGCTTGCGCACGCGCTCGGCGAGCTCCGGCGCGCCGGGGGCGGCGTACCGGACCCGGTAGTAGTGCTCGGGGAAGCCCCAGAAGTCGTAGACCAGCGGTGTGGTGGTGACGGCGCCGAGGGCGAGCGGCGCCTCCTCCCAGTGGGCGGAGACCATCAGCACGGCCTTGGGCCGGGGCAGGTCGGCGGACCAGGCGGCCAGCTCGCCCGGCCAGATCGGGTCGTCGGCCAGCGGCGGAGCGCCGTGCGACAGGTACAGAGCGGGCATGCGCTCGGGGGCCGCGGTGCTCATGGCGTCCTCCTCGGGACCGGTGGGACCGTTCGTCCGATGGTAGTTCAAATTTGAACGTCTACTCCGATCGACGGTACACCTTTGTTCGAATTTGAACAACAGGAGTAGGCTTCATCCATGTCCTCACTGAACGAACCCCGCTGGCTGGACCCGGACGAGATGGCCGCCTGGCGGGGCTTCGTCACCGCGAGCAACCTGCTGAACCGCCGGCTGGAGCGCCAGCTCAAGGAGGACTCCGGCCTCTCGCACCAGCAGTACGAGATCCTGGTGCACCTGTCCGCCGCCCCCGGCGACTCGCTGCGGATGACCGAACTCGCCGACAAGCTGGTCACCTCCAAGAGCGGCCTGACCTACCAGGTCACCCAGCTGGAGCGGATGGGCCTGGTCTCCCGCCGCTCCTGTCCCAGCGACGTACGCGGCGTCTTCGCCGAACTCACCGACCAGGGACGGGAGATGCTGCGCCAGGCCGCGCCCGGGCACGTCGCCCTGGTCCGCGAGCTGCTGATCGACGTGCTCACCCGCGACCAGCTGGCCGTCCTCGCCGAGGGTCTCGGCGAGGTCAGCGCCCGGCTGCGCCTGGACGAAACCCCCTAGTCTTCCTCGGGCACCCAAAGCCCCCCGAGGCCCGCGGCCCGCTCCCGCAGCAGCTCCCGCTCCCGCTCGTTGCGGGTCAGTTCCGCCGCCCGCTCGAACTCCGCCCGGGCCTCGTCCGCCCGCCCCAGCCGGGCCAGCAGATCGCCCCGCACGCTCGGCAGCAGGTGGTAGCCGCGCAGCGCCGGCTCCGCCGCCAACGCGTCCACCAACTCCAGTGCGGCGGCCGGACCCCGGGCCATCGAGACGGCCACCGCCCGGTTCAGCGCCACCACCGGGGACGGCGACAGCGCCAGCAGCCGCTCGTACAGTGTGGCGATGGTCGCCCAGTCGGTGTCCGCGTAGCGCCGCGCCTTCGCGTGGCAGGCGGCGATCGCGGCCTGCACCGAGTACGGCCCGGTACCCGCCCGCTGCAGGGCGTCGAAGCCGCGCCGGATCAGCAGCCCGTCCCAGCGGGCCCGGTTCTGGTCCGCCAGCAGCACCGGCCGGCCGTCCGGGCCGGTCCGGACGGCCGTGCGCGAGGCCTGGAACTCCAGCAGCGCGGCCAGCCCGTGCACCTCCGGCTCGGCCGGCATCAGCGCGGCCAGCACCCGGGCCAGCCGCAGCGCGTCCTCACACAGCTGGGGGCGGAGCAGGTCGTCCCCCGTCGTCGCCGAGTACCCCTCGTTGAAGATCAGATAGATGACCTCCAGCACCGACGACAGCCGCCGCGCCCGGTCCTCCCCGTACGGCACCTCGAACGGCACCGCCGCCTTCGCCAGCGCCCGCTTCGCCCGGACGATCCGCTGCGCCACCGTCGGCTCGGGCACCAGGAAGGCGCGGGCGATCTCCGGGGTGGTCAGCCCGCCGAGCAGTCGGAGGGTGAGGGCGATCCGCGCCTCCGCCGACAGGACCGGGTGGCAGGCGGTGAAGATCAGCCGCAGCAGGTCGTCGTCGATGTCGTCCGGCTCGACCGGCTCCGGGGGCGCCACGTCCTCCGCCGACCGCCCCACCTCGGCGAGTTTGCGGGCGTAGACCTCCCGGCGGCGGACCAGGTCGATCGCCCGGTGCTTGGCGGTGGCCGTCAGCCAGGCGCCCGGATTGTCCGGGACGCCCTCCTGCGGCCACCGCTCCAGCGCGGCCACCAGCGCGTCCTGCGCCAGCTCCTCGGCGATGCCCACGTCCCGGACGATCCGGGCCACCCCGGCGATGATCCGCGCGGACTCGATCCGGAACACCGTCTCGACGGCCGCCGCCGCGGTCCTGGCTGGCGCAGCGCCGTCCGGCGTAGTGCCGTTCGTCGTAGTGCCGCCCGGCGTAGTGCCGTTCGTCGCAGTGCCGTTTCTCGCAGCCCTCTCCGTCACGGCGACCCATCAGAGCAGCCGACGGCGGGGGAGGCAAACGCACTCACCGTTACGGCTGGGGCATTTCCTCGATCTGCCGGACCTCCGCCTCGACGCTCCACCCCGCCGGGTGGGTCTGCAGGAAGCGCCGGGTCCACTCCAGGGCTTCGGCCTGGTCCTTGCACTGCAGGATGGCGTAACCGCCGACGACCTCCTTGGTCTCGGTGAACGGCCCGTCGGTGTAGCCGACCTTCCCGTCGTTCCAGGTCACCCGGGTGCCCTGGGAGGTCGGGGTCAGCCCGGCGGTCTCCAGCATCACCCCGGCCTTGGTGATCTCCTCGAACAGGGCCCCCATCCGCTGCTCGAAGCTCGGGTCCGGCTCCCAGTCGGCGCGGGCCTGCTCGTCGATCCGGATCAGTGTCATGAAGCGCGGCATGGTGACTCCTCGGTCGGTCGGGCGGGGCCTCTCCCCGCCTCTCACCCCTGCGTCGAACGGGCCGGCGCCGGATCGACACCCGCCACGAAGATTTTCCGCAGGTTCCGCGCCCGAGGGTCAGCCGCAGCGCAGATTCGATCAGAACAGGGGATCGGTCGTCGCAATTGCGATGAATATCCGCCTCCAGCCTGGCAACTGCGAATGTCCGAGCGGTCCCTCGGGTAGTCCTCTTCCCGGGCCGCGGCGCAGCGGCCCGGGAAGAGGGAGCACCATGACCCCGGCGAGGCCCACCGTCCGGCTGCACGGCCACCTCGAGCGGCCCGCCGAGCTGACCGTCGACCAGCTGCGCGTCCTCCCCGCCCACCGGGTCGTGGTCAGCTTCGACTGCCGGACCGAGGGCGAGCAGCGGCACGGCTACGAGGGCCCGGCACTGCTGGACGTACTGCGCGAGGCCCGGCCCCGGATCGACTTCTCCGGCCGCAAGCAGCGGCTGCGCTTCCTGCTCTCCGTGGTCGGCGCCGACGGCCACCGGGCGGTGGTCTCCTGGGCCGAGATCGACCCGGACTTCGGCGGCCGGCGGATCCTGCTGGCCACCAGCATGGACGGCGCGCCGCTGGACGCCGTCGGCCCGCAGCTGGTCGTCCCGGACGACCACTGCGGTGCCCGCTACGTCAGTGCCGTCACCACCGTCTGGCTCGGCCCCCTCGGCGACCCGGCGCACCCCACCGCGTAACGCGCCGCAGCGCACGTCGCACCCCGGAAGAGCTCCAGCGCGATGCGGTACGGCCCGGCCTTGCCCGCGTAGTGGGCGAGCAGGTGCCGCAGCATCGGCAGCCGCCCGTCGCCCGGGGGGCCTGCGCCGGGGCGGCCGCGACGTTCCGCATGCCGTACGCGGGTGCGTCGAACTCGGCCTGTGCCCAGCTCCGGGCCCAGTTCTTTCGGATCATGACCACGGCGGCGTAGCCGAGGATGCCCGACAGACCGAGGACGAGGTGGGTCACGGCGCAGCATCATCCCTGGTCGCGGGGGTCCGGGCAATGCGGTAAAAGCACTCGCCGGAGCCGGGTTTCCGTGCCAACATGCCCCATATGGGGACGATTCTGCACGGCGCCCTGGTCACGCTGCGACCGGCCACCACCGACGACATCCCGGCCCTGGCGGCCATCCGCGGCACGCCGGAGGTGTTCGCCCGCTGGCGGGGCGGTGACGACCTGCCCGCCGAGGTCGCCAACGACCTGGAATCACCCGACACGGAGACGTTCGCGATCGACCTGGGCGGCCAGGTGGTCGGCGCCATCCAGTGGTACGCCAACAACGACGACGAGTACCGGCACGCCGGGATGGACCTCTACCTCGATCCGACGGTGCACGGCCTGGGTCTGGGGACGGACGCGGTGCGCACCATGGCCCGGTACCTGGTGCACGACCACCACTACCACCGGCTGGTGATCGACCCGGCCGCGGACAACCTCGCCGCGATCCGCTGCTACACCAAGGTCGGCTTCCGTACGGTCGGCACCATGCGCCAGTACGAGCGCGGTTCGGACGGCACCTGGCACGACAACCTGCTGATGGATCTGCTCGCGGACGAACTGCTCGACGGCTGACGGCGGTTCGCGCGGGCCCGGCGGGCGGCGCGTGGGCGGTGCAAGGGTGTACAGACATCTTGTCGCCTACCCGCCCAGACCTGTACAGACATCTCGCGGCCACATGATCGGCCGGAACTGATCTCCTGGCGTTCTTCCCGACGTACCGATCGGTAGCTAGCGTTCGTCCGCCAGTCCCCGACCGCCGGCCACCCCGGCGCCGGGCCCCGCAGGGTAGACGAATCCCCAGGAGAACGCCCATGCTCTCGCGTCGCACGGCCACCGCCCTCACCTCGGCGGCCGCCGCCGCACTGCTGGTCGGCGGCACCGCCCCGGCCGCCACCGCCGGCACCCCGGCGAGCCCCACCACGCTGTCCGTCTTCGCCTTCAACGTCGACCTCGGCACCGCCGTCGTCGACAGCACCCAGAACGAGCAGGCCGCCCGTCGCACGCCGGTGATCGAGCAGATCGTCCGTCAGCACAACGCCGATGTCGTCATCCTGGACGAGCAGTTCAACAACAGCTCGACCGCCGACATCAACGCCAAGCTCGCCGACCTCTACCCGTACCGCACCCCGGTGGTCGGCGGCACCTGCTCCGGCGGCGGCTGGACGGGCATCAGCGGCAACTGCTCCAACTCGTGGTTCGTCATCAACGGCGGCACGATGATCCTCTCCAAGTACCCGATCGCCGCCCAGTACGCCCACGTCTTCGCCAACTCGACGTACGGGACCTGGGACTACCACGCCAACAAGGGCGCGGCGCTGGTCAAGGTGACCAAGAACGGCAGCGCCGCCTGGGTGGTCGGCACCCACCTCCAGGCCGACGAGTCGGACGTCTCCACCGACACCACCCAGTCCACCCGGCTCGGCCAGCTCTCCGAGATCCGCGCCTGGGTGGACGGGATCGTCGGCAGCGGCGCGCCGGTGCTGATCGGCGGCGACCTCAACGTCGAGTACGTCCACGGCCAGGGCCGCGGCGACTACACCAACGCCCAGAACGCGGTGAACGGCGTGCTCGGCACTCCGGCCACCGACCCGGGCCAGAACCTGACCACCATGGACTGCTCGGTCTCCGCCTGGTGCCAGTACATGTCCGGCGTCGAGACCTTCCCCAAGGACTACCGGGACGACCTCGACTACATCGGCTACCTCAACGCCCCGGGCCGCCCGGTGCCGATCGGGATGTCGACCGTGAAGGTCGACTTCGACCCGCAGGCGGGCTGGGCACCGGGGCAGCTCGACACCAACGCGCCCAGCGACCACTACCCGGTCGAGGCCACCTTCCAGCTGAACTGACGCCCGGCGGCCGAACCGACGCGCGGTGCTGAACTGACGCGCGGTGCTGAACTGACGCCCGGCGAGGTCGAGCAGCGGTCAGTCCAGGGCCGCCCGGTCCGGTGCCGGGCAGCCGCAGGAGCGCCGCACCACCAGTCGGGCCGGGAAGGTCCGGGCGCCGGTGGCGCGGCGCTCGGCCCCGCCGAGGACGAGCTCCAGCGCGGCGCGGGCCATCTCGTCCTGCGCGGTGGTGACGGTGGTCAGCGCGGGCCCGGCGATCACCGCCTCGGCGATGTCGTCGAAGCCGGCCACCGAGAGGTCCTCCGGCACCCGGATCCCCAGGTCGTCGGCGGCCCGCAGCAGGCCGATCGCCTGGTCGTCCGTCGCGCAGAACACGGCGGACGGCCGGTCGGGGCGGGCCAGCAGGGCGAGCGCCTCGGCGTGCGCCCGGACGCGGTCGAACGGCGCCGGGGTGAGCCGCCCCTCGGTGGGCAGCCCGGCGTCCTCCATGGCGGCGACCCAGCCGGCCGTCCGCCCGGTGACCGGGTCGTGCGGGCTGAGCGCGCGGGTGCCGCCGAAGCAGTGCACCTCGGCGTGCCCGTGCCCGAGCAGGTGGCGGACCACCTCGCGGGCGCCGCCCTCGTCGTCCGCGACCACGGCGACGCCGTCGGCGCTCTCCGCACGGTGGTGCAGCAGCACGACCGGGGTGCCGTCGGCCACGTCGAAGCCGGTCAGCCCGGGGGTGGCCGGGTCCTGGGTGACCAGGATCAGGCCGTCCACCTGCATCCCGAGGAAGGCCCGGATGTAGTGCGCCTCCCGCTCGTCGGCGTAGTCGGAGTTGCCGATCAGCAGCAGCCGGCCGTGCTCGGCGGCGGCCTGTTCGACGGCGTGCGCGAGCCCGGCGAAGAACGGCTGCCGGGCGTCCGGCACGACCATCCCGAGCAGGTTGGTCCGCCGCCGCGCCATCGCCTGGGCGACCCGGTTGGGCCGGTAGCCGAGCTCCTCGACCGCCGCGAGCACCCGCGCCCGGGTCGCCGGCGCCACCGGCCGCGGCCCGTCGTTGATCACATAACTCACGACCGCCGTGGACGTCCCCGCCGCCCGCGCCACATCGTCCCGTGTCACCCTTGCCATGACCGTTGAGCCTACACACCGCCTCCGACCAGCCGGTTTCCCGTGGGTCCGGCGGTCCCCGATCGGCTTGCCGAAGTCGGCCCGGCCGTCACTGTCCCGGCTGTGAGAACCCCCGGCCGTGAGAACCCCCGGCCGTGAGCAGCCCCGGCCGTGAGCAGCCCCGGCCGTGAGCAGCCCCGGTCCTGAGCGCACCCGGGCTCAGTCGGCGTCCGGGACGAGCACCGTCAGCGAGGTCTCCTGCAGCAGGAAGCCCAGCGACTCGTAGAGGCGGCGGGCCGGGTTGCCGTCGGTCACCGCCAGGTGCAGGTCGGCGATCCCGCGCGCGGCGGCGTCCGCGACCGCCCGGCGCAGCAGGTCGGCGCCGAGGCCGCGGTAGCCGCGCTGTGGGTGGCGGAAGACCTCGGCGACCCACGGCCGGCCGTCGCGGTCGGTCAGGATCACCCCGGCGACCACGCGGTCCTCGGCGTCCACGGCGAGCAGGCTGGACGGCAGGACCGGGCCGATGGCCTTCCCGGCGAGCAGCAGGCCGAGTCGGTCGGAGAGCGCCTGGGCGTCGTCGCCCGGGAAGCGGTCGACGTGCCCGGGCCCGAAGGCGGCCCGCCAGGCCTCGAACAGCTCCTCGGGCGCCCGGTCGCAGGGCACCGCCCGCAGGCCGTCGCGCAGTCCCCCGCGCAGGCCGTCGGGCAGCGGCGCCCCGGCCCAGTCGGCGGGCGGGGGGTCGGCGCGCAGGTCCCGGCGGAAGGTGTGGGCGTGCCGCAGGACCGTCGCGCCGTCCGCCGCCAGGCGCTGCCCGAGTTCGGGGCTGCCGGAGACCACCCACCCGGGCAGCTCGGCCCGGATGAACCCGGCCGCGTCCACCGACTCGTCCAGCACCTGCAGCAGGTCGGCCCAGGGCAGGCCCTCCCGCTCGCCCGGCTGGTAGCGCAGTACCGGATTGCCGTCGCCGTCGTGCCTGACCACCCAGTCGGCCTCAGCCATGGCCCACCCCTTTTCGCGAGTTCGCCGGAGATCGTTCGTCGGCGGCTCATGCTGGCCAGAACCGGGCGCTCGGGGCAACCGGTTTTCCGGCAGCGGGCTTCGGGACAGCGGGATTCGGGACAGCGGACTTGGGGGCGGCAGGCCGTCGGGAAGCGCGGCGGCCGGCGCCGGGCTCAGGCCACCACCGCGGCGCGGACGCAGAGCACGTCCGGCAGGTGGGAGATCAGCAGCGACCAGTTCTCGCCCTCGTCCCGGCTGCCGTACACGTCGCCGGTCCGGTTGCCGAAGTAGATCCCGGCCGGGTCGGCGTCGTCGGTGCGCAGGGCGTCGCGCAGCACGATGCCGTAGTGGTCCTCGCCGGGCAGGCCGTCGGCGAGCTGCTGCCAGCTGGTGCCGCCGTCGGTGGTGCGGAAGACCCGGCAGCGGCGGCCGGGCGGGATGCGGTCGTCGGAGCCGCCGAGCGGGAAGAGGTAGGCGGTGTCGCCCCGGCGGGGGTGGGCGGCGACGGCGAAGCCGAACTCGGCGGGCAGCCCGTCGACGATCGAGCGCCAGCTGGCGCCCCAGTCGTCGCTGCGGTAGACGCCGCCGTGGTTCTGCAGGTAGAGCCGGTCGGGGTTGACCGGGTCCGGGGCGATCTTGTGCACGCACTGGCCGAACTCGGGGTACTGGCTCTCCTGCGGGAGGAACTCGGCGCGCAGCCCGGTGTTGGAGGGCTCCCAGCTGTCGCCGCCGTCCTTGCTGCGGTAGACGCCGCCGCTGGAGACGGCGACCAGCAGCCGTTGCGGGTCGTGCGAGTCGGTGAGGATGGTGTGCAGGCCCTGGCCGCCGTAGCCGGCGCCCCACTGCGGCCGCTGGGGGTGTTCCCAGAGCGACTCCACCAGGGCGAACGTCTCGCCGCCGTCGGTGGAGCGGAACAGCGCGGCGGGCTCGGTGCCCGCGTAGACGACGCCGGGGGCCTCGCCGCCGGCGGGCTGCAGCTGCCAGACCCGGGTGAGCGAGGCGCCGGTGGACTCGGGGAAGCGGATGGCCGGCTGCGGCGGCTCGTACCAGTGCGCGCCGAGGTCGTCGGAGCGCCAGACCGAGGGCCCCCAGTGGCTGCTGTCGGCGCCGACCAGGATTCTGGTGCGGCCCTCGCGGCGGTCGACGGAGACGGAGTAGATCGCGTTCATCGGGAAGTGCGGCCCGCTGAACTCCCACGTCAGCCGGTCGCGGCTGCGGCCGAGAAAGAGGCCCTTCTCGGTTCCGACGGCCAACAGCACTTCGGTCATGCCTCACACCACCCTGGTCACGAGCGCGGCCCCCGGGACGGCCCCCGACTGCCAGTGTCCCGCCGTCCACCGGTGGTCACATCTCGCCGCGCCGTTCACCCGGGAGGCCGTCCTTGACCCGGAAGGCCGTTCGCCCGGCCGGGGGCCGCACTTGCGGCCAGGGGCCCTACCCCCGGCCAGGGGCCCTACCCCCGGCCAGGGGCCCTACCCCCGGCAGCCCTCCAGCAGCCGCAGCCAGACCTCGCTGATCGTCGGGTACGCGGGCACCGCGTGCCAGAGCCGGTCGATGGGCACCTCGCCGACCACCGCGACGGTCGCCGAGTGCAGCAGTTCGGCCACGCCGGGGCCGACCAGGGAGGCGCCGACGAGCACCTGGCGGTCCAGGTCGAAGACCACCCGGGCCCGGCCGCGGTAGTCGTCGCCGTACAGCGAGGCCCCGGCGACGGCGCCGAGGTCGTGGTCGACGGTCTTGACCCGCAGCCCGGCCTCCTCGGCGGCGGCCAGGGTCAGGCCGACGGCGGCGACTTCCGGTTGCGTGAACACGACCTGCGGCGCGCCCGCGAGGTCGGCGGACGCGGCGTGCGCGCCCCAGCGCGCGGTGTCCAGCGGGCGCCCCTGGGCGCGGGCGGCGATCGCCGCGCCCGCGATCCGGGCCTGGTACTTGCCCTGGTGGGTGAGCAGCGCCCGGTGGTTGACGTCCCCGGCGGCGTACAGCCACTCGCCGTCCACGCCGAGCACCGTGCAGCTGTCGTCCACCTCCAGCCAGTCGCCCGGCTTCAGCCCGACCTGCTCCAGCCCGATGTCGGCGGTGCGCGGGGCCCGGCCGGTCGCGTACAGCACCTCGTCGGCGGTCAGCTCCGCGCCGTCCTCCGCGCCGCTCCTGAGCGTCAGGGTCACCGGCCCGGAGCCGTCCGCCCGCTGCACCCCGGTGACCTCGGTGCCGAAACGGACGTCCACCCCGGCCTTGCGCAGGCCCTCGGCGACCAGCTCGCCCGCGAACGGCTCCATCCGCGGCAGCAGCCCCTCGCCGCGAACCAGCAGCACCACCTCGGCGCCGAGCGCCCGCCAGGCGGCGGCCATCTCCACCCCGACCACCCCGCCGCCGACCACCGCCAGCCGCCCGGGCACGGCCGGCGAGCCGGTGGCCTCCCGGTTGGTCCACGGGAGGGCCTCGGTCAGCCCCGGCACGTGCCCGGGCAGCACCGGACGGCTGCCGGTGGACACCACGACGGCGTGCCGGGCGGTGAGCACCCGCTCGCTGCCGTCCTCGGCCTCCACCGTCACCGTCCGCTCGCCGGCCAGCCGGCCGTGGCCGCGGACCAGGTCGATGCCGGTGTCCCGCAGCCACCGCACCTGGCCGTCGTCGCTCCAGTGCGAGGCGAAGGAGTCCCGCCGGGCCAGCACCGCGGCCGGGTCCAGCCGTCCGTCGCCGACCGCCTCCCGGGAGCCGGCCACCGCGCGGGCGTCGGCCAGCGCGGCCGACGGGCGCAGCAGCGCCTTGCTCGGCATGCAGGCCCAGTACGAGCACTCGCCGCCGACCAGCTCGGCCTCCACGATCACCGTGCGCAGCCCGGCGGCGACCGTCCGGTCCGCCACGTTCTCGCCGGTCGGGCCGGCCCCCAGGACGATGACGTCGTACTCCTCGGCGGTGCTGGTCATGCCCGGTCCTCCGTGGTCTCGATGGCCACCCCGGCCCGCAGGGCGAGGGTGACGGGCGTGCGTTCGCAGATGTCGAGCAGTCGGGCGCGCTGGGCCCCGTCCAGGTCGCCGGTCAGGGCGACCCGGCGGGAGATCCGGCCCCGGCTGCCGTCCGTTTCGTACCCGAGCCTCACCCGGACCGCCTGCAGCGGCCACTTCTTGCGGTCGGCGTACATTCGCAGGGTGATCGCGGTGCAGGAGCCGAGGGAGGCGAGCAGCAGCGCGAACGGTTCCGGCCCGCTGTCCGAGCCGCCGCGCCGCACCGGCTCGTCCGAGGTCAGCGCGTGGGTGCCGGCCTTGACGTCCACGTGGTACGGCGGGTCGGCGGCGCTCCCGGTGACCAGCGCGGTGGTGACCCGTCCGAACTCGGGCCCGGCGGCAGGCGGTTCGGTACGGCCGGTCTGCTCGCTCATGAGTCTCGCTCTCCGCTCGGGTACGGCGTTGGGCCCATCCTGCCGGGTCGGGCGTGCCTTCGCGACGGTCGGACACGCGCAGGACGCGCAGGGGACACGCCCGTGCACGCGGGGGACAGGCCTGCGCACGCGGGGGCACCCAAGACACGCGGGGGCACCCCAGGACACACGGGGGACGGGCCCGGGCATGGGGGACAGGCCGGGGGCTCAGATCGCGGCGAGCTCCGCGAGCACCGCCGCCGTGTCGGCCGGACGGGAGAACATCGGCCAGTGCCCGGTGGGCAGTTCGCGCAGTTCCCAGTTCGGCGCGGCCATCCCGGCGAAGTACGGGTGGCCCGCCGCGATCAGCTCGCGGACCTGGGAGAGCGGGAAGGAACAGGACACCAGCGCGTGCGGCAGGGCGGCCCCGGCGCCGGTCAGCCGGAGCTCGTCCCGGTACACCCCGGCCGGGTGCGGGGTGGCGAGGGAGCGGACCCGCGCCAGGGTGGCCTCGTCCAGGCCCCCCAGGCCGGCGCCGTGGGTGTCCAGGTACTCCCAGGACGGCATCGGGAACCGGCCGTCGACCACCGAGGCCTCGGCCATCTGCCGGTAGTCGGGCTGCCAGAGGTCGTGGAGCGCGGAGCCGTCGACCAGCGGGACGCTGTCCAGGTAGACCACCCGGCGGATCCGCTCCGGCATCCGGTCCGCGAGCCCGCCCACCGGGGCGCAGGCGCCGCTGTGGGCGACCAGCACGACGTCCCACAGGTCCTCGCGGACCAGCAGGTCGGCCAGGTCGGCGATGTGCTCCTCCAAGCCGAACTCGCCGGACTCGGCCGCCCGTTCGGCCACCCCGGGCAGGCTCACCGGGTGGACGCGGTGCCCGGCGGCGCGCAGCGGCGCGGCCACCTCGTCCCAGGCCCAGGCACCGAGCCAGAACCCGGGGACCAGTACGAACGTGCTCATGGCGGATCACTCCTTCGTCGGCGGGGCCTCCGCGGAGGCCGCTGTCACCGACGACTCTAGGAGCGGATCCCGATCGGCACCCGCGGCGTGGTCCCGGAAGCGGGGGAGCGGGCACGGCGGGGGCCCGGGGGGACGACGCTCCCCGGGCCCCCGCCGACCGCTCGCGGCTCAGGCCTGGCCGCCGGCCGCCTGCTCCTCGGCGACCTTGCGCTTCACCTCGGCCATGTCCAGGTTGCGGGCCTGGCCGATCAGGTCCTCGAACACCGCCTCCGGCAGCGCGCCGGCCTGCGAGAAGACGAGCACGCCCTCACGGATGATCGCCAGTGTCGGGATCGACTGGATGCCGAACGCGGAGGCGAGCTCCTGCTGCGCCTCGGTGTCCACCTTGGCGAAGACCAGGTCGGAGTGGCGCTCGGCCGCCTTCTCGTACACCGGGGCGAACTGGCGGCAGGGACCGCACCACCCGGCCCAGAAGTCGATGAAGACGAAGTCCTTGCCCTCCGGGCCGGGGACGATGTCGTCGAAGTTCTCCTTGGTCAGCTCGACCGTGCTGCTCATCTCGCGATTCCTTCCCTTCCGGAGGCTGCGGTACAGGCCATGTGCCCGCGACAACGGTGCTGCTCGGCACCGTATTCCGGGGGTGTCCGGCATTCCGTGGCCGTCCTGCGGCCATCCGGCGCCCGGCATTGAGCAACCGGCCGCCACCGCCCGTACAGAAGGGTGTCCAGTCCGTTCAGACCGCGGGAGGCACCCCATGCGCAGCACACCCCGCACCCGCCGGGCCGCCGTGCTGGCCGCCTCCGGCATCGCGGTGGCCGCCCTGATCGCCGGCTGCGGGTCGTCCGGAGGAAGCAAGTCCAGTACGCCGAGCATGTCGGGCAGCCCGACCGCCCCGGCGAGCGCGACCCTGCAGACCGCCACCGACCCCAAGCTGGGCACGATCGTCACCGACAGCGCCGGCTTCACGCTCTACCGCTTCGACCAGGACGAGAGCAACCCGCCGGAGTCCTACTGCAACGGCAGCTGTGCCACGACCTGGCCGCCCGAGCACGTCAACGGCGACGTCACGGTCAAGGGCATCGACAGCAAGCTGGTCGGCACGGTCACCCGCTCCGACGGCACCAAGCAGGTCACCGTCAACGGCTGGCCGGTCTACCGCTACTCGCCGGACGCCAAGCCCGGCGACACCAAGGGCCAGGGCGTGGGCGGCACCTGGTTCGCGGTGACCCCGAGCGGTGGCAAGGCGGGCACCGGCACGAACTCCAACCCGATGCCCAGCACCCCGGGCTACTGACCGATGTCGACCGCCCTCGACCAGGAGGCCCGGGTGCGCAACGATGAAGTGGTGACCGAGGAGCACCCCGTCGACGGCACGGCCGACCACGGCACGAGGGCGTCCGACGAGGAGTTGATGCGCGCCCTGTACCACGAGCACGCCGGTCCGCTCTTCGGCTTCGTGCTCCACCTGGTCGCCGGCGACCGGCAGCGGGCCGAGGACGTCGTCCAGGAGACGCTGGTCCGCGCCTGGCGCAACATCCACCGCCTCGACCCGGCGGCGGGCTCGCTGCGGCCCTGGCTGGTCACGGTCGCCCGGCGGATCGTGATCGACGAGCACCGAAGCGCCCGGGCCAGGCCCCGCGAGGTGGACGCGTCGGCCCTGGAACTGCTGCCCGCCGAGGACGAGCTCGACCGGGCACTGCGGATGATGACCGTCGCGGACGCGCTCGGCGACCTCTCGCCGGCGCACCGCGAGATCATCGTCGAGACCTATCTGAAGGGCCGCACGGCCAACGAGGCGGCCGCCGAACTCGACATCCCGGCCGGGACCGTACGGTCGCGGGTGTTCTACGCACTGCGCTCGCTCAGGCTCGCGCTGGAGGAACGGGGAGTGACATCGTGACCAAGCGCCCCGACCCCGAGCCCGGCCGCCCGGAGCACATTCCCGGCGGGCCGGACGGCGTGCCCGGCGGCCCGGAGCACACCGACGCCGGCGCCTACGTCCTCGGCCTGCTGGAGCCCGCCGAGCGCGCCGCCTTCGAACGGCACCTGGCCGACTGCCCGCAGTGCGCCGAGCAGGTGTCCGAACTCGGCTTCGTTGAACCACTGTTGGCCGAGTACGCGGCCTCCGCGACGGCCGCCGGGCTGGACCCGGCCGGCCCCGCCCCGCACCCGGACCCGCGGCTCCTGGACCGGCTGGTCGCCGAGGTCGGCACCGTCCGGCGGCGGGGCCGGGTGCGGCGACTCGTCCTGGCCCTGGCCGCGACCGCGATGGTGGCGGCGGGCCCCGCCGTCACGGCCGCGGTGCTCACCGCCGACAGCACCCCCGCCGTGGTCGCCGTGGCCGAGCAGTTCAGCGCCACCGACCAGGCCACCGGCGCGCACGCCACCGTCGGCGTGGACGGCACCACCTGGGGCAGTCGGGTCAGCATGCAACTCTCCGGTGTCCAGGGCCCGTTGACCTGCAGTCTGGTCGCCGTCTCGCACAGCGGCGGACAGCAGACGGTGAACACCTGGACCGTCCCGGCGAGCGGCTACGGGGACCACGGCGGCGTGCTGCGCACCACCGGCGGCGCGGCCCTCCAGCCGGGCGACATCGACCACTTCGAGGTGCGGGTCCAGACCACCGGCGCCCTCCTGGTCGCCGTCCCCGCCCACCAGGCCTGACCCGCCTCCCCGCCCACGAGGGCCCGACCTGCCCCGCCTCCCCGACCCGCCCCCCGCCTACGCGGCCCGCCTACGCGGCACGACTCAGTACGGCCCGTGCACGTAGTGGTACGCGGCCAGCCGCTCGATCCGGGCCGTCCCCCGGACCCCGGGCCAGTGCGGATTCGGCTCGCCGGTGCCGGACATGTGCTCCCGCCGCCACGTGCGGCTCCAGCCGACCCGGAGCGTCGGCTCGAAGCTGTGCCAACGCCCGCACGGGCAGGGCGTCAGCACCCGCGCGCAGGAGCGGCACAGCTCGGCGTGGCCGTCGCAGCTCGGAAGTGACACCGGCGGGCCCTCCTCCCCGCAGGCCGGGCAGCCGGGCAGCTCGGCGCCGTCCAGCAGCGCGTTCTGCCGCCGGACGTAGTCGGGCAGGCTCAACGGCGGGTGCAGAAAGGGGTCGTGGTGCCACGCCGTGTCCGGCGAGCCCCACCGGTAGCGGTACCGGTCCCACCACGGCGTCACCGGCGGCTCCCGCAGTCCGGCCCGCTTCTGCGCCCGGCGCTGCGCCCGGTACTCCTCGGCCCGGGCCCGCCACAGCTCCCGCGCCTCGTGGAGCTCCTCCACCGCCCGGAGCAGCGAGTCCGGGTCCGTCTCCAGGTACCGGGGCATCCGGGCACTGACGGTGAGGTGGTGGTACGTCGCCCGCAGGCCGTAGGGGGCGAAGCAAGTCAGGCAGGTCCGCAGCGCGCTGTGCCGCCGGTACAGCGGGAGGGAGGTGTCGTGCACCCGGGCTCGGTGGGTGTGGAAGCTGGTCATGCCGGTGGCTCCAGGTCCAGTGCCCGGGCGAGGGCGGCGGTGACGGCGGCGGCGTGGTCGGGCAGCTGCCGCTCGGCCCAACCCGTCGCCAGGGCCAGGAAGTCGCGCAGGTCCTGTTCGGCGCCGGCGAGCAGCCGGCGCAACTCGTCCAGCGACAGCTCGATGACCGGGCTGTCCGCGTCCTCGGCGTCCTGGGTGAGCCGGACGACCCGGCCGACGCACTCGGCCCGGGCGTCCGGGTCGTGGCCGAACCAGGCCGTGCCCGTGCCGTCGGCCACGGTCAGCCACTGGCGCCACTCCTCCAGGCCGGTGCAGCAGCCCGGTTGGAAGACGGCGCCGGTGGCGGGGTCGGTCACCCGGAACCCGCCGGGGGCGAAGAGGTCCGGCATGGTGAGCAGCCCGTGCAGGAAGGCGCCCAGCGGATCCTCCGGGCGCGGACCGCGCTCGTCGTCCTCGTCGGGGTCGACGTCGTTGCAGTCGGTGAGCCGCCACACCGCCGTGCCCACCTCGGCCGGCGTCAACTCCCCGTTCAGCACCAGGTATCCCCAGGGCTGCTGCTCGCCCGTGGGCCAGAGCGCGAAGTCGTCGGGGGCGAAGATCTCCAGGACCGGCTGCATCGACATCATCCGGCGATCATGCCGGAGGGCGGCTGCGCCGGGCACGGCATTTACGCCGCGTCCGCCGCGATCCCGGCCGGCACCCGCCCGCAGCGCCGGGCGAAGGCGCGGTGGGCGAGCGGGAGCAGCGGGCCGGCCAGCCGGGCGTACCGGGCGACGGGTCGGCTGAAGGCGGTGACGGTGAACCAGACCGCCTGGTCCGGCCCCATCTCGACCAGGAAGGTCTCCTCGCCGCGGGCCGGATGGCCGTGCCGCGTCCCGTGGGTGAAGCCGTAGCGGTCCGGGCCGTCGACGGCGGTCAGGACCCGGTTCGGGGCGCCGACCCGCAGCGGGCCGACGCCGATCGCGCAGTGGACGGCGACGCCGGGGGCCGCCTGGTCCGCCTCGGCGTCGATCCGTACGCCCGCCAGCCGGTGCATCCGCCAGCCGAGCAGGGCGGCTCCGGCGACCCCGAGTGCGGCGTGGCCGTGGCCGATCAGCGCCCGGTGCCGCAGGTGGTGGTAGCCGTCGGGCAGTGCGCCGGTGGCGCTGGCGCCCTGTTCGGGGTAGCTGTAGTCGTTCACCGGTGGGCCTTCGGGGTGTTGAGCCGGCGCCAGGCGAGGAGGGCGCAGAGGGCGAAGCCGAGCGCGTTGCCGACGCCGTGGGTGGCGGCCATCCAGGTCAGGGTGGGGTGGGGGAGTCCGGCGGCCCGGCCGAGGGCCCACCAGAGGGCGAGCACCATGGTGAGCGCGAGGACGGCCGAGGAGAGGGCGAACAGTCGGGCGGTGGCGGCGTCGCCGCCGCGGGGGCGCAGCTCGCGCCAGGTGACCAGGCCGACCAGCCACATGCCCGTGGTCAGCACGAGGGCCCCGGCGAACTGCCACCAGTCGCCGAGGAAGTACCCGGCCAGCACCAGCAGGGTGCCCGCCGGGACGCTGAGCGCCGCGCAGCGGGCCGCGGTGGAGGTCGCGGCGGAGGGCGCGGTGGAGCCGAGGCCTGCGGCCGGGGCGGCGGCGCGGCAGACCAGCCCGGCGACCAGGGCGGCGGTGAAGCCGGCGTAGTGGAAGTGCGGGACGGTGAGCGCCAGGACGTGCGGCTCGAAGCCGAACAGCGGGTAGCCGGAGCGTTCGGCGACCAGGGCGACCCCGGCCACCGAGGGCGCGGCGAGCGCGGTGAGCACGGCGATCTCGGCGGGCGCCAGCGAGCGGGTGCGGGCCAGCCGCAGCGGCGCGTGCAGGGCGATGACCAGGGTGCCCAGGGCGTAGACGGTGGCGGGCCCGGCGGCGAGGCCGCCGCGCGGCAGCCAGAGCGAGAGCGCGCCGGGTACGGCGGCGAGTGGCCAGAAGCGGCGGACCCGGGCGAGCCCGGGTTCGTCGATCAGGGCGAGGCCGAGCGGGACGACGGCGCCCATGCCGAGCAGGACCAGCAGGTCCACCAGTTCGGTGGTGCCCTTGCCCATGGCGGACACACCCCCCTTGAACGCGTTCAAATGAGCTTCGCGGCCGACTCTACGCCGCTGACTTGAACGCGTTCAACCTGCCCCCGACGGAGGCCCGGTCCCGGCTGCCTGGTGTTCACGGTGGGTGCGGCGCACTCTGGAGGAGTAACCGATGGAGGTGATCCGCCATGCAGACTCTGGTCGGTTGGCACATCGACATGGAGTTCCGTGAGGACGGTCCGCGCACCAGCGCCGCCGCCCTGCTCCGGCTCGGCGACGGGACCGAACTGCGCGCCCACGGCTACAGCAGCCGCCACCCCTCCGACCCGGACCAGCTACGGGTCGGCGAAGAGGTCGCGGGCGCCCGCGCGCTCAACGACCTCGCCTCCCAACTGCTCACCAAGGCCCACGGTGAGATCCAGGAGGTCAGCCCGATCCCGACCCACCCGCTGACGTGAGTGCCCCGCACCCGGACGGCGGCGGCACCGGACCGGCGCCGTCCCGTCCACGGATCCCGCTGATCTGCCCGCGCTGCGGGCACGAACAGCAGGTCGTGCCCGGCGGTCCGGACCGGGCGATCAAGGTCGTCCACGTCGGGACCGGCCGCGAGGCCTGCGAGCCCGGGGACCTGGCGCGGGCGCCGGACGACGACACCTGAGCCGCCGGGGCCCGGGCTGTCGAGCCCCGAGCCGCAGGCCCCCGGGCGAACCCGACGCCGACGCCGACGCCGACAACGCCGTGCGCCGGAAACGCCGTGGGGCGGGGCCCCCGCCCCCCGGGCCCGCCCCCCGCCGGGGGGGGGGGCCGGGGGGCCGGGGGTGGTTTTACAATTACGGCCCCGCCGCCGCCCCACCCCCCCCCCCCCCCCCCGCGACAACCGGTGTGGGGGGGTG
>NZ_JBVIRL010000016.1:0-220897 GCF_055576085.1 Kitasatospora sp. NPDC033851 | reverse complement strand
AAAATCCTCGGTTGGAAGACCCCCGCCGAGGTCTTCACCGAGCAACTACGCTCACTACAACAACCCGGTGTTGCAACGACCGATTGAACTCGCCCTGTTCGCCGGCAGCTACTTCGTCCCGATCGAGGGCAGCACCCCGACCGGCTACCGGGCCCTGCACCACGGCGCCCCCAGATGGCTGGAGGGGATCTACACCGACCGGACCCTCATCACCCAACTCGACGGCCGCACCCACCCGGAGGACGCCGGGGACCAGCCGGTGACCGGGGCGGCGCCCTCGTCCTCCTCCACACTGCCCTCGCTCGTGCTGGACATGTGGCAGCAACTCGGCGCGGATGCCGGACACCGGGTGCTCGAAGTCGGCACCGGAACCGGCTACTCGACCGCCCTCGGCGCCCACCGCCTCGGCGACCGGAACCTCACCAGCATCGAGTACGACCCCCGGGTGGCCGCACGCGCCGCCGCCGCACTTCAGGCCGCCGGCTACGCCCCGCGCCTCATCGTCGGCGACGGTCTCGGCGGGGACCCCGACGGCGGCGCCTTCGACCGGCTGATCGCGACGTGCTCGGTCCGGTACCTGCCGATGGCCTGGCTCCGCCAGGTGAAGCCGGGCGGCCGGATCCTGGTCACCCTGTCCGGGTGGAGCTACGCAAGCGCCCTGGCGCTGCTCGAGGTGACCGGCCCCGGTGAGGCCACGGGCCGGTTCCTGCCCGGCTACACCAGCTTCATGATCGCCCGGCCCCACGACCGGCCACCCCGCCCGACCCTGGCCCTGCTCCCCGGGGAGGAGCGCGCGAGCCGGATCGACCCCGCGAAGCTCGATACCTGGACCGGAAGCTGGGTTGCGCAGCTCGCGGCGCCCTCGGCCGAACGGATGGGAGCCGGCGGGCAACAGATCCTCGCGGACGTGGCCACCGGATCGCAGGCCCGGACCATGCCCGACTCCGAAGGCGGCTGGACCGTGGTCCAGCGCGGACCGCTCCGGCTGTGGGACCACGTGGAAGCCGCCATCGAGGCGTGGCAGAGCGCGGGCGAGCCGCACCAGGACGGCTTCGGCATCACGGTCTCGGCGGCAAGGCAACGAATCTGGCTCGGCAGCGAGAACGGTCCGGGCTGGGACCTACCGGTCTGACCTGCGGGGAGAGCTTTCCGCCCGCCGCCCGGGCAGCCAGGCGCGCGTGGGAAGTCGGCCCCGCCGACTTCCCACGCGGCGCGGGCACCGGCCGGCGCATCACGATGGTGCGGGCCGGCGGGCGTCACTGCGACGCTGTCGCTCAGGAGGAGGCCCACCAGGTCGAGGGCGTCGCGACCGTGTAGCCCAGCGACTCGTACAGCGGCCTGCCGAGCTTCGAGGCGGTGAGCGTGGCCGGCAGGTCCGCCAGGTGGGCCAGGGCGCCGAGCATGACGGCCCGGCCCACGCCGCGCGACCGGAACGCCGACGACGTAGCGACCCAGTAGTGGCTGCCGATGCCGTCGGCCACGACGCTGACGCAGGCTCCCGCGGCCACGCCGTCGATGGAGGCGACGAACACGTCCACGCCCGGCTGTTCGATCAGCGCCATCGGGAAGAGTTCGCCGGCGCGGTGGGGCTGGAACCCGTCCAGGTCGAAGCCCTCGATCACGACCTGCTCGGCCGTCCGGAGGTCCTCCGCCTGCTGCACCCGGATCACGTCCAGCGCCGGTTCGCCGACGGGCCCGGGCAGGCGCAGCATGATCGGCATCTGCCAGTTGCGCAGGCCCAGGTGGTTCAGGTCGGCCGCGCTGAACGGGTCCTCGACGTAGGCCGTCCCCTTGGCCCCGCGGACCAGCTCGCTCACCTCGGCCAGTTCGCCGGGGTCGAGGTCGGGCTCCTGGATGAGGATCCGCAGGCCCGCCCGCTCGTCGCCGTCGACCGCGACGAATCCGCGGCGCCGGATCACCTCGTGCCCCCGGCTACGGCCGGTCGCGGCCCAGAAGGCGGCGGAGTTGCGGGCCTGGCTCGTCGGCGCCTCGGCCAAGGATATGGACTGGTCGGTCGAAGGGGATCCCGTTGTCATTGTGCCTACGGTAGTACGAAATTGACCCACCGTACGGGCCGATTCCCTGCGAGCCGGCCGGGCCACGTCCCCATCGGACCACCCGGCGGGCACGAACATCCTGATACCCGCCCACACCGGACCGCCCGCCCATACCGGACCGCCCGCCCCCACGCCCGGCGGTCGGATCGGCAGCGGCGGGCCCGTGCGCGGCGGCCTCCCGGTCGGCGCCGGCAGAGAACTCCCACCCCCCGGGGCGGTCGCCGCCCCGGAGGCGCACCTTCAGCCGCCGCCCGAGAAGCCGCCCGAGTTCGCCGAACCCGATCCTCCGGAGATCCACGGTGAGGAGGACGTCGGCGAGGGCTTCAACCGGACGCTGCGCTTGGTGACCAGTTCCACCTGCACCCCGGCGGGGCCGAGCAGCGCGGCCAGGGCCTCGTGCAGTTGCTCCGGGTCGGTGCCGGCCGGCGGTCGCCACGTCAGTTTCTCGTCGACGCATTCCAGGCGGACGGTGAGGACCTCGCCGGCGGGCGCGCGATCACCCGGGTAGGGCTCCACGATGGACCGCACCAGCCGGATCGCGCGCAGTTCGGCCGGTGGCCGCCAGCCGCCGGGGCGTCCGCCCCGGACCAGCCGGAACCGGTCCGCGGCCTCGGTCGGGGCGAACTCGACCCGGTGGACGGCGACCACTTCCATCCGGGCGATCACCGGAATGGCCAGCAGGTACTCGGTACCGGCGATCACCCCGACCACGGCGGCGACGGTGCTCCCGGCCGCGCCGAAGAGCCACAGACCGAACGCCACCAGCAGGGTCGGCGCGAAGAGCACCAGGGGCGCCCTCAGCGCCTCCCCGACGGAGGTGAGGCAGTACACCAGCGCGCTGCGCCGCGTCCCACCGCCCTCGCGCAGGACGAGATCGGTCGATGCGGGGCCGGTACGCAGGACGCTGTCCGGGGGCATTCCGTCAGCGTACGGGCGCGCACCGGCGCCGGGAAGCCCTCGGGCGCGGCCCGCAACCGGCACGCGCCCGAGGGATTCTGATCGTGCGTCAGTGCGCGGCGGCCTCCCAGTTCGCGCCGACGCCGACCGAGACGTCCAGCGGGGCGCGCAGCGGGTAGGCGCCCGCCATCTGCTCGCGGACGACGGCCTCCACCCGCTCACGCTCGCCCGGGACCAGCTCCAGGACGATTTCGTCGTGCACCTGGAGCAGCATCCGCGAGGTGAGCCCGGCCGCGCGCAGCGCCTCGTCCACCCGGAGCATGGCGATCTTGACGATGTCGGCGGCCGAGCCCTGGATGGGGGCGTTGAGGGCCATCCGCTCGGCCATCTCGCGGCGCTGGCGGTTGTCGCTGTTGAGGTCCGGCAGGTAGCGGCGACGGCCGAGCAGGGTCTCGGTGTAGCCGGTGGCGCGGGCCTCGTCGACGACCCGGCGCAGGTAGTCGCGCACGCCGCCGAAGCGCTCGAAGTAGGTGTCCATCAGGCCCTGCGCCTCGGCGGGCTTGATGCCGAGCTGCTGGGAGAGCCCGTACGCGGACAGCCCGTACGCCAGGCCGTAGGACATCGCCTTGATCTTGCGGCGCATCTCGGCGTCGACCGCGTCGCCCGGGACTTCGAAGACCTGGGAGGCGACGGTGGTGTGCAGGTCCTCGCCGGTGGCGAAGGCCTCGATCAGCGCCTCGTCCTCGGACAGGTGCGCCATGATCCGCAGTTCGATCTGCGAGTAGTCGGCGGTGAGCAGCGACTCGTAGCCCTCGCCGACGACGAAGGCGCGGCGGATGGCGCGGCCCTCCTCGGTGCGGACCGGGATGTTCTGCAGGTTCGGGTCCTGCGAGGAGAGCCGGCCGGTGGCGGCGACCATCTGGTTGAAGGTGGTGTGGATCCGGCCCTTGGGCGAGACGGTCTTGAGCAGGCCCTCGACGGTGGTGCGCAGCTTGGCCTGGTCGCGGTGGCGCAGCAGGATGACCGGCAGCTCGTTGTCGGTCTGGGTGGCCAGCCAGGTGAGCGCGTCGGCGTCGGTGGTGTAGCCGGTCTTGATCTTCTTGGTCTTGGGGAGCGCGAGCTCGCCGAAGAGGATCTCCTGGAGCTGCTTGGGCGAGCCGAGGTTGAACTCGCGCCCGGCGGCGGCGTGCGCCTCCTCGACGCAGCGCTGGATCTCGGCGGCGAACCGCGTCTCCAGGGTGGTGAGCCACGCGCCGTCGGCGGCGATGCCGTAGCGCTCCATGCGGGCGAGCAGGGCGGCGATGGGCAGCTCCATGTCGCGCATCAGCCCGGTGGCGCCGACCTCGGCGAGGCGGGTGTCGAAGAGCGCGGCGAGGTCGAGCACGGCGCGGGCCTGGAGCATCAGCGACTGGGCGGCGGCGGTCTCGTCCTCCTCCGGTGCGTCGAAGGCGAGTTGGCCGCTCTCGGTGGCGGGGGCCGGGGTGAGCGAGCGGGCCAGGTACTCCTCGGCGAGCACCTCCAGGGTGAAGGTGCGGCGGCCGGGCTTCTCCAGGTAGGCGGCGAGCGCGGTGTCGGCGACGACGCCCTCGATGGCCCAGCCGCGCTCGGCGAAGGCGCGCATGACCTGCTTGGCGATGTGCAGGGCCTTGGGGGCGGCGGGGTCGGCGAGCCACCCGGCGAGGGCCTGCTCGTCCTCCTCGGCGAGCAGCGCCGGGTCGAACCAGGCGGCGGACTCCCCGGCGGCGAGGGCGACTTCGGTGACCTCGCCGGTGCCGAGCGCCCACTGGTAGACGGCGGCGAGCGCGACCGTGGTCTTGCCGTCACAGGCGTGCTCGCGCAGCCAGGCGGCCAGGGTGCCCGGGTCGGTGAGCAGTTCGCCGTCGACCTCGACGCCGGGGGCGAGTTCGACGGCCTCCTCCTCGCCGGTGGCCGGGTCGATGCCGTGGACGCGGTCGCGGAAGTTGGCGTTGCGGAACTCCAGCGACTCCATCAGGGTGGCGACGGCGGCCTTGTCGAACGGCGCGCGGGCCAGGTCGGCGACGCCGAGCGGGAGTTCGACGTCGCGGACCAGCTCGGTGAGGACGCGGTTGCGCTTGACCGAGTCGAGGTGGTCGCGCAGCTTCTCGCCGATCTTGCCCTTCACCTCGTCGGCGCGGGCGACCAGTTCGTCGAAGGAGCCGAACTGGTTGACCCACTTGGCGGCGGTCTTCTCGCCGACGCCGGGGATGCCGGGCAGGTTGTCGGACGGGTCTCCGCGCAGCGCGGCGAGGTCCGGGTACTGGCGCGGGGTGACGCCGTACTTCTCGGTGACCTTCTCCGGGGTGAAGCGGGTGAGCTCGGAGACGCCCTTGGTCGGGTAGAGGACGGTGACGTGGTCGGTGACCAGCTGGAGCGAGTCGCGGTCGCCGGTGACGATGTCGACGTCGTAGCCGGCCGCCTCGGCGGCGGTGGCGAGGGTGGCGATGATGTCGTCGGCCTCGAAGCCCTCGGCGGTCAGCCGGGGGACGTTCATGGCGTCGAGCAGTTCGCCGATCAGGCCGACCTGGCTGCGGAACTCGTCCGGGGTCTTGGCGCGGTTGGCCTTGTAGTCGGGGAACTCGACGGAGCGGAACGTCTGCCGGGAGAGGTCGAAGGCGACGGCGAGGTGGGTGGGCTGCTCGTCACGGACGGTGTTGGCGAGCATCGACGCGAAGCCGTAGACCGCGTTGGTGGGCTGCCCGGTGGAGGTGTTGAAGTTCTCCACGGGCAGGGCGTAGAAGGCCCGGTAGGCCATCGAGTGCCCGTCGAGGAGCATCAGCCGGGGCCGCGGGCCGGCCCCGCCGCCACCCGTAGCGCCCTTGTCCGTACTCTGCGTAGCCACGTCAACGTCCGTTCCTGCCGATTCCACTACCGGCCACCGATCCTATGGCCCGGCACCGACAAAAGGGGCACGGCACCGGTGGGGTCGGGCCCCGCCCGGCGGGCCGGGCGAACGCCCCCGGGGCGCCACGCCAGCCTCCGCCCGCGCGCTCTACCACCGAGTAGGACGGTCGTACGATCACAGGCAGCAGCACCCGTGATCCCCCAGCGGCAGGAGTTCCCCGATGACCGATGCGGCCCCCGACACCGCCCCCTCCACCACCCCCGTCCTGAACGTCCCGCAGGACGTGCTGGACCACTTCGCCAAGCTCGGCGTCAGCCCGGAGACCTTCTCCGGCGGCCACCTCGGCGAGAAGCTCGGCATCCGCATCGTCGAGGCCTCCGGCGACCGCGTGGTCGGCACGATGCCGGTGGAGGGCAACCAGCAGCCGTACGGGCTGCTGCACGGCGGCGCGTCGGCGGCGCTGGCCGAGACGCTGGGCTCGATCGGGGCGATGCTGCACGCCGGCCCCGGCCGGTACGCGGTCGGCGTGGACCTCAACGCCACCCACCACCGCTCGGCGACCTCCGGCCTGGTCACCGGGGTGGCGACGGCCGTGTTCAAGGGCCGTACCGCCGCCACCTACGAGATCGCGATCACCGACGACACCGGCAAGCGGGTCACCAGCTGCCGGCTGACCTGCATGCTGCGCGACCTCTGACGACCCGACTAACGGGCCGACAGCTGCCGCGAGTTCAGCGGATAGGACATCAAATCCCTTTCCCGCCCCCTTGTTTGACCTTCCGCCCCACTGGGCAGGCGTTGGTCTGGACAAGGGGGCATTCGCATGCCCGGGCGCGGCCGACGAACTCCCGCGCTTGTAACACTGCGTAACAGGCAGGAAATCCGAGCACATGCCGGCCCCGAGGGCCTCCAGTCGCCCCGGAGCCGCTTCACCGCGCCTTCCTGGTCCGAAATCCGGACGCGCACGGTCGAAACCCGGGAATCGGACGCAGCTGTCCGATTACCGACGACGCCAGCTGCAACCTGCATTTCTGGCCCTTACATCGCCCTACCAGCGGGTAAACGCCTGACAACACAAGGATCGATCGAGCCGAAACGACCACATGTTGAGACAACTCCTCCGTGTGCTCATAACAAGAGAATCACAGCCTGCTCGCACCACTGCCCGAGCCGCCCAACGACATCTAGAGTCACGGCCAGTCACCGCGCCACTCGATGGGCCCAGCCCGCCGCGCACTCCGGCTCCCGCCACTCAGGCGCGGGCGCCTCCTGAACCGAAGGGGACCCTCGTGCGTCATCGTTCAGCAGTTGTCGTGAGCATTGCCGTGATTGCCGCTCTCAGCCTCAGCGCCTGCGGCTCTCGCGGTGACAAGAAGTCCGGCGACGGGGGCGGCAGCGGCGGCGGCACCACCGTCACCATCGGCATCGACGCCCCGCTCACCGGCGACCTCTCCGCCATCGGCCTCGGCATCCGCAACTCCGTCGAACTCGCGGCCAAGAAGGCCAACGAGACCAACGAGGTCCCCGGCGTCAAGTTCCAGATCAAGGCCCTGGACGACACCGCCAAGCCCGGCCCCGGCCAGCAGAACGCCACCCAGCTCGTCGGCGACAACACCGTCCTCGGCGTCGTCGGCCCGCTCAACTCCAGCGTCGCCCAGTCGATGCAGCAGATCTTCGCCGACGCCAACCTCGTCGAGATCTCCCCCGCCAACACCGGCGTCGCCCTCAGCCAGGGCGAGAAGTGGGCCAGCGGCGAGAAGACCCGCCCCTTCAAGACCTACTTCCGCACGGCCACCACCGACGCCGTCCAGGGCCCCTTCGCCGCCCAGTTCCTCGCCAAGGACGCCAAGAAGTCCAAGGTCTTCCTCATCGACGACCAGAAGACCTACGGCGCCGGCCTCGCCGCCACCTTCAAGGCCGAGTTCACCAAGCAGGGCGGCACCATCGTCGGCGAGGAGCACGTCAACCCCGACGACCGCGACTTCGCGGCCATCGTCACCAAGGTCAAGAGCTCCGGCGCCGAAGCCGTCTACTACGGCGGCGAGTACCCCGCCGCCGGCCCGCTCTCCCTCCAGCTCAAGGAAGCCGGCGTCAACATCCCGCTGATGGGCGGCGACGGCATGCAGAGCGCCGACTTCATCAAGCTCAACCCCAAGAGCGCCGGCGACTTCGCCACCGCCGTCGGCGGCGCCGTCGAGCAGCTCCCGACCGCCGCCAAGTTCATCGCCGACTACAAGGCCGCCGGCTACAAGGACGCCTACGAGACCTACGGCGGCTACTCCTACGACAGCAGCTGGGCCATCATCCAGGCCGTCAAGTCCGTCGTCTCCGCCAACAACGGCAAGCTCCCCTCCAACGCCCGCGCCGCCATCGTCGACGCCGTCCAGAAGGTCTCCTTCGACGGCGTGACCGGCAAGGTCTCCTTCGACGAGTTCGGTGACACCACCAACAAGCAGCTCACCGTCTACACCGTCAAGGACGGCAAGTGGGACGTGGAGAAGACCGGCACCTTCAACGGCTGAGCCACCGCCTTCACGGCTGAGGCACCGCCTTCACGGCTGAGCCACCCGCCTTCGACGGCTGAGGCACCCGCCTCCAAGGGCTGAGCCACCCGCACCACCCTCTCCACCACAGCGCGCGGGGGCGCCACGAGTGCCCCCGCGCGCCCCACATCCACCACCCACGCGGACACCCCCGAACGCACTACGGAGGCCCAGCGGTGCACGACCTACCGCAGCAGCTGGCCAACGGCCTGATCCTCGGCGCCCTCTACGGACTCGTCGCGATCGGCTACACGATGGTCTACGGCATCGTCCAGCTCATCAACTTCGCCCACGGCGAGATCGTCATGGTCGGCGGCTTCGGCGCCCTGACCGCCTACCTCGCCCTCCCCGGCGGCACCACCCTCTGGCTGGCCCTACCGCTGATGCTGATCGCCGGCGTCCTGGTCTCCACGCTCACCGCCGTCGCCGCCGAGCGGTTCGCCTACCGCCCCCTGCGCAACGCGCCCCGCCTCGCCCCGCTGATCACCGCGATCGGGCTGTCCATCTTCCTGCAGCAACTCGTCTTCTCCTTCTACCCCGACGCCAAGAAGGCCCGCGTCTTCCCCAAGCTCCCCGGCGACCCCTTCAGCCTCGGCTCCGTCACCATCCAGCGCAGCGACCTCTTCCTGATCATCGCCGCCCCGCTGTGCATGCTCGCCCTCGGCTGGTTCGTCACCCGCACCCGCTCCGGCCGCGCCATGCAGGCCACCAGCCAGGACCCCGACACCGCCAAGCTGATGGGCATCGACACCGACCGCATCATCGTCATGGCCTTCGCCATCGGCGCCGCGTTCGCCGCCGTCGCCGCCATCGCCTACGGCCTGCGCAGCGGACAGATCGACTTCCGGATGGGCTTCATCCTCGGCCTCAAGGCCTTCACCGCCGCCGTCCTCGGCGGCATCGGCAACATCTACGGCGCCATGCTGGGCGGCCTCGCCCTCGGCCTCGCCGAAGCCCTCGCCACCGGCTACATCCAGCACCTGCCCGGCATGCACCTCTTCGGAGGCGGCGCCTGGAAGGACGTCTGGGCCTTCGTACTCCTCATCCTCGTGCTCCTCGTCCGGCCCCAAGGGCTGCTCGGCGAGCGCGTCGCGGACAGGGCGTGACCACCATGACCACCACCGAAACCACCCCGGTCATCCCCCTGCCGGCCCGCGCCGCCGCCGCCCTCACCGGCCTCGGCGCCCTCGCCACCGCCGCCTCCGCCGCCATGTCCTGGACCTGGACCTCCGACTTCCCCGGCGACCTCACCTACTACGGCTCCCCCGCCGGCCTCCAATGGCTCGCCCTCACCGCCGGCATCCTCACCCTCGTCCTGCTGCTCGCCACCCAAGGCGTCCCCGGCCTGCGCTGGGCCGCCCCCACCCGCAACAACAACGCCGTCCTGTACGCCGCCACCGGCGCCCTCGCCGTCAGCGCCTACTCCGTCACCTCGATCGCCGTCGAACTCGACGGCCTCGTCAACCTCGAACCCGGCGGCTGGGTCCTCGCCGCCGGCGGCCTGATCAGCGTCCTCGGCGCCCTCGGCCTCCCCCTCGACCGCCGCACCAGCGTCCCCCTGCGGATCGTCGACAAGCGCCTCTTCCTGCTCGTCCCCGCCGCCCCCCTCGTCTGGTTCGGCGCCCACGCCATCCCCGGCGACAAGCCCGTCGCCCCCGTCCTCACCGCCCTCGCCGGCGGCGTGGCCATCGCCACCGGCGCCGTGCTCCTC
The DNA here is from genome assembly GCF_055576085.1 of Kitasatospora sp. NPDC033851. NCBI lineage: Bacteria > Bacillati > Actinomycetota > Actinomycetes > Kitasatosporales > Streptomycetaceae > Kitasatospora > Kitasatospora sp. NPDC033851. Next base: position 210,826 of record NZ_JBVIRL010000016.1, on the reverse strand, counting down.
CTCCAGCTCGGCCACCTCGCCAACAGCCGGCTGCGCCTCGGCAAGATCGAGCGCCCGCTGCCCGCGCCGCGCCTACTGCCCTCCTGGGTCGAGGTCCTGATCATCGTCGGCGCCTTCGGGCTCGGCCTCTTCGCGATCACCTTCGGCATCGACACCGAATACGGCGAACTCTTCACCGGCTTCCTGCTGTTCACCGCACTCGCCGTCGCCGCCCTCACCAAGTCCGGCCTGATCGCCCGACTGCGCGCCCTGACCGTCAAGCACCGCCCCGTCACCACCGGCGCCGCCTTCGCCGCCGCCGCCAGCTTCCCCTTCACCCAGAGCAGCGACCAGTACACCTCGGTCGCCACCAACATCCTGATCTTCGCCACCGTCGCCCTCGGCCTCAACATCGTCGTCGGCCTGGCCGGCCTGCTCGACCTCGGGTACGTCGCCTTCCTCGGCGTCGGCGCCTACGCCGCCGCCCTGGTCTCCGGCTCCCCCGCCTCGCCCATCCACGTCCAGTTCCCGTTCTGGGCCGCGATGCTCACCGGCGCCGCCGTCTCCATGGTCTTCGGCGTCCTCATCGGCGCCCCCACCCTGCGGCTGCGCGGCGACTACCTCGCCATCGTCACCCTCGGCTTCGGCGAGATCTTCCGCATCACCATGCTCAACCTCAACGGCACCACCGGCCCCAAGATCACCAACGGCTCCAACGGCATCCCGCGGATCCCCGACCTGGAGATCCTCGGCTTCGACCTCGGCAAGTCCCACACCGTCGCCGGCATCGAACTCGGCCGCTTCTCCAACTACTACCTGCTGATGCTCCTCGTCACCGCCCTCGTCGTGCTGATCTTCGCCCGCGTCGGCAACTCCCGCATCGGCCGCGCCTGGGTCGCCATCCGCGAGGACGAGACCGCCGCCGAAGCCATGGGCATCAACGGCTTCCGCCTCAAGCTCCTCGCCTTCGCCCTCGGCGCCTGCCTCGCCGGCCTCGCCGGCACCGTCCAAGCCCACGTCAGCTACACCGTCACCCCCGACCAGTACACCTTCGCCGAAGCCCTCCCGCCCAACTCGGCCTTCCTGCTCGCCGCGGTCATCCTCGGCGGCATGGGCACCATCAGCGGCCCCCTCGCCGGCGCCACCCTCCTCTTCCTCATCCCGAAGAAGCTCGAGTTCCTCGCCGACTACCAGCTCCTCGCGTTCGGCGCCGCCCTCATCATCCTGATGCGCGTCCGCCCCGAGGGCCTCATCCCCAACCGCCGCCAGCAGCTGGAGTTCCACGAGGCCGCCATCCCGGCCCAGCCCACCGGCGAGCCGACCGCACTCACCAAGGCAGGGGCGTGACCCACCCGATGAGCACCACCGCCGCACCCCTGCTCGAAGTCACCGGCGTCACCATGCGCTTCGGCGGCCTCACCGCCGTCAACGACGTCTCCCTCACCGTCGGCGAGGGCGAGATCATCGGCCTCATCGGCCCCAACGGCGCCGGCAAGACCACCTTCTTCAACTGCCTCACCGGCCTGTACGTCCCCACCGAAGGCGCCGTCCGCTACCGCGACGTCGTGCTGCCGCCCAAGCCCCACCTCGTCACCCAGGCCGGCATCGCCCGCACCTTCCAGAACATCCGGCTCTTCGCCAACATGACCGTCCTCGAGAACGTCCTCGTCGGCCGCCACACCCGCACCAAGGAAGGCATCTTCTCCGCCATCCTCCGCGGCCCCGGCTACCACCGCGCCGAAGCCGAAAGCCGCGCCAAGGCCATGGAACTCCTCGAGTTCACCGGCCTCGCCGCCAAGGCCGACCACCTCGCCCGCAACCTCCCCTACGGCGAGCAGCGCAAGCTCGAAATCGCCCGCGCCCTCGCCTCCGAACCCGGCCTGCTCCTCCTCGACGAACCCACCGCCGGCATGAACCCCCAGGAGACCCGCGCCGCCGAGGAACTCGTCTTCGCCATCCGCGACAAGGGCATCTCCATCCTCGTCATCGAGCACGACATGCGCTTCATCTTCAACCTCTGCGACCGCACCGCCGTGCTCGTCCAGGGCCAGAAGATCGTCGAAGGCGACCGCGAAACCGTCCAGAACGACGAACGCGTCATCACCGCCTACCTCGGCGCCCCGCTCGAAGACAGCACCCCGGCAGGCCCGGAGACCGTTACGGAGACCGACCAGTGACCGCACTCCTCGAGGTCGAGGACCTCCGCGTCGCCTACGGCAAGATCGAAGCCGTCAAGGGCATCAGCTTCACCGTCGAACAGGGCGAGGTCACCACCCTCATCGGAACCAACGGCGCCGGCAAGACCACCACCCTGCGCACCCTGTCCGGCCTCCTCAAGCCCACCGCCGGACGCATCACCTTCGACGGCCAGGACCTCTCCACCGTCCCCGCCCACAAGATCGTCGCCCTCGGCCTCGCCCACTCCCCCGAAGGCCGGCACATCTTCCCCCGCATGACCATCGAGGAGAACCTCCTCCTCGGCGCCTTCCTACGCACCGACACCGCCGGCATCGCCGCCGACGTCGAGCGGGCGTACTCGCTGTTCCCCATCCTCGGCGAACGCCGCAAGCAGGCCGCGGGAACGCTCTCCGGCGGCGAACAGCAGATGCTCGCGATGGGCCGGGCCCTGATGTCCCAGCCCAAGCTGCTCATGCTGGACGAGCCGTCGATGGGCCTCTCCCCGCTGATGATGCAGAAGATCATGGCGACCATCATCGAACTCAAGTCGTCCGGTACGACCATCCTCCTGGTCGAGCAGAACGCCCAGGCGGCACTGTCGCTGTCCGACCAGGGCTACGTCATGGAGACCGGCCGCATCGTCCTCTCCGGCACCGGCGCCGACCTCCTCCACGACGAGTCCGTCCGCAAGGCCTACCTCGGCGAGGACTGACCCCTTCCACGCGAGAGGGCCCGGCGGAAACATCCGCCGGGCCCTTCCGTCGCTCGTCCTACTCGGACTTGCCCTCATCCGCCTTCTTGCGGTCCTGGGCGTCGCCCTCCTCGATGACCGCCTCGGCCACCGCCGCCATCGTCATCCGCCGGTCCATCGACGTCTTCTGGATCCACCGGAAGGCAGCGGGCTCGTTCAGCCCGAACTTCGTCTGCAGCACACCCTTCGCCCGGTCCACCAGCTTCCGGGTCTCCAGCCGCTGGGTGAGATCCCCGATCTCCTTCTCCAGCGCCCGCATCTCGGTGTACCGCGACACCGCCATCTCGATCGCCGGCACCAGGTCCGACTTCGAGAACGGCTTGACGATGTACGCCATCGCCCCCGCGTCCCGCGCCCGGTCCACCAGCTCCCGCTGCGAGAACGCCGTCAGCATCAGCACCGGCGCCAGGTGCTTGTCGTGGATCTGCTCCGCCGCCGACAACCCGTCCAGCACCGGCATCTTCACATCGAAGATCGCCAGATCCGGCTTCAGCTCCTCCACGAGCTTCACCGCCGTCGCCCCGTCCCCCGCTTCGCCGACGACGGTGTACCCCTCCTCCTCGAGCATCTCCTTGAGGTCGAGACGGATCAGCGCCTCGTCCTCGGCGATCACAATCCGGGTGATCTGGGGCGTATCGGTCTCAAGCGGCTGTGCCTGCTCGTCGGCGGTGCTCACGGGGCTCCTAGTTCCGGCGGGGTACTGCATGCACGAGGGTACCTAGACACGGTATGTTTGAGACACGACGGCAAGGCAAGCGCCTTCAAATCGTAGGCCCCGATAGCCCAATTGGCATGAGGCAATGGTCTCAAACACCATACAGTGTGGGTTCGAATCCCACTCGGGGCACTTTTCCTTCGAATCGAAGGGACCGGCATCCGGTCCAACGGTTTTCGTACTCAGGGGATCTTCACTCGATCGAGCGGAGATCCCCTTGTTTGCATGCATGCGACCATCTCGCAATGCAATCTCGCTCGTATGTACGACATGGCTACACGCCAGCGGGCATTGGAGCTCCACGCATCCGGGCTGACCTTCAGCCAGGTCAGCCGCGCGACCGGGGTATCCCGGTTCGCGATCCGCGAGTGGGCGTCCGGTGCCGTACCCAGTCCACGCATGACCGCCGAATGTCCGGCCCACAGCGGCCGGCTCGATCCTTCGCGTCCGCCCGCCGACTACACCTACCTGCTCGGTCTCTACCTCGGCGACGGCTGCATCAGCGAGGGCCGTCGCAAGGTGTACGCCCTGCGCATCGCCTGCTGCGATTCCTGGCCCGGACTCATCGACGAGTGTGAGCGGGCCGTTTCCGCCGTCATGCCACACAACAAGGTGATGCGCGTCCGCGCGCCCGGCTGCACGAGTGTCGTCAGTACCAGCAAGCACTGGCCCTGCCTCTTCCCCCAGCACGGCCCCGGCAAGAAGCACGAGCGCACCATAGTCCTGGCGCCCTGGCAGCAGGAGATCGTCGATGCCTACCCATGGGAGTTCCTGCGCGGCCTGATCCACTCCGACGGCTGCCGCATCACCAACTGGGCGACCCGCACGGTCGGGGGCGTCACGAAGCGCTACGAGTACCCGCGCTACTTCTTCACCAACACCTCGACCGACATCATCGGCCTCTTCACCGCAACCCTCGACGCCGTCGGCGTCCAGTGGCGGGCCGCCCCGCGTCCTGCCGGCGCCACCAACATCTCCGTCGCCCGCAAGGACTCCGTCGCCCTGATGGATGCCCGCATCGGCCCCAAGTACTGACAGCGGCGCGACCCCGAACGAGGCCGCGCCGCCTTGGAATCTCAGGCGTCCAACGTGCCCACGTGGTGGACGCGGACGAGGTTGGTGGAGCCGGCGAGGCCGGGGGGCGACCCTGCCGTGATGACGACGATGTCGCCCTTCTGGCAGCGGCCGAGGGAGAGCAGGGCCGCGTCGACCTGTTCGACCATCTGGTCGGTCGTCGGGGCGAACGGGCCGAGGAAGGTCTCCACGCCCCAGGTGAGGGCGAGTTGGCTGCGGACGGCCGGTTCGTAGGTGAAGGCGAGTACCGGGATGGGCGAGCGGTAGCGGGTCAGTCGGCGGGCGGTGTCGCCGGATTGGGTGAAGGCGATCAGGTACTTGGCGTGCAGGAAGTCGCCGATCTCGGCGGCGGCGCGGGCGACGGCGCCGCCTTGGGTGCGCGGCTTGCTGCCGGTGGTCAGCGGGGGCAGGCCGGCGGCGAGGATGTCGTTCTCGGCGGCTTCGATGATCCGGCCCATGGTCTTGACGGTCTCGATCGGGTACTTGCCCACCGAGGTTTCCCCGGAGAGCATCACCGCGTCCGTGCCGTCGAGGACGGCGTTGGCGACGTCGGAGGCCTCGGCGCGGGTGGGCCGGGAGGCGTTGATCATCGAGTCGAGCATCTGGGTGGCGACGATGACCGGCTTGGCGTTGCGCCGGGCGAGCTTGATGGCGCGCTTCTGGACGAGCGGGACCTGTTCGAGGGGCATCTCCACGCCCAGGTCGCCGCGGGCCACCATGATGCCGTCGAAGGCGTCGACGACGGATTCGAGGTTCTCGACGGCCTGCGGTTTCTCGATCTTGGCGATGACGGGGACGTACCGTCCTTCCTCCGCCATGATCCGGTGGACGTCCTCGACGTCGCGCCCGCTGCGGACGAAGGAGAGCGCGATGAGGTCGGCGCCGGTGCGCAGGGCCCAGCGCAGGTCGGCGACGTCCTTGTCGCTGAGTGCGGGGACGGAGACGGCGACGCCGGGGAGGTTGAGGCCTTTGTGGTCGGAGACGAGGCCGCCTTCGATGACGAGGCAGCGCACCCGGGGCCCGTCGACGGCGACGACCTCCAGGGTGACGCGGCCGTCGTCGACCAGGATGCGTTCGCCGCGGCTGACGTCGCCGGCGAGTCCGGCGTAGGTGGTGCCGCAGATGTCCTTGTCTCCTACGACGCCTTTGTCGGTGGAGATGGTGAACTCGTCGCCGCGTTCGAGAAGTACCGGACCGTGGGCGAAGGTGTCGAGCCGGATCTTCGGGCCTTGAAGGTCGGCGAGGACGCCGACGCTTCGGCCGGTTTCGTCGACGGCCTTGCGGACGCGGCGGTAGCGTTCCTCGTGCTCGGCGTGCGTGCCGTGGCTGAGGTTGAGTCGGGCGATGTCCATCCCGGCGTCGACCAGGGTTTTGATCTGGTCGTACGAGTCGGTGGCGGGCCCGAGAGTGCAGACGATTTTTGCTCGGCGCATAGTGCTGAGACTAGGCATTACCGGCGCGTAACAACGAGGCGGGTCCGGACTGCGGGATGACCTTTGCGGTAAGGCGAGTTGAACAATCTGACACGTCCTCGGACCGGTGTGCGAGGCCTGCCGCCCCGGCGCCTCCGGTCGCGCCCGCGAACGGGTCGGTCGATGCGATTCCGTGAAGGGGTGTTCACCTCTGGTTCACCGTCACTTCCGTTACTGCTCCCCGCCCGGCGGGACGCTCGTCACCCCGGGGTGACGGCCCGGAGGTTCGGGTGACCACCCGGACGACGTAGACGACGCGGCAGAAGTCGCGTCCGAGGGGGGTTCGGCATGAAACGCGGCGCTCTGGGGGTGGTGGCGACCCTGGCCCTGCTGGGCTGGGTGGCCTATGCGCTGATCCCCGACGGCGGCAAGGGGGGACCCGCGGTGGTCACGGTCACCGGCCTGATCGGGTCGGAAAAACGTGACTTCTTCGAAGATCCGGCCGTCAAGGCCGAGTTGAAGAAGCAGGGCCTGGAGGTCCGGGCGGATTCGACCGGCTCCTGGACGATGAGCGAGCAGGCGAAGAGCACCACGGGACTGGACTTCGCCTTCCCGGCGAGCGCCGCGCCGGCCCGGGAGATCCAGCGCAACTGGGAGCTGAAGGACTCGCCGCTGGTGCCCTTCTACTCTCCGCTGGTGATCGTGACACACGAGTCGGCGGCGCGGGTCCTGAAGGACAGCCAGCTGGCGGACGTGGACGCCAAGGGCGTCTGGACGTTCCGGATGGACAAGTACGTGGCGGCGCTGAAGAGCGGCCAGAAGTGGAAGGACCTCCAGGGCGCGGGCGAGCACCCGGAGTTGACCGGCCCGCTGTTCGTGTCCACCACGGATCCGGAGACCTCGTCCTCGGGCGCGATGTACCTGGCGCTGCTCTCCTACATCGCGAACGGCAACCAGGTGGTGCAGGACGACGCGGGGGTGAACGCCGTCCGGGACGTCCTGGCCGCCTCGAACGGCGTCCAGGGCATGCAGAAGATCAGCAGCGACGAACCGTTCCGGGACTTCTTCGCGGGCGTGGGCACGCTGGTCTTCGCCTACGAGTCGCAGGCCGCCGCCCTGCCGCTGCGGGGCAAGGACACCGGGGACATGGTGGTGATGTACCCGGACACGACGATCCAGTCGGACCACACGCTGGTGGCCCGGACGGACGGCGGCCGCAAGTTGGCCGACGCGCTGGAGAACGACGCGGTGCTGCGCAACCTGGAAGCCCGGTACGGCCTGCGCCCGCAGGCCGACCAGGAGGCCTTCTGGAACCTGATGAAGGACAAGAAGCCGTCCTTCGCGCACGATCTGAGGAACTCCGGGTTCAAGCAGGCCACGCTGCCCTCACTGGACAACCTCCTCAAGCTGACCGCCGCGGCGAAGGGTGGGACCCCGAAGTGAACCTCCGTACGAAGCGCCGCAGCCGGCTCACCGCCGCACTGGTGGCCGTCCTGGCGGCGGTGACCGCCTGCACCTCCTCCGGCGACAAGCCCGGCCCGGGGCCCTCGGACCCGCCCGCCGAGACCGCCCGGCCGGGGGTGCTGCGCATCCTGGCCGGCAGTGAACTGCAGGACCTGGCACCGGTGTTGGAGGAGGCCCGGAAGGCCACCGGGGTGACCGTGCAGTTCTCCTGGACGGGCACCCTGGACGGCGCGGACGCGGTGTCCTCGGGCCGGGCCGACGGCAAGTACGACGCGGTGTGGTTCCCCTCCAACCAGTACCTGCGCCTGGACCCGACCGGGAAGTCCAAGGTGCTGTCCGAGACTCCCGTGATGGTCTCGCCGGTCGCGATCGGGGTGCGCTCCTCGGTGCTCGGCGATCTGGGCTGGGGCGACGGCTCGAAGGTCACCTGGGCGCAGGTCGGCGACGCGGCCGCGGCCGGCAAGCTGACGTACGGGATGGCCGACCCCTCGCGCTCCAACTCCGGCTTCTCCACCCTGGTGGCGGTCGCCTCGGCGTTCTCCAAGGCGGACGGGGCGCTGGCCGAGGCGGACGTGCAGAAGGCGACGCCGCAGCTGAAGCAGTTCTTCACCGGCCAGAAGCTGACCTCCGGGTCCTCGGGCTGGCTGGCCCAGGCGTACACCCGGGCCGAGTCGGGCCTGGTGGGCGCGCTGGTGAACTACGAGTCGGTACTGCTGTCGCTGAACAAGACGCTGCCGCCGCAGCAGCAGCTGACGGTGGTGCGCCCGGTGGACGGCGTGGTGTCGGCGGACTACCCGCTGTCGCTGCTGTCCTCGGCCGCGCCGGACCAGCGTGACGCCTTCCAGCGGCTGACCTCGTACCTGCTCAAGGACGAGGTACAGAAACGCATCTCCGAGACGACGCTGCGCCGCCCCGCGACGGCGGGCGTGGCCCCGGCCGCCGGGCTGCCGACGGACCGCCGCCGGGAGCTGCCCTTCCCGGGCACCCGGGCGGTGGCGGACGGCCTGCTGGCCTCGTACCAGAACGACCTGCGCCGCCCGTCCCGGACGGTGTACGTGCTGGACACCTCGGGCTCGATGGAGGGCTCGCGGATCACGGCGCTGAAGAACGCGATGGGCCGGCTGACCGGGGCGGACGACACCCGCGGGGTGCGGCGCTTCCGGAACCGCGAGGAGGTCACCCTGGTGTCCTTCGCCTCCTCGGTGAAGTGGTCCAAGACGCACGTGGTGCCGTCCACGGGCAGCCAGCCCGGTCCGCAGGAGGAGCTGGCGGCGATCAACTCGGACGTGCAGTCGCTGGCGGCCTCGGGCGGCACGGCGGTGTACGGCTCGCTGGAGGAGGCGTACCGGGTGATCGAGCGCCAGCAGGCGGCGGCGAACGACGACCGGTTCACCTCGATCGTGCTGATGACCGACGGGGAGAGCAACGTCGGCGCGTCGGACGCCGACTTCAAGCGATTCCACGACGGGCTGCCGGCCTGGGAGAAGTCGATCCCGGTGTTCCCGATCAAGTTCGGCGAGGCCGCGGTGACCCAGCTGCAGGGGATCGCGGACATCAGCGGCGGCAAGCTGTTCGACGGCTCGGGCTCGCTGGACGGGGCGTTCGAGGAGATCCGTGGCTACCAGTGACGGGCCCGTCCGGCTGGCGCTGCGGTACCTGAACTCGGCCAAGAACCTGGCCGGCCTCGCGGGCGCCGCGGTCGGGGTGGGGCTGCACCAGTTCGAGCTCGGCGGGAGCCTGTGGCCCGGGGTGGCGGCCGCCCTGTACGGGGTGGGCGCGCTGGTGGCGCCCGGCCGCAAGCCCGACCCGCCCGGCCGGCCGACGACGGACCCCAACCCGGGCCCGGAGTCAGGGTCGGAGTCGGAGTCGGAGTCGGAGTCGGAGTCGGAGTCGGAGTCGGAGTCGGAGTCGGAGTCAGGGTCAGGAACGGGGTCGGTGTCCCGGCCGGTCCCGGTGTCGGTGTCGGTCTCGGTGCCTCAGCCGGTGCCCCTGCCCGACCCCGAGCTGGAGGCGCTGGCCGCCTACCTGGGCGCCGTGCCGCTGCCGCCCACCGCCGGGGTGGACGGTCTGCTGACGGCGCTGCGCGAGGCCGGTCCCGGCCCGGTGGCGGAGCGGATCGTCCGGCACCGGCTGCCGCTCGCGGTGGCCAGCTACCTGCGGGCGCGGACCTGGCAGCCGTGGGCGGGCCCGGACGCCCCGGACCCGGCGGCCGAACTGGGCCGCGAGGTGGTCCTGCTGACCGCCGAACTGTCCTGACCCGGGGCCGGCCGCGAGCCGGCCCCGAGCCAGGGCCCCGAGCCAGGGCTCCAAACCAGAGCCCCGAGCCGGAGCCGCAGGTCAGGAGCGCAGGTCAGGACCCGCCTGCTCCCTTTACCACCCCCGCCCCCGCCCATCTTCGTCACGAACGAGTCGCCAAGATCTCACCTCTTGGACAGGTCCGGGGGCTATTCAGCGACCCGGCCCGCACGGCACACTTCTACGCGCGTCCCTCTACGCGCGTCGATGCATTGACGCGATGTCGACGCGTCGACGCGCACCCACTCACGTACACCAGTTGACGGCCCATCTGCCGTCGTTCCCACCCGGGAGAGTCGTCCATGCCCCTGAACCGCCGTGACTTCGTCACCCGGTCCGCCGCCACCGCCGCCGGCGCCGCCCTGGCGAGCGGTGCCGCCGTGGCCGCCGCCCCCTCCGCCGCGGCCGCCGAGCCGGACACGGCGGCCGCCAAGGGCCCGCGCAAGCCCCGCAAGCAGGCCTTCACCGTCATGGGCACCACCGACCTGCACGGCCGGGTGCTCAACTGGGACTACTTCACCGACGCCGAGTACCTCGACAAGGCGCACAACGCGGTCGGCCTCGCCAAGATCTCCACCCTGGCCAACCAGGTGCGCGAGGAGAAGGGCTGGGACCGCTGCCTGCTGATCGACTCCGGTGACATCATCCAGGGCACCCAGCTGACCTACTACTACGCCCGGGTCGAGCCGATCGCCACCGACGGCGACACCGTCCCGGACCACCCGATGGCCGTCGCCATGAACCTCATGGAGTACGACGCCGCCGCGCTCGGCAACCACGAGTTCAACTACGGCATCCCGACCGTGAAGGCCTTCGAGGACCAGCTGGAGTTCCCGCTGCTGGGCGCCAACGCGCTGCACGCGAAGAACGAGAAGCCGGCCTTCCCGCCGTACGTGATCAAGGAGCTGCACCTCGGTGAGGGCAAGCCGCTGAAGGTCGGCATCCTCGGCCTCACCAACCCGGGCATCGCGATCTGGGACAAGGCCAACGTCAGCGGCCAGATGATCTTCCCGGGCATCGTGGAGACCGCCGCCAAGTACGTGCCGCGGATGAAGGCGGCGGGCGCGGACGTCATCGTGGTCTCGGCGCACTCCGGCATCGACGAGCCGACCACCTACGGCGACCAGCTGCCCTGGCCCGAGGACGCCTCGGGCGAGATGGCGGAGACCGTCGCGGACATCGACGCGGTGCTGGTGGGCCACACCCACAAGGAGGTCCCGCAGCGCCTGATCGTCAACAAGAAGACCGGCAAGACGGTCGTGCTCTCCGAGCCGCTCTGCTGGGGCCAGCGCCTGAGCTGCTTCGACTTCGAGGTCGAGTTCGCCAACGGTGCCTGGAAGGTCACCTCGGTCTCCTCGCGGGTGCTGAACTCCAACACCGTGCCGGAGAACCCGGAGATCACCAACGCGCTCTCCGAGCAGCACAAGAAGGTCGTCGCGTACGTCAACCAGAACATCGGCACCAGCAAGATCGAGCTGTCGATCGCCGACGCCCGCTTCAAGGCGACCCCGATCATCGACCTGATCGGCAAGGTCCAGGCCGACGCCGTCAAGGCCGCGTTGGCGGGCGGGCAGTACGCCAACCTGCCGGTGCTCGCCCAGGCCGCCCCGTTCAACCGCACCGCCCTGATCCCGTCCGGCCAGGTCAAGCTGCGCGACGCCGCGGGCCTCTACATCTACGAGAACACCATGGAGGCCCGCATCCTGACGGGCGCCCAGCTCAAGGACTACCTGGAGTTCTCGGCGAAGTACTACAACCAGCTCGCCCCGGGCGCCCCGGTCGACAAGGACGCCCTGACCGGCGCCGAGACCACCCCGGACTACAACTACGACTCGGTCTACGGCCTGAGCTACGACATCGACATCGCCCAGCCGAAGGGCCAGCGGATCGTCAACCTGTCCTTCCAGGGCAAGCCGATCGACCCCGCCGCCCAGTTCGTCCTGGCCGTCAACAACTACCGCGCCAACGGCGGCGGCAACTTCCCGCACGTCGCCGGCGCCAAGCTGGTCTGGTCGAACTCCGACGAGATCCGCAACACCATGATCGCCTGGGTGAAGGCCAAGGGCGTCATCGACCCCGCCGACTTCTTCACCAACTCCTGGCGCCTGGTCCGCGCCGGCCAGCCGGTCTTCTGACCGGCCCTCCCCCCACGAGGCGCCGCCGGGCCCGTCCGCCCGGCGGCGCCTCGCCACATCCGGGCGGTGGAAGAATGGCGTCATGAGCGAGTTCCAGATCCCCGAGCGCCACGCGCGGCTCCTGGCGTACGCGCAGAGCCTGACCCCGCCCGCCGGGTGGAAGATCGAGATCTCCGGAGACGAGATCATCATGATGGCCGGCCCCTCAGTCATCCACCAGCACAACGTTCTGTTCGTCCGCGAGCAGATCGACGCACACCGTCCGTCCGACTTGATGCCGAGCGAGAACACAGACCTCGCCTCCCCGAACGTCGGCACGCTGCGAAACCCCGACCTGACCTACATCCCGCGCTCCTTCGTCAAGCAAGGCGGCAACGAGGTGCCCGCCGAGCAGGCGGCCATCGCGGTGGAGATCGTCTCCCCGTCGAACCCCGAGAACGACCTGGTCGGCAAGGTCCGCGACTACCCGCTGATGGACATCCCGCTGTACCTGCTGATCGACCCGCGCACCAGCGCCATCACGCTCTACTCCGAGCCCTCCGCCACCGGCTACCACCAGCAGTGGAACGGGAAGTTCGGCGACCGGGTGCCGATCCCGGCCCCCTTCGGCTTCGAGCTCGCCACCGACGGCCTCGTCCGCTACCCGGCCTGACTTGCTCTCCGATCAAGACGATCGGACATCTGACAGAGACTGGAGGATATTCATCGGCTCGCCCGCCCTCCCTATCGTTGAGGCATCGAGAACGGCCCCACGGGGGGCCGGTGTTGACCGGGTGGGGAGTGAGTGCAATGCGTGCGGTGGTGCAGCGTGAGGTCGGCGGGCCGGAGGTCCTGGAGGTCGCCGAGGTGGCGCGTCCGGAGCTGCTGAGCGGCGAGGTGCTGGTGCGGGTGAAGGCCGCCGGGGTGAACCCGGTGGACGTGGCGGTGCGGGCGGGCCTGTTCCCGCTGCTGGGCGAGCCGGCGTTCACGGTGGGCTGGGACGTCTCCGGGGTGGTCGAGGAGGCCGCGCCCGGCGCCCGGTACCGGGTGGGCGAGGAGGTGTACGGGATGCCGTTCTTCCCGCGTGCCGCGAACGCCTACGCCGAGTACGTGGCCGCGCCGTCCCGCCAGCTGGCCCGCAAGCCCGCCTCGGTCGACCACGTGCAGGCCGCCGCCCTGCCGCTGGCCGCGCTGACCGCCTGGCAGGGCCTGGTGGACGCGGCGAACGTCGGCGAGGGGCAGCGGGTGCTGATCCACCGGGCGGCGGGCGGCGTCGGCCACTTCGCGGTGCAGATCGCCAAGGCCCGCGGCGCGTACGTGATCGCGCTGGCGAGCGAGCCCAAGCACGCCTTCCTCAAGGAGATCGGCGCCGACGAGGTGATCGACTACCGCACCACCGACTACACCCAGGCGGTCAAGGACGTCGACGTCGTCTTCGACTCCTCCTCCGAGAACACCCGCGCGCTGGAGGTGCTGAAGCCGGGCGGCTTCCTGGTGAGCATCATGGAGCACCGCGACCGGGAGCTCGCCGCCGCGGTCGAGGCCGCCGGACGCCGCTTCGCGGGCATCTCCGTCGAGCCCGACTACGCCGCGCTGGAGGCGATCGCCGCCCTGGTGGACGAGGGGCGGATCCGTCCGCACGTCGCGCAGGCCTTCCCGCTGGCCGAGGCCGGCCGGGCGCACGAGCTGGTGGGCTCCGGTACCGTCCAGGGCAAGGTCGTCCTCACCGTCGACTGAAGGCCCGAACGGACGGCGACGGTTGCGGGCCACGATCGAGGGCGGACCACCAAAGGCACCGAAAGCACCGAAGGGGGACGGGCGTTGGACATCCTGACCGAGGCACTGGGCTCGATGCGGACGGCGTACCCGTCCTCCGTCCGCACCGAGGGCCGCGCCCCGTGGGCCCTGCGCCTGCCCCCGGTGCTCGGCGCCGGCTTCCACGTGGTGCTGTACGGCACCTGCTGGCTGCTCCCGCTGGGCACCGGGGAAGGGGCGGAGCGGCACGCGCCGGTGCCGCTCAGCCCCGGCGACATCGTCTTCCTGCGGGACGGCGGCGGCCACGTCCTGGCCGACCATCCGGACACGCCGCCGGTGGACACCCACGCCTGCCGGGTGAACGACGCCTCGCCGATCGGCACCCTCAGTCTGGGCGGCGACGGCGCCCGCACCAGCCTGCTGTGCGGCAGCTACCACCTGGACCAGGGCCGCCCGCACCCGATGGTCCGTCAACTGCCGACCCTGATCCACCTGCCGACCCGGCACGGCCGCCACCCCGAACTGGCCGCCGCCGTGCAGCTGTTGGGCACCGAGCTGGAGAACCCGCGGATCGGTTCGACCGGGATCGTCCCGGCGCTGATCGACTCGCTGCTGCTGTACATCCTGCGGGCCTGGTTCGAGGACCAGCCCGCCGCGACGGCCGACGGCTGGGCGGCGGCGCTGCGGGACGCCGCCGTCGCCCCGGCCCTGGCGGCGATCCACGAGGCGCCGGCCACCCCGTGGACGGTGGAGTCCCTGGCGGACCGGGCGGGCCTGTCCCGGGCGGCCTTCGCCCGCCGTTTCACCACCATGGTGGGCGAGCCGCCGATGGCGTACCTGACGCGTTGGCGGATGACCACGGCGGCCCGGCTGCTGCGCGAGTCGGAGGCGCCGCTGACCTCGGTCGCGACGCAGACCGGCTACGGCTCGGAGTACGCCTTCGCGAAGGCGTTCAAGCGGGAGTTCGGCCAGGCCCCCGGCGGCTACCGCCGAGAGGCCCGCGCCGCATAGAAACCACGCGAGAAGCCACGCGCGGGGCCTCACAAGAGCCCACGCGCGAGGCCTCACAAGAACCCACGCACGAGGCCTCGCGCGTAGCCACAAGGGCTAGAACGGGAACGCCGCCCGCCCGTGCTGCACCGAGATCCACTTCAGCGTGGTGAAGGCGTCCACCGTGGACTCCCCGTTGAGCCGCCCGACACCGGAGTTCTTCTCCCCGCCGAAGGGCACTCCCGGCTCGTCCGCGATGGTCGCGCCGTTGACGTGGATCATGCCGGTCTCGATCCGCTGGGCGAGCCGCACGCCGCGCTCGAGGTCGGCGGTGTGCACCGCGCCGCTGAGTCCGAACGGCGTGTTGTTGGCCATGCGTACGGCCTCGTCCTCGCCGTCGAAGGGCACCACCAGGGCGACCGGGCCGAACAGCTCGCGCTGCAGGATCGGCGCGTCCTCGGCGAGGCCGGTGAGCACGGTCGGTGCCATCAGGCTGCCGGTGGTGGTGCCGCGCAGCAGCGCGGTGGCGCCGGCGGCGACCGCCTGGTCGATCTGGGCGGAGAGGGTGTCGGCCTGGACGGGGTTGATCAGCGGGCCGATGTGGGTGGCCGGGTCCTTCGGGTCGCCGACGGTGAGCGAGGCGACCTTGGCGACGAACTTCTCGGTGAACTCGGCCTCGACGGCGCGGTCCACCAGGATGCGGTTGGCGGACATGCAGACCTGGCCCTGGTGGACGAAGCGGCTGAACACCGCGGCGTCGACGGCGTAGTCGAGGTCGGCGTCGTCGAGCACGATCAGCGCGCTGTTGCCGCCGAGTTCCAGGACCGAGCGCTTGAAGTGGGCGGCGGCGACGGTGCCGACGTGCCGGCCGACCTTGTCGGAGCCGGTGAAGGAGATCACCTTGGGCACCGGGTGTTCGATGAAGCTGTCGCCGATCTCGGCGATGTCGGTGATCACGACGTTCAGCAGGCCGGGCGGCAGGCCCGCGTCCTCGAAGATCTTCGCGATCAGGCCGCCGCCGACGACGGGGGTCTCCTGGTGCGGCTTGAGCACCACGCCGTTGCCGAGGGCGAGCGCCGGGGCGACCGCCTTGAGCGCCAGGAACAGCGGGAAGTTGAACGGGCTGATCACGCCGACGACGCCGACGGGCAGCCGGTAGAGCCGGTTCTCCTTGCCCTGGGCGGGCGAGGGCAGCAGTCGGCCCTCGGCGGCCACCGACAGGTGCAGGCACTCCCGCAGCAGGTCCTTGACCAGGGAGAGCTCGAAGCCGGCCTTGAGTGCGGTGCCGCCGAGCTCGGTCATGATCGCCGCGACGATCTCGGGTTCGCGTTCCTCGATCAGGCGCAGCGCGCGTTCGAAGACCAGTCGGCGCTGGTAGGGGTTGTCGGCGGCCCACCCCTTCTGGACGCGTTCGGCGGCGCGGTAGGCGCGGTCGACTTCGGCGGTGGTGGCGACGGTGATGGTGGCGAGCTTGTCGCCGGTGTAGGGGTCGACGTCGACGATGTCCCAGGAGCCGCTGCCGCTGCACCATTCGCCGTCGATGTACTGCAGCGCCAACTCGGAGAAGTACGACATCTGATCCCTCTCATGCACCGATCATGCACCGCCCTGATGGGGCATCATCGTACTGATGTGTTACAGCTCCTGGCGTACCGCGTGCAACAAGTCCCGGGTCCGCGCCGGGTCGAGGCTGTCGGCGACCAGGTCGTCCATGGCGTGCCGGTACTCGGTGACCTCGGCGGGTTTGTCGAGGTAGAGCGCGGTGGTGAACTGCTCGAGGTAGACGACGTCGGAGAGTTCCGGTTCGGCGAAGCCGAGCACGGTGAAGGCGCCGCTCTCGGCCGCCAGTCCGGCGTTGCCGAAGGGCAGTACCTGCAGCCGTACGTTGGGCAGTTCGCCGAGTTCCAGCAGCCGGTCGAGCTGGGCCCGCATCAGTTCGGGTCCGCCCCAGGGGCGGCGCAGTGCGGCTTCGTCCAGTACGGCGACGAGCTGCGGTGCGCGTTCGCCGGTGAGTACGGCCTGGCGCTTGAGGCGTACGTCGACCCGGCGTTCGATCTCCTCGGCCCCGTGGTCGTGGCAGCCGGCGGTGACGACGGCGCGGGCGTAGTCGGCGGTCTGCAGCAGCCCGTGGACGAACTGGACCTCGTAGCTGCGGATCTCGGCGGCGGATTCCTCGAGCCCGAGGTAGTTCTGGAACCAGCCGGGCAGTACGTCGCCGTATTCGTGCCACCAGGAGTTGGCGTTGGCGTCGCGGACCAGTCCGAGGACGGTGGCGCGTTCCTGTTCGGCGTCGACGCCGTAGAGGGTCAGCAGGTCGGCGACGTCGCGTTCCTTGAAGCCGACGCGGCCGAGTTCCATCCGGCTGATCTTGGATTCGGAGGCGCGGATCGAGTACCCGGCTTCCTCCCGGCTGACGCCTCTGGCCTCACGGAGCTTGCGCAGCTGGGTGCCGAGCATGAGGCGTCGTACCGTCGCGCCCCCGCCTGCCTGAGTCGTGCCCATCGAAGTCACCCTCCGCACTCGCGCAGCCCCCCGGCCGTCGGCGGCAGTCTGCCACCTGGCACCGACGAACAACAGCCCGTCCCGGGAGGCTTTCCGGTCCCTGGGAGAAGCCTGTGGTTCCGCTGTGAGCCAACCCTCGGTGTGCGGACGAAAAAACGGCGGCACCCACCGGTTCCCCTGCCCGGCACCCCCCGGAAAACCTCCCGGAAAACGCGACGGCGCCCGCCCTCCAACTGGTCGGGGAAGAGGGCAGGCGCCAGGAGACCGCGTTGGCCCGGCGACGCTGGCGGGGGCAGCGGGTTGAGCTCCCGGCGATGCGGCGCCGGGGGTTCGGGGGCCGGTCGGATCGTCAGACCACCAGGGGGCGGTCCGTGGGCCGGATCGGGGCGGGAAGCGGGGTCTTGCCGCCCAGGTACGTGTCCACCGCGGCAGCGGCCGAACGGCCTTCCGCGATGGCCCAGACGATCAGCGACTGGCCTCGGCCGGCGTCTCCGCAGACGTACACGCCATCGACATTGGTGGCGAACCGGCCGTCGCGGGCAATGTTACCTCGCGCGTCGAGGTCGGCTCCCAGCTGCTCGACCAGCCCGTTCTTGACGTCGGTGCCGGTGAAGCCCATGGCGAGGGTGACGAGCTGCGCGGGGATGGCCCGTTCGGTGCCCGGCACGGGCTCGAACCGGCCGTCCTTGAACTCGACCTCGACGAGGTGCAGTTCCTGGACGTTGCCGTCCTCGTCGCCGGTGAAGTGGGTGGTGTTGACGGAGTAGATCCGCTCGCCGCCCTCCTCGTGGGCGGAGGTGACCTTGTACGTCATGGGCATGGTCGGCCACGGCTGGTGTCCGGGCCGGTCCTCGCCGGGGCGCGGCATGATCTCGAGCTGGGTGACGGAGGCGGCGCCCTGCCGGTGGGCGGTGCCGACGCAGTCCGCGCCGGTGTCGCCGCCGCCGATGACCACGACGTGCTTGCCCTTGGCGCTGACCGGCGATTCGACGAAGTCGCCTTCCTGCACCTTGTTGGCCAGCGGCAGGTACTCCATGGCCTGGTAGACGCCCTTGAGCTCGCGCCCGGGCACCGGCAGGTCGCGGGCGGTGGTGGCGCCGGCCGCGACGACGACGGCGTCGAAGCGCTCGCGCAGCTGCTGCCCGGTGATGTCCTCGCCGACGTGCACGCCGGTGCGGAACCGGGTGCCTTCCGCGCGCATCTGCTCGATGCGGCGGTTGATGTGGCGCTTCTCCATCTTGAACTCGGGGATGCCGTAGCGCAGCAGTCCGCCGATGCGGTCGGCGCGCTCGTACACGACGACGGTGTGCCCGGCGCGGGTGAGCTGCTGGGCGGCGGCGAGGCCGGCCGGGCCGGAGCCGACGACGGCGACGGTCTTGCCGGACAGGCGCTCCGGCACCTGCGGGGTGACGCCGCCGCGGTCCCAGGCCTTGTCGATGATGGTGACCTCGACGTTCTTGATGGTCACCGCGTCCTGGTTGATGCCGAGGACGCACGCGGACTCGCACGGCGCGGGGCAGAGGCGGCCCGTGAACTCCGGGAAGTTGTTGGTGGCGTGCAGCCGCTCGATCGCGCCGACGAAGTCGTCCCGGTAGGCGAGGTCGTTCCACTCGGGGATGAGGTTTCCGAGCGGGCAGCCGTTGTGGCAGAACGGGATGCCGCAGTCCATGCAGCGGCCGGCCTGCTTGGTGATGATCGGCAGGAGGCTGCGCTCGACGTAGACCTCGTTCCAGTCCCGCAGACGGACGTCCACGGGGCGGCGCTCGGCCAGCTGCTTGGGCGTGGTCAGGAAGCCCTTGGGGTCAGCCATGTGCCGCCTCCATCATCTTGCGAGTGGTCTCGGCCTCGGAGAGGCCATCGCGCTCGGCGGCGTCCTTGGCGGCGAGCACTGCCTTGTAGTCGGTCGGCATGATCTTGGAGAAGCGGGAGACTCCGCTGCCCCAGTCGGCCAGGAGTTCGGCGGCGACGGTGGAGCCGGTCTCCTCGTAGTGCTGCTGCACGGTCTCGCGCAGCCAGTCGCGGTCGGCGGCGGTGGGGGCTTCGATGCCCACCATGCCGTCGTTGACGTTGGCGGGGCGCAGGTCCAGGACGTACGCGATGCCGCCGGACATGCCCGCCGCGAGGTTGCGTCCGGTCTCGCCGATGATGACGACCCGGCCGCCGGTCATGTACTCCAGGCCGTGGTCGCCGACGCCTTCGACGACCAGGGTGGCGCCGGAGTTGCGGACGGCGAAGCGCTCGCCGGCCTTGCCGCGCAGGTGGATCCGGCCGCCGGTGGCGCCGTAGCCGATGGTGTTGCCGGCGATGACGTGGTTCTGCGCGTCGGCGCCGATCGCGGCGGCGTCGCGGGCCGGGCGGACGATCACGACGCCGCCCGAGAGGCCCTTGCCGACGTAGTCGTTGGCGTCGCCTTCCAGGCGCAGCGTGACGCCGCGGGGCAGGAAGGCGCCGAAGGACTGTCCGGCGGAGCCGGTGAAGGTGACGTCGATGGTCCCTTCCGGCAGGCCTTCGCCGCGGTACCGCTTGGTCACCTCGTGGCCGAGCATGGTGCCGACGGTGCGGTTGACGTTGCGGATGGGCAGCTGGATGCGGACGGCGTCGCCGCGCTCCAAGGCGTCCTCGGCGAGCGTGATGAGCTGGTTGTCCAGGGCCTTGTCGAGCGCGTGGTCCTGGGTGGTGGTGCAGTGGCGGGCCGCGCCCTCGGGCAGGGCCGGCACGTGGAAGAGCGGGGCCAGGTCGAGCCCGGCGGCCTTCCAGTGGTCGATCGCGGCCTGGGCGTTGATGTGCTCGGCGTGGCCGACGGCTTCCTCGATGGAGCGGAAGCCCAGCGAGGCCAGGATCTCCCGGACCTCCTCGGCGATGAACTCGAAGAAGTTGACGACGAATTCGGGCTTGCCGGAGAACCGGTCGCGCAGCACCGGGTTCTGGGTGGCGACGCCGACCGGGCAGGTGTCCAGGTGGCAGACGCGCATCATGATGCAGCCGGAGACGACGAGCGGGGCGGTCGCGAAGCCGAATTCCTCGGCGCCGAGGAGCGCGGCGATGACGACGTCGCGGCCGGTCTTCAGCTGGCCGTCGGTCTGGACGACGATGCGGTCGCGCAGCCCGTTGAGGAGCAGGGTCTGCTGGGTCTCGGCGAGGCCGAGCTCCCAGGGGCCGCCGGCGTGCTTCAGCGAGGTGAGCGGCGAGGCGCCGGTGCCGCCGTCGTGGCCGGAGACCAGGACCACGTCGGCGTGTGCCTTGGACACGCCGGCCGCGACCGTTCCGACGCCGACCTCGGAGACCAGCTTCACGTGGATGCGGGCCGCCGGGTTGGCGTTCTTGAGGTCGTGGATCAGCTGTGCCAGGTCCTCGATCGAGTAGATGTCGTGGTGCGGCGGCGGCGAGATGAGGCCGACGCCCGGGGTGGAGTGCCGGGTCTTGGCGACCCACGGGTACACCTTGTGGCCGGGCAGCTGGCCGCCCTCGCCGGGCTTGGCGCCCTGGGCCATCTTGATCTGGATGTCGTCCGCGTTGACCAGGTACTCGGAGGTGACGCCGAAGCGGCCGGAGGCGACCTGCTTGATCGCGGAGCGGCGCTCCGGGTCGTACAGGCGCTCCGGGTCCTCGCCGCCCTCGCCGGTGTTGGACTTGCCGCCGAGGCGGTTCATCGCGATGGCCAGCGTCTCGTGCGCCTCCATCGAGATGGAGCCGTAGGACATGGCGCCGGTGGAGAAGCGCTTGACGATCTCGGAGACCGGCTCGACCTCCTCGACCGGGATCGGCTCGCGGTCGAGGCCGTCCAGCTGGAAGAGGCCGCGCAGCGTCATCAGGCGGGAGGACTGCTCGTTCACCCGGTCCGTGTACTGCTTGAAGATGTCGTACCGGCGGTTGCGGGTGGAGTGCTGCAGCCGGAAGACGGTGTCCGGGTCGAACAGGTGCGGCTCGCCCTCGCGGCGCCACTGGTACTCGCCGCCGATCTCCAGGGCGCGGTGCGCGGCCGGGATGCCGGAGGCCGGGTACGCCTTGGCGTGCCGGGCGGCGGTCTCGCGGGCGATCTCGTCCAGGCCGATGCCGCCGAGCTTGGTGGTGGTGCCGGCGAAGTAGCCGTCGACCAGGTCCTGGGAGAGGCCGATGGCCTCGAAGACCTGGGCGCCGCGGTAGGAGCCGACGGTGGAGATGCCCATCTTGGACATGACCTTGAGCACGCCCTTGCCGAGCGCCTTGATCAGGTTCTTGATGGCCTTCTCGGGCTCGACGCCCTCGATGCCCCGCTGATTCAGGAACGTGCCTTGCGCGACGAGGTCCTCGACGGACTCCATGGCCAGGTACGGGTTGACCGCGCCCGCGCCGTAGCCGATCAGCAGCGCGACGTGGTGCACCTCGCGGACGTCGCCGGCCTCGACCAGCAGCGACACCTGGGTGCGCTGCTTGGTGCGGATGAGGTGGTGGTGGATCGCGGAGGTGAGCAGCAGCGAGGGGATCGGGGCGTGCTCGGCGTCGGAGTGCCGGTCGGAGAGCACGATGATCCGGGCGCCGTCGGCGATCGCGGCGTCGGCTTCGGCGGCTATCTCGGCGAGGCGGGAGGCCAAGCCCTCGCCGCCGGTGGCGACCTTGTAGAGGCCGGAGAGCGTGACGGCCTTGAGGCCGGGCTGGTCGCCGTCGGCGTTGATGTGGACGAGCTTGGCCAGCTCGTCGTTGTCGATCACCGGGAAGGTGATGCCGACCGAGCGGCAGGCGGAGGCCTCGGCGGCCAGCAGGTTGCCTTCCGGGCCGAGGTTGGAGAGCAGCGAGGTGACGAGTTCCTCGCGGATGGCGTCCAGCGGCGGGTTGGTGACCTGCGCGAAGAGCTGCACGAAGTAGTCGAACAGCAGGCGCGGCTTCTCGCTCAGCGCGGCGATCGGCGAGTCGGTGCCCATCGAGCCGAGCGCTTCGCCGCCGGTGCGGGCCATCGGCGCGAGGATGACGCGCAGTTCCTCCTCGGTGTAGCCGAAGGTCTGCTGGCGGCGGGTGACGGAGGCGTGGGTGTGGGCGATGTGCTCGCGCTCGGGCAGCTTGGCGAGCTGGATCTGTCCGGCGCCGATCCACTCCTCGTAGGGGTGTTCGGCGGCGAGGGCGGACTTGATCTCCTCGTCCTCGACGATGCGGCCTTCGAGGGTGTCGATCAGGAACATCCGGCCGGGCTGCAGCCGGCCCTTCTTGGTGACCTTCTCCTGGTCGATGTCGAGGACGCCGACCTCGGAGGAGAGGACGACGAGGCCGTCTTCGGTGATCCAGTACCGGGCGGGGCGCAGGCCGTTGCGGTCGAGCACGGCGCCGATCTGGGTGCCGTCGGTGAAGGTGACGCAGGCCGGGCCGTCCCAGGGCTCCATCAGGTTGGAGTGGTACTGGTAGAAGGCGCGGCGGGCCGGGTCCATGGTGGCGTGGTTCTCCCACGCCTCCGGGATCATCATCAGCACCGAGTGCGGCAGCGAGCGGCCGCCGAGGTGGAGCAGCTCCAGGACCTCGTCGAAGGAGGCGGAGTCGGAGTGGTCCGGGGTGCAGACGGGGAAGATCCGCGACAGGTCGCCGGGGATCAGGTCGGTGGCGAGCTGGGACTCGCGGGCGCTCATCCAGTTGCGGTTGCCCTTGACCGTGTTGATCTCGCCGTTGTGGGCGACGAAGCGGTACGGGTGGGCGAGCGGCCAGCTCGGGAAGGTGTTGGTGGAGAACCGCGAGTGCACCAGGCCGAGCGCGGACGCGTAGGTGCGGTCCGACAGGTCGGGGAAGAAGGGTTCCAGCTGGCCGGTGGTCAGCATGCCCTTGTAGACGATGGTGCGCGCGGACAGCGACGGGAAGTAGACCCCGGCCTCGCGCTCGGCCCGCTTGCGGACCACGAAGGCGATCCGGTCCAGCTCGATGCCGGCCCTCTCGCCGTGCGACAGCAGGATCTGGCGGAAGCGCGGCATGACGCTGCGGGCGGTGGCGCCGAGCAGGTCCGGGGTGACCGGGACGTCGCGCCAGCCGAGGACGGTGAGGCCCTCCTCGGCGGCGATGCCCTCGATCCGGGCGACGGCGGCGGCGTCCTCGTCGTCGTTGTCGGGCAGGAAGGCGATGCCGACGGCGTAGGAGCCGGCTGCCGGGAGCTCGAAGTCGACCTTGCCGCGCAGGAAGGCGTCGGGGACCTGGGTCAGGATGCCCGCGCCGTCACCGGAGTCCGGCTCGGCGCCGGTGGCGCCGCGGTGCTCCAGGTTGCGCAGGACGTTCAGCGCCTGCTCGACGATGGTGTGGTCGGCGATGCCGGTCAGCGTGGCGACGAAACCGACGCCACAGGCATCGTGCTCGTTTCGCGGGTCGTACAGGCCCTGAGCAGCAGGTCGCGCATCCGGCACGAGCGCGTACGGCTGGCGGGCGGCGCCGGCCTGGGGCTCGTTGGCGGAGTGCATGGATGCAGGCAGCATCGGCTCTCCCGTCGTCGTCTTTCGGCAAGTTGGTGCAAGTAGGGACGACGTTGGCCCTGATGCGGTGGTGCGGTGTCGTGCAAGTTACATGATGCCCAGGATCCCGAGAAGCGGAATATCCCGTCCACATGGCGGGACGAGCCGCAGGTCAGGGGGTGTGGGAAGAAGGACGCGCCACAGTGCGCGTCCCGACGATTGTGCCCAACCCTCCGCGGCCCGAAACAGGGGCGAAACCGGATCGCCACAGAGGCCGATCATGGCCGCCTGCGAATCCATCCCGGGGGCCCGTCCACGGATGCGAATCCGCGGCGCCGAGGCCCGGATGATGAGACTAGGCCAGGCGCTACGCGACGCCCATGTGTGAAACGTCACGCGCTGCCCAGCATAATCATGCACAGTTCTGGGTCATCCCACATGCCCGCCGATCAACAGGCCGAGCAGGTAGGTCACCCCGGCCGCCGCCCCGCCCAGCACCAGCTGCCGCAGTCCGCTGAACCACCAGCTGCGCGCCGTCACCCGGGCCACCACCGCGCCGCACAGGAACAGTCCGGCCCCCGCCAGCACCAGGGCCGGCAGCAGCGAGGTCGCGCCCAGCAGGTACGGCAGCAGCGGCAGCAGCGCGCCGAGCGCGAAGCACAGGAACGAGGACCCGGCCGCGACCAGCGGCGAGGGCAGGTCGGTGGGGTCGACGCCCAGCTCCTCGCGGGCGTGCACCTCCAGGGCCAGCTCCGGGTCGGCGGACAGCTGCCGGGCCACCTCGTGGGCGAGCTCCGGGTCCACCCCGCGCGAGACGTACAGCTGGGCCAGCTCGGCCAGCTCGCCGTGCGGGTTGCGGCTCAGTTCCAGCCGCTCGGCCTCGATCTCGGCCTGCACCAGCTCCCGCTGCGAGGCCACCGAGGTGTACTCCCCCGCCGCCATCGAGCAGGCACCGGCCGCCAGGCCCGCCAGCCCGGTCAGGATCACCGTGCCGTTGGACACCGCGCCGCCGACCACACCGGTCATCAGCGCGAAGTTGGACACCAGCCCGTCCACCGCGCCGAACACCGCCGGGCGCAGCCAGCCGCCGTTGACGTCCCGGTGGTGACCGGCCGCGGGTATCCGGGGCTGGTGTCCGGCATCGGGCTCCAGGGTGGTCACAGTCATCGTCTCTTCCCCTCCGTCGTCGTTCGTCCGCCTTGAACGTAGCCCGCCTGACCTGGGCATTTCCAGCAAAGTAAGGCTGTCCGAACAGCACTGAGGCCACCCTTCGCAAGCCTCGCGAAGGGTGGCCTCAGCCGGGGGGAAGTCCCAGGTCAGATCGGGTTCTTGGCGTCCTCGCCGGCCTTCTCGGCGATCACGGCAGTCGGCTCGGCGGCCGGCTTTTCGTCCACGGACCGGGACGGCTTCTTCCCGTCCGCGTCCTTCCCGGCCTTGGCGTCGGCCTTCTGCTCGCCCACGGCGCCGGCCTTCCGCTCGGCCTTGGCATCCGACGTGGCGTCCGCCGTGCCGCCCGCCGTGCCGTCGTGGCCCTCCATCTCCAGCTGCGCGCCCGGGTCGATGCTCGCCGGGTCCTCCCGGCCGGGCCGCTTCTTGCCGACGATCACCAGGTACGCCACGGCGCCCAGGAACACCGCGATGGACACCCAGTCGTTCAGGCGCAGGCCGAAGTAGACGTGCGCCTCGTCGATCCGCAGCCACTCGGTCCAGAACCGGCCCACGGTGTACGCGGCCACGTACAGCGCGAAGGCCCGGCCGTGGCCCAGCGTGAACCGGCGGTCCGCCCAGATCACCAGCAGCGCGACGCCGACGCACCAAAGCGACTCGTACAGGAAGGTCGGGTGGTAGACGCCGTCCACGACCGTGCCGTCCGGCAGCACCTTGTGGATCTTCAGGCCCCAGGGCAGCGTGGTCTCGCGGCCGTACAGCTCCTGGTTGAAGTAGTTGCCCCAGCGGCCCATCGCCTGCGCGAGGGCGATGCCCGGTGCGATGGCGTCGGCGTACGCGGGCAGCGGCACGCCCCGGCGGCGGGCGCCGATCCAGGCGCCGACCGCGCCCAGCGCGATCGCGCCCCAGATCCCGAGGCCGCCCTCCCAGATCTTGAGGGCGTCCCAGGGGTTCTTCCCCTCACCGAAGTACAGCCGGCCGCCATCGGTGATCACGTGGTAGAGGCGGCCGCCGACGAGTCCGAACGGCACGGCCCACACGGCGATGTCGCCGACCGTGTGCTTACCACCGCCCCGGGCGACCCAGCGCTTGCTGCCGAGCCAGACGGCGACGACGACACCGAGGATGATGCAGAAGGCGTAGGCGCGCAGCGGGATGGGTCCGAGGTGGAGGACGCCCCGCGACGGGCTGGGAATGTAGGCGATATCCATGGCAGTTCCGACGCTACAGGGTCGACGGCCCCCGTCCGACACCCCCCGGGTCACAGAAACCGAACAACAGCGGCCGCCGCCCCCTCCGGACGGGGAGGGCGCGGCGGCCGGGTGCGGGGGTCAGCCGGCGTTCGGCGACGGGTTGTTGGCCTCCGAGGCGCCGCTGGTCGGCGCCGGGGTCTGCCCGTGCGAGCCCGCCGTGCCCAGTTGCTTGCCCTGGTTGGCGGCGTCCACCCACTTCACCAGGTTCTCCGGGGTGATCTCGTCGTTGCCGTTCTTGGGGTAGATCGGCTGGCCGTTGAGCAGCACGGTCGGGGTGGACTTGTAGCTGGACTTGTCGAAGTCCTGCTGTACCGAGGACACCCACCCGCCGTACTTGTTGTCGTTGACGCAGGCCTGGAACTCAGGCGTGTCCAGCCCGTTGACCTGCTTGGCCAGGTTCAGCAGGACGGCCTTGTTGCCGAAGGCGTCGCTGGTCTCGTCCGGCTGGTTGCGGTACAGCACGTCGTGGTAGTCCCGGAAGTGCCCGGCGTCCTGGGCACAGGCGAGCGCGTTGGCGCCGGCCTTGGAGCCCTTGCCCGGCACGGCCCGGTCGATGAACGACACGATGTGGTAGTTGGTGTAGACCTTGCCGGCGTCCTCGAGCTGGTCGACGGTCGCCGAGAACTCCCGCTCGAAGGCGCCGCAGGCGGGGCAGCGCGGGTCCTCGTAGACGGTGAGGACGGCGGGCGCGTTGCCCGCGCCGACCGGGATGACGAGGTTCTTGTCGCCGATGGTCCCGGCCGGGGCGGCGGTCGGGGTCTCCGGCTTGGAGCGCTCGTTCTGCACCACGACGCCGGCGATCACGGCGGCGGCGATCACCGCGAGCACGGCGCCGCCCACGATCAGCTTCTTCTTGCGCCGGGAGGAGGCCTCGTCGGCCGCCCGCTGCTCCAGCATCCGCTCGCGGGCGGTGCGCTTGCCTTCTCGGTTCTTCTCGCTCATTGCCTTGACATCCACGGTCGGGGAGCCTTCGTCGGGTGCAGGGGTGGGGGTGCGGGGTGGGGGTGCAGCGGTGGGGGGTCCGGTGGGGCCGGAGGGTCAGCTCGCCAGCCAGCCGTCCACCGAGAACCGGGTACGGGGCCGCCACAGCAGCCACCCGGCCAGCAGGAGGAACCCGGTGTCGCGCAGGATCTCCTGTAGGTACGCCGTCTGGGATTCGTCGACGTGCCCGCCGCCGCCGAAGCAGCCGCAGTCGATCGAGATGCCGCGCGCCCAGGCGGAGGAGATCCCGGCGATGAAGACGAGCAGCAGCAGCGCGGAGACCCCGGCGACCAGCCGGACGCCGAGCCCGATCACCAGCAGCAGCGCGAGCGCCAGCTCCAGGAAGGGCAGGCCGTAGCCGATCGGCTTGACCAGACTCTCGGGCAGGATCTCGTAGGCGCGCACGGCCTGGGCGGCCTCCGCCGGGTCGGCGATCTTGGCCAGTCCGGCCCAGCCCCAGACCACCGCGAGGCCGAGCCGTGCGGCCGTGCCCAGCCAGTCGCTCCAGGCCGGCACCGGCCGACGCGCCGACGGCGTGGGTGCCGGGTCACCGGACTGTGCTGCCGGGCCGGCCATCAGGGAACCCCCCTCGGGAAACTCGTTCACTTCCTGATGAACCGTAAGGGATGAAGGGGGGTTCCTCCGTATTCAGGAATTAAGCCCTATGGGTGACGTTAGATGACGGTCTGTCCGAATCCGGCGAACACCCGTACGTCAGCGGCACCCCGGCATCCGCCCCGGGTCGAACAGGTCCGGACGCCCCTCGTGCTGCGTGCGGCCGGCCCGCTCGGCGGCGTCCCAGCGGGCCGCCTCGGCACACGCGACCGCCTCCCGCTCCGCCCGCTCGGCACCCCGCTTGGCCAGCGCCTGCCCCACCTCGGTGTGCGCCCCGACGGCGGCGCCGAGAGCCAGTGCGGCCGCCGCCGCCCGCAGCAGAACGGCCCGATGAAAACCCCGCACCGGCTCACCCCTTCGCTCGCTCCGCTGCCTCCGTGCACTCGTCCCTCCACTCAACGCCCGTCAACCCCCGCTGATGCGTGTCGCCGCCGCTGTTCACTCGTTCGGGGCCACCCCGAAGTCGACGCGCCCGGCGCCGACCCGTCCCGACCCGCGCCGCGCCGCGCCGTCCCGCCCTCAGCCGACGGCCCCCGCCTCGACCCGTCCCGCCCGACGCCGACAGCCCCGACGCCGACGGCCCGCCACTCCCCGGGGAGTGGCGGGCCGTCGATCGACCGTTCCGACCGAGTGTCAGCGCCTCCGCACGCCCGCCGCCAGTTCCCCGGCCAGCGCGCGCACGGCGTCCAGTGCCGCCGCCTCGTCGTCGCCCGCTTCGAGGATCCGCTTCACGAACGCCGAACCGACGATCACGCCGTCCGCGAACCGCGCGACCTCCGCCGCTTGCCCGGCGTCGGAGACCCCGAGCCCGACGCAGACCGGCAGGTCCGTGGTGGCCCGGGTGCGCGCGACCAGGTCCTCGGCCAGCGACCCGACCGCCGACCGGGTGCCGGTCACGCCCATCACCGCGGCCGCGTACACGAACCCGCTGCCCGCCGCGGTGACCTCGGCCAGCCGCGCGTCCTTGCTGCTGGGGGCGACCACGAACACGGTGTCCAGCCCGTGCTCGTCCGCCGCCTTGCGCCACTCCTGCGACTCCTCCACCGGCAGGTCCGGCAGGATGCAGCCGGCCCCGCCCGCGGCCGCCAGGTCGGCGGCGAAGCGCGCCACGCCGTAGCGGTCGACCGGGTTCCAGTACGTCATGACCAGCACCGCCGCCTCGGGGTGCGCGGACGCGACCTCCCGGACGGTGCGCAGCACGTCCTTGATCCGCACGCCGCCGCGCAGCGCGATGTCGTCGGCGGTCTGGATGACGGCGCCGTCCAGCACCGGGTCGGAGTGCGGCAGGCCGACCTCGACCACGTCGCAGCCGCCCTCCAGCAGCGCGTTGACCGCCCGGATGCCGCCGTCGACGGTCGGGAAGCCGGCCGGCAGGTAGCCGATCAGCGCGGCGCGCCCCTCGGCCCTGGCGGCCGCCAGGGCGTCACTCAGCTTCGTAGCCATGATCACTTACCCCCCTGGGCGGAACCGGCGCCGCCGGCGGTACCGGCGCCCGGCTCGTCGTACAGGCCGAAGTACTCGGCGGCGGTGTGCATGTCCTTGTCGCCGCGCCCGGAGAGGGAGACCAGGATGGTGGCCTCCGGCCCGAGTTCGCGGCCGAGCTCCAGGGCCCCGGCGAGCGCGTGGGCGCTCTCGATGGCCGGGATGATGCCCTCGGTGCGGGACAGCAGCCGCAGTGCCTGCATCGCGGCGTCGTCGGTGACCGGGCGGTACTCGGCCCGTCCGGTGTCCTTCAGCCAGGCGTGCTCCGGGCCGACGCCCGGGTAGTCCAGGCCGGCCGAGATCGAGTGCGACTCGATGGTCTGGCCGTCCTCGTCCTGCAGGACGTAAGTGCGGGAGCCGTGCAGCACGCCCGGGTCGCCCTTGGTGAGGGTGGCGGCGTGCCGGGGGGTCTCGGCGCCCTCGCCGGCCGCCTCGCAGCCGATCAGGCGCACGCCGGCGTCCGGGATGAACTCGTGGAAGATGCCCATCGCGTTGGAGCCGCCGCCGACGCAGGCGACCACGGCGTCGGGCAGCCGCCCGGTCCGGTCGAGCACCTGCTGCCGCGCCTCGACGCCGATGACCCGGTGGAAGTCGCGGACCATCATCGGGAACGGGTGCGGCCCGGCGACGGTGCCGAACAGGTAGTGGGTGGAGTCCACGTTGGCGACCCAGTCGCGGAACGCCTCGTTGATGGCGTCCTTCAGCGTGCGGCTGCCGGACGTGACGGCCACCACCTCGGCGCCGAGCATCCGCATCCGGGCGACGTTCAGCGCCTGGCGCTGGGTGTCGACCTCGCCCATGTAGATGGTGCAGTCGAAGCCGAACAGCGCGCAGGCGGTGGCGGTGGCCACGCCGTGCTGGCCGGCGCCGGTCTCGGCGATGATCCGGGTCTTGCCCATCCGCTTGGTGAGCAGGGCCTGGCCCAGCACGTTGTTGATCTTGTGCGAGCCGGTGTGGTTGAGGTCCTCGCGCTTGAGCAGGACGCGCGCGCCGCCCGCCTCGGCGGAGAAGCGGTGCACGTCGGTCAGCGGGCTCGGGCGCCCGGTGTAGTCCTTGAGCAGCGCGTCGAGCTCGGCGGTGAAGGCCGGGTCGGTCTTGGCCTTCTCGTACTCCTCGGCGACCTGCTCGACCGCGGCGACCAGCGCCTCGGGGATGAAGCGGCCGCCGTACGCGCCGAAGTATCCGCGCGCGTCCGGCACCTGGGCACCGGGCAGGTAGTCCTTCTCGGACATGTGGTTTCCCTTGGGGAGTTGGACGACAGTGACGTCTGATCGGCTGGGGTCAGCCGCGCGTCACGCGCCATCGTCGTCCCGGTACCTGGCCGGGCTCGCAGCCGATCACGTACCGCACCCGACGCCCCAGCACCCGGCGTGCGGGCGCGCGGCAGCCGCGCGGGCGGCAGCCGGGGGCGAGTCGGGTGGCGATCTTCATCGGGCTGTGTCAGTCCTTGTGCCGGACGGCGGGGTGGGCCCCGGCGGCGACCAGGTCGGCGACCGCGGCACGCGGGTCCTTGCCGGTCACCAGGGACTCGCCGACCAGCACCGCGTCGGCGCCCAGGTTGGCGTAGTTGATCACGTCCAGCGGGCCGCGCACCCCGGACTCGGCGATCTTGACAATGTGGTCCGGAATGGCGTGGACCACGTTCCCGAAGGTGTTGCGGTCCACCTCGAGGGTCTTCAGGTTGCGGGCGTTGACGCCGATGATCCGCGCCCCGGCGTCCACCGCGCGCCCGATCTCCTCCTCGTCGTGCACCTCGACCAGCGGGGTGAGACCGATCGACTCGGCGCGCTCGATCAGCGACACCAGGGCCGACTGGTCGAGGGCCGCGACGATCAGCAGCGCGAGGTCGGCGCCGTGCGCGCGGGCCTCCCACAGCTGGTACGCGGTGACGATGAAGTCCTT
This sequence comes from Kitasatospora sp. NPDC033851, assembly GCF_055576085.1. Taxonomy (NCBI): domain Bacteria; kingdom Bacillati; phylum Actinomycetota; class Actinomycetes; order Kitasatosporales; family Streptomycetaceae; genus Kitasatospora; species Kitasatospora sp. NPDC033851. Next base: position 179,802 of record NZ_JBVIRL010000016.1, on the reverse strand, counting down.
GCGCAGCAGCGGGGTGTCCACCGCGGCGCGGACGGCGTCCAGGTCGGCCAGCGAACCGCCGAAGCGGCGCTGCTCCGTCAGCACGCTGATCGCGGCGGCACCGCCGGCCGCGTAGTCGCGCGCCAGGGCGGCCGGATCGGCGATCGAGGCCAGAGCGCCCTTGGAGGGGCTGGAGCGCTTCACCTCGCAGATCACCCGGACCCCGTCGCCCTTGAGGGCGGCGACGCCGTCCTTGGCCTCCGGGGCCTTGGCGGCGCGTTCCTTCAGCTCGTCCAGGGAGACCCGGGCCTGCCGCTCGGCGAGGTCCTCGCGGACCCCTTCGATGATCGAGTCGAGCACACTCACGCAGGAGCCCCCATCTTTATCTGCCAGTCGGTTCTGCCGGTCGGCCGGCAGAACCGCGCGGGCGGCAACCCGCCGGCTCTTCGATGGTATCGGCACCCGGGGGCGCGGGGCGCATCAGCCCGGCACACGTCTCGCGGACCGGACGCCCGCTCCGGCCGCCCTCAACTGCGACTTCACCGCTTCTCCACCCCCGACCGGGCCGTTCGCGCCGCTCAGACCAGTGGCGGCGCCAAACCCGCTCCGACCGGCGAGTTTCGCACCACGGTAAACACCAGCACGAGCAGCGCGATCAGCGCCCAGCGCCGGCCCCCGACGGTGACCCTCGGCAGCGGCCCACCGGTCAGCGCGGCCCAGGCCCAACGCAGCCAGAGCACCCCCAGCACGCCCAACAGCAGGACGGCGGCGGCGTTGTCGTGCAGCGCGCCGGTGAAGTCCCCGTGGGTCAGCGCGTGGACGCAGCGCAGCCCCCCGCAGCCGGGGCACCACCAGCCGGTGGCGGTCAGGAACGGGCAGTCCGGGTAGTGCCCGGGGCTGTTCGGGTCCACCACGGCGACGTACACGGTCGGGACGGCCACCGCCGCCAGCGCGGTCAGCGGCGGACCCAGCCGGCGCAGCACGGGCGACGGGGCGGAGGCGGTGGGGGCGGCGTTCACGCCCCGATTCTGCCCGCGCCCGGGCCCGGAGACGACGAAACGGCGGGCGCGGCGCGCCCGCCGTTCGGTTGTGCGAAAGGCGTGTCCTACGAAGGCCTTCCCGTACGTCGTACGGAAACCGTCCCGGAGGCAGCCGTTCCGTACGGGGGCCGGTCGTCAGGCGGCGGCGACGGCGACGGCGGGGTGGGGCTGGCGGGCCGCGCGGGCCTCGCTCTGCTCCTCGACCGACTTGTAGACGTTGGTGCTCGGCTGCTTGCCCATGCCCGCCATCGACATGGCCTTGCCGACCACGCCACCGGCCAGGGCGACCGCCAGGCCGGCCCAGACGAGCAGCACCGACGGCAGGATCATCGCGACACCCGCGATGCCGAAACCGACGAAGGTGATGACGACGCCGGTCCAGGCGGCGGGGTTGTGGCCGTGCGCTGCTGCTGCCATCTGCGTGGTGCTCCTTGGCTCTCGGGGCCCGACCGGGCCTGCGGGGCCGTCGGCGGGTGGACGGGTTCCATTGTGCCGGGCCACACACCGGGCCCCCAAAGCGGGTGCCGCGTCTATCGCGTCACATGCGCGCTTCGGGCGGGTACGGGGCCCGACGGGGCGGCCGAGCGCCCCTCGGAGGGCCGTGGGGCCTCAGAGGGCCGTGGGGTCCTCGCCGCGGTCCAGCGCCTTCCACAGGTCGCCGGGCGTCTCGGCCCTGGCCGGGGCCTTGCGGGTCGGCGCCTCGTAGCGGCTGCCCATGGCGGGCCAGCGGCGGCCGTAGCGCAGGGTGAGCAGTCCGGCGAGGGCCAGCAGCACGCCGCCGACCAACGCGACCCAGGGCCAGCCGGTGTGCGCGACCTCGGTGGCCGCCGAGCCGGTCAGGCCGAGCTTGCGGGCGGCCTCGGCGTCCAGCGCGGCGGTGTCGCCCGCCCCGGCGACCGACGCGGCGGCCGCGCCGATCCCGGCGAGCAGGGTCAGCGCGCCGACCGCCAGCCGTCCGGCGCCGCGCACCGCGAACACCGCGACGGCCGCGGCGAGGCCCACCAGGGCCAGCCCGCCGGGCAGTTCGGAGATGTTGCCGCCGGTGACGGAGACGTCCAGGGTGCCGGCCCGGCCCTGGGCCCAGGTCCGCCCGGCCGCGGTCAGCACCAGCACGGCGCTCAGCACGGTGAGCAGCAGCATCACGCCGAGCGTGCGGCGGCCTGCGGCGGCGGTGGGGGCGGGGGTCTGGTCAGCGCTCACCCGTCCACTATCCCCCGACCGACACCTCAGTCCGTACCCGGGGTGGGGAACGGGCCCGGGAAGACGTCCGTCCGCAGCACCACCGTCCGCCCGCCCAGCGGCAGGAACAGGTCGTTGCCGAACGGCACCCGCTCGGCCTCCCGGTACACCCCTTCGGGCGACGGCGCGGTGTGCACGGTGCAGACCGCCGCCGCCGGGTCGACCACCACGTACAGCGGCACGCCGCTGCGCGCGTACGCCCGCCCGGCCTCCGACAGACCGGGCCGGGCCACCTCCAGCACCGCCTCGACCCCGGCCGCGCCGAACCGGCCCCGCTCGCCCCGCACCGCGTCGCGGGCGAGCACGGCGACGTCCGGGGCGAGCACCGCCACCTCGTCGGGAGCCAGGCCGCCGGGCGCCGCCGGGAAGTCGACCGCCACACCGGACAGCACCCGGCCGTGGCCCGCCGGCTGCTCGCCGAGCTGCCCGGCCGTGCCCAGCACGACCTCCCAGCGCAGCTCGTCGTACGGCACCTCGGGCACCCCGGCCGCCTCCCTCACGCCTCAGGACAGTTCCGGTCAGGACAGCTCCGGTCAGGACAGCTCCGGTCAGGACAGTTCCGGCCTCCGCAGCGTATTGGCGGTGGCGACGGCCCGCAGCACGGCGGCCGCCTTGTTGCGGCACTCGGTGTCCTCGCCGTACGGGTCCGAGTCGGCGACCACGCCCGCCCCGGCCTGCACGTACGCCGTGCCGTCGCGCAGCACCGCGGTCCGGATCGCGATCGCGGTGTCGGAGTCCCCGGCGAAGTCCAGGTAGCCGACGCAACCGCCGTACAGGCCGCGGCGGGTGGGCTCCAGCTCCTCGATGATCCGCATCGCCCGCGGCTTGGGCGCGCCGGAGAGGGTGCCCGCCGGGAAGCAGGCGGTCAGCACGTCGAAGGCGGTCCGCCCGGGCGCGACCTTGCCGGTGACGGTGGAGACGATGTGCATCACGTGGCTGTACCGCTCGATCTGCATGAAGTCGACCACCTCGACGCTGCCCGGCTCGCAGACCCGCCCGAGGTCGTTGCGGCCGAGGTCCACCAGCATCAGGTGCTCGGCCCGCTCCTTGGGGTCGGCGAGCAGCTCGGCGGCCAGCCCCGCGTCCTCGTGCGGGGTGGCGCCGCGGTGCCGGGTGCCCGCGATCGGGTGCAGCATCGCCTCGCCCCGGGTGACCTTGACCAGCGCCTCCGGGCTGGAGCCGACCACGTCGAAGCCGCCCTCGGCGGTGCCGTCCGGGCCCGGGAAGCGGAACAGGTACATGTACGGGCTGGGGTTGGTGGTGCGCAGCACCCGGTAAACGTCCAGCGCGGAGGCCGGGCAGGGCGCCTCGAAGCGCTGCGACGGCACCACCTGGAAGGCCTCGCCGGCCCGGATCCGCTCCTTGATCTCGTCCACCGCCGCCCGGTACGGCTCGCCGCCGAACGGCGAGTGCACCTCGCCGGGGCCGGCCGGGGTGAAGGTGGCCAGGCCTGGGTCGACCGGCTTGAACAGGTCGGCCTCCATCACGTCCAGCCGGCCCACCGCGTCCGCGTAGGCCTCGTCCACGCCGGTGGCCAGGTCGTTGTGGTTGACGGCGTTGGCGATCAACAGCACCGTGCCGTCGGCGTGGTCGAGCACCGCCAGGTCGGTGGCCAGCAGCATGGTCAGCTCGGGGAGCTTGAGGTCGTCCGGGTTGAGGTCGGGCAGCTTCTCCAGCCGGCGGACGATGTCGTAGCCGAGGTAGCCGACCAGGCCGCCGGTGAGCGGGGGCAGGCCGTCGTCGGCGTGCCGCGGGGTGTGCAGCGCCTCCAGCGCGGCGCGCAGCACCTGCAGCGGGTCGCCGGTGGTGGGGATGCCGACCGGCGGGGTGCCGAGCCAGCGGGCGTTGCCGTCCTGGTCGACGGTCAGCGTGGCGGCGCCGCGCACGCCGACGAAGGAGTAGCGCGACCAGCTGCGGCCCTGCTCCGCGGACTCCAGCAGGAAGGTGCCGGGCCGCTCCCCGGCGAGGCTGCGGTAGAGGCCGATCGGAGTGAGGCCGTCCGCGAGGAGCCTGCGGGTGACCGGGATGACCCGGGTGTCGACGGCGAGCTTGCGGAAGGCTTCGAGGTCCATGCGCGGCGGCACCTTCTGGAGTTGTGGTCGGGTGATCAGGAAAAGGGGAGCACGTCGGCGTCGAAACAGGTGCGGTCGCCGGTGTGGCAGGCCGCGCCGGCCTGGTCGACCTTGACCAGCAGGGTGTCGCCGTCACAGTCCAGGGCCACCGACTTGACCGCCTGGACGTGACCGGAGGTGTCGCCCTTCACCCAGTACTCGCGGCGGCTGCGGCTCCAGTAGGTGCAGCGGCCGGTGGTGAGCGTACGGTGCAGGGCCTCGTCGTCCATCCAGCCGAGCATCAGCACCTCGCCGGTGTCGTACTGCTGCGCGATGGCCGGAAGAAGGCCGTCCTCGGTGCGCTTGAGGCGGGCGGCGATCTCGGGGGCCAGGGCGGTGGTGCCGGGAGTGGCGGGTGTGGTGGACATGCGGCCCATTGTGTCAGCCCGGCCGTCCGACCCGGCTGGTCCGTCCGACCTCTGGTCCCGGTCATCCGCCCGTACGGGGGCGAGTTCGGCCAACCGCCTGCCAGGCGCCGCACGCGTGGGCCATCCTCATGGCCATGACCCCCGAGCAGCCGCCCGCAGCCGCCGCCTCCCGCCCGTCGCGCGGCCTGGTCCTCACCGTCATCGCCGTGCTGGTCGCCCTCCTCGCGGTGCTGGCCACCGCGGTGCTCTGGCCGGACGACAGGAAGCCGGCCGCCGCACCGCCCCCACCCACCCCCACGGCCACCCCCACGCCGACCCCGACACCCAGCCCGACGCCGACCAAGCCACAGCCGCCGTACGCCTACTTCCCCGTCGGCACCTGCTTCGACCACCCGCAGCTGAGCCCGGTGATCACCCGCGCCGAAGAACGCCCCTGCACCGGCGACCACGACGGCGAAGTCATCGCCGACCTCAAACTGCCCGACAATCTCACCGGCGAAATCCCGATCGCCCTCGCCATGCGCGACGGCTGCAAGGAAGCCGAAGCCACCGCCAAAGCCAAACAGGCCGACGGAAAGACCTACTACGGCCGCCAGTTCGGCCCCGCCCTGGTCAACTACCAACAGGGCTGGCGCGACTACACCTGCACCCTCACCGGCGGCAACAAACAGGGCGCCCCCAAACTCACCGGCCGGCTGCACCCGTAGGAATTCGGATACAAGAGAGCCGGGGCCAAGGGTCCGAACGAGGCGTCAGCCGAGGAGAAGAATTAATTGGCTGCGATGCCCCTCGGCACACCCGAGGTGCATCGCCGCAATTACCCCTGCCCACTCAGAGAGCTAGGCGGTCGCCATGAAGAAGAAAAAAATTTAGATATAAAGAGAAAATGCTTGCGGCATCCCTCCTCGGTCGAGGAGGGATGCCGCAAGCACCTGGGGAGACATACGGTAAGACAGAAGGATCAGCGACACAGCCAGAGAGGTGAGGGCGGCGATCACGAGAACGAGACAGGGGGCAAATGCATACCTACTTCACTGCTCCTGCCACGAATCGAGGGAGACGCTCGGACCGTTGTCGAGGTACCCGATCAGAGCTTCCCTGGTGGTGGAGACGAATTCTTCCGGCACGGTCTCGGCGCCGACCCACGCAACCTCCGAGTGCTTGCCGGGTTCCCCATTCGCCAGTTCGCCGGACCAGCGGTGAGCTGCGAAGACGACGGTCAGGAAACCGTTGGGCGCCTCGACGCCTCGGGCCCCGTGAATGACGTGGGCCAGACGCAGGTCGCCGGGAGTGACGACAAGCCCTGTTTCCTCCTTGAGTTCGCGAATCGCCGTCTCGGTGATCGGTTCGCCGGGTTCGCTCTTTCCTACGGGCAGGTCCCACAAGCCTTGGGCGAACTTGGCCTTGGGCCCTCGTCGGAGAAGAACGACCCGCTGGGCTTCGAGGTCGTGAACGATGACGGCGGCAACCAACAGGGTCATCGACTCCGTGGCGGGCTTGAGAGCGGCGGTCTGTTCAGTGGTCGACTGAGCCATGTCGGTCCGGTCCTTCCTGCGGTGCGGCTGCTATGTCAATGCCTCGCGTGCACGGCGCTCCAGGTCAACGACTCCCGGAACGCCACGGCTACGGTAGATCGCCAAACAGGGGCGGATTGAGGAGATCGCCTTTCTCGTCCGATCCGAGGTCATGCCGTCCATGAGGTCGAGCGCGCGCCCCCAGGTCGCTACCGCCTCGTCTGCTCGGGCCTGAGCAGCCAGGCTGTCCCCGAGATCGGCGTAGGTGAGGGCGTGAACACGCACCGGTGGCTGCTCCGGCTGCCGGCTGTCCGAGAACTGCTCGGTCTGCCGGCCACTGGCCAAGCGCTACCAGGAGGCGAAGGCACCACTGAACACCTACTGCCAGCACGGACAGAAGGGAAACGCAGCATGACCGCTGTCATGGTCGAGATGACCGCCACCCGGCACGAGGAGGACGACGAGACGCTGGGCTTCATCAGCGGCATGGAGGACTTCGGCGCTGACGCCCTCCCCGGGTGCAGCGACGACAATCCGTACCGTTAGCACGCAGTCCCGGAGGCCGACGGCTGTGGTGCCGTCGGCCTCCGGGCAGGCTCTGGGAAGCTGGGCATCGTGACCACCATCCGCATTCATTGGGCAGACCTGCCCGATTCGGTGCACCGAGCCGTCACCGCCCGCCTCGGCACGCCGGTCCTTGCCGCGGAGACCGTCTCGGCCGGTTTCAACTCCGAGATCGCTGCCAAGCTCACCACTTCCGGGGGCGCTGTCTTCGTCAAGGGGATGCAGCTGAACCACCCACGCGTGTGGACGCAGCGGCGTGAGACGGAGATCAACCGCTATGTGGAAGGCCTCGCCCCCGAGCTGCTGTGGCACCTGGACATCGGGGGTTGGAGCCTCGTCGCGTTCGAGTACGTCGAGGCCCGCCACGCCGACTACAGGGAGGTGGGGGATCTGGAGCTGATGGTCGACGTCCTCGGCCGACTCGGTCGCACCCCGTGTCCCCCGGTCGGGCTTCGCCGTGCCGAGCAACGATGGGCCGCCTACGTGGACGACCCCGGGATGCCGGCCCGGTTCGCCGGCAGTTTCCTGTTGCACACCGACCTGAACAACGAGAACGTCTTGGTTCGGGGCGACCGTGTCCTGCTGGTCGACTGGGCGTGGCCCACCCGTGGAGCGCCCTGGATCGACCCAGCCCTGTGGGTGATCTGGTTGATCGCGGCGGGCGGCCACAGCCCGGCTGCCGCGGAAGCCTGGGCTGCCAGGGTTCCGGCTTGGGAGACCGGCGATACGGCGGTGGTAGACGTCTTCGCGGAGGCTCAGGCCCGCATGTGGGCTGACATCGCCGGAGACGATCCGGACCCGTGGACCGCCGGGCTGAACCGGGCGGCTCGGCAATGGGCCCGTTTCCGGATGATGCACGCCCGTTAGCTCGCCGGTCCCAAGGACCGGGCCGCTCCTCCGTAGCCCGGGAGGCAGGCGAGGGGGTGGCTCCGGGTGGGCCGGATGTGTGCACCCCCTAGGCTTTCAGCATGTCGAACCATGCGCTTGCCGAGCGCCACCGTCTCGCTCAACTCCTCACCGCTGCCGGGCCGGAGGCCCCCACGCTCTGCGGGGGGTGGACCACCCGGGACCTCGCTGCCCATCTGGTGATCCGGGAGCGCCGTGCCGATGCGGCGGCCGGTATCCGGGTGGGTGCGCTGGCCGGGTGGACGCAGCGGGTGCAGGACGACTACGCCGCGCGACCGTACGAGGAGTTGGTGCGGCTGTTCCGGGGCGGGCCGCCGGTGTTCTCGCTGTTCGCCCTGCCCGGCGCGGATGAGGCGGCGAACACCATCGAGTACTTCGTGCACGCCGAGGACGTCCTGCGTGCCGGCGAGGACTGGACGGCGCAGCCCGTCCCGCCGGGGCGCGCCGAGGCGCTCTGGCGCCGGCTTCCCCTGCTGGCCCGGCTGGAGGCCGGCCGCCGCTCTCCCGTCCGTCTCACTCTCGCCCGCCCGGACGGCCGGTCGCTGACCGTCGGCCCGGCCGGCGCTCCCACCGTCCACCTCACCGGCGAACCGGGCGAGCTGGTCCTGTTCGTCTACGGCCGTGGTGCCCGTACCACCCTGACCGTCGACGGCGCCCCGGACGCGGTCGAGGCCCTCCGGCACGTCCTGCCGCTGCCTGCGCCGTAGGACGCCCGCCCTTTGCGCATCGGGCCGGGGAGGGTGCCGGTGGAAGCGGCCGGCGCGGTGACGGTGCTGCCCCACAGCAACCTGTGGGGCAGCACCGTCACCGCAGATCACTCCCGCTACCGGGTCGGCGTCGTCCGTTCTCCGGTTACCAGCCGCCGGAGCCGATCTCGGTGCGGGAGCTCAGGCCGCTGCCGGTGCCCTTGTAGAGGTAGAGCTTTCCGGTCTGGCCCGGGTCGGAGGCCACCGCCGTGCCGCTCGGCGCCGACCGGCCCACCCATCACGACACCGGCCTCACCCCGGCCGAACGCGACCTGCTCCGGCTGCTCGGCACGGGCCTGACCGACGAGGCCGCCGGCAAGCGGCTCGGCATCTCGGTGCGCACCGTGCGTCGCCAGATGTCCGCCCTCATGGAGCGGCTCGACGCCGCCAGCCGTTTCGAGGCCGGTCTCAAGGCGGCGCAGCGCGGCTGGCTGTGAGCGGCCGGCACGGGGCTACTGCGGGGCCACGCACGGCGTAGCCGTCCACGACGAATCCGCGGGTCAGCCGTGCCCGAGCTGCGGAAGTCAGTGCCCGGGTGCAGACTCGCAGGTGGCCGGGGCGGGGGCGTGCTCGCGCCCGACGGAACCTTCCCGGCCACTCCCGGTCACTCTGCGTCGAAGGGGCACCACTCCATGCTCACCACCGACTTCCCCACCGGCTCCCCCTGCTGGATCGACCTCGGCAGCCCGGACATCCCCGCCACCGCCGAGTTCTACCGGAAGGTCTTCGGCTGGACGTTCCAGGAGGTCCCCGAGGCCGGTGGTTACGGCTTCTTCCAGCTGAACGGCAAGACCGTCGGCGCCCTCGGCAATCTCGACGAGGGGGCGCGGTCCGCCTGGACGACGTACTTCCGCACCGAGGACGTGGACGCCACGGTGAAGGCCGCCGAGCAGGCCGGTGCCACCGTCCGCGTGCCGCCGATGGACGTCATGCAGGAGGGCCGGTTCGCGGCGCTCACCGATCCGCAGGGCGCCGAGTTCTCCGTCTGGCAGGCCGGCAACACCAAGGGTCTGGGCATCGTCTCCGAGGACGACGCGCTGGTCTGGTCGGAGCTGCACACCTCCGGCCCGGAGGTCGCTTTCGCCTTCTACGAGAAGCTGTTCGGCTGGCGGATGGAGAACTTCGAGCCGTCGCCGGGCATGGCCTACCGGGTGATCTCGACCTCCGAGGGCGACCAGCAGGCGACCAGCTTCGGCGGCATCGCCCCGACGATGTCCCCGGAGCAGCCCTCCGCCTGGACGCCGTACTTCGCGGCCGCCGACGTGGACGCGGTGATCGCGAAGGCGACGGCGGCCGGCGCCTCGGTGCTGATGGCGGCCTCGGACGTGGAGAACGTCGGCCGGCTGGCCTGGCTGGCGGATCCGAACGGCGCCCCGTTCGCGCTGATCCACGGCGAGCCGCGGGAGTCCTGAGTCGCGGCCGTACCTGAGTCGCGGACCCTAGTCGCGGCCGTACCTGAGTCGCGACGGGACCCGAGTCGCGGCAGGAGTCCTGAGACACGTGAGGGCCCGCCGGTGCGCACCAGCACCGGCGGGCCCTCATCCGCACGAAACGGTCACCGCACCGGGTGCCCGGCCTCCCGCAGCGCGCCCTTGACCTCGCCGATCCGCAGGTCCCCGAAGTGGAACACGCTGGCGGCCAGCACCGCGTCCGCGCCCGCGTCCACGGCCGGCGCGAAGTCGGCGAGCTTGCCGGCCCCGCCGGAGGCGATCACCGGCACGGAGACGGCCTTGCGCACGGCCCGGATCAGTTCCAGGTCGTAGCCGTCCTTGGTGCCGTCCGCGTCCATCGAGTTGAGCAGGATCTCCCCGGCGCCCAGTTCGGCGGCGCGGCCCGCCCATTCGACGGCGTCCAGGCCGGTGCCCTGGCGTCCGCCGTGCGTGGTGACCTCGAAGCCGGACGGCGTCTCGGTGCCTTCCGGGCAGCGCCGGGCGTCCACCGAGAGCACCAGCACCTGCCGCCCGAACCGCTGGGCGATCTCCCGGACCAGTTCCGGCCGGGCGATGGCGGCGGTGTTGACGCCCACCTTGTCGGCGCCGGCCCGCAGCAGCTTGTCGACGTCCTCGACGGCGCGGATGCCACCGCCGACGGTGAGCGGGATGAAGACCTGCTCGGCGGTGCGGCGGACCACGTCGTAGGTGGTCTCCCGGTCGCCGGAGGAGGCGGTGATGTCGAGGAAGGTGAGTTCGTCGGCGCCCTCGGCGTCGTAGAGCTTGGCCATCTCGACCGGGTCGCCGGCGTCGCGCAGGTTCTGGAAGTTGACGCCCTTGACCACCCGCCCGGCGTCCACGTCCAGACAGGGGATGACTCGTACGGCGAGGGTCACGGCTGATTGCCTTCCAGGGTCTTTGCCAGCCCGGAGCGGTACGCGTCGAGCTCGATCTCGACCATCATCCGGGAGTCGATCAGTCCCTCGACCACCACCATGGTGGCCACCGGGCGTGCGGCGTCGAAGAGTTCGTGGTGGGCGCGGCCCACTTCGTCGGCGTCGCGGACGTGGGTGATGTACATCCGGGTGCGGACCACGTCGTCCGCGGTCAGACCGTACGCGGCCAGGGCCGTGAGCCCGACGCCGAACGCGGCGAGGGTCTGCCGGTACGGGTCGCCCTCGTGCTCGATCCGGCCGTCCACCCAGGCGGTGGTGCCGGCCACGTGCACGTGGTCGCCCGCGGCGACGGCCCGGGAGTAGCCGAACTCGTCCTCCCAGGGGGAGAATCCGCGGACTCGGCCCCGCACGACCTCGCCCCGCACGACCTCGCCACGTACGATCCGACCATCGGTCATCCTGAAACCGCCTCCAGGGCCTCTTCGAGGGTGAACTTCTGCTCGTAGAGTGCCTTGCCCACGATGGCGCCCTCGACACCCTCGCCGACGAGCGTGGCGATGGCGCGCAGGTCGTCCAGCGAGGAGACGCCGCCGGAGGCGACCACCGGGCGGTCGGTGGCGGCGCAGACGTCGCGCAGCAGCTGCAGGTTGGGGCCGGTCAGGGTGCCGTCGCGGTTGACGTCGGTGACGACGTAGCGGGCGCAGCCCTCCTGGTCGAGGCGCTCGAGCACCTCGAAGAGCTGGCCGCCGTCGCGGGTCCAGCCGCGGCCGCGCAGGGTGGTGCCGACCACGTCCAGGCCGACGGCGATCTTGTCGCCGTGCTCGGCGATGGCCTTGGCGACCCATGCGGGGGCTTCCAGGGCGGCGGTGCCGAGGTTGACCCGGGTGCAGCCGGTGGCGAGGGCGCGGGCGAGCGACTCGTCGTCCCGGATGCCGCCGGACAGTTCGACCTTGATGTCCAGCTGCCCGGTGACCTCGCGCAGCAGCTCGTAGTTGGAGCCGGTGCCGAAAGCGGCGTCGAGGTCGACCAGGTGCAGCCACTCGGCGCCGGCGTTCTGCCAGGCGAGGGCGGCGGCCAGCGGCTCGCCGAAGGAGGTCTCGGTGCCGGAGGCGCCCTTGACCAGGCGGACGGCCTGGCCGTCGCGGACGTCGACGGCAGGAAGCAGTTCGAGGCGGCTCAGGCCCCCGCTCTCGCTCCGCTCAGCGGTGGCATCGCCAGGCACAGCCTCGACGGCTCGCTCACTTCGTTCGCTCATCAGATACAACTTTCAGCTCGTCAGAGGGTGTTGACCCAGTTGGTCAGCAGGGCGGCGCCGGCGTCACCGGACTTCTCGGGGTGGAACTGGGTGGCCCACAGCGGGCCGTTCTCGATGGCCGCGACGAACGGCTGCCCGTGCGTGGCCCAGGTGACCAGCGGCGGGTTGATCCGCGCGCTGTGGGTCTCCAGCTCCCAGCGCCGCACCCCGTAGGAGTGCACGAAGTAGAAGCGGGTCTGCGGGTCGAGGCCGGCGAACATCCGGCTGCCCTCGGGGACGTCCACGGTGTTCCAGCCCATGTGCGGGACGACCGGGGCCTCCAGCGGTTCGACGGTGCCCGGCCACTCGTCGCAGCCGGCCGTCTCGACGCCGTGCTCGACGCCCTTCTCGAAGAGGATCTGCATGCCCACGCAGATGCCCATGACCGGGCGGCCCCCGGCGAGGCGGCGGTCGATGATCCAGTCCCCGCGGACCGACTTCAGCCCGCGCATGCAGGCCTCGAAGGCGCCGACACCGGGGACGAGCAGGCCGTCCGCGGCCATCGCGGTGTCGTAGTCGGAGCTGACCGTGACGTTCGCCCCGGTCCGCTCCAGGGCGCGCTGCGCGGAGCGGAGGTTGCCGGAGCCGTAGTCGAGGACGACGACGTTCTTGCCCATGTTCAGGTGTCCAGTCTTTCTAGGGCAGGTCTGGCAGGTCGGGCCAGGTCTGACACGTCTGGCAGGTCGGGCGGGGCTACAGGCGCATGACGCCGGCGGCCAGGCACATCCCCGCGCCCAGCCCCAGCACGAGGATGACGCCCTTCGGCAGCTTCTGCTTCCAGAAGGAGATCACTCCGCCGGCCAGGAAGAGGCCGACGAAGATCAGAGCCAACGCGGAATTGCTCACAGCGCACCCTTGGTCGACGGGAGGATGCCGGCCGCGCGCGAGTCGCGCTCGGCGGCGTAGCGCAGCGCCCGGGCCAGCGCCTTGAACTGGCACTCCACGATGTGGTGGGCGTTGCGCCCGTACGGCACGTGGACGTGCAGCGCGATCTGCGCCTGGGCCACGAAGGACTCCAGGATGTGCCGGGTCATCGTGGTGTCGTAGCTGCCGATCATCGGCGCCATGCCCTCGGGCTCGGTATGCACCAGGTAGGGCCGGCCGGAGAGGTCCACGGTGACCTGGGCGAGCGACTCGTCCAGCGGCACCGTGCAGTTGCCGAAGCGGTAGATGCCGACCTTGTCGCCGAGCGCCTGCTTGAAGGCGGCGCCGAGCGCGAGGGCGGTGTCCTCGATGGTGTGGTGGGTGTCGATGTGCAGGTCGCCGTCGGTCTTGACGGTGAGGTCGAACAGGCCGTGCCGGCCGAGCTGGTCGAGCATGTGGTCGTAGAAGCCGACGCCCGTGGAGATGTCGGTCTTGCCGGTGCCGTCGAGGTCTATCTCGACCAGGACGGAGGTCTCCTTGGTGGTGCGCTCGACGCGTCCGATGCGGGACATGGGGGTTACAGCTCCTGACTGGCAGCGCGCGCGGAGCGTGCTCGATCAAGGGTGGGGGTGGGAGACGGGAGGGCGGTGCGGACGGCGTCCAGGAAGGCGTCGTTCTCGGCGGGGGTGCCGGCGGTGACGCGCAGCCACCCGGGCACGCCGTTGTCGCGGACCAGGACGCCCTGGTCGAGGATGGCCTGCCAGACGGCGTGGGTGTCGGCGAAGCGGCCGAACTGGACGAAGTTGGCGTCCGAGTCGGTCACCTCCAGGCCCATCGCCCGCAGCGCGTCGACCAGCCGGTCGCGCTGCTCCTTGAGCCGGCCGACGTACCCGAGCAGGGTGTCGGTGTGCTCCAGGCAGGCCAGCGCGGTGGCCTGGGTGACGGCGGACAGGTGGTACGGCAGGCGGACCAGCTGGACGGCGTCGACGACCGCCCGGTCGGCGGCCAGGTAGCCCAGGCGCAGCCCGGCCGCGCCGAAGGCCTTGGACATGGTGCGGGTGACCACCAGGTTGGGGCGGCCCTCGATCAGCGAGAGCAGCGAGGCGCGGTGCGAGAACTCGACGTACGCCTCGTCCACGACGACCAGGCTGGGCCGGGCGGCCTGCGCGGCCTCGTACAGCCGCAGCACGGTGTCGGCTTCGACGGCGGTGCCGGTCGGGTTGTTCGGCGAGCAGATGAAGACCACGTTGGGCCGGTGCTCGGCGATCGCGGCGAGCGCGGCGTGGAGGTCGATGGTGAAGTCGTCGTTGCGCGGGCCGGAGATCCAGGCGGTGCCGGTGCCCCGGGAGATCAGCGCGTGCATCGAGTACGAGGGCTCGAAGCCGAGTGCGCTGCGGCCGGGGCCGCCGAAGGCCTGCAGCAGCTGCTGGAGGACCTCGTTGGAGCCGTTGGCGGCCCACACCTGCTCGCGCACGACCGGGAAGCCGGTGGTCCGCCCGAGGTACCCGGCGAGGCCCTCGCGCAGCTCGACCGCGTCCCGGTCGGGGTAGCGGTTGAGGTTGCGGGCGGCCTCGGCGACGCGCTCGGCGATCCGGGCCACCAGCTCCTCGGGCAGCCGGTACGGGTTCTCGTTGGTGTTCAGCTGGACGGGTACGTCCAACTGCGGTGCGCCGTACGGGGACTGGCCGCGCAGCTCGTCCCGGATCGGAAGATCGTCAATAGCGGTCACGAGCCCGGCACCGTCCAGTCGAATCGAGCCTTGATGGCGTCCCCGTGCCCGGGGAGGTCCTCGGCGTTCGCCAGGGTGACCACGTGCGCGGCGACGTCCGCCAGCGCGTCGCGGTCGTACTCGACCACCTGGACGCCGCGCAGGAAGGTCTGCACCGACAGCCCGGAGGAGTGGCAGGCGCAGCCGCCGGTGGGCAGCACGTGGTTGGAGCCGGCCGCGTAGTCGCCCAGCGAGACCGGGGTCCAGCGGCCGATGAAGATCGCGCCCGCGTTGACGACCCGGGCGGCCACCGCGTGCGGGTCGCGGGTCTGGATCTCCAGGTGCTCGGCCGCGTACGCGTTGACGACGGCGAGGCCCTGGGTGAGGTCGTCGACCAGGATGATGCCGGACTGCTTGCCGCCCAGCGCCTCGGCGACGCGCTCGCTGTGCTTGGTCTTGGCGACCTGCACGGTCAGTTCGGCCTCGACGGCGTCGGCCAGCGCCGGAGAGTCGGTGACCAGCACCGAGCCGGAGGTGGGGCCGTGCTCGGCCTGGCTGATCAGGTCGGCGGCGACGTCGGAGGGCAGCGCGCTGTCGTCGGCGAGGACGGCGATCTCGGTCGGTCCGGCCTCGGAGTCGATGCCGATCCGGCCGGCGAAGTAGCGCTTGGCGGCGGCCACGTAGATGTTGCCCGGGCCGGTGACCATGTTCACCGGCTCGCACTCCTCGGTGCCGAGGGCGAACATCGCGACGGCCTGGGCGCCGCCGACGGAGTAGACCTCGTCGACGCCGAGCAGCGCGCAGGCCGCCAGGATCGTCGGGTGGACGCGGCCGCCGAAGGCCTTCTGCGGCGGGGAGGTGACCGCGATGCCCCGGACGCCCGCTTCCTGGGCCGGCACCACGTTCATCACCACGGAGGACGGGTAGACCGCGAGCCCGCCGGGCACGTACAGGCCGACCCGCTCGACCGGCACCCAGCGCTGGGTGACCGTGCCGCCCGGCACCACCTGGGTGGTGTGCCCGGTGCGGCGCTGGTCGGCGTGCACGGCGCGGGCCCGGCGGATCGACTCCTCCAGCGCGGCGCGTACCTGCGGGTCCAGCGTCTCCAGGGCCTCGGTCAGCTGCTCGGCCGGGACCCGGGTGGACTCCAGGCGGACGCCGTCGAAGCGCTCGGTGATCTCGATCAGCGCCGCGACCCCGCGATGGTGGACGTCCTCGGCGATCGGTCGCACCTTCTCCAGGGCGGCCGCGACGTCGAAGTCGGCACGGGGCAGCAGGTCACGCGGGTCGTCGAGCGAGCCGCGGAGGTCGATTCGAGAGATCACGCCACCCAGTGTAAGGAGTGGCCGGAACCGCTGGTCCCGCATTTCAGTCCGTGATACGAAAGGCGAGACGACCGGGGGACGGGGGAAACCATGGTGGAGCGCGCTCCAGAGGGCTGGACCGATACCGAGCGGCAGCTCTGGGAGGCCTACCACCAGGGGGAGATCCTCGACCTCCGCAGTGGCGGAGCCGACACCGACGACCCCTTCGGCGACGCCGTCTGGGACGCTCGGCGCACCGTCCGCGCCGAGGTACTCGCCCACCTGCTGCTGGTCGGTCCGGAGCCCGCGCCCGGGCGCGTCGCCTCGCTGCGCCTCAGCGGCGCGCTGGTCACCGGCGCGCTCAACCTGGCCGGCGCCGCCATCGGCCACTACGTCGAGCTGCACGACTGCCGCTTCGAGCACAAGATCCTCATCTCCGAGGCGGCGGTGTCCACGCTGCGCTTCGTGAACTGCCTGATCCCCCGCCTGGAGGCCTCCCGACTCTCCACCACCGGCGACCTCCACCTCGCCCGCTGCCGCCTCCCCGACGGCATCCGGCTCACCGACGCCAGGATCGGCACCGACCTGCTGCTCAACCAGGCCGTCGTCGGCGGCGACCGCTACGGCCGTGCCGTCTCCGCCGACGGGATCAGCGTCAACCAGGACTTCGAGGCCGAACGCCTGCACACCCAGGGCGAGTTGAGCATACGAACCGCCCGGATAGGCGGCCGGCTCTCGCTGCGCGGCGCCCAGCTGCACGCCGACCGGCAGCACAACAACACCTGCCTCAACGCCGTCCGGGTCACCGTCGGCCACACCCTCTACCTGACCGGCTCCGCCGACCGCGGCTGGGCGGGCTCCCGCGGCTACTACGGGTCCGGCTACGGCGCGAACCCGCCGCCCGACGGCCCCGTCACCCCCTTCCGCGCCTTCGGCCGGGTCCGGCTGTCCGACAGCCGCTTCGACGGCGCCTGCCTGATCTCCGGCGAATTCCACCTGGAGGGTGACGACGAACTCTCCCTGCGCCGCATCCACACCCCCGAGCTCCGCTTCACCTGCAAGTTCCGCCCCACCGGCACGGTCTCGCTCTCCCGCGCCCGGGT
This sequence comes from Kitasatospora sp. NPDC033851, assembly GCF_055576085.1. Lineage (NCBI taxonomy): Bacteria > Bacillati > Actinomycetota > Actinomycetes > Kitasatosporales > Streptomycetaceae > Kitasatospora > Kitasatospora sp. NPDC033851. The sequence goes on along the minus strand of NZ_JBVIRL010000016.1, from coordinate 162,736 downwards.
CGGCAACCTGGTCGACATCCCCGAGGCCTGGCCGCTCGGCAAGCACCTGGGCCTGACCGGCTTCGTCTACGAGAACCTGCGCCCGCTGAGGGCCTTCGGCATCCAGGAGCGGATCGAGTGGCTGGAGGGCTCCTCGGTCGAGTTCCAGCCGGAGTCCTACGAGCAGCTGGCCGCCGCCCTGCGCCGCGACGGGGCCGACGACGACGCCCGCGAGGTGCTGTACGCCAAGCAGCGCCGGCGCCGCCGGACCCTGCCGCTGCCCGCCCGGGTCTGGGGCGCCGTCCAGGACGCCACCGTCGGCTACGGCTACCGCCCCGGCAGGGCGGGCCTGTGGCTGCTGCTCGCCTGGGTCCTCGGCAGCCTCTGGTTCGCCACCCACCCGCTGGAGCCGCTCAAGGCCGACGAACGGCCGCACTGGAACCCGGTGCTCTACACCCTCAACCAGCTGCTGCCGATCGTCGATCTCAACCAGGGCGGCTGGAACCCGGGCGGCCTCGCCCAGTGGATCTCCGCCGCACTCGTGGTCATCGGCTGGCTGCTCGCCTCCACCGTCGTCGCGGGCGCCACCCGGATGCTTCAGCGCGGGTGAGCCCTCAACCGCGCGACAAGGCCCCCGTCCGGGGAACTACGCTGTCCGCCGTGACAGAACGGCTTCCGCTCTTCCCGCTGAACACCGTGCTCTACCCGGGCCTGGTGCTGCCCCTGAACGTCTTCGAGGAGCGCTACCGCCGTCTCGTCGCCGACCTGCTCGAACAGCCCGAGGACGCCCCCCGGCGCTTCGGCGTGCTCGCGATCAAGGACGGCCGCGAGGTCGCCCCGGTCCGGCCCGAGGAAGGCCCGGCCGGACCGCTCGACGGCCTCGGCACGTTCACCGGGGACCCGCTCGAGGCGGTCTTCCCGGTCGGCTGCGTCGCCGACGTCGCCTCCGCCGAGCACCAGCCCGACGGCCGCTACGAGCTCCTGGTCACCGGCACCACCCGGTTCCGGCTCCGCTCGGTGGACGTCTCCGGTCCGTACCTGACCGGCGAGATCGAGCCGATCGAGGAACGCCCCGGCGAGGGCTCCGGCGCGCTGGCCGCCGAGGTCGAGCGGGCCTTCCGGGTCTACCAGAAGCGCCTCGCCGGCGCCCGCGAGGCCAGCACCGTCGGCCGCCAGGACCTCCCCGACGACCCGCAGGTGCTCTCCTACCTGGTCGCCGCCGCCTCGGTGTTCGAGACCCCGGTCAAGCAGCAGCTGCTCGCCTGCCCGGACACCGCCCAGCGCCTGCGCACCGAACTCGACCTGCTGCGCCGCGAGACCGCCGTCCTCACCTGGCTGCCCTCGCTGCCCGCCGTCGACCTCACCCGCCAGTCCTTCAGCCCCAACTGACCCAGGAACCAGGAACCCAGGAGCCCAGGACCCCTCGCATGGCCAAGAAGACCAAGAAGGGCGGCCAGGGCACCCCGGCCACCGTCGCCCTGGAATCCGCCGCCGTCCCGTTCACCGTGCACGCCTACGACCACGACCCCGCCGCCGCCTCCTACGGCGGCGAGGCGGCGGAGGTCCTCGGCGTGGCCGCCGAGCGCGTCTTCAAGACCCTGGTGGCCGACGTGGACGGCACCCTCACCGTCGGCGTGGTCCCCGTCGCCGGCCAGCTCGACCTCAAGGCCCTGGCCTCGGCCGTCGGCGGCAAGCGCGCCACCATGGCCGACCCCGCGGCCGCCGAACGCAGCAGCGGCTACGTCCTCGGCGGCATCTCCCCGCTGGGCCAGCGCCGCCCCCTGCGCACCGTCGTCGACGCCAGCGCCCTCACCCACCCCACCGTCTACGTCTCGGCGGGCCGCCGGGGCCTGGAAGTGGAACTCGCCCCCGCCGACCTCATCGCCCTCACCCGGGCCCTCACCGCCCCCATCGCCCGCTGAGCCCGCTGAGCCCGCGCCCACCGAGCCCCCACCGGAAACGCCGCAGGGCGGAAGGCCGCGGCCCGTCCCCGGACCACCGACCCTCCGCCCTGCCACCACACCGCGAACCGCGAACCTCGGACCTCGGACCTCGGACCTCGGACCTCGGACCGCCGAACCTCAGCCCCGGTCCTCCGGCCCCACCGGAAGCGTGGGCGGAGCCGCCGGGGGAGCGACCGGCGCCCCCCAGTACGGCGGCGGGTCCTCCTCCCGCTTGCCGAACGCCGCCGACAGCGCGAGCAGCACCACCATCGCCGTCATCGGCCACACCAGCAGCGCGCCCATCGCCCCCAGGTCGATGTTCGCGTCGAAGTGCCCGCCGTTCCCGACCCGCCGGGCCTCGCCGATCAGGTCCTTGGTCGGCCCGAGCCACCGGCCGATCCGCCAGGCCCCCAGTGCCCCGAGCAGTCCGCCGACGGTCAGTCCCAGCGCGACCGCGATGCCGCCGCCGCGTCGCCGGGTGACCAGGAAGGCGCCGAGCGCGGTCAGGATGCCGGCGCCCAAGGCGATGATCACGAACACCGCGTCGGCCCCGGCCCGCTGCTCGCCCTCGGGGTCCACGTAGAGGATCCGGTCGCCGTCCACGACCAGCGGCACCTTCGGTGCCAGCCACGCCCACAGGGCGGCCATCACCAGCCCGGCCACCAGGCAGGCGACGACGACCCCTGCCCAGACCCGCACCTCCGGCAGCAGCCGCTGCACCAGCGAAGGCCCGTGAGCGTCGGACGCGACGGGCGCAAGCCCCTGCGGGGGCGCGTACGGGTCGGGCACGGCGTCGGGCACGGCGTCTTCCGGCGCCGCCTGCACATCGGTGTGGGCGGGATCCGGAGGTGTGTTCGGTACGGTCACAGGCCCCATCGTTTCACGCCGCCCCTCGGAACGACCCCACCACCCGTTCGGCCCTTACCGCGCGACGGCCCGCCGGTACGCCCACGTGGCCACGCCCAGCGACACCACGCCCACCCCGGCGCACACCCCCAGGTCCGCGAGCACCATCGCCCAGTCCGGGTCGGGTGTGAAGGTCCGCGCGAAGGCCTCCACCCCGTACGTGGACGGCAGCAGGTCCCGCAGCCACAGCACCGGCTGCGGCAGGTGGTCGACCGGCAGCACGCCGAGCAGCAGAGCGGCGGACATGCCGAGCTGCCCGAGCATGGTCGCGATCTCCTGCCGGGGCGCGAGCAGCCCGCAGGCCGCACCCAGCCCGGACAGCGCGGCCCCGGCGAGCGGGACGACCGCCAGCAGCACCCACAGCTGTCCGAGCGGCAGTCCGAACATGACCGCCCCGACGGCCGCGGTGGCGACCGTCCCGGGCAGGGTGAAGGAGGCGTACGCGGCGGCCGCCCCGAGCACCACCGAGGCCGCCGGCACCGGCAGCGTCGCGTAGTGGTCGAGGCCGCCGGTGGCCCGCAGCTTCCCGAAGTACTGGGCGAGCAGGTTCAGCGCGACGAACGCCACCACCAGCACGCTCGACCCGGCGACCACCGACCGTGCCGCCGAGGACTGCCCGGCGTCCACGACGCCGCGCATCATCACCAGGATGCCGACGGACTGGAAGGTGGCGACGAACAGCAGCGGGATCCGCGCGACCCGCGCCCGGGCGAGCTGCGCCCGGTACACGGCGGCGAGAGCCGGCAGCAGCCGGGCCGCGGGGGCGAGCGGGGCAGGTCCGGCCGAGGTCCGGTCGGTTCGCGGTGGCGCCGAGAGCAGGGTCACTTGGCCAGTCCTCCGTGGCGGCCGCCCAGCTTGAGGTAGGCGTCCTCGAGGCTCGGGGTGGCGAGGGTGAAGTCGTCGAGCGCGGCGAAGGCCGGGCCGGTGGTGACGGCGGCGACCAGTTCGCGGGCCTGGTCGGGGGTGGTGCGGACGGTCCAGCGGCGCCCGGTGCACTCGGCGCGTTCGCGCAGCGCGGCGACGGCGGGCACACCGATGGGTGCCTCGTCGCGCCAGACCAGGTCGAGCCGGACGTCGCCGTCCACGAGCGCCTTGAGCCCGCCGGGCGTGTCGCAGGCGATCACCCGGCCCTCGTCCACCACGGCGACCCGGTCGAGCACGGTCTCCGCCTCGATCACGTTGTGGGTGACCAGCAGCACGGTCGTGCCGTGTTCGGCGCGCCGCCGGTCGACGGCGCTCCACACGGCCCGCCGGGCGACGGGGTCCATGCCGGTGGTCGGTTCGTCGAGGACGAGCAGCGGCCGGTCCCCGACCAGGGTGGCCGCGAAGCAGGCGAGCCGCCGCTGCCCGCCGGACAGCTTGGCGAGCGGGCGGGCGGCGATGGCCGTCAGCCCGAGTTCGTCCAGGACGTCGGCGGCCGTGCTCCGGGCCTGCGCCCGGCCGAGCCCGCGCAGCCGCCCGGTCGTCTCGGCGGCGAGGGCGACCGTCAGCTCGTCCAGCGCGGTGGATTCCTGCCCGAGGTACCCGAGCAGCCGGGCGGCCCGCTCGGGGTGTCGCACGATGTCGTGGCCGAGGAGTTCGACCGTGCCGGAGTCGGGGCGCAGCAGTCCGGTGAGCTGGCGGACCAGCGTCGACTTCCCGGCGCCGTTGGGCCCGAGCAGCCCGAAGATCTCGCCTTGCCGGACGATGAGGCTGATGCCGTCGTTGGCCCGGATCTCGGTGGCGGCCGCGCCGCGTCCGCTGCGGTAGGTCCTGACCAGGTCGCGCACGGCGATGCACGGCGGGGTTTCGTCGGGGGCTCTCCCGGCCGTCTCACTCACGACCGAAGACTCTACGCGCTCATACGGGCGAACCGGACAAGGGGGCCTGTTCGCCGGGAGGGGCGGGTGTCACACCGCGCATCCCGGTGCGCCTCAGCCGACTCAGCCGCCGACGGCCGTCGACCCGGTCGTCATCGACTCAGTCGTCGACGACCATCGACCCGCCCGGCACCCGTGCGGCCAGTTCCTTCCAGAACCCGGCCCGGATGGCGTAGCGGTCGTGCTCGTCGATCTGGTCGTCCTTGTGCGCGAGCAGCCCGAAGCGGGCGGCGTAGCGGAGCAGTTCGCCGTCGACGCGGTGGGGGATGCGCGGGTAGTCGGGCCACAGCACGGTGAGCCGTTCGGAGTCGCCGATCCGGTCGCTCCAGCGGCGGGCGAAGACCTGCCCGACTTCGTGGGCGTCGCCGCCGATGGTGGTGATGTCCTCCTCGCGGTCGGCCCAGCGCTGTTCGGAGGTGGTGAGCTGGGCGAGGGTGGGCAGGCTGTCGCCGGCGGTGACGGCGGGTTCCGGGGCGGGCCGGTCGACCCAGCCGCGGTCGGAGGACCACCGCAGCACCGGTCCGGCCTGCGCGACGGCGCCGTGCCCGTTCGTACCGTGGCCGTTCAGGCCGTGCCCGTTCGCGCCGTGCCCGTTGACGCCGGCCCCGACCGTCCCGGACCCGACCGCCCCGTGCCCGTTCGCCACCGGGGTGATCGGTGTGACGGAGGAGGCGCGTCCGGCCAGGTCCTTCGGCGTGGGGACGACCTTGAGCGCGGTGGCCGCGGACTGCGGCCGCCCGTTGGCGGCGGCGGAGGCAGCGCCCTCCTCGGCGACGGCCGCCGGACGGACCGCCGCCGGCGCCACGCCCGGCACGACGCTGGGCAGCGCGGCCGGCGGGGCGGCGAGGATCTTGGTGATCTCCTGCCGTGCCCCGGGTGCCGGGAAGAGGTTGGAGTTGTCCCGCAGCGAGAACGACCCCTCGATCCACTCCCGGTCCAGCACCCGCCGCTCGTCCGCTTCGCCGACCAGGTCCTCGGACTGGTTGAAGTCGCCGTCGGCGGCCTGCAGGGCCCACAGGTGGACGGCGACGCCGTGCTCCTTGGCGGTCATCATGCCGGGCAGCAGGTCACCGTCCCCGGTGATCAGTACGACGTCGGCGCAGGCCCGGTTGCGGGCGAGTTCGGAGAGTTCGGCGTGCATGGCGGCGTCCACGCCCTTCTGCACCCAGCGCCCCTCGGCCCGGGTGAGCGCTCCGAGCCGTACGGTGACCCGGGGCAGGACGCGCAGCCGCCGGTGCTCGGGCATCGGGCGCCGGTCGGGCGCGGCGTCGAACCAGTAGATGCGCAGTAGCGGCAGCCCGGTCTCGGCCTCGGCGCGCTCGCGCAGCGCGGTGATGAGGGCCGTGTGGTTCACGGTGACTTTGGACCGGGACGGATCCCCCGCGAGCAGGCTGGCGGCGGCGCCCAGCAGATATCCGGCGTCCACCAGGACGACACAGCGGTCCATCGCGCACCTCTTTTCGCTCGCCCTCGGAATCAGTCGGGTGGGGCGTTCGGGGGGCGGGCGGTCCGCCCTCCGTCCGGGCGTACTGAGGTGAGGGGCCCCCGTCGTCGCCCGATCGTTGGGTCACCTTTTACCCGGGGTTCGCCTGCCGAACCTTGCCGGATGTCCCGGTACCGCAACAGCCGCCCCAACGGCACGCAAAGAAACGCGAAGGCGGGCCCCGTTCAACGACGGAGCCCGCCCGAGGTCACGCGGCGGCGTACGGGCCCATGGGCCCTGGGCATGGCGAGCCCCGGCGCTCAGCCCTTGAGCTCGGCGGCGACCAGCTCGGCCAGCTGGACGGCGTTGAGCGCGGCGCCCTTGCGCAGGTTGTCGTTGGAGATGAACAGCGACAGGCCGTTGTCCACGGTCTCGTCCGCCCGGATGCGCCCGACGTAGCTCGGGTCCTTGCCCGCGGCCTGCAGCGGGGTGGGGATGTCGGACAGCTCGACGCCGGGGGCGGCGGCGAGCAGCTCGGCGGCGCGCTCGGGGCTGATCGGGCGCTCGAAGCGGGCGTTGATCTGCAGGGAGTGACCGGAGAAGACCGGGACGCGCACGCAGGTGCCGGCGACCTTCAGCTCCGGGATGCCGAGGATCTTGCGGCTCTCGTGGCGGAGCTTCTGCTCCTCGTCGGTCTCGTTGGAGCCGTCGTCGACGATGGAGCCGGCCAGCGGCAGCACGTTGAAGGCGATCGGGCGCTTGTAGACCTTGGGCTCGGGGAACTCGACCGCGGCGCCGTCGTGGGCGAGCCCGGCGGCACCGTCGATGACCTTGGCGGCCTGGTCCTGCAGCTCGGCGACGCCGGCGACGCCGCTGCCGGAGACGGCCTGGTAGGTGGAGACGATCAGCGCGGCCAGGCCGGCCTCCGCGTGCAGCGGGCGCAGCACGGGCATGGCGGCCATGGTGGTGCAGTTCGGGTTGGCGATGATGCCCTTGGGGCGGTCCGCGATGGCCTCGGGGTTGACCTCGGAGACGACCAGCGGGACCTCGGGGTCGCGGCGCCAGGCGGAGGAGTTGTCGATGACGACGGCACCGGCCGCGGCGACCTTCGGGGCGAGGGCCTTGGAGGTGGCGCCGCCGGCGGAGAAGATCACGATGTCGAGGCCCGTGTAGTCGGCCGTGGCCGCGTCCTCGACGGTGACCTCGGTGCCCTGCCACGGCAGCGTGCGCCCGGCCGAGCGGGCCGAGGCGAACAGCCGCAGCTGCTCCACCGGGCCCAGTCCACCTTCACGACCAGCCCGGTCCGCCAGGATCTCGCGGACCACGCTGCCGACCTGGCCGGTGGCACCGACAATGCCGATCTTCATTCCGACTACTCCTCTGAATGGTGCTGTTCACAGCCGCACTCTGCCCATCATGCCTTGTCACGCGGGCCGGGCGACCTGCCATTTCACTGGTTGAGAGGCTCCCCGGACGGGATCCCGGACAGGATGCCGGACGGACCCTAGTGGTCCAGACCATTCACCAGCGCCAACGCGGCCTCCACCTCGGCCCGGTCGGCCGGCAGCAGCGGCAGCCGTACGTCCGGGGTCGGGATCCGCCCCTGGGCGTGCAGCACGCCCTTGGTGACCGTCGGGTTCGGCGCCGTGAACGCGGCCAGCGCCAGCCCGGTCAGCCGGTGCCCGAGCGCCCGCGCCCGCTCGACGTCCCCCGCCTGCCAGGCCTGCGCCAGCTCCACGAACCGGCCGGTCGCCAGGTGCGCGGCGGCGAGGATGCCCCCGGCCGCGCCGAGCGCCAGCATCGGCGGCAGGAAGGCGTCCTCCCCGGTGAGGAACGCGAACCCCTCGGGGGTGTCGGCGAGCAGCTCCGCCGCCGTCTGGTCCAGCCCGCCGGTCGCGTACTTGACGCCCACCACGCCCTCGATCGCGGCGAGTTCGCGCAGCGCGGCGGTGGAGAGCTGCTGCCCGGTGCGGTACGGGATCTGGTAGACGAGCAGCGGCAGCGGGCTGTCGGCGGCCAGCGCCCGGAAGTGCGCGACCGTCCCCGCCTCGCCGGGCCGCACGAACGCCGGGACGGTGACCAGCGCGGCCGCGGCGCTCGGCACCCGCGCACCGAGCGCGGCCAGCGACTCGCCGACGGCCCGGGTGTCCCCACCGTGCGCACCGACGATCAGCTGCGCCCCGCGCCCGGCGCAGGCGGCCGCGGCGACGTCCACCACCGCGTCCCGCTCCTCGGCGCTCAGCGCGGCCGGCTCGCCGGTGGTGCCGAGCGCGCACAGGCCGGCCGCACCGGCGTCGAGCAGCTCGTGCGCGAGCTTCTCCAGCGCGTCCAGCGCGACGGTGCCGTCGGCGGCGAAGGGGGTGATCAGGGGGACGTAGATGCCCTTGAGTTCCATGCCCACGATCCTGCGGCCCACCGATCACCCAGGTCCAGTTCACATTTCCGACGCTTCTCGTAAGCTGAGCCGATGCTCGGCTAGGCTGAGCCGATGCTCGACGTCCGACGCCTGCGCCTGCTGCGCGAACTCGCCCACCTCGGCACCATCGCGGCCGTCGCCGAGGCGCTCTCCTTCAGCCCGTCGGCGGTCTCCCAGCAGCTGTCCGTCCTGGAGAAGGAGGCGGGCGTCCCGCTGCTGGAGCGCACCGGCCGGCGGGTCACCCTCACCCCGGCCGGACGCAACCTGGTCCGGCACGCCGAATCGGTGCTCGCCCTCCTGGAGCAGGCGGGCGCCGAACTCGCCCACGCCAAGCGGGGATTGGCCGGTCCGCTGCGGATCGGCACCTACCCGTCGGCGGCCCGCGCGATCATCCCGGCGGTGCTCGGCGAACTGGCCGCCTGGCACCCCGGACTGGAGCCGATGGTCACCGAGGTCGACCCGGCGGCCGTCGGCGCGGCCCTGCGCGCGGGCGAACTGGACGTGGCCCTGGTCCACGAGTACGACCTCGTCCCCACCGACCCCGAACCCGGTCTCGCCGCGACCCGCCCGGTCTTCACCGAACCCATGTACCTGGCCGCCCGCACCCCGGGCACCATCGCCGAACAGCGCGGCGCGCCGTGGATCGTGTCCTCACCCGGCACCCTCTGCCACACCATGGCCGTCCGCGCCTGCGAGTCGGCCGGCTTCGCACCCCGGATCCGCCACCAGATCGACGACTTCACCACCGTGCTCGCGCTGGTCGCCGCCGGTCAGGGCGTGGCCCTCGTCCCCCACCTCGGCACCGCCCAGCCCCCGCCCGGCGTCACCCTCACCCGCCTCCCCATGTACCGCCGCACCCGCGCCGCCTTCCGCGCCGGCGCCGGCTCCCACCCGGCCGTCTCCGCCTTCGTCTCCGCCCTCCACACCGCGGTACCCCCGGGCCTCGGCAGCGGTTCCTGAAAACCCCTGCCCCTCTCCCCCGACTCCCCCGACAGAAGTTCCCCGCGCCCGAAAGGGTCGCGGGGAACCGGGCGAGGCGGACGGCCGCTACCCGCGCTCAGGCGTCAACCGCCCGTAGCGCACGCAGACTTCTCACACCGCCAGACAGCTGGGCCCGAGCAGCTGCTTCAGGTCACCGAACAGCGCCGGGTCCGACTTCACCCGGTGCCGGTCGAGCCGCAGCACCGTGGTCTTGGTGCGGCTCTCCAGGCGCACCCGGACCTCGGTCGTGCCCTTGTGGTGGGTCAGCACCTCGCTGAGCCGGGCGACCAGCGGCGGCGTGATCTTCCCGCTGGGGATGTTGATGGTGATCGGCGCGTCGGCGTGCGCGTTCGACAGGTCGGGGACGGACAGCTCCATGCCCATCAGCCGCGGCACGTCCTCCCGCTTGTCGAGCTTGCCGCGCACGAACACCACGGCGTCCTCGACCAGTTGGGAGGAGACCAGCTGGTAGCTCGCCGGGAAGAACATGCAGTCGATGGAGCCTGCCAGGTCTTCGACGGTAGCGATGGCCCAGGCGTTGCCCTGCTTGGTCATCTTGCGCTGCAGGCCCGAGATGATGCCGCCGATGGTGACGATCGTCCCGTCCGGCCGTTCGGCGAGGTCGGCGACCGCGCAGTCCGCCTTGTCGGAGAGGACGTGCTCGATGCCGTGCAGCGGGTGCGAGGAGACGTACAGGCCGAGCATCTCGCGTTCCTGGGCGAGCAGGAAGGACTTCTCCCACTCCTCCTCGGAGAAGACGACGTCGAGTCCGAAGCTCGGTTCGTCGTCGGTGGCGTCGCCGCCGAAGAGGTCGAACTGTCCCTCGGCCTCCTTGCGCTTCACCCCGACGACGTTGTCGATCATCGGCTCGAACTGGGCGCTGAGGCCCTTGCGGGTGTGCCCGAGCGAGTCGAAGGCGCCGGCCTTGATGAGCGATTCGACGGTCCGCTTGTTGCAGACCACCGACTCCACCTTGTCCAGGAAGTCGGGGAAGGAGGAGAACTTCCCCTTGGTCTTCCTGGTCCGGATCATCGACTCGACGACCGGCCCGCCGACGTTGCGGATGGCGGTGAGGCCGAACCGGACGAGGGTGTCACCGTGCGGGGTGAAGTCCGAGTCCGACTCGTTGACGTCCGGCGGGAGCACCTGGATGCCCATCTTGCGGCACTCGTTGAGGTAGACCGCGGACTTGTCCTTGTCGTCCTTGACGGACGTGAGCAGGCCGGACATGTACTCGGCCGGGTAGTTGGCCTTGAGGTAGGCCGTCCAGTACGAGACCAGCCCGTACCCGGCGGTGTGCGCTTTGTTGAACGCGTAGCCGGAGAAGGGGACGAGGACGTCCCACACGGCCTGGATGGCCGCGTCGGAGTAGCCGCGCTCGCGGCAGCCCTTCTGGAAGGGGACGAACTCCGCTTCCAGGATCTCCTTCTTCTTCTTGCCCATGGCCCGGCGCAGCAGGTCCGCCTGGCCGAGCGAGTAGCCGGCGAGGATCTGCGCGGCCTTCTGCACCTGCTCCTGGTAGACGATCAGGCCGTACGTCGGCCGGAGCACCTCCTCCAGGGGCTTCTCCAGCTCCGGGTGGATCGGGGTGATCTCCTGCTGGCCGTTCTTGCGCAGCGCGTAGTTGGTGTGGGAGTTGACGCCCATCGGGCCCGGGCGGTACAGCGCCAGGACCGCGGAGATGTCCTCGAAGTTGTCGGGCTTCATCAGGCGCAGCAGCGAGCGCATGGGGCCGCCGTCGAGCTGGAAGACGCCGAGGGTGTCGCCGCGGGCGAGGAGTTCGTAGGTCGGCTTGTCGTCGAGCGGCAGCTTGAGCAGCTCGATCTTCTCGCCCTTGTTGCGCTCGATCGCCTTGACGGCGTCGTCCATGATCGTCAGGTTGCGCAGGCCGAGGAAGTCCATCTTGAGGAGGCCGAGGCCTTCACAGGTGGGGTAGTCGAACTGCGTGATGGTGACGCCGTCGGTGTGCCGGGTCCAGACCGGGATGTGGTCGGTGAGCGGCTCGGCGGACATGATGACGCCGGCGGCGTGCACGCCGGGCTGGCGGATCAGGCCCTCGATGCCGCGCGCGGTGTCGATGACCTTCTTGACGTCCGGGTCGCTCTCGTAGAGCCCGCGGATCTCGCCGGCCTCGCCGTAGCGCGGGTGGCTGCTGTCCGTGATGCCGGAGAGCGGGATGCCCTTGCCCATGACGTCCGGCGGCATCGCCTTGGTGATGCGGTCGCCCATCGCGTAGGGGTAGCCGAGGACTCGCGAGGAGTCCTTGATGGCGGCCTTGGCCTTGATGGTGCCGTACGTGACGATCATGGCGACCTTGTCGGATCCCCACTTCTCGGTCACGTAGCGGATCACGTCGCCGCGCCGGCGCTCGTCGAAGTCGATGTCGACATCGGGCATGGAGATGCGCTCGGGGTTGAGGAAGCGCTCGAAGATCAGGCCGTGCGGGATGGGGTCGAGGTCGGTGATGCCCATCGCGTACGCGACCAACGAGCCGGCCGCCGAGCCACGGCCGGGGCCCACCGCGATGCCCTGGCTCTTGGCCCACATGATGAAGTCGGCGACGACGAGGAAGTACGCCGGGAACCCCATCTGGATGATGGTGTCCATCTCGTACTCGGCGAGCTTCTTGTGCTCCTCGTCGTACCCGCCCGGGAAGCGCCAGTCCATGCCCTCCCAGACCTTGGACTTGAAGAAGTCCGCCTCGGACTCGAAGCCCTCCGGGATGGGGAAGCGGGGCATGAGGTTCTTGAACTTGAACATGCCCTCGGTGTCGACGCGGGAGGCGACGAGGAGCTGGCTGTTGCGGCAGCCCTCCTGCCAGGCGTCCGAGGAGTCCAGCGCGTACATCTCGGCGGCGGACTTGATGTAGTAGCCGGTGCCGTCGAAGCGGAAGCGGTCCGGGTCGGAGAGGTTCTTGCCGGTCTGGACGCAGAGCAGCAGGTCGTGCGCGCCGGCGTCGGCCTCGGTGGTGTAGTGCGAGTCGTTGGTGACGACCGGGGGGATGTCCAGCTTCTTGCTGATCTCCAGCAGCCCGTCGCGGACCCGCTTCTCGATGTCGAGGCCGTGGTCCATCAGCTCCAGGAAGTAGTTCTCCTTGCCGAAGATGTCCTGGTAGTCGGCGGCGGACTTCACGGCCTCGTCGAACTGGCCGAGCCGCAGGCGGGTCTGCACCTCGCCGGACGGGCAGCCGGTGGTGGCCATCAGGCCGCCGGACAGCTCGGAGATCAGCTCCTTGTCCATCCGGGGCCACTTCACCAGCCAGCCCTCGGCGTAGGAGCGCGAGGTCAGCTTGAAGAGGTTGTGCAGGCCCTCCTTGTTCCGGGCCCAGATCGTCTTGTGGGTGTACGCGCCGGACGCGGAGACGTCGTCCCGCTTCTGGTGCGGCTGGCCCCACAGGATGCGCTTGGTGTTGGAACGGGACTCGGGGGCGACGTACGCCTCGATGCCGATGACGGGGGTGATGCCCGCGTCGGTGGCCTGCCGGTGGAACTCGGCGGCGCCGTACATGTTGCCGTGGTCGGTCATCGCGACATGGGTCTGGCCCAGGCGCTCGACCTCCTTGAACATCTGCTTCAGCCGGGCGGCACCGTCCAGCATCGAGTACTCGGTGTGGACGTGCAGATGCGCGAACGGCTGGTCGCTCAAGGCGGGGCCTCCGGGGCTCGTGCTGGTCTGGTGGGCCGGCGAACGTGCAGGTCACAGGGGATGCCCTGGAAATGGATGTGGCCCGGAGCGCCTCGCGGGGCCCGGACCATCACTCACACGTTCACGCGTCTACTCTAGCCTCCCTTCCAACGCTTCCTCGCTTTGCGGGAGGGGCCCCGAGGTCAGCCCGGCGAGTCGCACTGCGGCGGCATTTCTGACCTCCGGCTCCTCCATCGGATCGTCCCGGAGGTAGGCGAGGCGGGCCGTCACAGCGGGCCGTTCCGGAGCGTGCTCGACCGCCCACAGCCGGGCATCGGACTGGCAGTCCCAGAGCGACTCGACGTACGCGCCGTCCAGTCCGGCGGGGTCGATCGCGGCCAGCGCCCTGAGGTAGCCGGGCCGCTCGTACGAGTGCGGGGTCCAGAGCCAGAACCGGCGCAGCAGCGATGTCGCGTCCGCCGCCCCGGGGCCGGACCGGGCCAGCCCCCGGGCGGTGTGCATCGGGCCGCACCAGACCTGCTCCACCCAGTCCCGCTCCAGAGCGGCGAGCAAGGTCGGAACGTCCTGTTCCTCGATGTGCCGGGCCAGCGCCTCATGCCCGAGCCCCGCCAGCCAGGGCGTCCCGGAGGTGACCCAGCCCCGCGCCGCCGGCCGGGCCAGCGGGCCGAGCTTCCCGACCGCCCGGCGCAGAAACGGCATGGCGTACCGGCCGTTCGCCATCCCGAGCAGCGGCACCAGCGGGACCAGGCCGGGCTCCGGCTCACGGTGGATGAGCCGGCCCAACGTGAACGCCTTCCGCAGGAACGACTCACCCGGGTCGGCGAGCAGCTCCAGCAGCTCCGGGGAGGCCATCTCCGCCAGCTCCGCCGTCTGCTCCCGCGCTTCGGCCGGGCGCTCCCGCTTCGGGGCAGCCAGGTCCCAGCGGTGCCACGGCAACGCCCACGGCTGCGGGTCGTCCTGGCCCGCCTCCAGGCGTGCCCGCGCCACGTCCTCGAGGTCGTCCCACCACGCCACCGGCCAACGGCCGGCCACCGACTCCAGGACGTCCACCCAGTGCTCGCCGTCCCGGACGTACGCCCGCAGCGCCTCCCGGGCCTCGTCCGAGCCGCCGAGTGCCAGCCGCTCCAGCACCTGGGTGGCCCGCGCGCAGGCGTACTCGTCCCCGGCCAGCAGTTCGACAATCGGCCCGAGCGGCAGCTCCAGGTCCCGGACCAGTCGGGCGAGGTAGAGCGCCCGGTCGTCGATCTGCCGGTGCCAGCGCCACTCCCAACGGATGCAGCCGTACACGAGGTCGGCGGCGGCTACCGGATCCTCGGCGGCGATCAGCGCACCCTGCCCCCGGCCGCGCTGCAGGAGGCCCGGGAGGGTGGTCGGCGGCGCGTAGAGGTCGTCTCTCTGCTCTGACATGGGGCTTATCGTGCCGCAGCCCCCGACGCACGGGCGGCGGGGGCTGGCGAGGGCCGGCAGGGGCTGGCCGGTCAGGCGTCCTCGTCGGGCGGGGTCGCGCGGAGGGCGGTGACGACGCCCAGGGCGACGGTCGCGAAGGCGAGGGCGAGGAGGACGGCGAACGCCGTCCCGATCAGGAATCGCACGGGGTCTCACGTTCGGCGTCGAGGAGCAGCATGAGGAGGTTGAGCAAGGTCGACGCGGGCGCGGTGTTGAAGCAGACGAGGACGCGGCCCTCGATGGTCTTGTCCGTGCAGGCCGACGGCCAGATCAGGCCGAACTTCCTACCGCGCTCCTGGACTTCGGCCAGCAGGGTGCGGATGTGGTCGTCCGTGTAGTGCCGGATCCGGGGATCGGTCGGCTTCATGGGGTGGCGCCTCACGCGGCACCGTCCAGCTCGAACCAGACCGACTTGCCACGCTCCTGGGAGTCCACGCCCCACCGGTGCGTGAGGCCGGCGACCAGCTGGAGGCCCCGGCCCGATTCGGCGAACAGGCCCGGCGCCTGCGGGGAGGGCGGGATCGGGCTCTCGTCCGTGACGGAGACGCGGAGGGTCTGGTTCGCGGAGATGATCTGGACGATCGGCGCGGGCGTGGCCCCGTGCCGCCACGCGTTGACGAGCAGCTCAACGAGCGCGAGCTGCGCGTCGAAGATGATGGACGACTCCCACCCGACGCGCTGCATGGTGTCGCGCAGGGACTGACGGGCGATGGCGATCGAGGGCGTGTTGAGGTGACGCATGGGACTTCTCCCGAGGCGTGAGTGAGGGAAGAACCGGCGGAACACATGTCGCCGTGAGCAAGGCCAGGCAGATGGGCCTGGGTGCTCTGCGGTGCTTGCTAGTGCCGCATCAGGCAACGTTTGCCCTGTTGTGATGTGACGCGCCGCCCGGCGTCCTTCGCCGGATGACGGACGGCGGTCACCATGTGCGGGTGGCGGAACGAGTTCGCGTGCGCGAGATCAATGATGACGAGGGCCGGCGACTACTGCGGATCATCCGCCGGGGCAGCGGATCGGTGGTGACCTGGCGACGGGCCCAGATGGTCCTGCTGTCCGCGCAGGGCATGCCAGTGGCGAGGATTGCTGAGGTGTCGTTCACCAGCGCGGACCGGGTCCGGGATGTGATCCACAACTTCAACGCCGACGGCTTCGGCTCGCTGTATCCGAAGTACTCGGGCGGCCGATCGAAGACCTTCACGCTGCCCGAGCGGCGTGAGATCAAGAAGATCGCGAAGTCCAAGCCGGCCGAGCACGACCTGCCCTTCTCCACCTGGAGTCTGACCAAGCTGGCGGACTTCCTGGTCGCCGAGGGGGTGGTCGACGACATCAGCCACGAGGGCCTGCGCATCCTGCTCCGCGAGGAAGGCGTCTCCTTTCAACGGCTGAAGACCTGGAAGACCTCCCGCGACCCCGACTACGCGGCCAAGAAGGCGAGGGTTGAGCACCTCTACGCGATCGCCGACGGCGAGGTCATACCCGAGGAGGGCGAGCCCGAAGTCATCTTCTGCGTGGACGAGTTCGGACCGCTCAACCTCATGCCGCACCCCGGCCGGCAGTGGGCCGAACGCGGCGGCAAGCACAAGGACCCCGACCGTGAGCCACGCCGCAGGCGCCGGGCCACCTACAACCGCTACGGCGGCGTGCGCCACCTCTTCGCCGCCCTGGACCTGGTCAAGGACAAGCTCTACGGCCACATCAAGCCGGTCAAGAAGCGCACCCAGTTCCTGGAGTTCTGCCGCTACCTGCGCACCCTCTACCCGCCGTCGATACGGATTGCGATCGTCTGTGACAACTTCTCCCCGCACCTGACCACGAGGAAGTGCCAGCGCGTCGGCGACTGGGCCACCGCGAACAACGTCGAAATCGCCTACACGCCGACGAACTCCTCCTGGCTCAACCGTATCGAGGCCCAGTTCACCGCCCTGCGCTATTTCACCCTCGACGGCACCGACCACGCCACCCACAAGGAACAGGGCAGCATGATCCGCCGCTACATCATCTGGCGGAACCGCCACGCCGACGACCGGCGCCTACGAGCCGTCGTCGGCAGGGCAAACGTCGCCTGAGGCTCGGTCGAGTTTCTTGCGCATCTTCACCGAGGTCGTCTCGTAGCCGAGCGACTCGTAAAGGCCACGCGCTCCGGTGTTGAACCCGAAGACGCTGAGACCCAGAGTATGAGCGCCCCGCGCCCGGGCGTATTCCTCGCCGAGGAGCATGGCCATTCGGCCGAGGCCCCGACCACGCTTGTCGGCGTCGATCACGATGTCCCAGACCCACCAGGCACCGGCGTCGTCACTCCTGTCCGGTCCGATCCAGAGGTAGCCGACGCTCACCCCGGCATCGTCGACCACGTCAAAGACCGCGTGATCCGGGGTCAGTGTCCCGGACGGAAAGGAGTGCGCCATGGTCTCGTCCGCCTGCCGGTAGGCGTCCTCGGACGTCTGCCCCAGAGCAACGAGGTCCTTGGCGTACTCGGCTCGACTGCGTTCGAGCCAGGCAGGGAAGTGTTCGGCGTCCAGAGGGTGGAGGGTCACAGGCACCGGCCCAGCCTCCCACACCACCGACGCCTGAGCGGTGTCACCCCTGCCCAGGCGCCACGGCACACCATCAACAGGGCAAACGTTGCCTGATGCGGCACTAGCAGGCGTTACTGACGATCCGTCGGATCGATGTGAAACCGACCATAGCGCAGCAACTACTTAATTTTAGGTTGTTCTGCCGAGGTTCCCTCTCCCGAGGGACAGATGGCCCCATCGAGTGCAGGCGAGGCAAACTGACTCCATGCCTGGTCGCCAGAACCCAACCCTTCGTCAGCGCCGCCTGGGCGCCGAGCTACGGAAGATGCGCGAGCAAGCCGGCCTCGGTGGGAGCCAGCTCGCTCGCGCGCTCGGAGTGAGCGCTGCCCAGGTGACGCAGATGGAGAACGGAAAGACCAGCGTCAACGTGGACCGACTCCGGTCCTTCGCGGCAGCCTGCAAGTGCATGAATCCACCTCTGATCGAGGCTCTGGAAGCCATGGTTCGGGACCGATCCAAGGGCTGGTGGGAGGAGTACCGAGGCACTGTCCCGGACGGCGTCCTCGAGAACGCAGAGTTTGAGAAGACCTCCCGCGAACTCATGCTGTGGCTTCTCACCCACATGCCTGGCCCCTGCCAGACCCTCAACTACGCCTCAGCCGTCTTTGGACGCGTCTTCCCTCCGCTGCCTCGACACGAGCTGGAAGCCCGCACCGCTTTCAGGATGCAGCGCAAGGCCGATCTGCGTCGCAACCCGAAGCCCTTGACCTTCTTCATTTACGAGTCAGTGCTGTGGACGCGGTTCGGCGGCACGCAGATCCTCAGGGAGCAGCTTTCTTCCCTGCTCGAAGACTCCGAGTTGCCTTGGATGACCATTCGAGTGGTGCCGTTCGACATCGAGACCTTCCCCGGGCCCGCCGAGAACCTCACATACGCGTTCGGTGCGGTCCGTGAACTGGACACCGTTGAACGGGAGTCCTCCCACGGCCCCGAATACCTCGATGCCGTCAGCGAGCTGACCAGCTACCGGGCGATCTTCGAACGCACCGAAGCGTCGGCGCTGAGCGAGGATGACTCTCGCGACTTGATTCGCAAGATCGCGCGAAACCTGTGAAAGGGCCCGACATGACCGACACCGAGTGGCAGAAGTCCTCCTTCAGCGGCAACGTCGAGAACTGTGTAGAGGTCCGCGCGGTGGGCGGGACGGTCGAACTCCGCGAGTCCGACGAAGGCCACACCATCCTCAGCACCACCGCCACCACCTTCGCCGCCCTCCTCCACGGCATCAAGGCCGGCGAATTCGACCACCACGCCTGACAACCCCACCCGGAGCCCAACCAATCACAGCGGGAGGCCCGCGAATGACCGACACCGAGTGGCAGAAGTCCTCCTTCAGCGGCAACGCCGAGAACTGTGTGGAGGTCCGCACGGTGGGCGGTGCGGTCGAACTCCGCGAGTCCGACGAGGGCCACACCATCCTCAGCACCACCGCCACCACCTTCGCCACCCTCCTCCACGGCATCAAGGCCGGCGAATTCGACCACCACGCCTGACACCTCATGCCCCGCCCGCGCAGGAAGTCGGCCCGCCCGACTTCCTGCGCAACCACCGCCCCTCCGCCACGACCCACCTCACCCCACCCCACCGACCGTGCGGATGCGGTCAGATGAAGATGCCGCCGACCTTCTTGACGCATGAACCAGCGGTACCCGAGGTAGCGTCGCGTACGATCCCCGATGATCGTTTACGGGGACACGAGAGGTACCACGTACATGCGTAGGTGGGGGATTCCGGCAGCAGCCCTGGTTCTGGGTGTGCTCGCCGCAGGGTGCGGGTCAAGCCAGGGGGACGGCGGCAAGCCGGCCGCCGCGCCGAAGGCGGAGAAGCTCGGGCCGGACACCGGCACGCTACTCGGAGGTCACCGTCCCCCGACTCGACGGACTGACCTGCTCCGATGGCGATGGCGGCTTCAGGTTCGGCAGCGACCTGGACATGGGTGTCTTCGGGGTCAACCGCCTCCCCGCCCTCAAGGAGGACGGGCGCGAGGTCGAAGGCGAGGACTCGTGCTTCGGGAACCCCCGGATCACGATCAGCAAGGGGTCGCACAGCGCGACGGTTCCTCACCTCACCGGAAGGACCAGCCTCTTCACCAAGGTCGCCGACCCGCAGAGCGCGCTCGACGCGTCCTTCGAGCACTCCATGAAGCTGGCTCAGGGCTACGGCCGTTCGCCCGTCGGCGAGCCGAAGGCGTACTCCACCATGACCATGGTGATGAAGTGCCAGCAGAACGTCACCGACGGCTTCCCGATGACGACGTGCTTCTGGGCGAACTACGGCGCGGTCGGCGAGGTCGACTTCTACCCGCCGAACAACCAGCACGTCCCCCTGGACCAGGCCGCGGAACGGACCCGCGCCTTCGCCGCTTCCGCCCTCTCCACCCAGTCCGCCACCGCCTCGCCGTGACGCCTGCTCCTGCACCCACGCGGACCACAGCATGACGCCGGCCCCTCGCGCCCAACTTTCGTGCGAGGGGCCGCCGGTCGCTCCAGGCCGTCGCCGTTCTCTACGGCGGAGACACTTTGCCCGTTCGCATCACCGCACTGACCGATCCTGCCGGCGGCCCGTCCGCCCACCGCCTGGCCTGGCTGGCATCCGACACCGACGGAGTCCCCGTCGGGTCGGCATTCCTGCCGGCCCGCCCCGCCCCGCCCCGCCCCGCCCCGGCAATCGAGAGCCCGCCCTGACTCCGCTTCATGCCCGCCCGAACACGGAGCGGCCCTAGGCCCGGGTCCGCCGGCGCACCAGGTCCTTGATCTCCTCCGGCAGCGCCTCCGCCGCCAACAGGCCTGGCAGCAGCCGCGGTTCGGTTGTCACCGCGCGGAACGACCGGGCCACCGTGACGTCGTGGTCCGGGCGGTGCACCACCTCCACCGCATCCCCAGTACGCAGTTCGCCCGGCGCGATCACCCGCAGGTAGGCGCCGGGCAGGGCCGCCTCGGTGAAGCGCCGGATCCAGCCTTCGCGCGCCAGCCAGCCCTGGAAGGTGCCGCAGGGGATGCGCGCGCAGGACACTTCCAGGACGACGTCCGGGCCGATCCGCCAGCGCTCGCCGATCAGCGCGCCGTTCACGTCCAGGCCGACCGTGGTCAGGTTCTCTCCGAACGAGCCGTTGCCCAGGTCCCGGCCCAGTTCCTCCTGCCAGCCGTCGAGGTCCTCTCGGGCGTAGGCGTACACCGCCTGGTCGTCGCCGCCGTGGTTCCGCAGGTCGTACACCCGGTCTCCGGCCAGGCCGACCGCGCCGGTTCCCTTCGGCCCGGGCGCGGCAACCGCGACCGGGCCGTCCACCGGGTGCTTGTCGATGCCGGTCAGCCCGATGCCCTTCTTCCACGGGTTCGGCCGGGGCCTGCCGACGTTGACGGAGAGCAGTCGCGCACGTGCGTCCATGCTTCGACCGTACGGCGAACAGCCCGGGTCCGTGGGCAGGACCGGATCATCACCTCGGCCGGGGTCTCCTCCGGCATCGGCATGGCCGTCCGGCTCGCCGCCCTGCGCGCCGGCGACGTGACCGCCCAGGCGATCCAGCTCTACACCGAGTACGGCCCCCAACCACCCTCGTCACGTGTCCGCCGCAGGGCACGCGGCCGTCACGCCCGTCGAAGGCCCCCGACGACCTCGGCCGCCGCCATTCGTCAACCACCTCGCCGACACGCAACTCCTGCGGGTGAAAGCGAGTTGAGGCGGGCGCTTACGCCCACCGGATCACGCCCCGGGTGCCGACCTGGGCGCACGCCGCTCCACCGATAACCCGTCGGCACCGGCCGCCGGCGATAACGCAACCTGGAAATCGAAAGTCATTAAATCTCAGAAAATCGATCGCAGCCGAATTGCACATTTCTCCTCTATGCTCCCATGTGGCGGAAAAACACCCCTACGAAAGGAATCCCATGAGCGGCGACGCCCACAAGAAGGCCCAGTTCGACGAGATCGACACCGACGGTGACGGCTTCATCAGCGCCATGGAGCTCAAGACCCACCTCCAGAAGAACCCCAAGGTGAGCGAGGCCAACGCCGAGGCGCTCTTCAAGATCGCCGACGAGAACGACGACGAGCAGATCAGCTTCGAGGAATTTGCCGCGGTCATCCGGTAATCGTCTTTTCTCGGCCGGTCGCCCCGCTATCCCGGAATTCCGTGGACAGTCGGGGCGACCGGCTCAGCCATTTCCGCCCACGACCAGTCCGTCCACAACTGGTCCACCTCATCGCGCACTTCCCGCAGCACCGCGAGCAGCTTGCCCCGCACTGAGCCACGCACGTGCGGCGCCACTCGCGCCCGCCCTCCTGACGGCACACCCCGCCGCAGACGCGCCCCCAGCGGGAGGCGCTGTACCGTACCGCTCCGGTGATCCGGTGATCCGGTGATCCGGTGATCGACGCGTGCAACCCGTTCGGCAGAGCGGGAGTACTCACGGATGGAGAGGCGCCGCTCCGGCCATTCATCCCCTGCGCGATCGAGGAGAACCATGACCCAGGCACGGACCAAGA
Organism: Kitasatospora sp. NPDC033851; assembly: GCF_055576085.1. Taxonomy (NCBI): domain Bacteria; kingdom Bacillati; phylum Actinomycetota; class Actinomycetes; order Kitasatosporales; family Streptomycetaceae; genus Kitasatospora; species Kitasatospora sp. NPDC033851. The sequence continues at coordinate 141,080 of NZ_JBVIRL010000016.1, read as the reverse complement.
AGCTCGCCGCAGCCGCCGCGGCCGCCACCGTCGTCGCGCTGGCGGGCCTCGCCCTGAGCACGTCCGCCAGCGCCGACTCCACCCCCGCGAACCCCCCGGCCGACGTCAATCCGCTCGCCTCGGCGATCGCCGCCGCGAAGGCCTCGGCCGCCGCCGCGCCCGCCACGCCGAAGAGCTCCCCCACCGCCGCACCCGTCGCCTCGGGGCCGGCCGCCGCGCCGCAGTCGACGACCGTGGGCAGCGGTGTGCTGGACGGCGCCACCTGGTCGGTGACGCTGACCTACTACCCCATCGTCCCCGCCGACTACGCGCCCGGCGAGAAGACCACCGGCAGCCTGGTCTGCCTGCGGACCGCCTACAACGACCGGGTCACCAGCCCGTACGGCGACTGCGCCGGCGTCAAGAGCCCCACCGACACCAGCCCCAGCGGCATGTACGGCGAGCACAACCTGCCCAACGGCGCCAGGCTCTTCCTCGCCCAGCCCGCCGCGAACGTCGCCGGCGCCACCATGACCTTCGGCAACGCCGCACCCACCACCGTCGCCACCGCCACCGTCCCCGGCACCGCCTTCACCGCCTACGCCATCCCCGTCCCCGCCGCCTCGCACATGAGCGCCCTCGACGAGTACGACACCCAACACCGCACCGTCGGCCACCGGAACTTCTGACCCCTCACCGACCCGAAGGACACCCATTTCCGTGCGCAGCGGCCCACAGCGTGCAGGCGAGGACGCCGGCTTCAGCGAGTTCGTGGTGGCCCGGTGGGGGGCGCTGGTGCAGACCGCCTATCTGCTCACCGGCGACTTCCACGAGGCCGAGGACTTGGTGCAGACCACCCTCGCGAAGGCGTATCCGCACTGGCGGCGGATCGACCCGGACACCGCCGCGAGCTACCTGCGGCGCGCGCTGGTGAACAACAACCGCAGCCGGTACCGGCGACGAAGGGTCAGCCACCTGCTGACGCCCTTCCTGCCGGACACCCCGGCGCCGGCGGCCGCCCACGGCGGCGAGGACCGAGACCTGCTGGTCGCGGCCCTCGCCGGGCTGCCCGAACGCCAGCGGGCCGTGGTGGTACTGCGCTACTGGGAGGACCTGAGCCTGGAGCAGGTCGCCGACGAACTCGGGTGCAGCATCGGCACGGTGAAGAGCCAGGCGTCCCGGGCGCTGACCAGGCTGCGCGCCGACCCCACCCTGCTCGACCACGCCGCCGACCTGTTGGGAGCGACCCCATGACCGATCGACTCCATGACGCCCTCGCCCGTTCGGCCGGGCGAGTCACCCCGTCGCCCGCGCCGGTCGCCGAGATCCTGCGGTCGGGCCGGGCCCGGCGCACCCGTCGCCGCCGGGCGCTGGCCGGCGTCGTGGCCGGCGCCCTGGCCTGCGCCGTGGCCGGCGTGCTCGCGCTCTCCTCGGACCCGCGGGACCCGGCGGGACCACCGCGGTCCGAGTTCGCCGCCGCGCCGCCGCCCCCGGTCGCGGGCGAGCTGTCGACGACCGTGGGCAGCGGTGTGCTGGACGGCGCCACCTGGTCGGTGACGCTGACCTACTACCCCGCCGCCCCCGCCGGCTACGCACCCGGTGGGAGGAGCACCGGTGGCCTGGTCTGCCTCCGGACCGCCTACAACGGCCTGGTCAGCAGCCCGTACGGCGACTGCGCCGGCGTCAAGAGCCCCATCGACACCGGCCCCAGCGGCATCTACGGCCAGCAGAACCTGCCCAACGGCGCGAGCCTCTTCACCGCCCAGCCCGCCGCGAACGTCGCCGACGCCACCATGACCTTCGGCAACGCCGCACCCACGACCGCCACCACCGCCACCATCCCCGGCACCACCTTCACCGCCTACGCCATCCCCGTCCCCGCCGCCTCGCACATGAACACCCTCGACGAGTACGACACCCAACACCGCACCGTCGGCCACCAGAACCTGTGAGGGCCCGTTGGCCTCCGGACTGCGCAGGAAGTCGGCCGGTCCGACTTCCTGCGCAGCGTGCCGGCCGTCCACCGCCCCCACGGCCACGGCGGCGTGTCGAGTGGCGATTCACCTCCCGCGACGAAATCGTGACCGGCAGTAAACCCACCAGAAAGGGTCAAAATGCCTGAAGTCACCACCCCGTACCCGACCGGCACTCCGTGCTGGGTCGATCTGATGGCGAAGGACCAGCAGGCCGCGCTGGACTTCTACCGGGACCTCCTCGGCTGGCAGGGCCGGCCCGGCCCGGCCGAGTTCGGCGGCTACGCGGTCTGCGAGCTCGACGGCAAGGCCGTGGCCGGCATCGGCCCGGCGATGACCCCCGAGGGGATGCCGGAGCCGCCGACCGTCTGGAACAGCTATCTGGCGACCACCGACGCCCAGGCCACCCAGGACGCGATCGTCGCCGCCGGCGGCACCCTGCTCGTCCCGGTCGTGGACGTCGGCAACCTGGGCCGGATGCTGATCGCCGCCGACCGGCAGGGCGCGGTGTTCGGTGCCTGGCAGCCGGGCGAGTTCTCCGGCGCCCGGGTGGTCAACGAGGCCGGCGCGCTGACCTGGAACGAGCTGCACACCAGCGACATCCAGGCCGCGACAGCCTTCTACGGCGAGGCGTTCGGCATCGAGATCGAGCCGCTGGACGGCGCGGACTCGTACTGGGAACTGCGGGTCGGCGGCCGCGCGGTCGGCGGCGCCACCCTCCTCGCCAACGACCCGCCCGGCACCCCGGCGCACTGGCTGACCTACTTCGCGGTCGACGACGTCGATTCCACCGTGGACGCCCTGGTCAAGCGCGGAGGTACCGTCCTCGCCCCGCCGTTCGACATGGTGGCCGGCCGGATGACCGTCGCCACCGACCCCCAGGGTGCGGCCTTCGCCATGATCAAGCCCACCCCGATGTAGCCCTTCGAGCCGCCACCGAGCCCACCGAGCCCACCGCCGCCCGCCCGGAACCGTCCGGTCGGGCGGTTCTCGTTCTCCGGCCACCCCGGCTCACACCTCAACACACATATACTCACACTCACTCACACCTAAGGGCAGAACGGCGACATCTGGGGCCAGAACCTCGCCACCCCGGTGATTCCAACCACCGGCGCTGGCACTGGAATTCGGCCATCCAGTACCGCACGCAGAACATCGGCGGCTCCGGTTCGGCCGGCCGCGCGACCCTGAGCCCGGCCATCGCGGCCTTCCCGGACCTGCTGCACTTCATCGTCGTCGGCGCCAACGAGCGCATCTACCAGGGCGCCATGGGCGTCAACAGGAACTTCAGCCCCTGGTCCGAACTGCCGGGCGGCGCCCGGACGGAGTCCGCGGCCGCCGCCTCGACCTCGCCCGACAACCGCCTGACCGTCCTCCACCGCGGCACCGACAACCGCATCTACCGCCAGGGCCTGAACGTCCGCTACTGGCAGTGGGACAACAACTGGCAGCAGATCAGGAACACCAACACCAACGCCGCCCCGTCGATCGCGTACAACGGCCGTGACGGCCTGATGGTCGAGGCCTGGCGCGACGCCAACACCGGCCAGATCCTGACCTCCGAGAGCCTGACCTACGCCGCCGAGGCGACGGCCCCCCAGGGTGTGCCGCGCGGTAACAACGTCGCCAGCCCGTCGGCCCCGCGCGTGGACTCCGAGCCCGACGGTGTCGGCATGACCATCCGGGGTGGCAACTTCTACGACATCCAGGGCCACTACTTCCGGGCCAACATCATCTACAACATCCACAACTACTACGGCTGATCCCGGGCCCGACTCCGCCCCGGATTATGCGCAGGAAGTCGGCCCATCCGACTTCCTGCGCACCAATCGCGACCGCAGCACTCCCGCCTACTGCCGAGCGGACCGCAGCCACCCCGCGAGCCCGAGGCAGAGCAGGCACGCCCCGGCCAGGACCAGCGGAATCACCGCCGCCCCGCCCGACCCGCTGAGCGCCCCCACCACCGCCGGCACGACGGCGTTGCCGAGCATGCAGCAGAGCGTCAGCACGGAGGTCGCCTGCTGCGGCACCTCCGCCACGCCGGAGACCCAGGCGATCAGGGTCGGCAGCACCGGCGCGAGCGCCAGGCCGGCCAGCGGGTAGGCCACCACCGCGAGGTGCGGCACGGCGGCCAGCGCCAGCGCGCCGACCCCGGCCGCCAGGTAGCCGGGCAGGGTGGTGCGGCCCGACAGCCGCCTGGTCAGCTGCGGGAGGACCAGGCGCCCGATGGCCATCCCGGCCCAGAACCCCGAGGCCGCCGTCGTCGCGGCCTGCATGCTCCAGCCGTCGCGCACCAGCTGGGTCGACTGCCAGGTGCCGATGCTGGTCTCCATGCCCGCGTAGACCAGGCCCACCAGCAGGAACGGGAGCAACTCCAGCCCGATCCGCGCGCGTTGTCCGCCCTGCGCCGCCTGCCCGCCCTGCGCCGCCTGCCCGCCCTGCGACGGCTGCCCGCCCGACGCGGCTTCGGGGGTGGCGAGCACCGCCCCCGCCCGTCCGACCAGGAAGCACGGCAGCGCGCACACCGCCGCCGCCAGGGCGAGCAGCCGGATGTCCGTGTGCCCGACGGCCCCCGCGGCCAGCGGGCCCAGCATGGCGCCGATTCCGAAGACCGCGTTCAGCCGGTTGACCATCACCACGCTGTTCCCGGCGAACCCGCGCGCGAACGCGGTGTTGAGAGTGAGCGCCAGCCCGCCGTACCCGATGCCGGTGACGGCCGCGCAGCCGAGGTAGGCGGTCCAGCCGGGGCTGGCCGCCATCCCGGCCGCGCCCGCCGCGAAGACCGCGAGCAGGACGGGCGGCGCCGCCCGGACGTTCAGCCGCCGCCCCAGCAGCCCGATGCAGACGGTCGCCGCGAGCGCGCCGAGGTTGTACGCGGAGACCACCCGCCCGACCTCGTGCTCGGCGCCGAAGCGCTCCCGCAGGAAGGGGAGCGAAGCGCCGAGCGAGGCGGTGAGCACGCCCAGGACGAGGAAGACGCAGAACGCCGAGACCGCCGCCGACCTGGCCATCACCGGCGCCGCCGGTTCAGCCCGGTCAGCCGCTTCAGCCGCTTCAGCCCGTTCGACGTGCTCAACGTCCTCAACGTGCTCAACATCCTCAGCCTGATCGGCCGAGGCCCCCGGCGCCCGCGGTATCGAGTCCACGAGCGCCGGGTTCGACGCGGCCCGGCGCGCCTCAGCCACCGTTGGGCCCGACGGCGAGCACCACGGTGACCCGCCCGTCCGGGTCGGTCAGCGTGATCGCCCCGCCCCCGTCGCCGTCCGCCACCACCAACGCGGTGAAGTCCGGTACGGCGACCACCGCGCCGGCCTCGACGAGGGCCGACCCGCCGATCCCGACGCACACCGCCCCCGCCGCGACCGCCGAGCGCACCCCGCTGACCGAGTCCTCGAAGACCAGCGCGCGCTGCGGCCGGATCCCGAGCCCCCGGCAGGCCGCCAGGTACGGGTCCGGGTGCGGCTTGCCCCGCTCGACGTCGTCCCGGGTGACCCGCACCCGGAAGACGTCGAGCAGGTCGAGCCCGCCCAGCGCGTTGTCGATCTTCCGGGTCCAGCTGCTGGTGGCCAGGCCGATCGGCACACCGGCGTCCCGGAGGCGGGTGGCGAGCCCGTCGGCGCCGGGGACGGACCGGTACGGGGCCTCTTCCTCGACGGTGTCGACCTCGGCCCAGATCGCCTTCCGGTCGGCGTCCGAGTGGTCGGGGAAGATCAGCCGCACCGTCTGGTCGCCGGTCCGCCCGTGGACGTACTCCTCGATCTCCGGGTCGGCCAGGACCCGGCCGTGGCGCCGAGCCACCGACCGCCACGCCTCCTCGATCACGGGCCTGGAGTCGATCAGGACCCCGTCCATGTCGAAGACGACGGCCTCGACCTCGTACCGCGTTCCGGCGTGCGGCTGCATCGGTCTCCTCACTCGGCGTTCATGCCATACGGTCTGACGATAGTTCAATGCTCGTCGGCCAGGCGGTCAACTGGACTAGACCTCACGGCTGACCTCACGACTGACCCCCCGGCCGATCGAGCCACCGGCCTAGCCGGACTGCCGCGCCATGAAGGTGTTGGCGGAGTCCTTCCAGACCAGGTACACGTCGTCGACGAGCAGCAGGTCGATCACCTCGTCGGCCAGCGGGTCCAGCGCGTCGCGGTGCGATCCGACGATCGGCTCCTCGTGCTTGTTGAACGAGGTGTTCACCAGCGCCGCCTGGCCGCTGCGGTCGTACCAGGCCATCAGCAGCTCGTGCAGGAACGGGTCGTCCTGGGCCCGGACGATCTGCGGGCGGGCGGTGTTGTCGACGTGCACCACCGCCGGGCAGGCCTTGGCGAACGTCTCGTGGCAGTCGTAGGTGATCGTCATGAACAGCGCCGACGGCTGCTCGGGCTCCCAGCCCACGTAGCAGTCCGCCGCCAGGTCCTCGGCGGTGATCGGCGCGAAGGGCATGAACTCGGTACGGTTCAGCCGCTTGTTGAGCCAGTCGTTCATGGTCACGTCGGCGGTGCCGTAGATGACGCTGCGCCGGCCGAGGGCGCGCGGGCCGAACTCCATCCGGCCGCGGTAGGTGCCGATGACCTGGTCCGCCTCCAGTGCGCCCAGCAGCACCTCCTGCATGGACTCGCCGATCCGCCGGTAGCGCAGCTCGGGGTAGTCCCGCAGGAGCTCCTCCAGCCGGCCCTCGGAGATCGCGGCGTCCGGCCCGAGCGCCATCGAGGGCACCCGCGGGCGCTCGCCGGTCTCCCGGTGGGCCACGATCACGGCGGTCTGCAGCGGCAGCCCGCCGTCGCCCATCGGCGGCAGCACGTAGATGTTCCGCACGCCCTCGGTCTCGAAGATCCGCTGGTTGAGCTTGACGTTGGCGAACACGCCGCCGGACAGGCAGACGTTGCCGCTGGGCACCCGGCCGACGTGCCGCGCCACCACGGCGGTCAGCAGGTCCTCCACGTGCCGCTGGGCCGCGGCCGCGACGTCGGCCGGCTCGTGGGTGGCGATCTCGGCCAGCAGCGCCTCGGAGTAGCCCTCGTAGGACGGCTGGTACCAGTCGCCGCAGCGGGCGCGGATCGCGCCGTTCTCCTCGACGTCGATCATCCGCCGCATCAGCGGGAGGAGCTTCTCCGGGTCGCCGTTGGCGGCCAGGCCGGTGATCTTGCCCTCGTGGCGGTTGGGGCGGAAGCCGAGCAGCTTGGTGATCCGACCGTAGAAGTAGCCGAGGCTGTCGATCGAGGTCTCGCGCTGGAGCACCTCCTCGCCGCCGGGGAAGTAGTGCGTGACGGTCAGGGACTGGAAGTCCCCACGGCCGTCGCAGGTGACCACGAGGGCGTCGTCGAACGGGGAGCAGAGGTAGGCGCCCAGCCCGTGCGACTCGTGGTGGTCGACGTGAACCACCTTGCCGCGCAGCCCGTTCGCTTCGATGAAGGCATCGAACTCGCCGCGCTTCTCGCGGTCGTTCTGAATTTCGTCGGATATCCGCTTGCGGAGGTGCGGAAGCGCCTCGGGGCGCAGCCTGGCCTCCTCCGAAATGCGGTCCACATAGAGCAGCAGGTGCTTTTCGGCGCTGAATCCCGCCTGCCACCCGTAGGCCACCCGGTCGACATCGGAAAGGGTGACCCCGGCCTCCTTCAGGACGTAGTCGATCGACTGCTCCGGCCAGGCCTTGTGGTCCTTGATCCGGGAGAAGCGCTCCTCGCTGACGGCCGCGACGACCGTTCCGTCCTGAACCAGGCAGGCGCCGGCCAGGTCGTTGTTGGTGATTCCGAGAACAAGCATGTGCCGCCCCAATGATTAGTCGCGGGAATGGCTCGCCGGCATTTCCGCGGATTCGGCGAACTGGTGAGGTGGAGTGCACCGCGACTCTATGGAGTGGTTTCCCGGGAGATCAACGACGCCGTGGGAAATCCGGTCAACCTGACCACCCGTCGGACGGTGACGCCGGGGCGGCCGTTTGGTTAACAACAGTTCGTAGCTCGATCATCCGTGCTGGCAGAGTGACACATGCTCGACAAGAGGTCTGGACCACTACCCTGTTGATCACTGTGGGTAGCTGTCCGGAAACAGTCTTTCCGACCCGCGAACCGGTGCGCGACCGGCACTTCCGCCACTTCCCGACCGTCCCCCCGGCGCCTCACCACTCGTGCTCCACCGGTCACATGACGCCTCGTCAGCCCCACGCGACGTCGGCGGCGACGTCGGCGGTCTCCACCCCTAGAAACGCCGAAGGCCAGACCGAAGCCTTCGCTTCGACCTGGCCTTCCCGGACCCGCGACCTACTGACGGCCCCCGTCAGCCCTGCTGCCCGTCAGTCCTGCGGTCCCCGCCAGTCCTCCTGCCCGTCCACCTCCACCAGGAAGTCCAGCGACGCCGCCCAGGCCCGCTCCGCCGCCTGCTCGTCGTAGTCCGGCAGCTCCGGGTCGGTGAACAGGTGCCCGGCCCCCCGGTAGCGGTGCACCTCGACCTCCGCCCCGGCCCGCCGCATCCGCAGGTACCAGGCGTTCAGCCAGTCCTCCGGCTCGAAGGGGTCCGGCTCCGCGATGTGCAGCTGGACGGGGATCGACGTGGCGGCGTCCTCCCGCAGGTCCGAGGTGCCGTGCAGGAGCAGCAGCCCGCGCGCCTTCTCGTCGGCCAGCGCCAGGTTCTGCGCGACGGCACCGCCGAGCGAGAAGCCCGCGTACACCAGCCCGCCCTCGGACACCGGCGCGGCGGCCGTCACCGCTCGCTTCAGCAGTTCGTCGCGGCCGCCGATCTCCTCCTGGAACTCCTGCGCCTCCTCGACCGAGTCGAAGGTCCGCCCGTCGAACAGGTCCGGCGTGTGCACGGTGTGTCCGGCGACGCGCAGCCGGTCGGCGGCGGCGTGCACGGCGGGGCGCAGCCCGTAGGCGGAGTGGAAGAGGACGATCTGGGCCACGGTTGGGGTCCTTCACCTGCAGAGGTCAGCTACCCACCCATGATCCCCCATGTCCCACCCGCCGCCACGACACCACCGGGCCCCATGACACCGTCCGGGCCCTACGACACCACGTCCTTGCGCGCGAACCCCCGGAACGCGAGCGCCAGCAGCACCGCCGCGTACGAGAGCGACAGCGAGACGCCCTGCACCATCCCGCCCCATTCCAGTTGCGGCTGCAGCGCGTCCGCCCAGGCGTACTGCCAGTGCGCCGGCAGCCATTCCCGCAGGTCGCCGAGCGCGGTGACGGCGTCCAGCACCCCGGTGATGATCGACGCGAACACCGCGCCGCCGACCGCGCCCAACGGCGCGTCCGTCGCCGTGGACAGCCAGAACGCGAGGGCCGCGATCACGATCTCGCTCAGGAAGACGAAGGCCACCGCGATGGCGATCCTGGGCAGCGCCTCGCCGGCCGGCAGGCTGGCCCCGGCGGGCAGCTTGAGGTCGCCCCACCCGTAGGCGGCGGTCCCGACGACCAGTCCGATCGCGGGCAGCATGACCACGGCGACCGCCGAGAACACCAGCCCGACCGTGAACTTGCGGGCCAGCAGCCGGGCCCGGGGCACGGGCGCGGCCAGCAGGTACCGCAGCGAGGACCAGCTGGCCTCCGAGGCGACGGTGTCCCCGCAGAACAGCGCGACCGGGATCACCAGCATGAAGCCGGTGCCCACGAAGAGCATGGTGACCGCGAAGTTGGCGCCCGAGGCGGTGGCCAGCTCGATGAAGGTGGTCCGGTCGGGTCGGCCCGGGGTGCCGCCGATCTGGAACGCGGCCAGGAGGACGAACGGCATGGCGGCCAGCACCGCGCCGATCACCAGGGTGCGGCGCCGGCGCAGCTGGCGCATCGCCTCCACCCGCAGCGGCAGCGTCCGGCTCGCCCGGTACCCCTCCGCGTGGTCAGCCGAGACTGCGGAGACCTCCGAGACCTGGCTCATCGCTCGCCACCTCCGATCAACGACAGGAACGCGTCCTCCAACCGCCGCTGCGGCCCGGCGCTCTGCACCGGCACCCCCAGCCGCACCAGCTCCGCGAGCAGTTCGCTCGCGGCCAGGCCGTCGAGCCGTACCAGCAGCCCGTCCTCGACGGCCTCCGCCGAGCCGACCCCGGCCAGCGCGGCCACCTTCTCGGCCGCCGACTCCGGGTCGTACGAAGCGGCGACGCCGATCATCAGCAGCTCCGACGACCCGACGATCTCACTGACGGCACCGGCCGTCACCAGCTTCCCTCGGTCCATCACGACCAGATCCGTACAGCTCTGCTCGACCTCGGACAGCAGGTGACTCGAAACGATCACCGTCCGCCCGCCCGCTGCGTACCGGATCATCACCTCGCGCATCTCGCGGATCTGCGGCGGGTCCAGCCCGTTGGTCGGCTCGTCCAGGATCAGCAGGTCCGGCATCCCGAGCATGGCCTGCGCGATCGCCAGCCGCTGCCGCATGCCCTGCGAGTACGTCCGCACCGCGCGGTCCAGCGCCTCCCCGAGCCCCGCGATGGCCAGCGCCCCCTCGAAGCACGCGTCGGCCTCCGGCCGCCCGGTCGCCTGCCAGTACAGCCGCAGGTTGGCCCGCCCGGTGAGGTGCGGCAGGAAGCCCGCTCCCTCCACGAACGCCCCGACCCGCGACAGCACCGGCGCCCCGGGCCGCACCAGGTGCCCGAAGATCCGGATCTCCCCGGCGTCCGGCCGGATCAGGCCCATCAGCATCCGCAGCGTGGTGGTCTTGCCCGCGCCGTTCGGCCCGAGCAGCCCGAGCACCTGCCCCTGGTCCACCCGGAAGCCCAACTCCCTTACGGCGTAGCGGTCCTGGGAGCCCTTGTAGCGCTTGCTCAGCCCGCTGATCCGCAGCGGGACCGCGGCCAGCTCCGGATCGAACTCCGGGCCGCCGGCCGCCCGCCGACGCCGCAGCCGCGGCGTCAGCACCAGGCCCGCAGCCACCACCACGGCGGCCAGCGGCAGCAGCCAGGTCCGCGCGGGCAGCGGCGCCGCTTCGGTGACCAGCTCCTGAACGGTCGGCGCGGTGATCACCCCGGCCGGCGCGACCTGGTAGGTGGCCGACTCGACGGGCGAGGCGTACGCGAGGTCGGTGCTCGCCAGCACCAGCCGCACCCGGTGCCCGGCCGGGAAGGTGTGGTCCACCGTCGGCAGCGCCACGGTGACCGTCCGCCCGGCGTCCGCGCCGGTGACCCGCAGCGGCGCGGCGAGCTGCTGCGGCAGCACCGCCTTGCCGTCCGGCCCGACGTCGTACAGCTTCGCGAACAGCACCGCGTCCGGCCGGTCCGCCTTCACCCGCACCGGCACGGTCGGCTGCCCGGTCAGGTGCAGCGGCGAGTCCAGCGGCGGCGAGTCGAAGGCGGCGTTCTGCCCGGGGAAGTCCAGCGACAGCCCGGCGCCCAGCGAGGCGGCCTGGCTCAGGGCGCCGATGCCCGGCAGCGTCGAGATCCCCGGCGGCGCCCCGCCGGGCGGGTTGGCGATGGTCTTCTCCCCGCCCGTCACCGCGACGGCCCGCGAGCCCGTCCCGCCGAGCCCGGGGTAGCGGTCGGCGGTGGCCCCGCGCAGCACGGCCTGGAAGCCGGTGGAGTCCACCCCGCCGGTCCGGGTCACCCGGAACGCCGGCCCGGTGTCGTTGCCGCGGCCTCGCAGGTAGTGCTCGAACCAGGCCGTCACCCGGTCGTCGACCCGCGCGCTGGTGTCCGTCCCCCCGTCGTGTCCGCCGGCGAACCAGTCCACCGCCACCGGCGCGCCGTTCGCGGCGATCGCCTGCGCGATCCGGTCGCCCTGGTCGAGCGGGAACAGCGAGTCCTGCTGCCCCTGCACCACCAGCGTGGGCGCCTTGAGCTGCGCGGCGACCGAGGACGGGCTGGAGCGGTCCAGCAGCGCGACGGCCTCCGGGTCGGCGTGCCCGGCGGTGGCGACCCGGTCGTACATCTGGCAGAGCGACTCCAGGAACCGCCCGCACCCGGCCTGCCCGTCCGCCATCGGCTTAGCCTCGCCGCCCTCGCGCGGCGCACCGCCGGACGGCCCGAGGTCCCCGGCCGAGCCGGTGGTGAAGAAGATCCCGGCCCACAGCTTCTTGAACACGCCGTCCGCCGCGGCCGAGCCCTGCACGCCCTGCGGGAACAGCGCGTCCGCCAGGTTCCACCAGGTGATCTGGGTCGCCACCGCGTCGATCCGGTGGTCGTACGCGGAGGCCAGCAGCGAGATCGCCCCGCCGTACGAGGCGCCGGTGATGCCGACCTTCGGGTCGCCGGGCCCGTCGAGCTGCACTTCGGGCCGCTGGGCCAACCAGTCCACCAGGTGCCGGACGTCCTCGACCTCGCGGTCCGGCGCGTTGAGGCCGATCTTGCCGCCCGAGCGGCCGAACCCGCGCGCCGACCAGGTCAGCACCGCGTACCCCTGCCGGGCGAGCTGCTGGGCGCGTTCGCGCTCGCCCTCCTTGGAGCCGCCGAAGCCGTGCGCCAGCAGCACCGCCGGACGCGGACCGCTTCCGGCGGTGAAGAACGAGGTGTCCAGCTGGACCTGCTGCGTGCCGCCGGGCGTCTCCGGCATGCTGAGGAAACGGTCCTCCTGTCGGACCGTCTGCTCACCGCCGGACGCCACTGTCGCCGTGCCCACCCCGGCCACCGCCACCAGGGCGACCGCACCGGCCAGCACCCTTCGCCTGACCGTCGTACCCCGGCCGCGCCAGCGACGCCATGCCCCACCGAACTCCATGGCCGCTGATCGTATCCGCCGTCCGGGTAGGCGCCTGATAAGCACCCCTGAAGCCGGCCCGCCGTGAGCCCGGTTCACCCCACTACGCCCGGGTTGCGTACGGCTCCGCCTCGCCTCTCCCCCACCCCCGAAACCCACCCCCGAAGCCCACCACCGAACACGAATTCCCCGCGCCCCGACGGGGCGCGGGGAACCGCGCGAAACGCAAGGCCTACAGCGCCGCCTACAGCACCCGGGTCATCGTCCGGTGCGGAATCCCGGCGTCGTCGTACACCGGTCCCTCCGCCACGTACCCGAGCCGCTCGTAGAACCCGAGCGCGTGGACCTGCGCGTGCAGCTCCACCTCCGAGGCCCCGCGCTCCGCCCCCGCGGCCTCGATCGCCCGCACGAGCTGCGCCCCCAGCCCGGTCCCCCGGGCCGCCGGCAGCACCGCGAGCCGCCCGAGCAGCACCCGCCCCTCGACGCCCCCGGTCAGCTCCCGCGCCTGGTCGCCGAAGATCAGCCGCCCGGTGCCGAGCGCGGCCCCGTCGGCGCCCACCGCCAGCAGGTGCACCGAGGTCCCGTCGTACCGGTCGTACTCCAGCTCCTCCGGCACGTTCTGCTCGACGATGAACACCTCCCGCCGGACCGCCCGCACGAGCGCCAGGTCGGCGTCACCCTCGGCGACCCGGATGGCGATCCCCACGCCAGTGCTCATGTCAGCTCTCCGCCGCGATGACGTCCAGCGCGCCCTGCAGGTCGGCGGGGTACTCGCTGGAGAACTCGACCCACTGCCCGTCCGACGGGTGCTCGAAGCCGAGCGACACCGCGTGCAGCCACTGCCGGGTCAGCCCGAGCCGCTTGGCCAGCGTCGGGTCGGCCCCGTACGTCAGGTCGCCCACGCACGGGTGCCGCAGCGCGGACATGTGGACGCGGATCTGGTGGGTGCGCCCGGTCTCCAGCTTGATCGCCAGCAGCGACGCGGCCCGGTACGCCTCGATCAGGTCGTAGTGCGTGACGGACGCCTTGCCGTCCTGGGTCACCGCCCACTTCCAGTCCGAGCTGGGGTGCCGCCCGATCGGCGCGTCCACGGTGCCGCTCATCGGGTCCGGGTGCCCCTGGACCAGCGTGTGGTACCGCTTGTCGGTGATCCGGTCGTGGAATTGCCGCTTGAGGTCGGTGTACGCGCGCTCGGACTTGGCGACGACCATCAGGCCCGAGGTGCCGACGTCCAGCCGGTGCACGATGCCCTGCCGCTCGGCCGCGCCCGAGGTGGAGATCCGGTACCCGGCCGCGGCGAGCCCGCCGATCACGGTGGGGCCGGTCCAGCCCGGGCTGGGGTGCGCGGCGACGCCGACCGGCTTGTCGACCAGCACGATGTCCTCGTCGTCGTGGACGATCCGCATGCCCTCGACGTGCTCGGCGACGATCTGCACCGGGGCGGCGGGGGCGGGGATCTCGACCTCCAGCCAGGAACCGCCGGTCACCCGGTCCGACTTTCCGGCCACGGCGCCGTCGAGCGTCACCTTGCCGTCGGCGGCCAGCTCGGCGGCCTTGGTCCGGGAGAAGCCGAACATCCGGGCCAGGGCGGCGTCGAGGCGTTCGCCCTCCAGGCCGTCGGGAACGGGGAGGCTTCGGATCTGCGCTGCGGTACTCACCCGTACGAGTATGCCGGAAACCCGGCCCGCCCCTTCCCGGGGCGGGCGGGCGGCCGCCGCGCTACTCCTCCTTGCCACCCTGCTGGTGGACGGTCCCGTCCGGGTTGCTGCCCCGGAAGGACAGCAGCACGACCAGGATCCCGCCGCAGACGATCGCCGAGTCGGCGAGGTTGAAGACCGCGAAATGCTGGACGGAGATGAAGTCCACGACGTGTCCGCGGAAGACGCCGGGCCAGCGGAACAGCCGGTCGGTGAGGTTGCCCAGCGCCCCGCCGAGCAGCAGTCCGAGCGCGATCGCCCACGGCAGGCTGTACAGCCGGCGGGCGATCCGCCAGATCACCACGATGACGGCGGAGGCGATCATCGTGAAGACGACGGTCAGGGCCTGGCCCATGCCGAACGCCGCGCCCGAGTTGCGGATCACCTGGAAGGTGACGACGTCCCCGATCACCTTGATCGCCGAGTGGTTCTCCAGCTTGGCGACGACCAGCAGCTTGCTGGCGAGGTCGATCAGGAAGGCGAGGACCGCGATGACCAGCAGTACCCCGATCCGCCGCGGGCCCTTGGGCTTCTCCGCCACCGTCGGTTCGTCCACGGACGCCGCCTCGGACGGCTCGGCCACGGGCACCTCCACGCCATCGGCGGGGGACGGGACTGCGTCGTCCCGGGTCTGGGGGGAACCTTGCGTACTGATGATCCGCTCCGCTGCCGATGGAGCTCCCCCGGCGTAGGAGGGGGAGGGTGGTGGGCCAGTGCCGACCCGACCGCGTCCGCAACCACGAACAGACGAGTCAGGCGACGTTACGGGGTCGAGCGTACGGCAAGCCCGACCCCCCGCGTCGCTCCGGTCGCCCGGTTCGGCAGCCGGTTCAGCGGCGTTCCTGCTTGGCCTTGCACTGCACGCAGAGCGTCGCCCGCGGGAAGGCCTGCATCCGGGCCTTGCCGATGGCCTTTCCGCAGGACTCGCAGGTGCCGAACCCGACGCCCTCCAGCCGGCCCAGGGCGCGCTCGGTCTGGGCGAGGCTGTCGCGCGCGTTGTTGGCCAGCGCCAGCTCGCTCTCCCGCGAGATGTTCTTCGTCCCGGCGTCGACCTGGTCGTCGCCGGCCCCGTCGTTGGAGTCGCGCATCAGACCGGAGATGGCCGCCTCGGCGGCGTCGATCTCGTTCTGCAGCCGCTCCAGCTCGCCGATCAGCTCGTTGTGGAGCTCGTGGACCTCCTCGGTGGTCCACGGATCCTCGCCGGGCCGGACCGGCAGCGTTGCCGGGTCCACGGACTCGGCCCCACGCGGCACGGTGACGGTGTCGGTGCTGGACTTCGGTGCGGTAGTGGTCACGGTCCCCTCCCCTGGATCGACCGCCACGGCCTTGCGTGCCCGCTTGGTGGCGGTACCCGCGCCGGTTCCCTTCTCAGCCATGGCTTCGACTCCATCTACGAACGAATCGAGCCGCCGGTTCCCGGCGGCTTCCAGTGCCGGAACGATAATCCCGATCAAAACCGGTCACAACATGACATACCGACGCCTCATGACGATCCCACCCAGGCAGCCGCCCCAGCCGCCACGCCCCTCGCGCTGACAGGGTTGTGCCCACATCGCCCCCGCCTAACCACCGCCCCGACCACCGCCCTGACCAGCCCCGCCACCAGCCCGGCCACCAACCCGGCCGCCCGCCCCGGAGGCCGCCCGCCCGAAACGGTTTGGACAAACCGACTCGCCCGGCCGATACACTGGCCCTGCAAGGCGCAGATGGGACGAGTACCGACGTACGCAGCCACGAGCGACCCGGGGATGGTGCGAGCCCGGGGGTGTGCACGACGGGAAGATCACCCCGGAGCCGCCGGAAGAACGGCCACCGCGAAGCCCGCGGCGGTCCACTAGACCCGGCAGCAAGCCCAAACAAGAGGGCCGCAACGCAGCACCGCGGCCAAGGAGGGTGGTACCGCGGGGCGGCCTGGCCGTCTCGTCCCTCCGGAGGATCCAGTCCCAGCATCCGCCGGAGGTAGACGCCCGCGATGAGCAGCTCCTACAACCCCGTCCCGGCGCAGGTGGACCTGCCTGCCCTGGAGCACCAGATCCTGTCGTTCTGGCAGGACAACAAGATCTTCCAGCGCAGTCTGGAACAGTCCGAGGGCCGCCCCGAGTGGGTCTTCTACGAGGGCCCGCCGACCGCCAACGGCATGCCCGGCGCCCACCACATCGAGGCCCGCGTCTTCAAGGACGTCTTCCCGCGCTACCGGACCATGAAGGGCTACCACGTCGCCCGCAAGGCCGGCTGGGACTGCCACGGCCTCCCGGTCGAGCTCGCCGTCGAGAAGGAGCTCGGCTTCTCCGGCAAGCAGGACATCGAGGCGTACGGCATCGCCGAGTTCAACGCCAAGTGCCGCGACTCGGTGACCCGCCACACCGACGCCTTCGCCGAGCTGACCACCCGCATGGGGTACTGGGTCGACCTGGACTCGGCCTACCGGACGATGGACCCGTCGTACGTCCAGTCCGTCTGGTGGTCGCTCCGGCAGATCTTCGACAAGGGCCTGCTGGTCCAGGACCACCGGGTCGCCCCCTGGTGTCCGCGCTGCGGCACCGGCCTGTCCGACCACGAGCTGGCCCAGGGCTACGAGACCGTGGTCGACCCCTCGGTCTTCGTCCGCTTCCCGCTGACCAGCGGCCCGCTGGCCGGCCAGGCCGCCCTGCTGGTGTGGACCACCACCCCGTGGACCCTGGTCTCCAACACCGCCGCCGCCGTCCACCCCGAGGTCACCTACGTGGTGGCCACCGACGGCAACGAGAAGCTGGTCGTCGCCGAGCCGCTGGTCGCCAAGGCCCTCGGCGAGGGCTGGGAGACCACCGGCGAGTCCTTCACCGGCGCCGAGATGGAGCGCTGGGCCTACCGCCGCCCCTTCGACCTGGTCGAGATCGAGAACGCGCACTACGTCCTCAACGCCGACTACGTCACCACCGAGGACGGCACCGGCATCGTCCACCAGTCCCCCGCCTTCGGCGCGGACGACCTCGCGACCTGCCGCAAGTACGGCCTGCCGGTGGTCAACCCGGTGCTCGCCGACGGCACCTTCGCCCCCGAGGTCCCGCTGGTCGGCGGCCAGTTCTTCAAGAAGGCCGACGAGGCCCTGGTCGCGGACCTCAAGGAGCGCGGCCTGCTCTTCCGCCACCTGCCGTACGAGCACAGCTACCCGCACTGCTGGCGCTGCCACACCGCGCTGCTCTACTACGCGCAGCCGTCCTGGTACATCCGGACCACCGCCGTCAAGGACGCGCTGATCCGCGAGAACGAGGCCACCAACTGGTTCCCTGAGACGGTCAAGCACGGCCGTTTCGGCGACTGGCTGAACAACAACATCGACTGGGCGCTCAGCCGCAACCGCTACTGGGGCACCCCGCTGCCGATCTGGCGCTGCGAGGAGGGCCACCTCACCTGCGTCGGCTCGCTGGCCGAGCTGACCGAGCTCACCGGCACCGACCAGAGCGGACTCGACCCGCACCGCCCGTACATCGACGCGGTGACCTTCGCCTGCCGCGACTGCGGCGGCACCGCCACCCGCGTGCCCGAGGTCATCGACGCCTGGTACGACTCGGGCTCGATGCCCTTCGCCCAGTACGGCTACCCGTACCAGAACAAGGAGCTGTTCGAGAAGCGCTACCCGGCGCAGTTCATCTCCGAGGCGATCGACCAGACCCGCGGCTGGTTCTACACGCTGATGGCGGTCGGCACCCTGGTGTTCGACAAGAACAGCTACGAGAACGTCGTCTGCCTGGGCCACATCCTGGCCGAGGACGGCCGCAAGATGTCCAAGCACCTGGGCAACATCCTGCAGCCCATCCCGCTGATGGACCAGCACGGCGCCGACGCCGTCCGCTGGTTCATGGCGGCCGGCGGCTCGCCCTGGTCGGCCCGCCGGGTCGGCCACGGCACCATCCAGGAGGTGGTCCGCAAGACCCTCCTCACCTACTGGAACACCGTCGCCTTCCAGGCCCTGTACGCCCGCACCTCGAACTGGGCGCCCTCCGCGAGCGACCCGGCCCCGGCCGACCGCCCGCAGCTGGACCGCTGGGTGCTCTCCGAGCTGAACACCCTGGTCCGCGAGGTCGACGCGGCCTTCGAGGCGTACGACACCCAGCGCGCCGGCAAGCTGCTCTCCGGCTTCGTCGACGACCTGTCCAACTGGTACGTCCGCCGCGGCCGCCGCCGCTTCTGGCAGGGCGACGCCGCCGCGCTGGCCACCCTGCACGAGGCGCTGGAGACGGTCACCCGCCTGATGGCCCCGCTCACCCCGTTCATCACCGAGCAGGTCTGGCAGGACCTGGTCGTCCCGGTCGTCCCGGACGCCCCGGCCTCGGTCCACCTGGCCACCTGGCCACAGGCCGACGAGTCGCTGATCGACGCGGACCTCTCCCGGCACATGGCGCTGGTCCGCCGCCTGGTCGAGCTGGGCCGGGCCACCCGCGCCGAGTCCGGCGTGAAGACCCGTCAGCCGCTCTCCCGCGCGCTGGTCGCCGCCCAGGGCTGGGAGGAGCTGCCCGCCGACCTGCGCGCGCAGATCGCCGAGGAGCTCAACGTCTCCACCCTGGAGTCGCTCGCGGAGGTCGGGGGCTCACTCGTCGACACGAGCGCCAAGGCCAACTTCCGCGCGCTGGGCAAGCGTTTCGGCAAGGGCGTGCAGGACGTCGCCAAGGCGGTCGCCGCCACCGACGCCGCCCGCCTGGCCGCCGAGCTGCGCGCCGACGGCGAGACCCGCGTCGAGCTCGACGGCGAGACGATCACCCTTTCGCCGGACGAGGTGATCATCACCGAGACCCCGCGCGAGGGCTGGGCCGTCGCCAACGAGTCCGGCGCCACCGTCGCCCTCGACCTGGCCATCACCCCGGAGCTCAAGCGCCTCGGCGTCGCCCGCGACGCCATCCGCCAGATCCAGGAGGCCCGCAAGAACTCCGGCCTGGACGTCGCCGACCGCATCGTCCTGCGCTGGCGCGCCGCCACCGAGGAGACCGCCGAGGCCATCGCCGAACACGGCCCCCTCGTCGCCGAGGAGGTCCTCGCCACCGACTTCGCCGCCGGCGCAGCCGACTGGGACTCCGAGACCTTCACCGACGACTCGCTCGGCCTCGCCTTCCAACTCCGCAAGGCCTGACCCCCGGCGAAGCCGCCGTCACCCCCGGGTGACGGCGGCTTCGCCATACCCACACCCACCCCGCGCCCCTCCCCCGAACCCCCGGTCCGGCCCCGTCTCCACCCCCACCCGCCCACACAAGAAGGCGCCCCCTCCCCGACCCGGAGGTCAGAAAGGGGACGCCCTCAGAAGGCCCTGCTACAACCTCAGTTGTCGCCGTCCTCGTCGATCAGGAAGCCCCGCATCGGCGCCGGAGCCTGCTGCATCGGCTGCGGCGGCTGCGGCCGGACGGCCGCCATCGGCTGGGTCATCCCGGCCGGCTGCATCTGCGGAGCACCGCCGTTGCCGACGTTGGGCTGTCCACCGAAGCTCGGCGCCGAGGTGTTGCCGCCGAAGGAGCTGTTCCCGCCGAAGGACGGCGAGCTGCCCCCGAAGGACGGCTGGTTGCCACCGAAGCTCGGCGCACCGCTGCCCATCGCACCGGCACCGGCCGACGCCATCGACGAGGCTGCCGGCGGCAGCGACGCGGTGGCGGGGATCCGCGGCGGGGCGAGCGAGTCGTCGGCCTGCGACTCCAGCTGACGGAGCTGGGTCTCCAGGTACGACTTCAGACGCGTGCGGTACTCACGCTCGAACGCCCGCAGGTCCTCGACCTTGCGCTCCAGCGTGGCCCGCGCGGACTCCAGGGAGCCCATCGCGACGCGGTGCTTCTCCTGCGCGTCCCGCTCCAGGGCGTCGGCCTTGGCACGGGCGTCGCGCTCGAGGCCTTCGGCCCGGCTGCGCGCCTCGCCGACGATCTTGTTGGCCTCGGAACGGGCCTCGGAGATCGCCTGGTCGGCGGTCTGCTGGGCGAGCGCCAGCACGCGGGCCGCGCTGTCGCCACCGGGGCCCTGCTGCTGCATCGGGGCGCCGAGCGGGCCGCCCATCTGCTGCGGGTTGCCCATCTGCTGCTGGCCGCCCATGGGGCCGCCCATCTGCTGCATCTGCTGCTGGCCCATGCCCTGGCCCATACCCTGGCCCTGGCCCATGCCCTGGCCCATACCCTGGCCCATCGGGTTGCCCATCTGCTGCGGGCCACCGGGGCCGCCCATGGGCTGGAGCATCTGACCGCCCATCGGCTGGACCAGCTGCTGCTGGCCGCCCATGGTCTGGTTCATCTGCTGCTGGCCGCCGGCCGGCGGCAGCTGCGGGGCGGAGCCGGCGGGCAGGCCGAGCGGCTGGTTGCCCATCTGCTGCTGCGGGCCACCGGGGCCCATCTGCTGCGGACCACCCTGACCCATCTGCTGCTGCGGGCCGCCGGGGCCCATCTGCTGCGGGCCGCCCGGGCCTTGCTGGCCGGGGATCGGCGGGCCGGATATGGCGGCCGGGACGGGGGCGCCACCCTGACGGGGGGCGTCCTGCGGCGGCTCCTTGCGCAGGTTGGCCTGGTTCTGCGCGGCGGCACGAGTCGCGGCGGCCAGCTTGGCGCGCAGGTCCTCGTTCTCCCGGAGGAGGCGCGTCAGCTCCGCCTCGACCTCGTCGAGGAAGGCATCGACCTCGTCCTCGTCATAGCCTTCACGCAGGCGGACGGTCGTGAACTGCTTGTTCCGAACGTCCTCGGGGGTCAATGGCATCTCTTCACCTCAACGTGATCGTCGGCACACCGGCATCCTGTCGCATCGCTCACCTACGACTAGGGGTGCACAAGCGAGATCAGGACATACACAATGATCATCAGTACGAAGAAGGACAGGTCGAGCGCCACGCCCCCGAAACGCAACGGCGGAATGAGCCGCCGAAGAAGCTTGAGCGGCGGATCCGTGACAGTGTACGTGGCCTCCAGGACCAGGACCATGGCCTTGCCAGGCCGCCACGAACGCGCGAACTGGAAGACCCAGTCCATGACCAGTCGCACGAGCAGGAACACCAGGAAGACGGTCAGGGCGTAGTAGAGCACCGCCCACACGATGTCCATCGCGTTTTCCCTCTCCCCGGTCCCGAGCCCTCGGGCCCGCCCTCGTCACCTGTCGCTAACCCACTGTTGATCAGATCCACACGTAAAGTCGTGGCCGGGTCAGCTCTGGTTGAAGAACCCACCCTCGGCGATCCGAGCCTTGTCCTCCGCCGTGACATCGACGTTAGCAGGCGACAGCAGGAACACCTTCTGTGTCACGCGCTCGATACTGCCGTGCAGACCGAAGACGAGTCCAGCGGCGAAGTCTACGAGCCGCTTCGCATCCGTGTCGTCCATCTCGGTCAGATTCATGATCACAGGAGTGCCGCCACGGAACTGTTCCCCGATGGTACGGGCCTCGTTGTAGGTCCGGGGGTGCAGCGTGGTGATGCGGTAGGGCTCTCGTTCGTTCACTACCTTGGGCATGATCACCGGGGCGCTCTTCTCCAGGTTGTGGCGGCGTTCGGGTGTGATGGACGACACGGGGGCCATCCTCGGGGTCTCCTGTCGGATCGGCACCGCCGCCGGCACCGGCTGCGGAGTGATCGAGGAGACCGGGGCGGGCGTGGCGGCGGCCGGGGCGGCCGGCCGGGGGATGTCCTCGGTCCGCTGTCCCGTCCGGATCGGCTCGGGGTCCGCGTCGTAGTCGTCGTCGGGGTCGTACCCCTGGCCGTCGTACGTCTCGTCCTCCACGAGGCCGAGGTAGACCGCCATCTTGCGCATTGCGCCGGCCATGCTCCTGTCTCCTCCGCTCATGGCCACCGAGCTGGCGCCCGGTGGCTACTCCGCGAAGCCGCGCCCCGTCCGATGGTCGCTCGCTTCGCTCACTCCGTGGGACCGGATCCGTCTCCCGGCGGCCGGGGCCGTACGGCCCTGCCTGCGGATTCCACGGTCCATCCACGACGGCGCGTCAGGCCGACGGCCTGTCAGGGTTCGTGGAGTGGGGTCCGCGGAGCTGCGATCCACGGTTCGCTAGCGCTCCGAAGAGCTGCTAGATTCTGTCCTATTTTGTCCTGCAGTCTGATCTACTTACCCGGTGACGTTACCTGAGGGGTGACCTCACTCCGAGTACCGCCGTTCCGACGCGCACATGTGTCGCTCCGGCGGCAATCGCCTGCTCAAGGTCGCCGCTCATGCCTGCGGAGACCATGGTGGCAGCAGGATGGGCCGTCCGTACGCCGGTTGCGATTTCCGCCAGCCGATCGAAGGCCCGGGCCGGGTCTCCGGCCAGCGGTCCGGCCAGCGGAGCGACGGTCATCACACCGTCAAGCCGCAGCCCGGGCGTGTCGGCGATGGCGTCGGCCAGCCGCGCGACGTCCTCCGGCGCGACCCCGGCCCGGTGCGCGCCCTCGCCGTGCGCCTTGTCCAGCGCCACCTGCACCAGGCAGCCCAGCTCGGGGCGCTCCGACTTGAGCACCGCCGCGGAGAGCGACTCGACCAGCCGCAGCCGGTCCACCGAGTGCACGTGGTTCGCGTACCCGACGACCGAGCGCACCTTGTTGGTCTGCAGCTGTCCGACGAAGTGCCAGTCAAGAGGAAGGTTTCTGCACTGCTCCGCCTTGGGTGCGGCGTCCTGGTCGCGGTTCTCCGCGACATCCGTCACACCCAGTCCGGCCAGCAGCGCGGTGTCCTCGGCGGGGTAGGTCTTGGTGACGACGATCAGGGTGACCTCGTCCCGGGAGCGCCCGGCGGCCGCACAGGCGGCCGCGATCCGGCGCTCGACCACCTCGAGGTTGGTCCCGAGCTCCTCGTACCGGGCCCGTCGGCCCTCCGTCAGCGCACCCAGCCAGTCCTGACCGGGCGAGAAGGGGCCGGGACCACCCGGGAACGGTCCGTAGATGTCATTCGTCATCAATGATCGGAGCCCAACCAGACGTAGCTCGCGAGCCGACCCGTGCGCTGCTCGCGGCGGTAGGAGTAGTGATCGGCGGATTCGAGGGTGCAGACCGGTGACCGCACCGGCTCCTTGACCCCCATCGCGGCCAGCTGGGCCGCGACTCCCTCCGGCACGTCCAGGGCCGGGGTCCCCCAGGAGGTCTCGGCGAAGGCCTCCGGCACCACCGCGGCGACCTCGGCGCGCAGCTCGGCCGGCACCTCGTAGCAGCTGCCGCAGACCGCGGGCCCGGTGGCGGCGGTGATCCGCCCGGGCTCGGCCCCCAGTTCGACCATCGCCCGGACCACCGCGGGCACCACCCCGGCCGCCAGCCCGGGCCGGCCCGCGTGGGCCGCGCCCACCACGCCGGCCACCGGGTCGGCCAGCAGCACCGGAGTGCAGTCGGCGGTCAGCACCGCGAGGGCGAGCGGCCGGTCGGTGACCACCGCGTCCACCGTCGGGGCCGCCCCCAGCGGCTGGCGCTCCGTCACCACGGCGACCTCGGCGCCGTGCACCTGGTTCATCCACACCACGTCGGCCGGTTCGATCCCCAGCTCCCGGGCGGCGAGCGCCCGGTTCTCCCGGACGGCCCCCGGGTCGTCCCCCACGGCGCCGCCGAGGTTGAGCTCCCCGTACGGCGAAGTGCTCACCCCGCCCCACCGGTCGGTGAAGGCGAAGTGAGCACCCGCGTGTACCGCGTGATCGATCACTTAAGGAAGTCCGGGACGTCGAGTTCCTCGGCCGGGCTCTCCACATAGGGCTGCCGGACCGGCTGCACCTGCGGCGGCACCGGGGCGGCGGCGGTCGTGGTGGCCGGGGTCTCGGCCCGGGTCGACGCGGCCGGGGTCTCCTCCGAACGGGACGCCACCGAGCCGATGCTCCCGTACGACGGCCGGCTGGCCGGGCGGTCCGGGGCGGCCGGCGGGGTGGCCGGGCGGTCCGAGGCGGTGGACTTGACCACCGGGTCACGGACGATCGCCGGCGGCTGCCCGCCGTCGAAGCCGGCCGCGATGACGGTGACCCGGACCTCGTCGCCGAGCGCGTCGTCGATGACCGCGCCGAAGATGATGTTGGCCTCGGGGTGGGCGGCCTCGCTGACCAGCTGGGCCGACTCGTTGATCTCGAACAGGCCGAGGTCGGAGCCGCCCGAGATGGAGAGCAGCACGCCGCGGGCGCCGTCGATCGAGGCCTCCAGCAGCGGCGAGGAGATCGCCATCACGGCGGCGGCCTTGGCGCGGTCCTCACCGCGGGCCGAGCCGATGCCCATGAGGGCCGAACCGGCCTCCGACATGACGGACTTGACGTCCGCGAAGTCGAGGTTGATCAGACCCGGGGTGGTGATCAGGTCGGTGATGCCCTGGACACCGGAGAGCAGGACCTGGTCGGCCGAGCGGAACGCGTCGAGCACGCTGACCTGGCGGTCCGAGATGGACAGCAGCCGGTCGTTGGGGATCACGATGAGGGTGTCGACCTCTTCGCGCAGGCTCGCGATGCCGTCCTCGGCCTGGTTGGCCCGGCGCCGGCCCTCGAAGGTGAAGGGGCGGGTGACCACGCCGATGGTCAGGGCGCCCAGGGAGCGCGCGATGTTGGCGACGACGGGCGCGCCGCCCGTGCCCGTGCCACCGCCTTCACCGGCGGTCACGAAGACCATGTCGGCCCCCTTGAGGACCTCCTCGATCTCCTCGCGGTGGTCCTCGGCGGCCTTGCGGCCGACCTCGGGGTTGGCGCCGGCGCCGAGGCCCCGGGTGAGTTCACGGCCCACATCGAGCTTGACGTCGGCGTCGCTCATCAGGAGGGCCTGCGCATCGGTGTTGATCGCGATGAACTCGACGCCCTTGAGACCGACCTCGATCATCCGGTTGATGGCGTTGACACCACCGCCGCCGATTCCGACGACCTTGATGACTGCGAGGTAGTTCTGCGGTGCTGCCACGTCGAAGGCCTCTCGCCTCGAATTTCCGGGTCGGCCCGGCCCGGCGAGGGTCCGTTCCGACGGATGTCGATGGGTAGGGAGCCTGGTTTCTGACTGAATGTCCGAAATGCCGACCGCCGACCCCAACCCTAAACTTGACCTTTAGGGTTAGTCCTGTGCCTTCGTCACATCACCAAGTGGCACAGTCTGGTGACACAGGACACTAGGTGGCTCTTGGCACGTGTTTCAACGAACACGCCGAGCTTCCCCTTTTCTTTTGAGCCTATGTGATCATCAGCCGGCTTAGGAAACCGGGGTGACCACCAAGGTTCAGGCCGACACTTCGAGGCGTCAACCCCTCCCTCAGGCACAGAACCTACCGGATCATCCCGACACCGCCGGCGCCTCCGGAGCGGTCACATCGAAGTTCGTACCCTTCTGGTTCAGCAGCGCCACCAGCACCCGGGCCTTCCGGTCGATCTGTTCCGGACTCCCCCAGCGCACCGTCGCACCCCCGCTGAGCTGCAGCTCGATGTCGTCGTACGAGTGCACCAGCACCGCCCCGGCCCGCTTGGCGACGTCCGGCGGCAACCCGGCGGCCACCGCCACCGCGCCCTGGACCAACTGCGGACGGGAGATCACCCCGTCCACGTCGTTCGCCTGCTGACTGAGCCGCAGCTCCACCACCGGCACGCCCTGCGGCGGGGCCGCCTCGGTGGCGAAGCTCACGCCCCCGGCATCCACCTGGGTGAACCGGCCGTCCTCCCCCTTGACGGCGGCCACCGCCTTGCGCTGGGCGACCTTCACCTGCAGGGTGTGCGGCCAGCCCCGCCACACCTCGGCCTTCGACACCCGGGGGATCGCCTCCACCCGGTGCCGGACGTCGTCCAGGTCCACCCGGGCCAGCGGGCCGTCGCCGAGCCCGCCGATCGCGTCGCGGACCTGGGCCGCCGTCAGCTTGTCGTCGGTCGTCCCCTGGACGGCGACGCTGCGCACGTCCAGCACCGACGAGTAGAACACCAGCCAGGCCAGCCCGCCCAAGACCGCGGCGCCGAGCACGCTCAGCACCACGATGCCCCGCCGGGAGAGCCGGAGGCGAGGAGCGGACTCCTCGTCCTCCAGCTCCGCTTCGAGCGGGTCGGCGAGCCGGCCGTCAGCCACGGCGGCGGCCGCCGCGGTGGGCCTGGATCGCCTCGTAGACCATGCCGACCAGCAGGTCGTCGGCGTCCCGCCGGCCGAACTCGGCCGCGGACCGGCTCATGTCCCACAGCCGCTGCGGGTCGGTGAGCACCGGCAGCACGTTCTGCAGCACCCAGTCCGGGGTCAGCTCGGCGTCGTCCACCAGCAGGCCGCCGCCGGCCTTGACCATCGGCTGGGCGTTCAACCGCTGCTCGCCGTTGCCGATCGGCAGCGGGACGAAGGCGGCGGGCAGGCCGACGGCCGCCAGCTCGGCCACCGTCATGGCACCGGCCCGGCAGAGCATCATGTCGGCCGCCGCGTAGGCGAGGTCCATCCGGTCCAGGTACGGCACCGGGCGGTACGGCGGCATCCCGGGGACGTCCGCGACCTGCGGCAGCTCGTTCTTGGGGCCGACCGCGTGCAGGATCTGCACGCCGTACTGCTGCAGCCGCGGGGCGATCGCGGTGACCGTCTCGTTGAGCCGGCGGGCGCCCTGGGAGCCGCCGGAGACCAGCAGGGTGGGCAGCCGCTGGTCGAGGCCGAAGTAGTGCCGGGCCTCCGGGCGGGCCGCGTTGCGGTCCAGGGTCGCGATGGTGCGGCGCAGCGGGATGCCGATGTACCGGGAGTCGCGCAGCTTGCTGTCGGGCGTGGAGACCGCCACGAAGTCGCTGTAGCGGGCGCCGATCTTGTTGGCCAGGCCCGGGCGGGCGTTCGCCTCGTGCACCACGATCGGCACGCCGGCCCGCTTGGCGGCCAGGTAGGCGGGCATCGCGACGTAGCCGCCGAAGCCGACCACGGCGTCCGCGTTGACCCGCTCGATGATCTCCTGGGCGGCCCGCACGGTGCCGCGCAGCCGGCCGGGGACGGTGATCAGCTCCGGGGTGGGCTTGCGGGGCAGCGGGACGGCCGGGATGAGCTCCAGCTGGTAGCCGCGCTCGGGCACCAGCCGGGTCTCCAGACCGCGCTCGGTGCCCAGGGCGGTGATCCCGATGGACGGGTCGTGCCTGCGGAGGGCGTCCGCGAGGGCCATGGCCGGCTCGATGTGACCGGCGGTCCCCCCGCCGGCGAGTACGACATGCACCGAAATTCACCGCTCCCTGCGTGCCGGCCCGGGGGCCGGGCGCGCTGTGGTTCGTCGTCGTGTCAGCACCCGGGCCAGTCGCTTCCTGATCCGGGAGTTCTTGTTCCGGGCGGCCAGGGCCGCCTTCGCGCCCGAGGTACTGCGTGCCAGGCACAGCAGCACACCGATCGCGGACATGGCCGACAGCATGGCGGAACCGCCGTAGGAGAACAGCGGGAGCGGGACGCCCGCAATGGGCAGCAGTCCCAGCGCCGACCCCAGGTTGATCATGGCCTGCGCCATGATCCAGGTGGTGGCGGCTCCCGCGGCGTACCTGACGAAGGGGTCCTTCGTGCCGATGGCCACACGGATACCCGCGTAGCCTAGTGCCGCGAAGAGGCCGATCACCGACAGCGTCCCCACCAGGCCCAGTTCCTCGCCGGTCGCGGCGAAGATGAAGTCGGTGTGCGCCTCGGGCAGCTGACCCCATTTCTCCACGCCGGCGCCGAGGCCGGTGCCGAAGCCACCGCCGTTCGCGAACGCGAAGACGCCGTGCAGGGCCTGGAAGCAGGCGCCTTCGGGGTCGAGCTTGGTGACGCCGATGCAGCCCAGTCGCTCCGCGCGGTGCGGGACGGTGATGACCAGCGCGGTGCAGACCACCACCGCGACCCCGACGGTGGCCACGAACAGCCGCAGTGGTGCTCCGACCATCCACAGCAGCGCGAACACCATGGCCACCAGGATCATCGAGGTGCCCATGTCGCCGCCGAACATGATCAGCGCGAGCAGCAGCAGGGCTCCCGGCACCAGCGGTACCAGCAGGTGCTTCCAGGAGTTCAGGGTGCCGGCCTTCTGCTTGCGGGCGAGCAGGTCGGCGCCCCAGAGCACCAGCGCGAGCTTGGCGAACTCGGAGGGCTGGAACTGGAAGAAGCCGAAATCCAGCCAGTTCTGGTTGCCGTTGATCCGCACCCCGATGCCGGGCACGGCGACCAGCGTGAGCGCGCCGATCACCCCGAACATCACCGGGTAGACGATCACCCGCAGCACCGCCACGGGGACGGAGGCGAAGCCGATCAGCAGGACCAGGCCGAGGATGGCCGCGATCAGCTGCTTGAGGAAGTAGTACTGGGCCGCGTGGTGCTGGTTCAGGGCGAGGATCTGCGAGGCCGAGAAGACCATCATCAGGCCGAGCACGACCAGCAGCAGCGTGCTGCCGACGACCAGCAGGTACGGCGTGAGCGGCCGGTCCAGCCAGTACCCGAGCCGGGCCCGGAAGGCCTGGACGCGGGCCAGCGGACCGGCCGACTTGTACTTGGTCGTGGTGGCGGAGATCACTCGCCACGGCTCGGCGGCGTCCTGCTTGCCAACGCCGGATTCCGCCCTGCCCTGCCCCGCCACGCCCCTACCCGTTCTGTGCTCTCGCCGGAGGCCCAGTGCCCTAGCTGTCCGCAAGCTCCCGGACGGCCGCCGCGAACAGGTCGCCGCGCTCGCCGTAATTGGTGAACATGTCCATCGAGGCGCAGGCCGGGGCCAGCAGCACGGTGTCACCCGATTGGGCGAGCGACGCGGCCGCGCGGACGACCTCGGCCATCGCCACCGCGCCAGTCTGGCCCTCGGCCGCCTCGATCACCGGCACATCCGGAGCGTGTCGCTCCAGCGCCTCGCGGATCAGCGCCCGGTCCTGGCCGATCAGCACCGCGGCGCGCAGCCGCTCGGCCGCGCCCTGCACCAGGTCGTCGAAGGTCGCGCCCTTGGCGAGGCCCCCGGCGATCCAGACGATCGGCCGGTAGGCGGCCAGCGAGGCGGCCGCCGCGTGGGTGTTGGTGGCCTTGGAGTCGTCGATGTAGGTGACCTCGCGGACCACGCCGACCTCGGCGATCCGGTGGGCGTCCGGGCGGAAGGCCCGCAGGCCCTCCCGGACGGCCTTCGGCTCGACGCCGTACGCCCGGGCCAGCGCCGCCGCGGCGAGCGCGTTGGCGATGTTGTGCGGGGCAGGAGGGTTGACGTCCTCGACGGAGCCCAGCTCGGCCGCGTTCTTGGCCCGGTCCTCGATGAAGGCGCGGTCCACCAGCAGCCCGTCCACCACGCCGAAGTTCGACGGGCCCGGGGCGCCGAGGCCGAAACCGATCGCCCGGCAGCCCTCCTCGACGTCGGCCTCGCGGACCAGCGCCTCGGTGGCCGGGTCGGCCAGGTTGTACACGCAGGCGACGACGTTGCCCTCGTAGATCCGGCCCTTGTCGGCGGCGTACGCCTCCATCGAGCCGTGCCAGTCGAGGTGGTCGGGCGCCAGGTTGAGCACCGCGGCCGAGTACGGGCGCAGCGAGGGCGCCCAGTGCAGCTGGTAGCTGGAGAGCTCGACGGCGAGCACGTCGTACGGCTCCTCGGCGAGCACCGCGTCCAGCACCGAGACCCCGACGTTGCCGACGGCGGCGGTGCGCATGCCGGCTGCGGCGAGGATCGAGGCGAGCATCTGGACGGTGGTGGTCTTGCCGTTGGTGCCGGTGACGGCCAGCCAGGGGGCGGGCTCGCCGGTGCCCGGCAGCGGCTTGCGCAGCCGCCAGGCGAGCTCGACGTCGCCCCAGACCGGCACCCCGGCCGCCTCGGCGGCGGCGAACAGCGGGCTGTCCGGGGCCCAGCCGGGCGAGGTGACGATCAGCTCGGTGCCCTCGGGCAGGCTCGCGCCGTCGCCGAGGCGCACGGTGATGCCCTGCGCCTCCAGCTCGGCGGCCCGGGCGGCCAGGCCAGGCCCGCCGCCGCCGTCCACGACGGTGACGCGGGCGCCGAGGCCGTGCAGGGCGCGTGCGGCGCTGATGCCCGAGACGCCGAGTCCGGCGACGACGACGGGCAGTTCGGAGAAGTCAGGGTTGGTCATCCGGTCCGGTATCCCGCGTAGAAGAGGCCGAGGCCGACGGCCACGCAGAGGCCCTGGATGATCCAGAAGCGGACCACGACCAGGACTTCGCTCCAGCCCTTGAGTTCGAAGTGGTGCTGCAGTGGTGCCATCTTGAAGACGCGCTTGCCGGTCATCCGGAAGGAGCCGACCTGGATGATCACCGACAGGGTGATGACCATGAAGAGGCCGCCGAGCATGATGAGCAGCAGCTCGGTGCGGGAGCAGATCGCCAGACCGGCGAGGGCGCCGCCGAGGGCGAGCGAGCCGGTGTCACCCATGAAGATCTTGGCGGGCGAGGTGTTCCACCACAGGAAGCCGAAGCAGGAGCCCATCAGGGCGGCCGCGACCACCGCGAGGTCCAGTGGGTCGCGGACGTCGTAGCAGCTGACGGTCGCGGTGACGGTGTAGGCGCAGCTCTGCCCGTACTCCCAGACGCCGATGAAGGTGTAGGCGCCGAAGGCCATCACGGAGGCGCCGGTGGCGAGGCCGTCCAGACCGTCCGTCAGGTTCACGCCGTTGGAGGTCGCGGCGATCATGAAGTAGGCGAAGATGACGAACAGCACGGGGCCGATCGACCACTTGAAGTCGCGCACGAAGGACAGCGACTGCGAGGCCGGGCTGAGCCCCCGGTCGTCGTGGAACTGCAGGGCCAGGATCGCGAAGGCAAGGCCGACGATGGACTGGCCGGCCAGCTTCGCCTTGGCCCGCAGGCCGAGCGAGCGGCGCTTGACCACCTTGATGTAGTCGTCCAGGAAGCCGACCAGGCCGAGGCCCGTGGTCAGGAAGAGCACCAGCAGCCCGGAGGCGGTCGGGCTCTCGCCCGTTATCGCCTTGGTGCCGAAGTACGCGATCAGGGTCGCCAGGATGAAGGCGATGCCGCCCATGGTGGGCGTGCCCTTCTTGCTGTGGTGCGCCTTCGGGCCGTCGTCGCGGATGTACTGGCCGTAGCCCTGCCGGGCGAGCAGCTTGATCAGGGCGGGCGTGCCGGCCAGCGAGAGGATCAGGCCGATCATCCCGGAGATGAGGATCTGCTTCATCATCGGGCAGCACCGTCCGTCAGGAGGGCCTCGGCCACCTTCTCCAGCCCCACCGAACGGGATGCCTTCACCAGGACCACATCCCCCGGCCGCAGCTGACTGCGCAGCAACTCGACCGCCGCGTCCGCGTCGGACACCAGCACCGACTCCTCACCCCACGAACCTTCGTTCCTCGCGCCGAGTTCCATGCAGGCCGCCTCGCGTCCGCCGACCGCCACCAGCTTGGTGACGTCCAGCCGGACGGCGAGCCGCCCGATGGCGTCGTGCTCGGCCAGGCTCTCCTCGCCGAGCTCCCGCATCTCGCCGAGCACCGCCCAGGTGCGGCGGCGCTCCGGGCCGCGACCCCCCATCGAGACCAGCGCCCGCAGCGCGGCCCGCATCGAGTCGGGGTTCGCGTTGTAGGCGTCGTTGACGACGGTGACACCATCGGCCCGGTCGACGACCTCCATGCGCCAGCGGGACAGCGCACCCGCCTCGCCCAGGGCTGCGGCGGTGTCGTCGACGGACATCCCGAGCTCCACCGCCACCGCGGCGGCGGCGAGGGCGTTCGAGACGTGGTGCTCACCGTACAGGCGCAGTTGCACGGGCGCGGAACCGGCCGGGGTGGTGAGCGTGAACGATGGCCGTCCGGTGGCGTCCAGGCGAACGTCGGTCGCCCGGACGTGGGCGTCCGGGGACTCCCCGAACAGGACCACCTTCGCCTTGGTGCGGGTGGCCATCGCGCGCACCAGCCGGTCGTCCGCGTTGAGGATCGCGGTGCCGTCGACGGGCAGCGCCTCGACGAGCTCGCCCTTGGCCTCGGCGATCGCCTCCTGGGAGCCGAACTCGCCGACGTGGGCGGTGCCGACGTTCAGGACCACGCCGACCCGGGGCGGGGTGATCGAGGTGAGGTACTCGATGTCGCCCTTGTGCCGGGCGCCCATCTCCATGACGAGGTGCCGGGTGCCGGCCTCGACCCGCAGCGCGGTCATCGGGTGGCCGATCTCGTTGTTGAGCGAGCCGGGCGGGTAGACGGTCGCACCGTGGCGCTGGAGCAGCTGCGCGATCATGTCCTTGGTGCTGGTCTTGCCGGCCGAGCCGGTCAGCGCGACCACGGCGGTGCCCTCGGCGCGGGCGACCACGGTACGGGCCAGCCTGCCGAGCGCCTCCACCACACTGTCGACCAGGACGGCGGGCACGCCGACCGGGCGGGAGGCCAGCACCGCGACGGCGCCGGCCTCGACGGCTGTGGTCGCGTAGTCGTGGCCGTCCACGTGTTCGCCGACGAAGGCCGCGAACAGGCCGCCGGGGCTCACCTTGCGCGAGTCGACCTCGACCGGGCCGGTGACCAGGGTGTCCGGGTCGGCGCCGTCCAGGGTGCCCCCGACTGCGGCGGCCACCTCGGCGAGGGTCAGTGCGATCACTGCTGCTCTACTCCTCGGTCGCCCCGCACGGCCGTGGTCCGCGCGATGGACTCGCGCAGCACCTCCCGGTCGTCGAAGGGGCGGATCTCGTCTCGTACGTACTGGCCGAG
Source organism: Kitasatospora sp. NPDC033851 (assembly GCF_055576085.1). Lineage (NCBI taxonomy): Bacteria > Bacillati > Actinomycetota > Actinomycetes > Kitasatosporales > Streptomycetaceae > Kitasatospora > Kitasatospora sp. NPDC033851. The sequence goes on along the minus strand of NZ_JBVIRL010000016.1, from coordinate 108,326 downwards.
CTCGTGGCCCTTGCCGGCCACCAGCACGGTGTCCCCCGCCTGGGCGCGGGCGACCGCCAGCTGGATCGCCTCGGCCCGGTCGGGAACGACCAGGACGGCCCCGCGCTCGGCCTCCGGCACCGCGGCGGCGCCGGTCAGCATAGTGGCGAGGATCGCCAGCGGGTCCTCGCTGCGCGGGTTGTCGCTGGTCAGCAGGGCGGTGTCGGCGAGGCGGGCGGCGATGGCGCCCATCGGGCCGCGCTTGTGCGGGTCGCGGTCGCCGCCGCAGCCGACGACGACGTGCAGCCGGCCCTTGGTGACCTCGCGCAGCGAGGCGAGGACGGCCTGCAGGGCGTCCGGCTTGTGCGCGTAGTCCACGACGGCCACGAACGGCTGGCCGGCGTCCACCCGCTCCAGACGGCCGGGCACGCCGGGAACCGCGGCGACGCCGGCCACGGCCTGCTCCAGCGGCAGCCCGGCGGCGACCAGCAGGGTGATCGCGGCGATCGCGTTGGCGACGTTGAACGGGCCGGGCAGCGGGACGGCCGCCTCGGCCTCGGCGCCGTCCGGGCCGAGCACCCGGAAGGTGGAGCCGACCGGGCCGAGCCGGACGTCCACGGCCCGCCAGTCGGCGTCCGCGGCGCCGGTGGCGGAGAAGGTGGTCACCGGGATCTTGGCCTCGGCGGCGAGCCGGCGGCCGTACTCGTCGTCCAGGTTCACCACGCCGTGGCGGGACTTGCCGGGCTGGAAGAGCCGGGCCTTCGCCTGGAAGTAGTCCTCCATGTCCGGGTGGAAGTCGAGGTGCTCGGGCGTGAGGTTGTTGAACAGCGCGACGTCGTACGCGACGCCGTCGGTGCGGCCGAAGACCAGGGCGTGGCTGGAGACCTCCATGGTCACCGCGTCGGCGCCGCGCTCGGCCATCACGCCGAGGATCGCGTGCAGGTCGGTGGCCTCGGGGGTGGTGCGCTCGCTCTTGATCCGCTCCTCGCCGACCCGCATCTCGACGGTGCCGATCACGCCGGGGTGGCGCCCGGCGCCGCGCAGGCCGCCCTCGACCAGGTACGAGGTGGTGGTCTTGCCGTTGGTGCCGGTCAGCCCGATCATCAGCAGCCGCTCGGAGGGGCGGCCGTAGACGATCGCGGCGAGCTCGCCCATGACGGCTCGCGGCCGCTCGACGACCAGCAGCGGCAGACCGGTGTCGGCCGCCAGGTCGGCGCCCGCCAGGTCGGTGAGCACGGCCACCGCGCCGGACTCCGCGGCCTTGGCCGCGAAGGCCGCGCCGTGGTGGTTGGCGCCCGGGAAGGCCACGTACACATCGCCCGGGCGGACCGCGCGGGAGTCGTGGGTGACGCCGGTGACGGCGCCGCCCTCGACGGGCGCGAGACCCAGCCGGACGGCCAGCTCGGCCAGCGGCAGAGCGGCGGTCCCGGTCGGGCGGGGCGGACTCACGGTGGTTTGATCGGGTTTCGGCACGGCGGGAAGGCTATCCGCCGAAGGGTGCCCAGGGCCAAACCGGCCCTTCGCCGCACCGTCGGCCGACCCGGCCCGCTCGTCGCTCATGCTCGCTCACGGCTTCCACTCGACGGGCAGGTTGGGCGCCTGGCTGCCGCTCGGCGGGACCTGCAGGGTCTTCAGGGTGAACTCCATCACCTGCTTGAACACCGGGCCGCACAGCTGGCCGCCGAAGTGGCCGTTGACCGGGCCCTGGAGAGTACAGGAGACGGTGACGCGGGGGGCGTCGGCGGGGGCGAAGCCGATGAAGGAGGCGGTGTAGCCGTCGTAGCCGACGCCGTTGGCGGCGCCCCGGTCGGCGGTGCCGGTCTTGCCCGCGACCCGGTAGCCGGGGATGGCGGCCTTGCCGCCGGTGCCCTGCTCGTCGTCGACGACCGACTCCAGCATCGAGGTGAGGGTCTTGGCGGTCTGGTCGCTGACCACCCGGGTCTGCTCCCCCGGCGGCGTCGCGGTGTACTTGCCGTCCGGGCCGGTGACGCCCTGGACGATGCTGGGCGCGACCCGCACCCCGCCGTTGGCGATGGTCGAGTAGACCGACGTGGCCTGCAGCGCGTTCATCTGCAGCGGGCCCTGGCCGAAGGAGATGTTGTACTTCTCCGAAGCGACCAGGTCCTCCGGCTTCTTGAGCATCCCCGGGGTCTCCCCGGGGAAGTTCAGGCCGGTCGGCTGGGCGACGCCGAACTTGCGCATGTAGCCGTCCAGCACCTTGTTGGCCTGGAGCTGGTTGCCGTCACCGAGGGTCTCGATCGCCTCGATGGTGCCGATGTTGGAGGACTTGGCCAGCACTCCGGCCAGGGTCAGGTACCAGGGGTCGTGGTTGACGTCGTCCTTGAACTGCTGGCCGGCCCGGACCAGCCGGTTGGGGACGGTGACCTTGGTGTCCCAGGTGGCCTTGCCGGAGTCCAGGACGGCGGCCAGGCTCATCAGCTTGGCGGTGCTGCCCGGCTCGTACGCGTCGACCAGGGCGGGGTTGCCCAGCTGGGCCTGCTTGGACAGGCTCAGGTCGTTCGGGTTGAAGCCGGGCGCGGTGGCCATCGCGAGGACCTGGCCGGTCTTCACGTCCTGGACCACCACGTAGCCCTTCTCCGCGCCGGAGTTGGCCACCTGGTCGGTGATCGCCCGCTGGGCGGCCCACTGGATGTCCCGGTTGATGGTCAGCTTCACGTCGCTGCCGGGCACGGCCGGGTCCATCGAGCCCCCGGCGGTGGGCACCAGCCGTCCGCCGGCCTGGGCGTAGCTGCTGTGGCCGTCCTTGCCGGCCAGCTGCTGCTGGTACTGCAGCTCCAGCCCCCCGGCGCCCGCGCCCTCGCCGTTGACGAAGCCGACCAGGTTGGCGGCCAGCCCGTCGGCGGGGTAGACCCGCTTCTGGGTCTCCCGGTTGAACACCCCGGCCAGCGGGTTGGCGCACTCGTTGTCCACCCGGGTGCGCCCGCCCTGGTCGGCGGGCTTGCCGAGCAGCTTCTTCTGGACCTGGCAGGCCCGCGAGCCGGCCTGCTTCTCCAGGCTCGACTTGAGGTCGCTGATCTGGTTCTTGGCGGCCGGGGTCTGCTGGGCGGCGAGCCGCTTGTAGCGGGTCTTGGGGGTGTGCAGGTCGGCGGCGATCCTCTCCTTGGGCACACCGAGGATCGGCGACAGCAGGGCGGCCGCCTGCTCCGGCGCGTCCGGGATGCCGGTCGCCTCCGGGGTGAACATCGCCGGGTCGGCGGTGATGTCGTACGCGTCGACGGTGGCGGCCAGCGCCACCCCGTCGGCGGACGCTATCGAGCCGCGCTCGGCGGTGATCGGGATGTTCAGGTAGCGGTTGGTGTTGGCGTCGGCGGCCAGCGCGTCCGAGTCGACCAGCTGGAGCTGGATCAGGCGGCCCGCGAAGACCGAGAACACCAGCGACATCACCACGGTGATCACCCGCAGCCGGCGCTTCGGCTCGGCCAGCTTGAGCGCCTTGGGGCGCTGCGGCAGCCGGCTCTTCGGGCGCGGCCGCACCGCCGCCTGGCTGCGGGCCGGCGGCCGGCCCTCCGGACGCCGCTGCTGCGGCGTGCGCGGGGCGCTGCGGGACACGGCGGCCTTGGCGGGCTGCACCTTCGCGGGCTGGGCCTTGGCCGCCGACTGGCCGCGCGGGGGCTGGGCCTTCGGGGGCTGAGCCTTCGGGGGCTGGGCCTTCGGGGACGGGGCCTTGGCCGGCTGGCCGCGCGTGGGCTGGCTCTTGGCGGGCTGCGGCCGACCGGAGCCGGACTGGCCGCGCGGCGCGGCGGACCGAGGCACCGGGCGGCGGCCGTTGCCGGAGCCCGAACCGGAGGGCTGACGAGGCGTGGTCATCGGCCGGGGCCCCCGTTCGGCGCGGCGGGCGAGGCCGGGTTGAGCTGGATCACCGAGTCGCCGGCCGAGGCCGCCGTCGTCGGAGTCGCCGTGGTGGTCGGTGCGGCCGGTGTCGTCGGCACGGCCGGCGGGGCCGGCGGCTGGGCGGCCGGCGACGGTCCGGTGCTCGGCTGGGCGCCGCCCGGCACGGGCTTGGTCGGCCAGGGGTCGGCCGTGGAGCGCTTCACCGGCGGGCTGTCCTGCGCCGGGCCGGGCGTGCCGACCACCTTGCCTCCGTTCGGGACGTCCAGGAAGGCCATCCCCCCGGCCGGGACCATGCCCAGCTCGGCGGCTCGCCTGGCCAGCGCGTCCGGGGCCGAGCTCTGATCGATCTGGTGCTGCAGGCTCTGCTGCTCGTCGGTCGCCACGGTGGTCTGCTTCTGCAGCCGGGACAGCTCGAAGGAGCCCTCGTTGAGCGCGGTGTTCAGCGCCAGCAGCCCGAGCAGCCCCGCCGCCAGCAGCACCACGACGAGCACCGCGAACGGCGTGCGCCCCCGGACCGGGCGTTTCCCCGGCCGGACCGTGATGCGTGCCCTCCCCTGTCCGGGGAGTCCTCCCCGCCCCGCCCGGACCTCACCGGCCACCGGCCCCACCGCTCTCCTCCGCCCTTCGGACCCCGCCGGACCGTTCGTCAGCCCCGCTTGCTTCGGTCCCTGATCCTCTCCGCCACCCGCAGCCGTACGGGCGCGGCGCGCCGGTTCTCCTCGATCTCCTCCTCGGTGGCCTGCTCGGCACCGCGGGTGATCAGTTTGAGCCAGGGCTGGTGCTCCTCCGGGATGAACGGCAGCCCCGGCGGGGCGGTGTTGGTCGCCCCGGCGGCGAAGTACTGCTTCACCAGGCGGTCCTCCAGCGACTGGTAGGACATCACGACGATCCGGCCGCCGATCGTGAGGGCGTCCAGCGCCCCCGGGATCGCCCGGTCCAGGACCTCCAGCTCGCCGTTGACCTCGATCCGCAGCGCCTGGAACGTCCGCTTGGCCGGGTTTCCGCCGGTGCGGCGGGTCGCCGCCGGAATGGCGTTGCGCACCAGATCGACCAGACGCGCGCTGTTGGTGAACGGTTCCTTCTCCCGCTCCCGGAGGATCACCGAGGCGATCTTCCCGGCGAACCGCTCCTCGCCGTAGAACTTGAGGATCCGGGCCAGCTCGCCGTGGCTGTAGGTGTTCAGCACCTCCGCCGCGCTGATCCCCCGGGTCTGGTCCATCCGCATGTCCAGCGGAGCGTCCTGCGCGTACGCGAAGCCGCGGTCCGCCTCGTCCAACTGCATCGAGGAGACGCCGAGGTCGAACAGGACGCCGTCCACGCGGTCGATGCCCAGGCGCTCCAGCACCTCGGGGATCTCGTCGTAGACGGCGTGCACCAGCGTCGCCCGGTCGCCGAACGGGGCCAGCCGCTCGCCGGAGAGCTTCAGTGCCTGCGGGTCGCGGTCCACCGCGACGAGCCGGACCTCGGGGAACTGGGTGAGCAGCGCCTCGCTGTGCCCGCCGAGGCCGAGGGTGGCGTCCACCACCACGGCGCCGGGGCGCGAGATCGCCGGCGCCAGGGCGTCCATGCACCGCTGCAGCATCACCGGAACGTGCTTGGGGCCCGGTTCGTTGGTGGTCATGCGCGGTGGCGCCCTTCTTCGTGCGGAGCAGCCCGAGGCCCGGGAGCTGCCACCATTCTCGCCCACCGTCCCCCGGCACGACGAAGCGGCCCGTGGTCCCCGCCCGCTCGAGGGGAAGATCGTGACCGCCCGGCACCGGGGAAGGTGCGCCAGGTGAGCACGGAGCGGGTGGAGGCCACGGGCCGCGTCGACCGGCCGCACCGGCCGGGAAGGCCCGGTTGACGGGCTCCGGCGGGTGTGCTCCACTGCGCCGCAAACTCTATCGCCCAGGCCCTGCCAGTCAATGGTCCGCTCCGGCGCACCACCCGGGCGGCGGAACGGATCACCGCAGGTCGTGGCCGTTGGGGTGGTCCCGCGGCGGCCCGATCCGGGGGCCTTCGGACATCGTCGCGCGCCCCCACCCCACGACCCGCGTACGACCCATCCGGGACCAGCCCGGACAAACCCTCCCGTTGTGGCTATGCACTCGATCACAGCCTCCTGTTCTGTAGCTCTTCACCCCACCGCGGACGCCGGATTCGCACTAACGTCGCCGGCATGACAGTGACCCCCGACCGGCCCACGCCGAACGCCGCTGCCGCTCCCGCCGGACCCACCATCATCGACCGCTTCGTCGCGGCCAACCGCGAGTACGCGGTGACCTTCCAGGACGGCGGCATGGACGCCCGCCCGGTGCAGAAGATCGCCGTGGTGGCCTGCATGGACGCCCGCCTCGACCTGTTCGCGGCGCTCGGCCTCGAACTGGGCGACGCGCACGTCATCCGCAACGCCGGCGGCGTCGTCACCGACGACACCATCCGGTCCCTGACCATCAGCCAGCGCGCCCTCGGCACCCGCTCGATCGCGCTGATCCACCACACCGGCTGCGGCCTGCTCGGGCTCACCGAGGACTTCCGCCGCGAGCTGGAGCTGGAGGTCGGCCAGCGCCCGCAGTGGGCGGTGGAGGCCTTCGTCGACCTGGACGGCGACGTCCGCCAGTCCATGCAGCGCGTGCGCACCTCGCCCTTCCTGCTGCACACGGACGACGTCCGCGGCTTCGTCTTCGACGTCCACACCGGCCTGCTGCGCGAGATCCGGTAGGCGGTCTCCGGCCCCGCCCCCCGCCCCACCGGCATTCGGGGTCGGCCGAATGGTGACTTCTGGCCATCGCGCGGGGGAGAATGCGGCTGCCGGTCAGACCCCGAACCACCTGGGGCGACCGGGCCGCAGGCCGCCTCCCCGACGCCGGATCCGCCATCGGAACCGTCCCCGGGACGGCCGCGTCAAGCATGGGGTGGGGTCCGGCCTCGGGACGGGGCGGGCACAGGGTGCCAGGGAGCGTAAACGGGTGACGAGCTACAACGATCAGGCCGGTCTCGGTGGTCCTGCGGGGGGCGAGCAGAGGGCGAACGGGTACCAGCAGGTCGGGCTCCCCGAGCTCGCCGCGGTCGTGGACCGGATCCGCACCAACATCGAGAGCGTGATCGAGGGCAAGCCGGAGGCCATCCGGATCGCCCTGACCGTGCTGCTCGCCGAGGGCCACCTGCTGCTGGAGGACGTACCCGGCGTCGGCAAGACCATGCTGGCCAAGGCGCTCGCCCGCTCGGTCGACTGCACCGTGCGTCGCATCCAGTTCACGCCCGACCTGCTGCCCTCGGACGTCACCGGCACCAACATCTACGACCAGCAGCGGCACGACTTCGAGTTCCGCCCGGGCGCGATCTTCGCCCAGATCGTGGTCGGCGACGAGATCAACCGCGCCTCGCCCAAGACCCAGTCCGCGCTGCTGGAGTCCATGGAGGAGCGCCAGGTCACCATCGACGGCACCAGCTACGAGCTGCCCTCGCCGTTCATGGTCGTGGCCACCCAGAACCCGGTCGAGATGGAGGGCACCTACCCCCTCCCGGAGGCCCAGCGCGACCGCTTCATGGCCCGGATCTCGATCGGCTACCCCAGCCCCGAGGCCGAGCTCGCGATGCTGGACGTGCACTCCGGCGCCAGCCCGCTGGAGGACCTCCAGCCGGTCGCGCACGCCGCCGACATCCTCAAGCTGGTCGACCTGGTCCGCACCGTGCACATCGCCGACCCGGTCCGCCGCTACGCCGTCGACCTGGTCGGCGCTACCCGCACCAGCCACGAGCTGCGCCTGGGCGCCTCGCCGCGCGCCACCCTGCACCTGGTCCGGGCCGCCCGCGCCGCCGCCGCGCTGGACGGGCGCGACTACGTCACCCCGGACGACGTCCAGCGCCTCGCCGTCCCGGTCCTCGCGCACCGCCTGATGCCGACCGCCGAGACCCAGCTCAGCCGCCGCACCTCCGAGCAGATCGTGACCGACCTGGTCGCCCGGCTGCCGCTGCCTCGCCCGCAGGGCGGCCCGGCCGTCCGGAGGGGCTGAGGTGGTCCAGTCCGACTCGGCGTCAGGGCTGCGAGCCGGCTTCCACGGCCTCACCACCCGGGGCCGGTCCTTCCTCGCCGCCGGCCTCACCGCGGTGGTCTGCGCCTACCTGCTCGACCAGGACGCCCTGCTGCGGGTCGGCGTGCTGCTCGCCGCGCTCCCGCTGGTCGCCGTGGTGGTGGTCGCCAACACCCGGTACCGGGTCGCCAGCGGCCGCCGGCTCAGCCCGCGCCGGGCGATCGCCGGCCAGGAGGCCCGGGTCCACCTGCGGCTCGACAACGTCTCCCGGGTGCCCACCGGCCTGCTGCTCCTGGAGGACAAGGTCCCGTACGTGCTCGGGCCGCGCCCGCGCTTCGTGCTGGACCGGGTCGAGCCGCGCGGCCACCGCGAGGTCTCCTACCGGGTCCGCTCCGACCTGCGCGGGCGCTACCCGCTCGGGCCGCTGCAGCTGCGGCTGTCCGACCCGTTCGGGATGTGCGAGGTGACCCGCGCCTTCACCGCCTCCGACGTCCTCACCGTCGTCCCCCAGGTCCAGGCCCTGCCGTTCGTCCGGCTCAGCGGCGAGTGGCTCGGCCAGGGCGAGAGCCACAGCCGCACCCTCGCGCTGGCCGGCGACGACGACGTGATCCTGCGCGAGTACCGGCCCGGCGACGACCTGCGCCGGGTGCACTGGCGCTCCACCGCCAAGTACGGCGAGCTGATGGTGCGCCGCGAGGAGCAGCCGCAGCGGGCCCGGGCCACCGTCCTGCTGGACACCCGCGAGATCGGCCACCGGGGCAGCGGCCCCGCCTCCTCCTTCGAGTGGGCGGTCAGCTGCGCCGCCTCGGTCGCCACGCACCTGCTGGAGCGCGGCTACCAGACCCAGTTGCTCACCGACACCGGCCTCTCGGTGCCCGGGCCCGGCGCGGGCGGCCACAACAACGCCGCCGACACCTCCGGGCTGATCCTGGACGCCCTCGCGGTCGCCGACCTGTCCGACGGCGGCACGCTCTCCCGCGCCGAGGAGCCGCTGCGCACCGGCGGCGAGGGCCTGCTGGTCGCCGTCCTCGGCGAGCTGGACGACACGCAGACCGCCCGGCTGGGCCGACTGCGCAGCCGTACCGGCGGGGCGATCGCCTTCCTGCTGGACACCGGCACCTGGGCCGGCCTGCGGATGCTCGCCCCGAACACCGGCGGCGACGAGGTCCGGGCCCGGGTCCGGCAGCTGCGCGAGGCCGGCTGGACGGTCATTCCGGTGCGCGCCGGCGACTCCGTACCGGACCTGTGGCGGGCCGCCGAAGGCGCCAAGACGACCGCCCCCAACCGAGAAGAGGCCGGCGCGTGACCACCCGGGCCAAACTGACCGTCTACGCGGCGCTGGCCACCGCCCTCGCCTCGTTCTGCCTGCTCCCGCTGCTGACCTCGCGCAGCTGGCTCACCCACGCCGTCCTGGTGATCACCGTCGTCGCCGGGGTCGGCGCCGGCCTGCGCCGCTCCCCGCTGTACCGCTGGACGGTGCCGGTCGGGCAGCTGCTGGTGCTGCTCCTGCTGGTGGTCATCGGCTTCGCCGGGAGTGCGCTGCCCGGGCCGTCCTCGCTGCGGGTCCTGGAGCAGGTCTTCTCCACCGGTCTGGACGACATCCAGCAGTACGCGATCCCGGCGCCGCCCACCGCCGGCCTGCGGCTGATCCTGGTCTCGGCGGTCGGCCTGATCGCCATCGTGGTGGACACCGTCGCGGTGACCTACCGGCACTCGGCCCTGGCCGGGCTGCCGCTGCTGGCGCTCTACTCGATCGGCAACGGCCTGTCCGGGGACCACGGCAGCTGGCTCTGGTTCGCGGCCGCCGCGGCCGGCTACCTGCTGCTGCTCTTCGCCGAGGGCCAGGACCGGGTCTCCCGCTGGGGCCGGGTCTTCCGCGGCACCGCCCGCGGCACCGTGAGCTCCTCCAAGGTCAGCCCGGGCGGCCGACAGGTCGGCGTCCTGGCGCTGGCCGTGGCGATACTGCTCCCGGTCGTCCTCCCGCACTGGGACGCCGGGCTGCTGCACTCCGGCTCCGGCGGAAGCTCCGGCAAGGGCACCGGCGGGAGCGTGGCGACCAGCCTCGACCCGCTGGTCAGCCTGGAGGCCGCGATCACCAAGCCCACCGACGCCGAGCTGCTCAGCTACACCATGGACAGCGAGCTGGCCGACCAGATCTACCTGCGGACCGGCTCGCTGGACCAGTTCGACGGCACCAGCTGGCGGCTCGGCAGCACCACGGTCAACGACCTCCCGGCGTCGCTGCCCGCCCCCGAGGGCCTGCGCAACGCCAACGTCCCCCGGGTCGAGGCCGACTTCCAGATCAGCGACCGGCTGGAGAACAGCTGGCTGCCGCTGCCCTACCCGGCCGCCGCCGTCCAGGTCCCCAACCGCGGGGACTGGAAGCTCGACCCGCTGACCCGCACCGTCATCCCGAGCAACGACAAGGCGATCCGCGGGCTGCGCTACCACGCCAGTGCCCTGGACCTGCGGCCCACCGCCAACGAGCTGCGCCTGGCGCCCATCGCGCCGCAGGACGTCCGGGACCACTACACCGTCGTCCCGTCCGACCTGCCGGGCGTGGTCGCCGACCAGGCCCGGTCGATCACCGGCGGCGCGCAGAACGACTACGACCGGGCGATGGCCCTGGTGAACTGGTTCACCGGCCCGGACTTCAAGTACGACACCTCGGTCAGCGCGGGCACCGGCAGCAACGCCATCGCGGTCTTCCTGCGCGACCGCCGGGGCTTCTGCGTGCACTTCGCCTCCACCATGGCGGCGATGGCCCGGGTGCTGAAGATCCCGGCCCGGGTCGCCGTCGGGTTCACCCCCGGCGACAACAAGGGCGGCAACGTCTACTCGGTGAGCGGCCGGATGTACCACGCCTGGCCCGAGCTGTACTTCGCGGGCTACGGCTGGCTGCGCTTCGAGCCGACCCCGAGCCGCGGCATCGCGACGCACTACAACGAGACGTCCGGCGCCGCGACCACCGCGCCGACCCAGCACGCGACCACCGCCCCGCAGACCGCGTCGGCCGCCCCGGCGCCGTCCGCCGCCTCGGACTGCACCGCCAAGCAGCGCCAGCTGGGCGACTGCGGGCCGAAGGGCAAGACCGCCGCCAAGACCGCCGAAGAATCCTGGCTGCTGTCCGGGCAGGTGCTCGGCGCCCTCGCCGCGGTGGTGGCGGTGATCGCACTGCTGCTCGTCCCGATGCTCTGGCGCACGGCCGTACGCCGTCGCCGGCTCGGCGGCGGCGGGCGGCGCCGCCCCGGCGGGACCGGGTCCGCGGAGCTGACCGAAGCCCAGGTGCTCGCCGCCTGGGACGAGCTGGTCGACTCCGCCTGGGACCTCGGAATTCCCCCGGACGAGTCACGCACCCCGCGCTCGGCCGCACGACGGATCACCGAGAAGGCGGACCTGGACGCGGACTCGGCGGCTGCCGCCGGCCGACTGGCGCTGGCCACCGAGCGGGTGCTGTACGCCCCGCCCGGCCAGACCACCGCGGCACCGCTGGCCGCCGACGTCCACACCGCCCGGCGTGGCCTGCAGGCGAGCGTCGGACGGGCCGGGCGGACCAGGGCGCTGCTGCTGCCGCCGTCCTCGGCGCAGCTGTGGTGGCGGACCTCCGACGCGGTGCGGGCGGCCCGGGCGGCCGTCGGCACCCGGGCGGCCCGGACGGGCGAGGCGGCCACCGCCCCGCTCCGGCGGGTCTTCACCCGGCGGCCCAGGCCGGACGCCGCCCCGTCGGACACCCCCACGTCGGACACTCAGGAGTCCTGAGCTCCGGGCCGGACACGGAAAGACGCCGGGGGCGGGCAGTCGATCGACTGCCCGCCCCCGGCGTCTTAGGTCTCGGTCGCGCCGGACGGCCCGACGGCTCAGAAGCCGCCGGTCTGCTCGTCCCGGCGGCGCTGCCAGCGCTGCTCGACCCGGTCCATCATCCCGGCCTTGCGGCGCGGGGCGGCGGCCTGGCGGGGCCCGGAGCCCTGGGTCGCGGGCCCGCGGCGCCAGCCCGTCACGGCGAACACCGCGCACCCGAGCATGACCAGGAAGCCCACGACGCTGACCCAGATCTGATCCGGTACGACCATGCCGCCCATCAAGAGGCCGATCCCCACCACGAATCCGGCGATGGCCAGGTAGACCCGCCGACGGGTGTAAGTGCGCAGCCCGGTTCCCTCAAGCGCCGACGCGAATTTGGGATCTTCGGCATACAGCGCTCGCTCCATCTGGTCGAGCAGTCGCTGCTCGTGCTCCGAGAGCGGCACGGAGTCCTCCTACTCGTCGGTCGCGGGTGCGACCGGTCCGCCCACCCCGGTCGGGGAGGCAAGTCCAATCAGCCTTGGGGCACACGGTCGGACGCCTGTGCGGGGGACCCGGCCCGTGTCGTCCATATGCCCCACGCATCCGGCTGTCATGCTTTCCGGCTTTACCCAGATCATACGGTCCGTAGGCCCGTTACGGAGTGGTCTGCGCCGCGTGGGACGGGCCACTTCGACCGGGCACGGCCGCACCCGTGCCAACGCGCCACGCCCCGGACAAGTGCCCGACCCGATGGAATCGGTCCGGACCTGGGGAGCTCCGCCGCCGGAGCGCGGAAACCGGCCGGACAGCCGGGCCGGACAACCGGCGGGCGACCGGATCGCGAACCGCCGCCGTACGGTGCGCGAACCGTACGGCGGCGGTAGGTCTCGCGAAGGCTTCGCGAAGGCCGCGAAGGCCCGGTGACGGACGGCTCAGGCCAGGGTGGCCAGCAGGTGCAGCTGGGTCGCCACGGCGTGGAAGGCGGGCTGCTCGGCGGCGGCCTCCTCCAGCTTCAGCAGCGCCTCCAGCGCGCCCGGCTCGGTGTCCACCAGCACCCCGGGGACCAGGTCGGCGAAGACCCGGACGCCGTGCACCGACTCCACCCGCAGGCCCGCGGCCTCGGCCAGCCGACCCAGCTCCTCGCCGGTGAAGCGGCGCGGCATCGGGTCCTGCTCGCCCCAGCGGCCGTCGGTCGCGGAGAGCACCGTCCGGGCCTCGTTGAAGTGGCCGGCCAGCGCGCGGGCCAGCACGGCGCCGTTGCGGTTGGCGGCCAGCAGGCTGACCAGGCCGCCGCCCTTGCGCAGGGTGCCGGCCAGGCTGCCCAGCGCCTCCGCCGGGTCGTCCACGACCTCGAGCACACCGTGGCAGAGCACCGCGTCCACGGTGCCGGGGGCGACCAGCTCGGGCAGCGTCTGGGTGTCGCCCTGGACGGCGCGCACCAGGTCTGTCACGCCGGCCTCGGCGGCCCGGCGCTCCAGGGCGAACAGCGCGTCCGGGCTCGGGTCGACCACAGTGACCCGGTGGCCGAGCTTGGCCACCGGCACGGCGAAGTTACCGGTGCCGCCCCCGGTGTCGACCACGTCGAGCACCGGCTGGTCCAGCTCGGCCGCCCGCTTCTCCAGGGCTGCCCGCACCACCTCCCACACCACGGCGGTACGCAGGGCACTGCGGGGACGCGTCGGGTACAAGGTGGGACTCCTTGGCACGTGCAGTTCGATCAGGATGCCTCCACCTTAAGCCTGCCGGGTGCTCACGCCCGCCGGGTGCTCATGCCCGCCGGGCGTTCATGCCCGCCGGGCGCGCGGGCCCTCCACCCCCGGCCGCTCGTCGCCGTCCAGCGGCAGCCGCGGCGCGGGCGGGACCACCCGCAGGCCCAGCAGCCGCTCGACCAGACGCAGGAACAGGGCGGTGTTGCGGATCAGGTCGTCGGCGTCGCGGGCCGACGCGGCGCCCCGGATCCCGGCCTCCGCGGCGGCCCGTCGGCGGGCGCCGACGCCGTAGAAGAGCGCCCATTCGGCGAGCTCCGGGGCCACCTCGGGCAGCACCTCCCAGGCACTGCGGATGGCCTTGCGCCGCCGCGGGTTCTTCTCCGGGCGGCCGCGCACGGCCAGGACGGCCGCCACCGTGCGCAGCGCGGCCAGGTGGGCGGTGGCGTAGCGCTCGAGCGGGTCTTCCAGGGCGCGGGCCCGCGCGAGGGTGCGGTGGGCGTCGGCGAGCAGGTCGAGGGCGGCCGGCGGCGCGGCGGTCCGGCGCGGCACGGGGTGGACGTCCCGGCCCGCGGGGCGTGCGCCCGACGGGCCCGGGGTGACGGGGAGGGCGGCGGAGTGGAGGCGGGCGGTGACGGGCTCAGGGTGGCTGATGGTCATGGTCTCCCCCGTTCCGAGGCAGCGCGCGGACCGGGTGGTCCGTGCTCCTCCATCGTGAACGGCACCACTGACAATCCGTCCGCTCCGGCGCCTGGCCCCGGACACGCGGATCGGCGGCGGGCGCGGACCCTCCCCCGGTCCGCGCCGCCGCCGTGTTCCGTCGCTCCGCCGTTCCCCCCATGGGCGGCGGTGACGAACTTCCCCCGTGGCCGGTCTCCCCCCGGCCCGCTCCGCCGCCCCGTGCCGGCGGTGCGGGGACCGTGACCAGCCCCGTCGCGGATCTCCCCCGTCGTCCCCCTGGCCATCACGGCCGGAGGGTTGGACGGATCCGCCACCCGGGTGGAGCGGCGCCCGACGCGCCGTTCCTCCCGGGTGCCACTACTCTCCCGTCTCCGCAGGTCGCAGGCCATCCGCTCACGTACTCAACCGCGGATCTGAGTATCCGTACTCAGTCCCCCCGCGCCGGAACCGACACACGTCCGCACGGCGTCCCGGGTCCCGGTACGGTACGGCGGGGCCGGCCGGAACCGGCCCGGGTTCACGAGGAGGGGGAGGCCATGACGATCCTGCCGCTGATCTTCACCAGCGGACTGGCCAGCGGAATCAACGCCTATGCGGTGGTGCTGCTGCTCGGGCTGCTGGGCCGGTTCGCCGACGCGCAGTCGGTGCCGCACGCGCTGGAGCGCACGGACGTGCTGATCGCGGCCGCCGTGCTGTTCGCGATGGAGGCGGTGGCCGACAAGATCCCGTACGTGGACAGCGTCTGGGACGTCGTGCACACCGTGATCCGGCCGATCGCCGGGGCCACCGTGGGCGTGCTGATCGCGAGCAACGACCCCGGCTCGCTGAGCGAGGTCGCGGCCGGTGTGATGGGCGGGACCACGGCGCTGGTCAGCCACCTGGTGAAGGCCTCGCTGCGGATGGCAGTCAACACATCTCCCGAGCCGGCCAGCAACATCGTGGTCAGCATGGCGGAGGACCTCTCGGTGGCCGGCCTGGTCACCCTGGCGATCTTCCACCCCTGGCTGGCCGCGTCGATCGCCGCCGTGGTCCTGGCCGTCGGCCTGCTGCTGGTCTGGCTGGCGATCAGCAAGATCCGCGCCTTCCGGGCCCGCCGCCGCGAGCGCAAGGCCGCCCGGGCCGTGGGGAGCGCGTACGCCGGGCAGCCGGGGGCCTGACCGGCGGGCCCGAAGCCGGGCCCTAGGATCGGGTGCCATGGCACGGATCGTCATCATCGGCGCAGGAATGAGCGGGCTCGCGGCGGCCTCCCGGCTGGCGACCCTCGGCCACCGGGTGACGGTCTGCGAAGCGAGCGGCACGTACGGGGGCATGGTCGGCCGTTACGAGCGCGACGGCTTCGCCTTCGACACCGGGCCGGGGCTGCTCGCGCTCCCCGCCGTCTACCGCGACCTCGCGCTGAAGACCGGCAAGGAGCCGCTGGAACAGTTGGTAGAGCTGGCCCCGGTCGATCCGGAGAGCCGGCACCTGTTCCCCGACGGCACCGCCGTCGCCCTGCCCAACGCCTCCCGCGGCGGCGTCAGCCAGGCCCTGGACGCGGCCTTCGGGGCCGGCTCGGGCGCCCGCTGGAGTGCGGTGATGAACCACGGCCGGACGGTCTGGGAGGCCACCCGCCGCCCGCTGCTGGAGGAGCCGCTCCCGGCCGACCGGGCGTTCCTGGGCACCGACCCGTACCCCGTCCCGCCGCGCACCGGCCTGGCCCGGCTGCGCCGCGCCGTCCCGTGGACACTGCACGACGTGGCGGCGCGCCAACTGGACGGCCACCCCGGCCTGACCGCCCTGCTGTTCGAGTCCGCGGTCCGGTACGGCTTCGCCCCGGGCCTGGCCCCCGCCGGGGCCACCGTGCTGCCGTACATGGAGCAGTCCTTCGGCGTCTGGTACGTCCGGGGCGGCCTGCGCGCCCTGGCGGAGGCGGTGTACCGGCGCTGCGAGCTGCGCAGGGTCGACTTCCGCTTCGCCACGCCCGTCACCCGGGTCGTGGTGGAGGACGGCCGGGCGCGCGGCGTCGAGACGGCGGATGGCCGGATCGACGCGGATCTGGTGCTCTCGGCGATGGACTCCGACGCGCTGTTCGGCCACGGCCTGGCCGAGTGGCCGGGGAAGCCCGCCGAGGCGTGGACGCCGTCCGGGGCGCCCGGCCGGTTCGGCGTGCTGCTCGCGCTGCGCGGCCCCCGGCCGGAGGGCACCGCGCACCGCACGGTGGTGCACGCGGCCGACCTCGCCGCCGAGGAGCGGGCCCTGACCGGCCTGGCCCCGCTCTGCGAGCGCCCCACCGTGCAGGTACTGCGCCCGGACGACCCCGCGCTGCGCCCCGACGACGCGCACGAGAGCGTGGTGCTGACCGCGACCGTCCCGGCCCAGGGCGTCGTCGACTGGACCGCCCCCGGTGTCGCCGAGCGCTACGCCGACCGGCTGCTCGCCCACGTCGACGCGGCCGGCCTGGGCCTGCGCGAGCGGGTGCTGTGGCGGGTCGTGCGCACCCCGGAGGACACCCGCCGGGAGACCGGCGCCCCGGGCGGCTCGGTCGCCCTGCCCGTCCTCGCCGGAACCGACGGCGACTGGCTGAAGACCGCCAACGAGTCCCCCGTCCCCGGCCTGTACCTCATCGGCGGCACCGCCCACCCCGGCGGCGGGCTCGCCCGCGTCGGCATGTCGGCCTGCATCGCCGCCAACCTGGTGGGACCGGCGTAAGCGCGCCCCGGACAAGGCGAAAGGGGGCCGATATCGGCCCCCTTTCGCCTTGTCCGGTCGCGTCAGCCCTGGTGCCAGGTGTTCTGCTGCTGGTAGCCGTAGTTCTGGTCGTAGACCGGCTGCGGCGGGATGCCCTGGGTCTGCGGGTCGGGCTGGGGCTGCCACTGCTGCTGCTGGTGCTGCTGGTGCTGCTGCTGGGCGTTCGGGTCCCAGGCCTGCTGGTGCTGCTGGTAGCCCGCGTACTGGTCCTGCTGCGGCATCTGCTGCTGGCTCTGCTGCTGCGGATAGGCGCCGTACGGGTCCTGCTGCGGCATCTGCTGCGGGTCCTGCTGCTGCGGGTAGGCGCCGTAGGACTGGTCGTAGGCGAAGGCGGGCTGCTGCTGGGTCTGCCACTGCTGCTGGTCGTAGCCGCCCTGGTAGGCGGTGGCGTACGGGTCCTGGGCCTGCTGCTGCGGCTGCTGCTGCTGCTGCTCGTAGTACGCGGGGGCGTAGATGCCGTCCTGGGCAAGCTCCTGCATCGCGAAGGCGGCGGTCTGCTCGACCTCCGGCAGCTCCTCGGGCGTCGGCTGGACGGCCGGAGGCTCCTCGACGGCGCTGACCTCGCCGATCCGCTCCTTGGCGACCGCGACGGCCGCCACCGCGGCACCGCCGCCGGTGAGGGCGCCGAGCAGCGGCACCTTGGCGAGCGGGCCCGGCAGGCTGCCGTCGGCCTTCCGCAGGGACCAGCCGTCCCGGTAGCCGCGCTTGACCGAGAGCGTCACGAAGGTCTGGCCGACCGCGAACAGCACCGCGCCGACCCCGATCACCACGACCGACCCGAGGTTCATCCCGGCGGCCACGCCCAGGAAGCCGACCAGGGCCAGGGCCCGCCAGTGCAGCGGCGCCCGGTTCTGCAGCAGCACCTCGGCGACCAGCCAGAGCGCCACCACCGCCAACGCGGCGTACAGCAGCAGGTATCCGATGCCCATCCGCCCGCTACCTCCAGTCGCGTGCCCGCGCGTCCACGCCGCGCGTGTCCGGCGACTGTACCGGTTCAACGGCCGGGGTACCGCATCGCGTTCCCACCGCACCCGGAACCGGCCGCACACGACCGAGCCCGTCCCCGTCGGAACGGTGACGGACTCGTGAACACCCGACGTCAGCACGGCAGTCGGGCCAGGACCACCCGCAGGCGGCGGGCCGCGGCTCAGCGCTTGTGCAGCCCCAGGTTCTGGTAGATCTCCAGCGTCGCCGTCGAGTGGTTCAGCGTGATGAAGTGCAGACCGGGCGCACCCTCGGCCAGGAGCCGTTCGGCCATCGCCGTGGCGTGCTCCATGCCGACGGCCCGCAGCGCCGCCGGGTCGTCGATGGCCGCCCGCAGGCGGGCCTCCAGGTCGGCGGGGAAGGGCGAGCCGCTGAGCTGCGGGAAACGCTCCAGCTGCTTGGCGTTGGTGACCGGCATGATCTCCGGGATGATCGGCGTCTCGCAGCCGGCGGCGGTCACCCGGTCGCGCAGCCGCAGGTAGTCGTCCACCTCGAAGAACATCTGGGTGATCGCGTAGTCGGCCCCGGAGCGGATCTTCGCCACGAAGTGCCGGATGTCGTCGTCCCAGTTGCTCGAACGCGGGTGCATGTTCGGCGAGGCCGCGACGCCGACGCAGAAGTCGCCGATGCCCTTGATCAGCTCCACCAGCTCGTACGCGTAGGTGACGCCCTCGGGGTGGCTGACCCACTCGCCCAGCGGGTCGCCCGGCGGGTCACCCCGGACGGCGAGGACGTTCCGCACGCCCTGGTCGGCGTACTGGCCGATGATGTTGCGCAGCTCCGCGATCGAGTGGTCGACGGCGGTCAGGTGGGCGACCGGGGTCAGCGTGGTCTCGGTGGCGATCCGGCCGACCATGTTGACCGTGCGCTCGCGCGAGGAGCCGCCCGCGCCGTACGTCATACAGACGAAGTTCGGGTCGAGCGGTTCGAGTCGACGGATGGCGTCCCAGAGCTTCTGCTCACCGACCTCGGTGCGCGGCGGCATGAACTCGAAGGAGAAGGAGCGCTTGCCGGCCGCCAGGAGTTCGCGGACGGTCAGTGCGCGATCCGTTCTCGTGGAAGCGATACCGAGTGCCATGCTGGCAGGCTATCCGCCCCTCATGGAGGCCGGACAACCCGATTCCACGGATTGAGACAATTAGTGGACGGCATTCCGGTTGACCCCGCAGGGCTGCTCGCACGCCCGTTCCCAGCCGCCCAGCTACGCTTGCTGCACCCCAGAGAACCAGCGGAGCCCCATCGTGACCTCGTCCAGCACCCGGCCGGCCAATCCCATTGACGTGGAGGACGTCCGCACACGCGTCAACGCCGCGCTCGCCGCGTTCATGGACGGCCAGTCCGCGCTGCTCGGCAAGATCTCGCCCCAGCTGGTCCCCGCGTCCGACGCGCTGCGCGACTTCCTGCTCGACGGCGGCAAGCGGCTGCGCCCGGCCTTTTGCTACTGGGGTTGGCGGGCCGCCGGCGGCCCGGCCAGCCCGGGGGGCGACGGGATCGCCAACGCGGCCGCCGCCCTGGAACTGCTCCAGGCGAGTGCCCTGGTGCACGACGACCTGATGGACCGCAGCGACACCCGCCGCGGCCTGCCCTCGATCCACCGCCGCTTCGAGGCGCTGCACCGCGACAGCGGCTGGCGCGGGGACCGCGAGCAGTACGGCGCCTCGGCCGCGGTGCTGCTCGGCGACCTGCTGCTGATCTGGTGCGACGAGCTGTTCCTGCGCTCCGGCCTGGAGCCGGCCGCCGTGCTGGCCGCCAAGCCGGTGTTCGACCTGATGCGCACCGAGGTCATGCTCGGCCAGTACCTGGACGTGCTGGAGCCGGTGGCCGGCGACTCGACGGACGAGGGCGCGCTGGACCGGGCGCAGACGGTGCTGCACTACAAGTCCGCGAAGTACACGATCGAACGCCCGCTGCAGGTCGGAGCACTGCTGGCCGGGGCCGGACCCGAGCTGGTCGAGGCCCTCGGGGCGTTCGGGCTGCCACTGGGCGAGGCGTTCCAGCTGCGGGACGACCTGCTCGGCGTCTTCGGGGACCCGGCGGTCACCGGAAAGCCGGCCGGGGACGACCTGCGCGAGGGCAAGCGCACCCTGCTGGTCGCGCACGCGATGCGCGGCCTGCCCACCGCCGACGCCCGGCACCTGGACGAGCGGCTCGGCGCGCCGGACCTGGCACCCGAGGAGGTCGCCGGGCTGCGCGAACTGGTCGCCCGCAGCGGCGCGCCCGAGCTGGTGGAGCACCGGATCGAGGAGCTGATGCGGCAGTCGCTGGCCGCGCTGCAGGCGGCCCCGCTGGTGGACGAACGGGCCCGCGGGGTGCTGCTGGCACTGGCCGAAGCCGCCACCATCCGCAAGTACTGAAGACGTGGCCGAAGCCGCCACCATCCGCAAGTACTGAAGACGTGGCCGAAGCCGCCACCATCCGCAAGTACTGAAGACGTGGCCGAGACCGCCACCGTCCGCAAGTACTGGCGGACGGCGACGGCCTCAAAGGCGGTCCTCGGCGGCGGTCAGAGCGCCGCGCGCACCCGGCGGGACAGCTCGGCGGCGGCCGCCCGCGGGTCCTCCGCGGCGGTGATGGCCCGGACCACGACGATCCGGCGGGCACCGGCGGCCAGCACCTCGTCCAGGTTGCCGAGGTCGATCCCGCCGATGGCGAACCACGGCCGGTCGGTGGCCTGCTTCGCCGCGTACGAGACCAGGCCGATGCCCGGCGCCGGGCGGCCCGGCTTGGTCGGGGTCGGCCAGACCGGGCCGGTGCAGAAGTAGTCCACCCCGGGTTCGGCGACCGCCGCGTCCACCTCGGACTCGGCGTGGCAGGACCGGCCGATCAGGACGTCCTCGCCGAGGACCGCCCGGGCGGCCGGCACCGGCAGGTCGTCCTGGCCGAGGTGCAGCACGTCCGGCCGGGCCGCGTGGGCGACGTCGGCGCGGTCGTTGACGGACAGCAGCTTGCCGTGCCGACGGCAGGCGTCGGCGAAGACCTCCAGGGCCGCCAGCTCCTGCTTGGCCTCCAGGCCCTTGTCACGCAGCTGGACGATGTCCACCCCGCCCGCCAGCGCCGCGTCGAGGAACTCGGCGAGGTCGCCCTGCTCGCGGCGGGCGTCGGTGCACAGGTAGAGGCGCGCGTCCGCCAGGCGGGCGCGCGGCGTGTCCGCCGCCATCAGATCAGCATCGCCTGGGCGCGGCGCTTGACCTCGGTGCCGCGGTTCTCCCGCAGTGCCTGGATCGGGCTGCCGGGCAGCGACGGGTCCTCGGTGAAGAGCCACTCCAGGATCTCCACGTCGTTGTACCCGCAGTCGCGCAGCACGGTCAGGGTGCCGGACAGGTGCTTGACCAGCCCCTGGCCGTCGATGAACGCCGCAGGGACCTGCAGCGACTTGTTCGGGCCCCGCCGGACGGCGATCAGGCCGCCGCTGCGGACCAGGTCGCGCACCTCGGTGACGCGCACCCCCCACTGCTCGGAGATGTCGGGGAGGTACATCCACTCGGCGACCAGGGCTTCAATCTTGCTTTCGATCTCACTCACGCCACCAGACTGCCACCTCCGCGGCCCGCCGCGCACCAGCCGCTACCCGGCGACCGCCGACTTCAGCGGAACCGAGGGGTCCGCCGCGCGGGCCGGGTCCAGCGCCGCACCGCGTTCGATCAGCTTCCGTCCCTGGGTGAGGTCGCGCGGCCGGTCCACGGTCAGCAGCGCGCTCGGCACCCCGTCGCGCAGCCAGAGCACCGCCCAGGAGCCGTCCTGCGGGCTGCCGCGCCACAGCGGCTCGTCGCCCTCGGCGTGCCGGCCCACGTACTGGACCATCCGCCCGAACTGCTCCGACCAGAAGTACGGCACCGGGTCGTACGGCGGCGCGTCCGCACCGAGGACGGCGGCGGCCGCCGCCTCGCCGGACTGCAGCGCGTGGTCCCAGTGCTGGACGGCCAGCCGGCCGCCGGCCCGGGCCGAGGGGTAGCTGACGCAGTCCCCGGCCGCGAAGACACCGGGCAGGCTGGTGCGCAGCCGCGCGTCCACCACGACGGCGCCGGTCCCGTCCAGTTCGACGCCGGAGCCGGCCAGCCACTCGGTCGCGGGCCGGGCGCCGATGCCGACCACCACCTCGTCGGCGGGCAGGTGCGAGCCGTCCGCCAGCAGCACCGCGCCGGGCTCGACGGCGGCCACGCCGACCCCGCAGCGCAGGTCGACGCCGGCCTCGGCGTACCAGGCGGCCATCGCCGAGCCGATCGCGGTCGGCAGCGCGCCGGGCAGCGGCGCCGGGCCCGCCTCGACCACGGTCACCTCGCAGCCCGCCTCGCGGGCGGCGGTGGACACCTCGGCGCCGATCCAGCCCGCGCCGACCAGCACCAGCCGCAGGCCGGGGCGCAGCAGCGCGCGCAGCGCCAGCGCGTCGTCCAGGGTGTGCAGCAGGTGGGCCCGCTCGGCGCCGGGCAGGGCGCGCGGGACGGCGCCGGTGGCGATCACCAGCGAGCCGTACGGGAGGTCGCCGTCGTCGGTGTGCAGCACGCCGGGGGTGAGGCCGGTGGCCCGGCGGCCGGTGCGGACCTCGATGCCGAGGTTCGCGTAGTCGATGTCCAGGGTGGTGCTGTCGCTCTTGCCGAGCAGCACGTCCTTGGAGAGCGGTGGCCGGTCGTACGGCGCGTGCGGCTCCTCGCCGACCAGCGTGATCCGCCCCCGCCAACCGCCCTGCCGCAGCTTCAGGGCGCACTGCGCCCCGGCCAGCCCGGCCCCGACGACGACCACCTGATCCGTCCCGCTCAGCTCTGCCACGCCCGTCACTGTACTCAGCGCGACGCCACCGCTTCCGGGCCGTCCACCCTTCGTTCAGGCGCGGCCTCGCGCCGAGCGGCCCCCTTCCGCCTCCCCCTGTCCACCCTTCGTCCGGCCCTTCGGCCGGGCCGGGCCCCGGCGTTATGGTGGGGACACCATCACGGGAGCCCGGCGAACCGGGCTGAGAGGCGGGCTGGCACGGCCTGCGACCGTCCGAACCTGATCCGGGTCATACCGGCGAAGGGAGAAGAGCAGCTTTGACACGCATGCCATCAGGCGCCCCACCCGACGTCCTGGTGATCGGCGGGGGCATCATCGGCCTCGCCGTCGCCTGGCGGGCGGCGCAGCGAGGGCTGCGGACCGTCGTGGTCGACCCCACCCCCGGCGGCGGGGCGGGCAAGGTCGCGGCCGGGATGCTCGCCCCGGTCACCGAGCTCCAGTACGGCGAGGAGCCGCTGCTGCGCCTCGGCATGGCCTCCAACGAGCGGTACGCGGACTTCGTCGCCGAACTCACGGAGGCGAGCGGCGGCCAGGACACCGGCTACCGCCAGTGCGGCACGATCGCCGTCGCGCTGGACTCCGACGACCGCGAGGAACTGCGCGAACTGCACGCCTTCCACCGGCGGCTGGGCCTGGACTCGACCTGGCTGACCGGCCGGGAGGCCCGCAGGCTGGAGCCGATGCTCGCCCCCGGGGTGCGCGGCGGCCTGCACGTCGCGGACGACCACCAGGTGGACGGCCGGCGGATGCTCACCGCGCTGCTGTCGGCCGGGGAGCGCGCGGGCGTCGTCGTCCGGGCCGCCGAGGCGGTTGAGCTGCTGGTCGAGGGCGGCCGCGCGGTCGGCGCCCGCCTGAGCACGCACGAGACCGTGACCGCCGACCAGGTCGTGCTCGCCGCCGGCCCGCACAGCCACCGGCTGGCCGGTCTGCCCGAGGGCGTGCTGCCCGCGATCCGCCCGGTGAAGGGGCAGGTGCTGCGCCTACGGGTCCCCGACGCCTACCGGCCGTTCCTCTCCCGCAACGTCCGCGCCGTGGTGCGCGGCCGGCACATCTACCTGGTGCCGCGGGAGAACGGCGAGCTGGTGATCGGCGCGACCACCGAGGAGCAGGGCTACGACACCACGGTCACCGCCGGCGGGGTGTACGAACTCCTGCGCGACGCGCACGAGTTGGTCCCGGGTCTCACCGAACTCCCGCTCGCGGAGACCTCGGCCGGTCTGCGCCCGGGCTCGCCCGACAACGCGCCGCTGCTCGGCCCGACGTCACTGCCCGGGCTGGTCGCCGCCACCGGCCACTACCGCAACGGCGTGCTGCTCACCCCGGTGACCGCCGACCTGCTCTCCGAGTACCTGGCCACCGGCGAACTCCCCGAACTGGCGCAGCCGTTCACCCCCACCCGGTTCTCCCCCGCCCCCGCTCGCCCCACCACGAAGGCCCTGGCATGACCGAGATCGCACCGAACGAAACCGGCCCGAACGAGACCGCACCGAACGAAACCGGTCCGGACGAGATCGCACTGACCGTCAACGGCAAGCCCCGCGAGGTGCCGGCCGCGACGACCCTCGCCGA
Source organism: Kitasatospora sp. NPDC033851 (assembly GCF_055576085.1). Classification (NCBI taxonomy): domain Bacteria; kingdom Bacillati; phylum Actinomycetota; class Actinomycetes; order Kitasatosporales; family Streptomycetaceae; genus Kitasatospora; species Kitasatospora sp. NPDC033851. The sequence goes on along the minus strand of NZ_JBVIRL010000016.1, from coordinate 84,268 downwards.
GGTGGTGGCCACCGTCAGCCGGGCCAACTCCGGCGTCGCCGCCGCCCTCAACGAGGCCGTGGTGCCCCGCAGTTCGTGGTCCGAGACGCCGCTGACCGCGGGCGACCGGGTCGAGATCCTCACCGCCGTGCAGGGAGGCTGAGATGGCCGACGACCTGCTGACCATCGCCGGGACGAGCTTCTCCTCCCGGCTGATCATGGGCACCGGCGGCGCGCCGAGCCTGGAGGTGCTGGAGCGCGCGCTGCTCGCCTCCGGCACCGAGCTGACCACCGTCGCGATGCGCCGGGTCGACGCGGGCACCCAGGGCTCCGTCCTGGACGTGCTGACCCGCAACGGCATCCGCGTGCTGCCCAACACGGCCGGCTGCTTCACCGCCGGCGAGGCCGTGCTGACCGCCCGGCTGGCCCGCGAGGCGCTCGGCACCGACTGGGTGAAGCTGGAGGTGATCGCCGACGAGCGAACCCTCCTGCCGGACCCGATCGAGCTGCTGGACGCCGCCGAGACCCTGGTCGACGACGGCTTCACGGTGCTGCCGTACACCAACGACGACCCGGTGCTGGCCCGCAAGCTGGAGGACGTCGGCTGCGCCGCGATCATGCCGCTGGGCTCGCCGATCGGCTCCGGTCTCGGCATCCGCAACCCGCACAACTTCCAGTTGATCGTGGAGAGTGCGGGCGTCCCGGTGATCCTGGATGCGGGCGCCGGCACCGCCTCCGACGTCGCGCTGGCGATGGAGCTGGGCTGCGCCGCGGTGATGCTGGCCTCCGCGGTGACCCGGGCTCAGGACCCGGTGCTGATGGCCGAGGCGATGCGGCACGGCGCCGAGGCGGGCCGGCTCGCCCACCGGGCGGGGCGCATCCCGCGCCGCTTCCACGCCGAGGCCTCCTCCGCGATGGCCGGCCGGGCCGACCTGGACACCCGGGAGCGGCCTGCCTTCTGAAGCACCGGCGTGTCACAAGCCGGGCACAGCCGGGCCCCGGGGCGGCGTCCTCCGGGTCCGGCCGCCCGGCCCGGCACTAGACTCGCCGGGTGGACATGGCACTGCACGACCCGCTGATCGGCGCCCTGCTCGACAACCGGTACCGGGTCGAGCAGCGCATCGCGACCGGCGGGATGTCCACCGTCTACAAGGGCACCGACACCCGGCTCGACCGGGTGGTCGCCCTCAAGGTGATGCACCCCGCGCTGGCCGGGGACGAGGCCTTCACCACCCGCTTCATCCGCGAGGCCAAGGCGGTCGCCAAGCTCACCCACCCCAATGTGGTCAACGTCTTCGACCAGGGCGCGGACGGCGGAAACGTTTTCCTCGCCATGGAGTACGTGCCCGGCCGCACCCTGCGCGACCTGCTGCGCGACCGCGGCGCGCTCTCCGTTCGGGCCGCGCTGGACGTCCTGGAGCCGGTGCTCGCCGCCCTCGGCGCCGCCCACCGGGCCGGGCTCGTCCACCGCGACGTCAAGCCGGAGAACGTGCTGATCACCGAGAGCGGCCTGGTCAAGGTCGCCGACTTCGGCCTGGTCCGGGTGCTCGGCGCCGCCGACGGCGCGCCCACCTCGACCAGCACCGCCACCGGCGGCACGGTCCTGGGCACCGTCTCCTACCTGGCCCCCGAGCAGATCCTCCCGGACGCCCCCACCGACCAGCGGGTCGACGTCTACGCGGCCGGCATCCTGCTCTACGAGATGCTCACCGGCCGCCGCCCGCACACCGGCGACAACCCCGTCCAGGTCATGTACAAGCACCTGCACGAGAACGTCCCCGCCCCCTCCCTGGTCGCCCCGGCGGTCGGCCCGGAGCTGGACGCCATAGTGGCCGGCGCCTGCGCCCGGGTCGCCGACGCCCGCCCGTACGACGCGGTCGAGCTGCTCGCCGCGCTCCAGCGGCTCCGCCGCACCCTCACCCCGGCCGAGCTGGACGCCGAGCCGCCGGCCTCCACCCGGCCGAGCCCGCGCTACCCGACCAGCGAGCCGACCTCGGTGATCCAGCCGCTGCCGCGGCCCGCCGACGCCCCGCCGCCGGAGCGCACCAGCGTGCTGGACGTGCCGCCGGAGCTGATGGACCAGCTGCTCACCGAGCCGCGCCCGTACGACGAGCCGGCCCCGGCGCGCGAGCGCCGGCCCGGCCTGCTGCGCCGGATCCCCCGCAAGGCGCTGATCTGGGCCTCCGTGCTGACCGCGCTGGTGCTGGCGGTCGGCGGTGCCACCTACGGACTGTCCGAGGGGCTGTACGGCTCGGTGCCCGGGGTGCTCGGCAAGGACCGGGCCGAGGCGCAGCGGATCCTGGACAAGGAGGGTCTGCACGGCAAGTTCGTCGAGGCGTTCAGCGAGTCCGTCCCGTCCGGACAGGTGATCTCCACCGACCCCGGGGTGGGCGCGCGCACCCGCCGGAGCGACAGCATCACCGTCACCGTCTCCAAGGGGCCCAAGCGGGTCGCGGTGCCGGACCTCGTCGGCAAGAGCGCCGCCGACGCCGCCGCGGCCCTGGCCGGCGCCCAGCTGTCCAAGGGCAGCGTGACCGAGACGTACGACGACAACGTCCCGGAGGGCTCGGTGATCAGCAGCTCGCCGGCGGCCGGGCAGCAGCTGCAGGAGAACGCCGCGGTCTCGTTGGTGGTCAGCAAGGGCATGGTGCCGGTCCCGAACGTCACCGGGATGACCAAGGACGAGGCACAGAAGGCGCTGCAGGCAGCGGGCTTCACGATGCAGACCACCGGCTGGGACGTGTTCGGCGCGGTCAAGGTGAACGGCCAGTCCCCGGCGGCCGGGGAGCGGCGGCCGCAGCACAGTGCGGTGACGGTCCGCTTCTCGCTCTTCTAGGCACCCCTGCCCCGGCCGTTGCGGCCGTTGCGGCCGGGCTCAGCGCAGCGGGCCCTCGCCCGGCTCCTCCTGGTAGGAGTAGCGCTGCTCGCCCCAGGGGTCGGCGAGGTTGTGGTAGCCGCGTTCCTCCCAGAAGCCTCGCCGGTCGGCCCGCATGTACTCCACCGCGCGGACCCACTTGGGGCCCTTCCAGGCGTAGAGCTGCGGCACCACGAGCCGGACCGGGAAGCCGTGCTCGGCGGTCAGCGCCTCGCCGTTGCGGTGGGTGGCGAGCAGGGTGCGCGGGTCGGCGAAGTCGGCGAGCCGCAGGTTGGCGCTGTAGCCGTACTCGGCCCAGACCATCACATGGGTGACGCCGGGCGCCGGGGGCACCAGGTCGAGCACGGCGGCGGCCGACACGCCCGTCCACTCGTTGCCGAGCACGGAGAACTTGGTCACGCAGTGCAGGTCCGCGACGACGGTGGTACGCGGCAGGGCGTTGAAGCCCTCGAAGTCCCAGCTGTGCTTCTCCGCCGAGGCGGTGGCGCCGAACACCTGGAGGTCCCAGGTCAGCGGCTTGAAGCGGGGTACCGGCCCGTAGTGCAGGGCGGGCCAGCCGCGCTGTTCGCGCTGGCCCGGGGGGAGCCTCGGGTCAGACGGCGGCAGCGGTTCGTGTTTGGACTGACCCATGGATCCATGGTGACAGACGGCGGACGTACGCCGACGCGCGCCCCTTGGCGCGGATTCACGCCCCGCCCGGACGGGCCAACCGTCGATCGCCCACCGGCCGACTCCGGCCAAATCGGATATTCCGACACATGTCCTAGTGAGTGTGAACTTACTGGAATTACTTCCCATTACGGTGCCAGGATGCCCAGCGCAGGACTTACTCCAGGACGAGCGCAGGAGGCACCGCCATGCAGGGCGATCCCGAGGTCATCGAGTTCCTCAACGAACAGCTCACCGCCGAGCTGACCGCGATCAACCAGTACTTCCTGCACGCCAAGATGCAGGAGAACTTCGGCTGGACGAAGCTCGCCAAGTACACCCGGCACGAGTCCTTCGACGAGATGAAGCACGCCGAGACGCTCACCGACCGGATCCTGTTCCTGGAGGGGCTGCCCAACTACCAGCGGCTGTTCCACGTCCGGATCGGCCAGACGGTCAAGGAGATGTTCGAGGCCGACCGGCAGATCGAGGTCGAGGCGATCGACCGGCTCAAGCGCGGGATCGTGGTGATGCGGGCCAAGAACGACGTCACCTCGGCGAACATCTTCGAGGACATCCTGGCCGACGAGGAGCACCACATCGACTACCTCGACACCCAGCTGGAGCTCCTGGAGAAGCTCGGCGAGGCGCTCTACATCGCCCAGCTCATCGAGCAGCCGGAGTCCTGAGGCCCTCAGGTGCCGGGCCTCAGGCGCCGGGCCTCAGACGCCAGGCTTGGACCCCGGGGATCCGGCCTCAGGCGACGCGCAGCGTGACCACCGGGGCGATCGGACCCGCGGCAAGCCTCGCCGGAGCAACGGCGGCGGCCGGCACAGCGGCAGCCGGCATGGCGTCGGGCGCGGGCTGCGGCTCCGATTCGGCGAGGCCGAGCTTCGCGGCCAGCCGAGCGGTCGGGCAGGGCCGGGCGCCGTGCTCGCCGAGCAGCGCCTGGATCCGGCGCACGCAGGACCCGCAGTCGGTGCCGGCCTTGCAGCCCTTCGCTATCTGGCGGGGGGTGTTGGCACCCCCGTCGATTGCCTTCTTCACCTGGTCCTCGGTGACCGCATGGCACATGCACACGAACATCGCGGTCTCTCCCGGGGTGAAGTACGGAGTGGATCTTGACTAAGGCTTGCCTTAGTTCACTAAGCCTCACCTTACCCGGCGATCCGGGTACGAAAAAGCCCCTCCGGGCTCGGGAATCCCGAATCCGGAGGGGCTTACGTCACATCCGGCACCGCCGGGGGCCGGCAGTGCCCGGGGCTCACTGCCCCCGGTACATCTCCGCCACCAGGAACGCCAGGTCCAGCGACTGGCTGCGGTTGAGCCGCGGGTCGCAGGCCGTCTCGTAGCGCTGGTGCAGGTCGTCCACCATGACCTCGTCGCCGCCGCCGACGCACTCGGTGACGTCGTCGCCGGTCAGCTCCACGTGGATGCCGCCCGGGTGGGTGCCGAGCGCGCGGTGCACCTCGAAGAAGCCCTTGACCTCGTCCAGGACGTCGTCGAAGCGGCGGGTCTTGTGGCCGCTGGAGGCCTCGAAGGTGTTGCCGTGCATCGGGTCGCAGATCCACACCGGCTTGGCGCCGGAGGCGGTGACCTTCTCCACCAGGGCGGGCAGGTGCTCGCGGATCTTGCCCGCGCCCATCCGGGTGATGAAGGTCAGGCGGCCGGGCTCGCGCTCCGGGTCCAGCTTCTCGATCAGGGCGAGCGCCTCGTCCACGGAGGTGGTCGGGCCGAGCTTGACGCCGATCGGGTTGCGGATCTTCGAGGCGAACTCGATGTGCGCCTGGTCCAGCTGCCGGGTGCGCTCACCGATCCACACCATGTGGCCGGAGACGTCGTACAGCTCGCCGGTGCGCGAGTCCACGCGGGTCAGCGCGGTCTCGTAGTCGAGGATCAGCGCCTCGTGCGAGGAGAAGAACTCGACCGTCTTGAACTCCTCCGGCGCGACACCGCAGGCGTTCATGAACGCCAGGGCGTTGTCGATCTCCCGGGCGAGCTGCTCGTAGCGCTGGCCGGCCGGCGAGTTGCGGACGAAGTCCTGGTTCCAGGCGTGCACCTGGCGCAGGTCGGCGTAGCCACCGGTGGTGAACGCGCGCACCAGGTTGAGCGTCGCGGCGGACGCGTTGTACATCCGCTTCAGGCGCTCCGGGTCCGGGTTGCGGGACTCGGGGGTGAACTCGAAGCCGTTCACCGAGTCGCCCCGGTAGACCGGCAGGGTCACACCGTTGCGGGTCTCGGTCGACTTGGAACGCGGCTTGGAGTACTGGCCCGCGATCCGGCCGACCTTCACCACCGGCACCGAGGCCGCGTACGTCAGCACGGCGGCCATCTGCAGCAGGGTCTTCAGCTTGTTGCGGATGTGCTCCGCCGAGACACCGTCGAAGGCCTCGGCGCAGTCACCACCCTGGAGGAGGAAGGCCTCCCCGCGCGCCACGGCTCCGAGCCGGGCGCGCAGCTGGTCGCACTCGCCGGCGAAGACGAGCGGCGGATACGAGGCGAGCTCGGCAAGGGTCTTGCGCAGAGCCTCTTGGTCCGGCCATTCAGGCTGCTGCGCCGCGGGCAGGGACTGCCAGGAGTGGGCAGCCCTCGATGTCTCAGTCGTAGCGGTCACACCGCCAAGGCTACGGGGTGACCCGAGCGATTCGTGACCATTGCCCGAGGGGTGAGACACATCTCGGACAAAGGAGTGACCTCGCTCACCCGTCCTGCCGGATCCGCTACGCTCGAGCCATGCACGCGCCCCACAACCACTCCTGGTGGTGGGCCTCCCCCAAGGGTGGCCCACCGATCGCGCGTTCCTAGACGAACACGACGGCCGCCCCTCGGGGCGGCCGTCGGCGTCTGAGCTGACGGCCCTCCGGGAGCGGAATCCAGCACCGCCCTCGCCCTCCACCCGGAAGGAAGCCGCACCGTGACCACCATCACCGACCTGCTCACCCGTCTCACCGCCCCCGGCGCCCCCGCCTTCGCCCTGCTGCACCGCCGCACCCCCCGACTCGCCCCGGACACCGTCGAGGTGCTGCTGGGCAGCGTCGACAGCTACGAGCGCCTCGCCGACCTCCCGGTGCGCAGCGGTGCCCCGGCCGGCGGCACCCCGGTGCACGACCTGCTCGCGCTCGTCCCGTACCGGCAGATCCGCGAGCGCGGCTTCGAGGCGCACGACGACGGCACCCCGCTGCAGGCCCTCACGGTGGCTGAGCAGCACGTTCTACCGTTGGCCGAATTCACTTCCGCCCTACCGCAGTTGCCGGTCTCGCTTGCCGGTGGCGCGTTCGACGTGGACGACGATTCGTACGCCTCGATCGTCCGCCGGGTGGTCGAGGAGGAGATCGGCAACGGCGAGGGCGCCAACTTCGTGATCCGGCGCGACTTCCACGCCACGCTGGAGGACTTCAGCCCCGCGCTCGCGCTGACGCTGTTCCGGCGGCTGCTGGAGCAGGAGCGCGGCGCCTACTGGACCTTCCTGGTGCACACCGGTGACCGGGTCCTGGTCGGCGCCTCCCCCGAGGTGCACGTCCGGCAGAGCGGCGGCACCGTCGTGATGAACCCGATCTCCGGCACCTACCGCTATCCGGCAGGCGGCTCCGACCTCGATTCGCTGCTCCAATTCCTGCACGACCCCAAGGAGTTGGAGGAGCTCACCATGGTCGTGGACGAGGAGCTGAAGATGATGTGCACGGTCGGCGACCTCGGCGGCCAGGTGCTCGGGCCCCGGCTCAAGGAGATGGCCCACCTCGCCCACACCGAGTACGAGCTGCGCGGGCGCACCTCGCTGGACGTCCGCGACGTGCTCCGCGAGACGATGTTCGCCGCCACCGTCACCGGCAGCCCGGTCGAGAACGCCACCCGGGTCATCAACCGCTACGAGCCCACCGGGCGCGGCTACTACTCCGGCGCGCTCGCCCTGATCGGACGCTCCGCCAGCGGCGGGCAGCTGCTGGACTCGCCGATCTGCATCCGCACCGCCGACATCGACCCGGCCACCGGACGGCTGGTCGTCCGGGTCGGCGCCACCCTGGTGCGCCACTCCGTCCCGGAGTCCGAGGTCGCCGAGACCCACGCCAAGGCCGCCGGGGTGCTCACCGCGATCGGTGCCCGGCCCGCGCCCGCCCGGCTGCCCCACCCCACCGGCCCCCGGCTCGCCGACAACCACCGGGTGCAGGCCGCGCTGGACGCCCGCCGGGCCGGCCTCGCGCCGTTCTGGCTGCGGATGCAGACCCCGGCCCGGATCACCGAGGCCGAGCCGACGCTGGTCGTCGACGGCGAGGACACCTTCACCTCGATGCTCTCCCACCTGCTCGGCTCGCTCGGCCACCGGGTGACGGTCGTGCGCTACGACGAGCCCGGGCTGCGCGCGCTGGTCGCGGCGCACCGCGGCCCGCTGGTGCTCGGCCCCGGCCCCGGCGACCCGGCCGTCGCCGACGACCCCAAGATGGCCGTGCTGCGGCCGATCGTCGCGGACGCCCTGGCCGCCGCGCGGTCCGGTGCCCGGACCGCGCCGCTGCTCGCGGTCTGCCTCAGCCACCAGTTGCTCTCAGCCGAACTCGGGCTGGCGCTGGGCCGCAAGGCCGTCCCGTACCAGGGCGCGCAGGAGAGCATCGACCTGTTCGGCAGCAAGCGGACGGTCGGCTTCTACAACACCTTCACCGCGCGCTGCTCGGAGGCCGACGCGGCCCGGCTCGCCGCCGCGGGCGTCGAGGTCGCCCGGGACGCCGCCACCGGCGACGTCCACGCCCTGCGCGGGCCCGGCTTCGCCGGCCTCCAGTTCCACCCCGAGTCGGTGCTCACCCGCGAGGGCGTGGACATCGTGGCGGGCCTGCTGCGCGAGGCTGCGGCCGTACCGCGCTGAGGGGTCGAGGACGTGAGGAGTTGACGGGCCCCGGGCGGACGCACCGCCCGGGGCCCGTCAGATCTCGTCGTCCAGGCCCTGCTCGATCGCGTACCGGACCAGCTCCACCCGGTTGTGCAACTGCAGCTTCCCGAGGGTGTTCTGCACGTGGTTCTGCACCGTGCGGTGCGACAGCACCAGCCGGTCGGCGATCTGGCGGTACGACAGGCCCTTGGCCACCAGCCGCAGCACCTCGGTCTCCCGGGTGGTGAGCTGCGGGGCGGCCGGCGCCGACGCCGGGGCCGGCTCGGCGGCCAGCCGGCGGAACTCGCCGAGCACCAGGCCGGCCAGGCCCGGGGTGAACACCGCGTCACCGACGGCCGTACGGCGCACCGCGTCCAGCAGCTCCTCCCGCCCGGCCGACTTCACCAGGTACCCGGTCGCACCGGACTTCACCGCCTCCAGCACGTCCTGGTGCTCCCCGCTGGCCGACAGCACCAGCACCCGCACCGCCGGGTCGTGCGCGACCACCTGGCGGCACACCTCGGCACCGGGCAGCCCGGGCAGGTTGAGGTCCAGCACGACGACCTGCGGCGAGCAGGCGCGGGCGCGGCGGACGGCCTCCTCGCCGTCGCCCGCCGTGGCCACCACGTCCAGCCCGGACTCGGCGAGGTCACGCGAGACGGCGTCGCGCCACATCGGGTGGTCGTCCACCACCATCACCCGCACCGGCCGGTCGGTGGTCGGCTGATCGGTCATCAAGCACCCTTCCTCGGGACACGCAGTTCGACCTCGACGCCCTCCCCGGGCGCCGAGTACAGCTCGGCCGTGCCGCCGAGGTCCAGCAGCCGGCCCCGGATGGACTGGGAGACACCGAGCCGCCCGGCCCGCTCCGCCTCGCCGAGCCGGCCTGGGGCGTAACCGGGGCCGTCGTCGCGGATGCTGACCGTGACCGCCTCCGGCTCGTCCTCGACCAGGATCCAGGCCCGGGCCTCCTCCCCGGCGTGCCGGCGGACGTTGTCCACGGCCGCGCCGACCGCCGCGGCGAGCTCGCCCGCCGCCGGGGCGGGCAGCAGCACCGGGGTGCCGGGGGCGGAGAACGTGATCCGCTCGTCGGCGTACGGGCGCAGCAGCGCGGTGAGGTCGCGCGGCTGGGCGGCGTCGGGCTGCGGCAGGCGCTGGGCCGGGATCGGGCCGCCGGTCATCAGCGTCCGCAGCGCGCGCTCCTGCTCGCCGGCCAGGCGGCCCAGCTCGGCGAAGTCCGTGCCGCAGGTGCCGCCGTCCGGCACCGCGGCCAGCTCCGCGCCGCGCCGCTGGACCAGCGCCAGCACCTGCAGCACGCCGTCGTGGATGTCCCGGGAGAGCCGCTCCCGCTCCCGGGTGGCCGCCTCGACCTGGAGCGCCCGGGTGAGCGTGGCCTCACTGCCCCGGGCCAGCTCGATCACGTAGCCGATCGCGCACCCGGCGACCATCAGCAGCACGATGTTGTGGATGTTGTCGCCGGTCGGCCCGCCGTGGCCGAGGATGTTGGCGACGCCGATCACCGAGCCCGCGGCCGCCGCCGGGCGCCAGCCGCCCTTCGCGGCGCAGCCGAGCACGGTACCGGCGGCCCAGATGGTGGGCAGGGTGGGCGCGCCGTGGCTGATCCGGGCCGGGGCGTCGGTCAGTCCGCTCATCACGATGCCGGTGACGGCGAGCGTGAGGTCGACGCCCAGGACGTACCAGGTGCAGCGCTGCGGGTTGGCGAACGCCCGGGTGGTGGCGAGGGTCCAGAGGGTGAGCGCGCCGAGGAAGATCCAGCCGGCGACGGGGTGCAGGAAGTGCAGGTACGAGTTGAAGTACCGCAGCAACGCGTAGATCAGGGCCAGCACCCGGAAGTAGGAGATGGCCCTCCACAACGGGAGTTCGACGGACATGCCGCCGGCCGCCACCGTACCGCCCACCGCGCCGGCTCTGCCGCCGTCCGTCATCCGCCCCTCCCCCCGGGCCCGGCCGGGCCGTCAGGCCGACCCGGTCTCCTTGTCCGTCTCGGCCGCCTTCTCGGCTTCGGCCGCCTTCTCCGCCTCGGCTGCCTTCTCGGCCTCGGCTGCCTCCGCCTTCTCCGCCTTGGCCGCCGCGCGACGCTCGGCGTCGGCCTTCTTCTTGTCGTCGGAGATCTGCCGCTTGGCGGCGGTCGCGTAGATGTCCACGTACTCCTGGCCGGAGAGCCGCATGATCTCGTACATCACCTCGTCCGTCACCGAACGGAGGATGAAGCGGTCGTTCTCCATGCCGTGGTAGCGGGAGAAGTCCAGCGGGCGGCCGATCCGGATGCCCGGGCGGATGCCGAAGTTCGGGACCACCTGGCCGGGCGGCTGCACCTTCTCGGTGTCGATCATGGCGACCGGGATCACCGGGGCGCCGGTGGCCAGCGCCACCCGGGCCAGGCCGCCGACCTTGCCGCGGTACAGCTTGCCGTCGGGCGAGCGGGTGCCCTCGGGGTAGACGCCGAACAGCTCGCCGCGCTCCAGCACGGCGATGGCGCTGCGGATCGCGGCCTCGCCGGCGCCGCGCGCGCCCGAGCGGTCCACCGGCAGCTGGCCGACGCCCTTGAAGAACGCGGCGGTCAGCCGGCCCTTGAGGCCCGGGGTGTTGAAGTACTCGGCCTTCGCGATGAAGGTCACCCGGCGCTTGATCAGCGCGGGGAAGAAGAACGAGTCCGAGAAGGACAGGTGGTTGCTCGCGATGATCGCCGCACCCTCGGTGGGGATGTTCTCCTCACCTTCGATCCACGGCCGGAAGAAGATCCGAAGCAGTGGCGCGACGATCATCTTCATCAGTCGGTAGAACAACCGGGGCCTCCTGTTATGCGGACCGGTCGATCCTAATGCCCCGCGGCCGTCCGCTGTGCCCGGCCCCGCCGAAGGGGGTGTACGACCCCGCGCGGAGCGTGGGACGATGCGGATTCCTGCAGCTTCCCCCTCCAGCGTCCCCTCCCCCAGCGCCACCCGCCCGCGAAGGAGTCCGCCATGCCGTTGCTGCCCGGTGCAGAACCGTACCGCCACCGTGGCGGACCGGTGGGAGTGCTGCTCTGCCACGGTTTCACCGGGTCGCCGCAGTCGCTGCGACCGTGGGCCGAGGACCTGGCCGCAGCCGGGTACACCGTCTCGCTGCCGCTGCTGCCCGGGCACGGCACCCGCTGGCAGGACATGCAGCTCACCCGCTGGGAGGACTGGTACGCCGCGGTCGAACGCGAGCTGCTGACGCTCGCCGACGAGTGCGAACAGGTCTTCGTCTGCGCGCTGTCGATGGGCGGCGCGCTGGCGCTGCGGCTCGCCGCGCTGCACGGCCCGACGGTGTCCGGGCTGGTGCTGGTCAACCCGTCGGTGCGCTCGGACACCCCCGCGAGTGTGCTGCTTCCGGTGCTGCGCCACCTCGTCCCGAGCACGCCCGGCATCGCGAACGACATCGCCAAGGCCGGCGCGACCGAGCTCGGCTACGACCGGACGCCACTGCACGCCGCCTGGTCGCTGAGCCGGCTGTGGCGGGAGGTCCAGCACCGCCTTCCCGAGGTGACCCAGCCGGTGCTGCTCTTCCACAGCCCGCAGGACCACGTCGTCTCTCCGGCCAACTCGGAACTGGTGCTGGCCCGGATATCCTCGACCGATGTGACGGAGCGGCTGTGCCAACGCAGCTTCCACGTCGCGACGCTGGACCACGACGCGGCGGAAATATTCGCGGCCAGCCAGGACTTCATCCGACAGCTGGCCCCCGCGCACGCGGCGGGCGCAACCCGGGTCGAATCCGACGATCACCATGGCTGAAGGGCCGGAAGTGCACGAGAGCAGCACGGCGGGCGGCGGGGACGAAGCTCCCCGCGAGGACGGCGCGACGAAGAACAGCGGAGCGAACGACGGCGGGGCGCAGGACGGCGGGGCGAACGACGGCGCGGCGAACGACGGCGCGGCGAACGACGCCGCCCCGGGCGGTGCGCCGACGGACCGCACCGGCGTGGACGGCGCCGTGACGCCCGCACCCACACCCGCACCCGCGAAGGACGCCGCCGCCAAGGGCTCCGCCGAGGACGCCGCCGCACCGGCGGCCCCCGCCGGTCCCCGGCCGCGCCGCGCGCCCGAGCGCAGCCAGGCCGAGCAGGACGAGATCTTCGCCGCCCTGGTCGCCCAGTTCGACGACCCCGTCGACCTCAACAACCCCGACTGGCCCGAGGTCGAGAACCTCCGGGCGCAGAACGAGCTCAAGGGCGGCTACAAGAACGGCAGCGGCCGCGACGACCAGGACGACCTGTCCGACCTCGCCCCGCAGCCCCGCCCCCGCTCCGGCCGGCCGGTGCTACCGGCCGCCGGTCCGAGCCCGCGCGACTACGAGCTGGCCGAGGAGAGCGACGAGGACCACTACGTCCCGCCGGAGCCCCCGCCGCTGCCCGCCGCCGACGTGACCGCCAAGTTCGCCTGGCTCGCCGTGCTCGGCGGCCCCGCCCTGCTGCTGGTCGACGCCATGGTCTGGCGGGAGATCTCCGGCTGGCCCGCCTGGGTCGGGATCACCGCCTTCCTCGGCGGCTTCGTCACCCTGGTGGCCCGGATGCGGGACCGCGACGAGGACGAGCCGGAGGACCCGGACCACGGCGCCGTGGTCTAGCCCGCCTTGCTCTCGGGGAGTTCGAGCACCGCGAGCACCGGCAGGTGGTCGGTCGCGGCCCGCAGGTCGGCCTCGGTGACGCCGGGCAGTCCGTGCGGCACCCCGCAGCCGAGGACGGTGATCCCGGGGGTGGCGAAGACGGCGTCGATCCGCTGGTAGGGGCGCTCCGGGACGGACGTGAACTCGCCGCCCCAGGGCGCGGTCGGGTATCCGTCCTGCAGTCGGGAGGCCAGCAGCTGCCAGCCCGGCCCGTCCGGGTGCTCGTTGAAGTCCCCTGCCACGACGCCGTGTTCGGCGATCGCGAGCTGGTCGAGCAGCAGCTCGAACTGCCCGTACCGCTCCTCGGGTTCCAGGCTCAGGTGGCAGCTGGTGAGGGTGAACGGCGCCGCGCCGGGCAGCCGCAGCAGCGCGGTGGCGAAGCCCCGGGCGTGCAGGCCGCGGGTCTTGGGCAGCAGCCGGTCGTGCACGCCCAGCACCTCCACCGCGCCGGGCCGCCCGAGCAGCAGCGGGCCGGCCGCGGTGCGGCCGCCGCCGGCCAGGACGACCGTCCCGGTGTGCCGGGCCAGCCACCCGGCCTGGCCCTCGGGGCGCCAGTAGCGCGGTGACTCCTGGACGCAGACCAGGTCGGGCGCGCAGGCCCGGATCACCCGGGCCAGTGCGCGCCGGTCGTCCCGCAGTGAGCGGATGTTGTAGCTGAGCAGGCGCAGCCGGCGCGGGCCGGCCGGCGGCAACGGTTCGACGGCCGCGGCACCCACCGCACTCGTGGCGCTCGCGCCGGTCCCGGTCGCTCCGGTCGCGCTCGCCTGGGTCGCGCTCCTTCGGGTCGCCCTCGCGGCGGTCATGGCCCTCCCCTGTACGTCGTCACCGGGTGCGTCGTCGCTGGGTCCGACCGTACGCGGCGGCGCCGGGACGTGCGACGGCGGCGGCGCGTCCGGGATCGGTCGGGGCCCGGTCGCACCGCCGCCGGCGGGCTGGGAGGGAGGGGTGGGGCGGTTACGGGACGCGGGCGAGGTCGGCCGCGCCGACGATGCCGGCGGCGGAGCCCATCGAGGCCAGCACGACCTCGGCGCGCGGGCGGTGCACGCCGCCGGTCAGGTAGTACTCGAAGGCCTTGGCGACCGGGTCGAGCAGCAGGCGGCCGGAGTCGGAGACGCCTCCGCCGAGCACGAAGACGCCCGGGTCGAAGAGTGCGGCGAGGTCGGCCATGCCGCGGCCCAGCCAGTCGGCCAGCTCGGCGTAGCACTCCAGGGCGAGCGGGTCGCCCGCCTCGGCCGCCTCGGTGATGTGGATGCCGCGGATGGTCTCGGCGACGCCGTCGTTGAGCTCCAGCATGCGCCGGCCGCGCACCGGGTCGGCCGCAGCCTTCTCCCGGCCGTAGCGGCGCAGCGCCCGCCCGGAGCCGTACTGCTCCCAGCAGCCCTTGCCGCCGCAGCCGCACTGCAGGCCGTCCGGCACCATGTTGAGGTGGCCGATCTCGCCGGCCACGCCGAAGCGGCCGCGGTGCAGCCGGCCGTCGAGGACGATGCCGCCGCCGATGCCGGTGCCGACGGTGATCAGCACCATGTCCTGGTGGTCGGCGGCCGCGCCGAAGCGGAACTCGGCCCAGGCGGCGCAGTTGGCGTCGTTCTCGACCACCGCGGACAGCCCGGTGAGCTCTTCGATCCGGCCGCGCAGCGGCTCGTTCTCCCAGTCGATGTTGGGCGCGAAGATCACCGTGGAGCGGTTGCTGTCGACGAAGCCGGGGGCGCCGACGCCGACGGCGGTGACGTCGGGGTGCTGCTCCTTGAGCTCGCGCACGGCCTGCGCGATGGCGTCGACCGCCCACTGCGGGTCGGCCGGGGTGGGCACCCTGGTCCGGGCCAGGATCTCGCCCGCCTCGTCGACCACGCCTGCTGCGATCTTGGTCCCGCCGACATCGACGCCGATGGTCAGAGCCATGTGTCCCTCAGCTATTCACTCGTTCCCGCTGGACGGAACGGTACCGCCCAACCCAGTCCCCGTACACAGCCTCGCATACATTATCCGAAGACAATCCTGGGACAGCCGGGCCGCAATGCTTCAAAAGTCTTATCGAATTTCCTTCTTCGTGACGCACGAGAGCGCCGTGATCACCCTCCGAAACCTACGGTTTCACTGCTTGGCGGACGGTTCGTCAGGCCCGTCGAGGTCGATCTTCTCGGCGGCCGCACTCTGCCCGGCGGTCCAGCGGTGCTCGTGCCCGGCCACGGCGGCACGGTAGGCGGCCAGCAGCTCGGCGCCCGCGGCGGCCAGCCCGGAGCCGGCGGCGGCGAGGTGGGTGTACACCTCAGGCTGCTGGGTGCGCAGGCGGTCGGCCAGGCCGGAGAGGGTGATCAGGGTGGTGGCGCTGGTCTCCTGGGCCTTCTCGCCGAACGCGGTGGCGAACCGGCGCACCTCGTCCACCAGCGGGCCGAGCTCCGGCCCGAACGGGTGGGCCTGCTCGCCCGCCCCGCCGTGATCGCCCGCCTCGGCATGGTCCCCGACGGGCTCGGTGCGGTCGTCGGTGCTGGTCATCGCGGGCGCCTCCTCAGCCGTGGCCGCACCCCGCGGCCCTCCGGCCCGACGCTACCGGACCGACCGCGGCACCCGTCCTCAAACGCCGGCCCGGGAAAGGGGCGGGCGGCCCGTCAGCCCTTCGGCCAGAGCGAAGGGTCGGGTGCGAACCGCACCGAGAGCACCCCGTCCAGCAGCCCGGCCCCGGCCACCGTGCAGCGGCGCAGCGCGGAGGGCAGGGCGAGCACCCGGCGGTGGGCGCCGAGGCCGACCACCAGGTCGTCGCCCCGGCGGACCAGGTCCAGCTCGGCCCGGTCGGCACCGGGCAGGTCGAGGTGCCAGATCAGCAGGCCGTCCGCGGCGAGCCGGTCCTCGACCGTCCAGGGCGCCGGGTCGAGCCGCTCGGGCCCGGGGCCGTCCCCGTACAGGCGGTCGGCGACGGCCTCCAGGGTGGCCTCGGCCAGGCCGGTGACCAGGACCGGGGCGTCGGTGTCGGCGGCGAGGGCGGCCAGCTCCTCCTGCCGTCGGCGGGCCAGCGCGGCCAGCCACGGGTCGGGCGAGGCGACGGCGGCCTCGGGCAGTGCGCCGTGCAGGACCACGGCGTCCGGCCGGTGCCCGTACAGCGCGAGCCCGGCCCGGATCCGGCGCAGTTCCTCGTACGGGTGGCCGTCGGCCGGGACGACCAGGCGGACGCTGGTGCCGGGGTCGGTGAGCGCGGCGCGGGACTCGGCGAGCGCCGCGGCGGCCTTGCCGCGCCCCTCGTACAGCCAGTCGGCGGGCATCGGGACCCCGGCCAGTCCGGCCAGCAGCGGACGCAGCGCCCGGGCGGCCTGGCGCTGCTCGGGGACGAGCCGGTCCAGGTAGCGCGCCAGCTGCTCGGGCAGGGCGAGGGTGGCGATCAGCTCGGCGGGCGGCGGGGCGAGCACGACCAGGACGTCCTGGTCGGCGGCGGGCAGGGCGCGCAGCAGGGCGAGCCGGGCGATGCCGGGGAGGGCGGTGAGCTCCTCGGGGTCGAGCTGTTCGGCGCCGAGGAGGTCGAGGGCGGGCTTGAGCCGGCCGGTGAGCTCGCCGACGGCGTAGCGGAAGGCAGCCTGCTCGTCGATCCTGGAGACGGTCAGGCCCGGTGCGTAGCCGAGCGGTTCGGGCTCCAGCCGGGTGCCGAGGACGGCGTCCAGCGTGCGGTGCGGGTCGTCGGCCGCCAGCAGCCAGGTGCGGTGGCCGCGCCGGGCGGCGTGCAGGGCGGTGGCGGCGGCCACCGCGGGCGCGCCCGCGTCGCCGCTGACCAGGATGGTGCGTGTCGCCGTCATGCCGTCGGCCCCGTTCCGCTCGTCAGCCCTCGACGCGCTTCTTCAGTCCGGCCAGCGCACGGTCGATGATGACCTTCTCGGCCTTGCGCTTGATCATGCCGAGCATCGGGATCTTGACGTCCACCGCGAGCTGGTAGGTCACCTCGGTACGGCCGCCGGCCAGCGGGGCGAGGGTGTACGAGCCGTCCAGCGAGCGGAGCATCTGGCTGCGGACGAGGGTCCAGCTGACCTCGCGGTCGCCGTCCCAGGTGTAGGCGAGGACGTGCTCGTCGCGGATGGCGCCGGCGTCGAGCAGCAGGCGGACCTGGGCGGCGCGGCCGGCCTCGCCGGTCTCCAGGACCTCGACCTCCTGGACCTCGCCGGTCCAGGCCGGGTAGGCGGCGAAGTCGGCGATCACGGCCATGACCGTGGCCGGGGTCGCGTCGATGGTGATGCTCGACCTGGTGTGCTCCGCCATGGAATGGCCCTCCGCGTCGTCCCTCTGCCTGCCGGTCCGTCCGGGGCGCGCTCGGCCCGGTCCGCCCGGAGCAGGCTATCGCGACCGGGGATCCGGTCGGCGGCGCGGGCGGTGTCCTGCGGGCGGCCGCGGGTCGGCGGGCGCCGGGCCTCGGGTGGGCTACCGGTCGGTCACCGTGGGGCTGCCGTAGGGTGCCATTCGAACGACCCGGTCACGGCCTGGTCGGACCCGGCCGGGTGTGACACTTCGAACACCGGGGCCGACCCCCCTGGTCGAAGCTGCCTACCGGGCAGTAACGTCCTGCCGTCCCGCAGCGTCGCGAACGAGGAGCAGTCTTGCTCGACTTCAGCCTTCCGGCCCTCTACCAGGTACCGAGCGGCGGTAACCTCTCCGACCTCGTGCACCAGAACGCCGAGCGGCACCCGGACGTCGTGGTCCTCAGCCGCAAGGTGGACGGCCAGTGGCAGGAGTTGACCGCTGCCCAGTTCCTGGTCGAGGTGCACGCCGCCGCGAAGGGCCTGATCGCCACCGGCATCCGCCCCGGCGACCGCGTGGCCATCATGTCCCGGACCCGGTACGAGTGGACGCTGCTGGACTTCGCGATCTGGTCGGCCGGCGCCATCACCGTGCCGGTGTACGAGACCTCCTCCCCCGAGCAGGTGGAGTGGATCCTCGGCGACTCCGGCGCGGTCGCCGTGCTCACCGAGACCGACCAGCACCGCAAGGTGGTCGAGGAGGTCCGCGGCCGTCTCCCGGAGCTGAAGCACACCTGGCAGATCGAGCAGGGCGCGATCGCCGCGCTGGCCGAGGCCGGCCGCGAGGTCTCCGACGAGACCGTCGCCGAGCACCGCTCGACCGCCGACTCCGACTCGATCGCGACCATCGTCTACACCTCGGGCACCACCGGCCGCCCGAAGGGCTGTCAGCTGACGCACGGCAACTTCCTCGCCGAGTGCGGCAACATCGTCGAGCGCCTGGCCCCGCTGTTCCGCACCGGCGAGAGCTCCGTCCTGCTCTTCCTGCCGCTGGCCCACGTGCTCGGCCGGATCGCCGAGATCGCCCCGGCGATGGCCCCGATCAACCTCGGCCACGTCTCCGACATCAAGGACGTCACCGCCGAGCTGGCCGCGTTCAAGCCGACCCTGATCCTGGGCGTGCCCAGAGTCTTCGAGAAGGTCTACAACACCGCGCGTGCCAAGGCCCAGGCCGACGGCAAGGGCAAGATCTTCGACAAGGCCGCCGAGACCGCGATCGCCTACAGCCGGGCGCTGGACGCGGGCGGCGCGGGCCTGGTCCTGCGGATCAAGCACGCGGTCTTCGACAAGCTGGTCTACAGCAAGCTGCGCGCCGCGCTCGGCGGCCGCGCCACCCACGCCATCTCCGGCGGCGCCCCGCTCGGCGAGCGCCTGGGCCACTTCTACCGGGGCATCGGCTTCACCGTCCTGGAGGGCTACGGCCTGACGGAGACCTGCGCGGCCACCGCCTTCAACCCGTGGGACAAGCCGAAGATCGGTACGGTCGGCCAGCCGGTGCCCGGCGCCTCGGTCCGGATCGCCGAGGACGGCGAGGTCTTCTTCAAGGGCCCGCACGTCTTCACCGGCTACTGGAACAACCCGCAGGCCACCGCCGACACGCTCAGGGACGGCTGGATGGCCACCGGCGACATCGGCTCGCTGGACTCCGAGGGCTACCTGACCATCACCGGCCGCAAGAAGGAGATCATCGTCACCGCCGGCGGCAAGAACGTCGCCCCGGCCGTGATCGAGGACCGGATCCGCGCCCACGCCCTGGTCGGCGAGGTCATGGTGGTCGGCGACCGCAAGCCCTTCATCGCCTGCCTGATCACCCTCGACCCGGACTTCTTCCCCAAGTGGAAGGAGCTCAACGGCAAGCCCGCCGCCGCCACCGTCGCCGACCTCGCCGAGGACCCGGACCTGCTGGCCGCCCTGCAGTCCGCGGTGGACGACGGCAACGCGGCCGTCTCGCACGCCGAGGCGGTCAAGAAGTTCCGCCTGCTGGACACCGAGTTCTCCGAGGAGAGCGGCCACCTGACGCCCTCGCTGAAGCTCAAGCGCAACCTCGTCCTGAAGGACCACGCGGCCGACATCGAGGCGCTCTACCAGAAGTGACCGCCGACGGGTAACCACCCTGAAGCAGACGCGGGGCCCGTCTCCCGGAAGGAGACGGGCCCCGCGTCGTGCGAAGACAGGCCCTACACCGCCAGCAGCGAGGTCAGCCGCCCGGCCAGCAGGTCCCAGCGCCACGAGCGCTCCACCCACCGCCGCCCGGCCTCGCCCATCCGCCGCCGCAGCTCCTCGTCGCGCAGCAGCCGCACGATCCGCTCGGCCGCCGCCGGGGCCGAGCCGCCGGGCACCACGTACCCGGTCTCGCCCTCCAGCACCGCGTCCGGCGCGCCCCCGGAGTCCCCCGCGACCACCGGCAGGCCGGTCGCCGAGGCCTCCAGGTAGACGATGCCCAGGCCCTCGACGTCCAGCCCCCCGCGCCGGGTCCGACACGGCATCGCGAAGACGTCACCGGCCCCGTAGTGGGCGGGCAGCTCCTCCCAGGGCACCGAGCCGGTGAACCGCACCGAGTCCCGTACGCCCGTGGCGTCCGCCAGCTTCTCCAGGTCCGCCCGGTACGGGCCGCCGCCGACGATCAGCAGCACCGCGTCCGGCACGTCGGCCAGGATCTGCGGCATCGCCTCGATCAGGGTGTCCTGCCCCTTGCGCGGCACCAGCCGGGAGACGCAGACCACCACCGGCCGGTCCGCCAGCCCGAGCCGACGGCGGACCTCGGCGCCCCCGGAGCCCGGGTGGAAGGTCGTCTCGTCCACGCCCGGCGGCAGCTGCACCATCCGGGCCGCGGCCTGCGGCCCGACCGCGGCGGCGATCCGGGAGCGGGTGTACTCGCCCAGGTAGGTCAGCACGTCGGTGCCCGCGCCGATCCGGCGCAGCAGCTGCCGGGAGCCCGGCAGCTGGGCCCAGGCGGCCTCGTGCCCGTGGGTCATGCCGAGCAGCCGCCCGGCCCCGGCCCGGCGCAGGGTGGGCGCCATCAGGCCGAGCGGGGCGGCGGCGCCGAACCAGACCGAGTCGCATTTCTCGGCGCGCAGGATCTCGGCGGCCCGCCGGGTGACCCTGGGTGTGGGAACCATCACCTTCGTCCGGTCCCGGATCACCGGGAACGGCTGCTCGGCGTCGAAGCGCCGCACCTCGCTGCCGTCGCGCCAGGTCGAGGCGTACACCACGATGCTTCCCGCGGGCTGACGGACGGCCATGTTGTGGACAAAGGCCTGGATACCCCCCGGACGGGGCGGGAAGTCATTGGTGACGATCAAGGTTCTGTGCATCAGGCCACGGCTCGCTCGGTCGGGGGGTGCTCGGTGTACCGCTGGGTGATCCGTACGATAGGTCAACACCATGACCCGCCGGGAACGGAACCGCGCACGGCAACCGTTTGACCCCCGGGTCAGTCCTAGTACCTAGGCCGCTGTGCACCACGGCCCGGGCGTCCGTCAGTACGACGCCTCCGGTGAGGACGTCCGAGACGAACGAGGGAGCGCAGTGGAATTGGCCCCGGCCACCGAGCCCGGTTCTTCGCGCGGCCGGCTCGGCCGCCCGCTCGGGGCGCTCGCCGCACTCGGCGCGACCTGGCTGGCCACCCGCACCGTACTGGTGCTGCTGATCACCGGCGTGCTGAAGTCGCCCGGCGGCGATGTCACCGCCGACGTGTGGATGATCTACCACGCCTGGTACGGCGTGCTGCAGACCGGCACCTTCCCGTTCGACGACGTGACCTGGCAGTACCCGCCGGGCGCCGCCCTGGTGATCCTGCTGCCGGGTCTGCTGCCCTGGTCGTACCTGGTCTCGTTCTGGGTGGTCTGCGGGATCGCCGACGCCGCCGCGGCCGCGCTGCTGGTGCGGACCGGCCTGCGCCGGGGCCGGGCGCTGACCGGCGCCTGGATGTGGGTGGTGGGCGTTCCGCTGCTCGGCCCGATGATCTACAACCGCTTCGACATGATCGTCACCGCGGTCGCCCTGGCCGGCCTGCTGGCGCTGATCCGCCGTCCGGCGGTCGGCGGGCTGCTGCTGGGGCTAGGCGGCATCGTCAAGGTCTGGCCGCTGCTCGGCCTGATCGGCACCCCCTCCGGTCGCAGGACCCGCCGTTCCTGGACGCTGGCGGGGGCCACCGCCGTCTCGATCGGCTTCCTGCTCGCGGCCGGCATGAACGGCGCCTTCGACTTCCTGGCCTTCCAGAAGGACCGCGGCATCGAGGTCGAGTCGGTCGGCGCGCTGCCGCTGCACTTCGCCCGGATCGCCGGGGGCTGGGACGGCAAGGTCACCATGAACTACGGCTCCCCCGAGATGCTCGGACCGTGGGTCAGCGTGATCAGCAAGGTGATGATGGCCGGCACCGTGCTGGGGTTCCTCTGGCTGCTGCTGTGGCGCTTCACCTCCAAGCGCCGCAACGCGGCCACCATGTACGACGCGGCGCTGTGCGCGCTGCTGATCTTCGTGGTGACCAGCCGGGTGATCAGCCCGCAGTACCTGGTCTGGCTGATCGGCGTCGCGGCGGTCTGCCTGACCGTACGCGGCACCAGCCAGCGGCCCGTGGCGCTGCTGATCCTGATCGCCTGCCCGCTGACGCTGGTCGAGTTCCCGACGATGTTCACCCAGGTCCTGGCCAGCGACCCCGGCGCGATCACCGTGCTGGCCGCGCGCAACCTGCTGCTGCTGTCCGCCGCCGTGCTCTCCTGCGTCCGGCTCTGGCGCTCCACCCGCGGCGGGGCGCCGCTGCCCGCGACCGTGGTGCTGGACCGCGAGCCCGCCGCGCTGCCCGGCTCGGGCTACCCGGTGCGCCCGGGCATCGCGTACGAGCAGGACCTGCTGGACGGCATCGACCACCCGGGGACGCCGGCCGAGCAGCGGCGCTGAGCAGCGGCGCCGCTGCTCGGCACCGAGCGGGCCGTCGCCCCCGGGGGGCACCGGGCCTCAGTCCTTCAGCGCCGCCACCTCGTCCAGCCAGAGCCGGGTGAACTCGGCCAGGCCGACACCCAGTTCGGCGCGCAGCAGCCGGTCCGTACGGCGCTCGCGGTCCTCGCCCTGCCCGTCGGCCGCGCCGATCGCCCGGTAGAAGGCGACCAGCCGCTGCGGCCCGTAGCGGCCCGCGATCAGCTCGCAGGCCAGCCAGGACTGCTCGTAGGCCTGGGCGATGCCGGTGGCGCCGGCGGCGAAGTCCCGGTCGGCGGGCAGGTCGGCGGGCAGCCGCCCGGCGGCGACGTCCCGGGCCAGCTCGGGGGCGATCTGCCGCGGGACGCGGCCGGAGTCGCGGTAGGCGGTCCAGTCGGCGACGCCTTCGGAGAGCCACAGCGGTGTCCAGGCCCGGGTGTCGGACCTGGTCGCGACGTGGGTGGCCTCGTGCGTGATGACCACCTGTCGGCCGAAGTCGCTGAGCCGTCCGTACGCCTCGGGGTTGACCAGCACCCGGTCCGCCGGGGTGTGCCGGGGCGCGCCGGGGGCGGCCACGGTGACCGCCGCCATGCCCGCCCAGCCCGCCGGGTCGCCCTCCAGCAGCCGGGCGAACCGCTCCTCGGTACCGGGCAGTTCGAGCAGCAGCCGGCCGGGCCAGGCGCCGCCCCAGACCTCCTCGACGGCCGGTACCGCCCGGTCCCCGACCGCGACCAGCCCGGCCGGGTCGGGGCCGTCGGCCGACCCGAGCACCAGGCAGCGCGCGCCGGCCGCCGACCGCCCCGCGCCGAAGTCCCACGGCGCCGGCGGCCCGCTCGCGCTCTCCTCGCGCTCGACCCGCCAGCCGTCCCCGGCCCGGGCCAGCTCGATCCGGCGCGGGTACACCACGGGGTAGTCGTCGTAGTCGGCGATCCGCACCGCCAGGTCGGCCGCGGCGGTCAGCCGGTCCGGCCCGCCGCCCGCGGCGAGCACCAGGTTGCGGTAGGCCGCCTCGGCCACCGGCAGCCCCGACCGGGCCGGCAGCGAGCGCGCCCGCTCCGCCAGCACCGCCGCCACCTCGCCGCGCCGGTCGGCCGCCTGGCGGGCCGGTGCCGCCGCCGGGGCGACCGGCGGCAGCGACAGCTGGGCCAGCCCGCCGGCCGCGAGCAGCAGCGCACCCCGCCGGGACAGCGTGCGGCGGGTCCTGTCCGTCGGGTGGGGGTCGTGGGGGCCCGCTATCGGGTGGGGGTCGTGGGGGCCGGGCGGCGACGCGCTCAGAGCCGGACCACCCCCGAGACCGGCATGGCGTTGACGCTCTCGTAGCGGACCTTGGCGCCCGGGTAGGGGGCGTGCACGATCACGCCACCGCCGGCGTACATGCCGACGTGGTGCATGTCCCGGTAGAAGATCACCAGGTCTCCCGGTCGCGCTTCGGAGAGGCTGATCCGCTGGCCGGCGTACGCCTGGGCCTGCGAGGTGCGCGGCAGGGTCACTCCGGCCTGCCGCCAGCTGTAGTACATCAGACCGGAGCAGTCGAACGCACGGGGCCCGGTGGCCCCGTAGACGTACGGCGCGCCGACCATCCGGACCGCGGCCGCCAGCGCGGCGGCCCCGCGCTCGGAGGCGGGCGGGGCGGAGCCGAGGTCCAGCCGGTCGGTGCCGCGGGTGGCGCGCTGCTCGGCGTCCCGGGCGTCCTGGGCGGTCATCCTGGCCCGCTCGACGGCGCCCAGGCCGTTGAGCAGCTTCTGTGCCGTGGTCAGCCGCTGCTGGATCTGCTGCTTGCTGTCGGCGAGCGAGCGGCGGGTCTGGTCCAGCTCGGCGAGCTTGCCGGCGGCCTCGGCGCGCCGTTGGTCGAGCCGGCGCTGGCGGGTGACCAGCTCGTGCAGCGTCTCCTGCTGCCGCTGCGTCGCCTGGCCCATGGTTCGGGCGCGGGCGAGGTAGTCCTCCGGGTCGGGGGACAGCATCAGCCGGGCGGTCTGGGTCATCCCGCCGCCGCGGTACTCGGCCCCGGCCACGGTCGCCAGGTCGCCGCGCAGCTCGTTGAGCTGGTCCTGGGCGACGGCGATCTCGCCCTGCAGGATCGTGGTCTCCCCCTGGAGCCGCCGCTGGGCCTCCTGGGCCGCGTTGTACCTCTCCGAAGCCTGCTCGGCCTCGTCGTAGAGCTGCTCGACCTGTGTCTTGACGTCCTTGCGGTCGGCCGGGTCCGGGCTGCCGGGGGCGGCGTGGGCGCTGCCGCCGGTCGCCATGCCGAGCGCGGTGGTGGCCGCCGCCGTCAGCACCAGCGCACGGACGAGCAGTTGGGAACGGCGGTGCACGGGCATGGTGGCAGCGGCTCCAATCCTGCGGCGCGGCCCCGCCGCCGC
The DNA here is from genome assembly GCF_055576085.1 of Kitasatospora sp. NPDC033851. Lineage (NCBI taxonomy): Bacteria > Bacillati > Actinomycetota > Actinomycetes > Kitasatosporales > Streptomycetaceae > Kitasatospora > Kitasatospora sp. NPDC033851. The sequence goes on along the minus strand of NZ_JBVIRL010000016.1, from coordinate 59,716 downwards.
CCCACTGCGGGCGGTCGTCGAGCGGGAGTCCGGTGGCAGACGTTAGCGAGTCCGGGCAAGCGAGTCCAAACCCCTCCGGACCCGAATATTTGACCCGTAATCGGACATCAGCCCGAGCCGCCGAAAAAGCCGCAGGCCCGGCCTTCCGTGGAGGAAGACCGGGCCTGGAAGCGCCGAGTACGGATCAGACCCGCACGATGCTGGTCAGCGGCATGTTGGTGACGGCCTCGTAGCGGACCGAGGCACCCGGCTTGGGCGCGTGCAGCACCTGGCCGTTGCCGGCGTAGATGCCGACGTGGTGGGCGTCCCCGAAGAAGATCAGCAGGTCGCCGGGCTGGGCCTGGGACAGGTCGCTGCCGATCCGGGTGCCGGCGTGCGCCTGCTCCTGCGAGGTGCGCGGCAGCGAGACGCCGACCTGGTTGAACGCCCAGACCATCAGGCCGGAGCAGTCGAAGGAGGACGCGCCGGTGGCGCCCCACACGTACGGGCTGCCGACCTTGGAGGCGGCGGCGGAGAGCGCGGCTGCACCGCGCGAGCTGCCGGGGGCGACCGGCTTGGCGACCGGCGAGGCCGGGGCCGGGGCCGAGCCCGCGGAGAGGTCGGTGCGGCTGTTGTCGCGGGAGGCGCGGTCGGCGGCCTGCTGGGCCTTCACCGCGGCGTCGGCCTGGGCCTTGGCGTCGGCGGCGGCCTTCTCCTCGGCCGCGCGCAGCGCCTGGCGCTCCTGCTCGGTCAGGGTGTTGAGCAGGTCCTGGGCGGCCTTCAGCTTGTTCTGGACCTCGTCCTTGGAGGCCTTCAGCTGCTGGGTGGTCGACTCCAGCTCGGCGAGCTTGCCCTGGGCCTCGGTGCGGTCCTGGTCGAGCTTGCGCTGCTGCTCCTGGAGCACCTTCAGCTGGTTCTTCTGGGTGTCGCCGGCCTGGTTCAGCGCACCGGCCTGGTTGAGGAAGCTGTCCGGGCTGGACGAGAACATCAGCTGCACGGTCGGGGATATGCCGCCGTTGCGGTACTGCTCCCCGGCGATCTCGGCCAGGCCGCCCTGCAGGTCGGTCACCTGGTCCTGCTGACGGGCCACCTGGTCCTGCAGGCCGGAGACCTGCTTCTCCAGCGTCTGCTGCTTCTCCTGGGCGGCGTTGTACTGCTCGGTCGCCACCTCGGCCTGCTCGTTGAGCTGGTCGACCTGCTCCTTGACCTGGTCCTTGGTCGGCTGCGGGTCGGCGTGGGCGCCGGACTGCGCGGAGAGGGCGACGGCTGCGGCGGCGACACCGGTCAGGATCGAGACACGGGCGCGGCCGGCTGGCTTGGGACGACGATGGGACGCCACGAAGGCGGGCTCCTTCTTCCTACGTCCGCCTACCGGGTGAGCTGACGGGTTCGGGCCGGAAGCATGCCCTACGACGCCTCACGGCCGTTCCAGCGGCCGACCTGGCGCCGATTCACCCCGGAGGAACGTGGTTCCCCGGCTCCGCTGCGCAGCACCCCCGACTACTGGGCTCCCCTGTCGGGCAGTCGCTTCGACCTGCCCCGCTGCCTCGCGAACTCGACGGTAGCCACCGCCGCCACCCCGGCTGGGTGATCGACACTGCGATGGCTCGGTGCATGACCCTAGTAACTGAACCGTGATCGGTTCAAATCCTTGTCAGAAAAAAGACGGAAGATTACCCAAGTTCTTTTGTGAAAATGACCGATGGTAACCGCCGCCCCACGCAAGGCTGATCAGGTCTCACCCGATGCTCGCGAAACGGTCGAAAACCCGAACGCCACCCCCGATCGGGGGTGGCGCGGATCACAGGGCTCGGGCGAACCCCTTCGGCGTGTCGGGCCGTCAGACCCGGCGGATGGTGTTGATCGGCATCGCGTCGGCCTTCATCACCTTCACCACGTCACCGGTGTGCGGCGCGTGGACCACCATGCCGTTGCCGATGTACATCGCGACGTGGTGCATGTCGGGGCCGTAGATGACCAGGTCGCCCGGCTGAGCCGCCGCCAGTCCGGGCACCGCGGTGCCGTAGTGGCCCTGCTCCTGCGAGGTGCGCGGCAGCGAGACGCCGGCCTGGCCGTACGACCAGACCATCAGGCCCGAGCAGTCGAAGGTGCTCGACCCGGTGGCGCCCCACACGTACGGCGAGCCCTGCTTGCTCATCGCCTTGGCGAGGGCCACGGCCGCGTAGCCACTGGCCGGCGGCAGGCTGCTCAGGTCGACCCGGTCGCTGCCGCGCGAGGCCCGGTCGTCCTGCGCCTGCTGGGCCTTCAGCGCGGTGCGCTCGGCGGCGCTCAGCGAGTTCATCAGGTCCTGGGCGGCCTTCAGCTTGGTGTTGACGTCCGCCTTGGCCTGGTTCAGGTCCTTGGTGGTGGTGTCGAGCGAGGCCAGCACGGCGGCCGCCTCGGTCTTCTCCTGGTCCAGCCGCCGCTGCTGGTCCAGCAGCCCCTTGAGCGCCTCCGCCTGGGTGGTGCTGGCCTGCTGGACGGTGGAGGCCTTCTCCAGGTAGCCGGACGGGTCGGAGGAGAGCATCAGCTGGACGGACGGGTCGATGCCGCCGGTGCGGTACTGCTCGCCCGCCACCTCGGCCAGGCCGGCCTGCAGCTGGGTCATCTGCTCCTGGCCGCGGGCCACCTGGTCCTGCAGCTGGTCGGCCTGCTTGCGCAGCTGCGTGGCCCGCTCCGTGGCGCCGTTGTACTTCTCTGCCGCCTGCTCCTGCTCTTGCTGGAGTTGGTCGATCTGCGCCTTGACGTCCGTTTTGTTCGGCTGCGGCGCGGCGTGCGCGGCTACCTGGGCGGAGAGTGCGACCGCGGTCGCAGCGGCCGCGGTGAGCACGGAGACCCGCGCGCGGCTCGGCTGCTTGGGACGGCGGTGGGAGGCCAAGGGACCGGCTCCTTCTTCCAACGGACTCACCCGATTGGATGAGATTCCGGAAAATAGGTTTGACGCCAGACCCTAGTGCGGATCTATCCGCTTTGCCACTCCCCCGAAGGCGTGAACTCTGTTTCCCACACCGACTTCACCGGACCCGCACACCACCACGGACCCAAGGCTGACCAGGAGTCATCCTACGCGGCCCGCGCTCAGGGCCGGGCCAGCCGGTTCAGCAGCAGCACCGAGGCGACCGGGCGCGCGCCCGCCTTCCGCACGCCCTCCGCGACCTCCCGGTCGGCGGAGACCACCACCACCGGACGGCCCTGCGGCTCGGCCCGCACCAGACGGCGAATCAGCTCGTCCGCGGTCTCCCCGGTCCGGCTGAACCGTACCCGGACCCCGCGCGGCGGTGCCATGATCACCGGAACGTCCAGGTCCTGCCCGTCGAACACACAGGTGACCTCCGCCTGGGTGCGCTGGGCCAGCATCGCCAGCCCGCCCAGCAACCGGATCCGCTGCTGCTCCAGCGGCAGCGTCGGATAGCCGGTCTTGGTCACGTTGTAGCCGTCCACCACCAGGTGCACCTGCGGGATCGCCAGCAGCTGGTCCAGCAGCGCCGGGTCGTCCTCGGCCAGCCCGCGCCGCGCCACGTCGTGCGGCGAGGCCGCCCCCGGCACCACCGCCTCCACCAGGTCCGCCGGGCGGATCTGGGAGACCGGCAGCGCCAGCTCCCGCTGCAGCCCCTGGGCCGACTGCAGCACGGTGTCCAGCAGCAGCCGCAGCCGCATGTCCTCGACGCTGCGCCCCTCGCGAGCCGACCGGCGGCCCTGCTCGGCGGCGTTCTCCAGCTCGGAGACCCGGTGCTTGAGCCGCCGCGCCTCGGTCTCGGCCGCACTGCGCTCGGCCGCGCCCTGCGCCTTCGCGGCCTCCAGCTCCCCGGCCAGGCGGCGCGCCTCGGCCTGCGCCCGGCGGGTGTCACTCTCCAGCGACCGCACCTTCTTGCGCAGCGACTCGGCCTCCCGCCGGACGCCCTCGAACTCCGCGCGCTGCCGCTCCAGGTCCGCCCGTGCGGCGGCCCGCACCTCGGCCAGCTCGGCCTGCAGCTTCTCCGCGAGCCGGGCCGCCTCCGCGGCCGCGTCCTCGGCGCCTGCCCGCTCGACCTCCTCGCCGACCTCGGCGACCAGCCGGCTCCAGCCCGCCGAACGCACCAGGTAGGCGGCGGCGGCGACGTCCATCGGATCGGCGGCGCCCGGGACACTGCCCGACTCCAGCGCCCTCACCAGGTCCGGCTGCCCCAGCCGCAGCCGCTCCGCTATCCGCACCCGGAACGCCGGCTCCGCCTCCAGCGCGGCCGCCAGCGCGGTGGCCGCGTACTTGGCGCGCCGCGCGGGGGTGAACTTCACGTACTGACGCAGGCTCTGCGGGAGCTCGCCCGGCGGCAGTCCGCCCAGCGCGTCCGAGGCCAGCCCGACCACGCGTCGGCGCACCCCCTCGGGCAGCGGCCGGTCCAGCTTCTCGGCGACGTGCTCCGACCCGGGCTCAGCGGACTCGGAGGGCTCAGGGGACTCAGAGGTGTCAGGGGTGTCTGGAGTGTCTGGGGTGTCTGGGGTGTCGGGCGCAGCGCTCTCCGCCGGTCCCGTCCCGGCGTCCGGCACCTGCTCCTGCGCAGCGGGCCGAAGCCCCTGCGCTTCGCCGGGCTCCTTCGCTGCGTCCACCACGTCCTCGGCTCCGATCCTGTTTCCGGCGGGGTACGGCCGCGACCGCCCCCTGTCGTCACGCTCCGTGCGTCTTGTCTGTATTGTCCCGTGCGGCGGACGGGCGCGCGGCGCACCGCCCACCACACCGGCGGGGATCAGCCCTGCTCGGTCGGGGCCTCCGCGCCCTCGGCACCCGGGCGGGCCACCAGCTCGACCTGGTCCACGGCGTTGCACCAGCGGCAGCGCACCGACTCGATGGTCTCGCTCAGCACCTCGGTCTCCTCGACCTTGGAGTCGCCGGCCAGGTCGAAGTGCAGGAACTCGGTGACCCGCGCGCTGCGGGTGACATCGAACCGGGTGAGGTTGCCGCACAGCGTGCAGCGCCAGCGCGTCTCGGCGGTCAGGGCGGGGACGGTCATCGGGGGGTCCTCTCGGGTGGTCCCTGCGTGGGCCAGGCGCTCCCCCCGGAGCCCCGGCATCGGCGGCGGGAGGCGGGATTGCCCGCCCCAAGCCTATTGCCTGGGGCAACCATCGCGACCACCGGTCAGCGGAATAGCGGGGCTAGTCCACCTGCCGTAAACCGCCGTGTCACCTGCGGCGCCCGGAGGGATGCTTGGCCGCATGGCGCTCGCGGCCCCCGACCACACCGCCGAGCGGGGCGGCCGGCCGGAGGCGGCCGCCCCGGCGGTCACCTACGCCCTGATCGCGGTCAACACCCTGGTCTTCCTGCTCGGCCCGGCCGCCGGACTCAATCCGCTGTACGGCACCGGCCAGGCCCGGGTCTGCGCGGAGCAGCGGTACGAGCAGCGCTGGGGCGCCGTCCCGGCCGAACTGCTGACCGGGCGGCCGCTGACCGCCGCGCAGTTGACGGAGGCCCCCGACCCGGTCCCCGGCTGCCCGGCCGCCCCGACCCCGGGCAAGCACCCGGCGCTGTCCGCCCTCACCGGCCTCTTCCTGCACGCCGGCTGGCTGCACCTGCTGGGCAACCTGCTCTTCCTCCACGTCTTCGGCCCGGCCGTCGAACGGCGGCTGGGCCGGGCCCGGTACGCCGTCTTCTACCTGGCGGCCGGCAGCCTGGCCACGTACGGCTTCGCGCTCGCCGAGGCGCACGCGCCGGATTCCACCCGGGTGCTCATCGGAGCGTCCGGCGCGATCTCGGCCGTCCTGGGCGCCTATCTGCGCCTGCACCCGCGCGCCCGGGTGACCACCCTCGTCCCGCTGTTGTTCTTCCTGCCGCTGCGCTTCCCGGCCTGGCTGGTGCTCGGCCTCTGGTTCGCCCTGCAGTGGTGGTCGGTGCATTCGGCGGGCCCGGGGGTGGCCTACCTGGTCCACGTGATCGGCTTCTCGGCCGGCTTCCTCTACACCTGCACGGTGGTTCGCCACCCCTCGCGACGACCCGGCTGACGCCCGATACGCTGGCGGCACCCCACAAAGGAGCCCGAACAGTGATCACCGCCATCGTCCTGATCAAGACCAGTGTCGACCGCATCCCGGAGATCGCCGAGGCCATCGCCGCCATCGAGGGCGTCAGCGAGGTCTACTCGGTGACCGGCGGATACGACCTGGTGGCGATGGTCCGGGTGCGCCGCCACGACGACCTGGCCGAGGTCATCCCGGGCCGGCTCAACAAGGTCCCGGGCGTGGCCCACACCGAGACCCAGATCGCCTTCCGCACCTACTCCCAGCACGACCTGGAAGCCGCCTTCGCCCTCGGCCTGGACGAGTAGCGGGGCCGGGGCCTCAGCCCTCCCGGCGGGTGTCCACGACGCAACGCCCGCCCTCGTTGCGGTAGTTCCAGGCCGCGCCGTCCGTGACCAGCTCCCGAACGGCGGTCAGGAAGCGGTCGATGTGCTCGTCCGGCGTCCCGGCGCCGAAACTCACCCGGATCGCGTTCAGGCTGCGCTCGCCCGGCAGCGAGGGCTCCGGCGCACCGCACTCCGACGGCGGGGTGTCCTCGTCACCGAGCAGGGTCCGCACCAGCGGGTGGGCGCAGAACAGGCCGTCGCGCACCCCGATGCCGTACTCGGCGGACAGCGCGGCCGAGAAGTGCGAGCTGTTCCAGCCCCGGACGACGAAGGACAGCACGCCCACCCGGGCGGAGCCGGCGCCGAACAGGTTCAGCACCTTGACCTGGGGGATCCGCGCCAGCCCCGCGGTCAGCCGGTCGACCAGCTGCCGCTCGCGGGCCTCCAGCGCGTCGAAGCCGGCCTCGCTCAGCGCCCGGCAGGCCGAGGCGATCGCGTAGGCGCCGATGACGTTCGGCGAACCGGCCTCGTGCCGGGCCGGGCCGGTGTGCCACTGCACGGCCACCGAGCCGTCCGTCTCCCGGGCCACCGTGCGGGTCGCTCCGCCGCCGGCCAGGTACGGCTCGGCCGCGTCCAGCCAGTCCGCCCGGCCGGCCAGCACCCCGGCGCCGAACGGCGCGTAGATCTTGTGGCCGGAGAAGGCGATCCAGTCGACGTCCAGCTCGCGCACCGAGACCCGGTGGTGCGGGGCCAGCTGGGCGGCGTCCAGCACCACCCGGGCGCCGTGCCGGTGCGCGGTCTCGGTCAGCTCGGCGACCGGCCACAGCTCGCCGGTCACGTTGGAGGCGCCGGTGACGCAGAGCAGCTTGGGCCCCTCGGGCGCCTCGGTGAGCGCGGCGTCCAGGGCGGCCACCGCCTCGGCCCGCGAGCGCGGCGCGCGCAGGTAGGTGACGCCCAGTCCGGCGTGCGCCCAGGGCAGCAGCGAGGCGTGGTGCTCGGTCTCGAAGGCGAACACCCGGGTGCCGGCCGGAACGGCGCCGGCGAGCAGGTTGAGCGAGTCGGTGGTGGCCCGGGTGAAGACCACCTGGTCGCCCTCGCGCAGGTCGAGGAACTCGGCGACGGTGCGGCGGCTCTGCTCGAAGAGGTCGGTGGACAGCTGCGAGAGGTACCCGGCCCCGCGGTGCACGCTGCCGTAGTACGGCGCGTAGGCGGCGACGTCGTCCCACACCCGCTGCAGCGCCGGCGCGCTGGCCGCGTAGTCGAGCGCCGCGTAGCCGACCTTGTCACCGCTGGCGAGCGGGACCTGGACGTCGGCGCCGAGGACCGCGAGGGGGGTGCCGATCTCGGTGGCGATTTCGGTGGAGAGAGACATGAGGATGCACTCCTTCGGGGGTGTGGGACCCCGGGAGTGCCAAATCGTCGGGCGTCCGCGCTTGCCGCACGGACGGTTTGCCGTGGCGACCCGGTCCTCACCCAGGGCACCCCGCCACGGACGGAGGGTTGCCGGACAGCAAGCTGGGGCTTTGGCGCTGTCACTCATGACCTGCCGAAGACTCTAGGTCGGGTCCAGCGGGTGGTCAAACGGGCATCCACCATCCGGACAGCCGGGGAGCCCGCGCCGGCGTACCGGCGCGGGCTCCCAACTACCGCTTCAGCTCCGGCTGGTGGCCTCCGACCAGCGCCGCAGCAGGTCCTGCGCGGCGCCCGAGTCGATGGCCTCCGCCGCCCGCGCCATGCCCGCCGCGAGCTGCTCCGCCAGCGGCGCGTCGCCCAGGTCGAGCGCGACCAGCGCCGCCGCCGTGTTCAGCAGGACGGCGTCCCGCACCGGCCCGCGCTCGCCCGCCAGCAGCCGGCGCGCGACCTCGGCGTTGTAGGCGGGGTCCCCGCCGCGCAGCGTCTCGATGCCGACCAGTTCGATGCCGACCTCCCGCGGGTCGAAGGAGGTCTCGGTGACCACCCCGTCGCGCACCACCCACACCCGCGAGGTGGTGGTGATGGTCAGCTCGTCCAGCCCGTCGTCGCCGCGGAAGACCAGCGCCGTCGAGCCGCGCCGGGCGAGCACGCCGGCGATCAGCCCGGCCAGCCGGGTGTCGAAGCAGCCGATGGCGTGGGAGGTGACCTTGGCCGGGTTGGTCAGCGGGCCGAGGATGTTGAAGGCCGTCGGCACCCCGAGGTCGCGCCGGGCGGTGGCGGCGTGCCGCATCGAGGGGTGGAACTTCGCCGCGAAGCAGAAGGTGAGTCCGACCTCCTCGGCGACCTGGGCGACCCGCCGGGCGGAAAGGTCCAGCGCCACGCCGAGCTTCGCCAGCACGTCCGAGGACCCGGTGGACGAGGAGGCGGCCCGGTTGCCGTGCTTGACCACCTTGGCGCCGGCGGCCGCCGCGACGATCGCCGACATCGTGGAGATGTTGACGGTCTTCGCCCGGTCGCCGCCGGTGCCGACGATGTCCACCGCCGGGCCGGGGATCTCCAGCGGTTCGGCGTGCGCGTACATCGCGTCCACCAGACCGGTGACCTCGTCGACCGTCTCGCCCTTGGCCCGCAGCGCGATCATGAAGCCGGCCACCTGGGCGGGGGACGCCTCGCCGCTCATGATCCGGTCCATCGCCCACGCGGTGGACGAGCGGTCGAGGTCCTCCCCCCGCAACAGCGCCGCCAGGATGTCCGGCCAGGAGCGGACCACCTGCGCGGGGTCGCTACCGCCGTTCGCAGGGTTCACGTTCACCATGGCTGACTCCAGCTGTTGTCGGTTCCCCCGCTCCGGGGGACGTCCGTACGGTTGGGAGCCAGCCTATCCAGCGGCGGGGCGCCTACGGCCCTGTCTTCTCTAGTACTGAGACACCGCCGCTCAGCGGCCGGCCGGAGCCCGCTTCGCCAGCCGTGCCCGCAGCAGGGTGGCGACCGCCTCGGCCAGCGCCACCGGGTCCACCGGTCGGGAGATCGCGGCATCGGCCCGGCTCCAGGCGGCGAGCCAGGAGTCCTGCGGCCGGCCGATCAGCACCAGCACCGGCGGGCAGCCGTAGATCTCGTCCTTCAACTGGCGCCCGAGCCCCAGCCCGCCGGCCGGGACCGCCTCGCCGTCCAGCACGCAGAGGTCCACGCCGCCCTTCTCCAGTGCCTTGAGCACCGCGGGGGTGGTCGCGCACTCCAGGTAGGACAGCTCGGGAAGATCCTCGGCAGGCCGGCGGCCGAGCGCCGTCAGCACCTGCTCGCGGGTGTTGCGATCGTCGCTGTAGACGAGGACGGTGAGCGTCTCATCGGTCGTGTACGCCATGGACCCTGCTCCCTCAAGTGTGATCCGGACCACGTTCGCCTGATCCGGATGCTACTCCCGATCACCCTCCGCCGAGGGCCCCTCGCGCACGTTCCTGCTCAAGGCGCCGCGCCCTGGTCTCACCCGCCTGGAGGACGGCCCGTCACCCGGGCCCGCCCAGTCCACCCGTACGGCCGACCCCGGCCTCTCCCCCCTACCTCCCGCGGCTACTCCGACCGTGCGGCGACGCGCCGGGCAACGGGGTCGTAGGCTGCCCCGAGGAACCGTCAGAAAAGGGACACGCCGCTGCTCAGCCCCCATCCGGGCACCCCGTCGCCCCCCAAGCGGGCATACCGCACGCACCGGACACTCCGAGGGACACCCCCCGGCGTGAAGACGGAATAAGGGACCGACATAATGTCCGTCGTGGCGACAGCAACAGCAGTAGAAACCGGGCACGCGCACGGATCGGTCAACCGGCCGAACATGGTCAGCGTCGGAACGATCGTCTGGCTCAGTTCCGAGTTGATGTTCTTCGCGGCCCTCTTCGCGATGTACTTCACGCTCCGCTCCGTCAAGGGAGCCGAGTTCTGGACCGAGAAGGCTCACGCCCTCAACGTGCCGTTCTCCTCGGTCAACACCACCGTCCTGGTGCTCTCCTCACTCACCTGCCAGCTCGGCGTGTTCGCCGCCGAGCGCGGTGACGTGAAGAAGCTCCGCATGTGGTTCATCATCACGTTCATGATGGGCGCGGTCTTCATCGGCGGCCAGGTCTTCGAGTACACCGAGCTGGTCAAGAAGGACGGCCTGTCGCTGTCCTCCGACCCGTACGGCACGGTGTTCTACCTGACCACCGGCTTCCACGGCCTGCACGTGACGGGTGGTCTGATCGCCTTCCTGCTGGTCCTGGGACGGACGTACGCAGCCAAGCGCTTCACGCACGAGCAGGCCACCGCCGCGATCGTCGTGTCGTACTACTGGCACTTCGTCGACGTCGTGTGGATCGGCCTGTTCGCGACCATCTACCTGATCAAGTAACCAGCTGATCAGGTCGCTGGCCACCGGCTGCGGCCCCCGCCCTCACCGGCGACGGGCCGCTTCTGCCGGTGCCGACGCTCCCACCGACCGACCGCGCGCGCAGCCCTTAGACAGGCAGCCTCGTGCCGGCCAGACCGGCCGCCGGGTGCACCCACCAGTCGACCAGATCCTGACACCGGGGTTATTCCGTGAAAAAGCTCTCCGCACGACGGCGCCACCCATTGGCGGCGCTGGTCGTCCTACTTCTCGCCCTGGCGGCAACCGGGGGGCTGTACGCCGCGTTCGCTCCCGCCGACAAGGCGCAGGCCGACGTCGCCGCGCAGTCGCTCGCGATCGATGAGGGCAAGAAGCTCTTCGCCGTCGGTTGCTCCTCCTGTCACGGCCTGAACGGCCAGGGCGGCAGTGACGGTCCTAGCCTGGTCGGCGTCGGCTCCGCCTCCGTCGACTTCCAGGTCGGTACCGGCCGCATGCCGGCCCAGCAGCCCGGCGCCCAGGTGCCGCGCAAGAAGAACATCTACACGCAGGCCGAGATCGACCAGCTCGCCGCCTTCGTGGCCTCCCTCGGTCCCGGCCCGGTGACCCCGAAGGAGGAGCAGTACACCTCGACCAACCCGGAGGACATCTCCAAGGGTGGCGAGCTGTTCCGCACCAACTGCGCCCAGTGCCACAACTTCGCCGGCCAGGGTGGTGCCCTGACCAAGGGCAAGTACGCCCCGTCGCTGGAGGGCGTGGACGCCAAGCACATCTACGAGGCCATGCAGACCGGCCCGCAGCAGATGCCGTCGTTCCCGGACACCACCATGCCCGAGGAGCAGAAGAAGCAGATCGTGGCCTTCGTCCGCCACACCACCAGCGAAGAGCCCAACCCCGGCGGTCTCACGCTCGGCAGCCTCGGTCCGGTGACCGAGGGCCTGTTCGGCTGGATCTTCGGTCTTGGCACGCTCATCGCGGTCGCGATCTGGGTCGCCGCCCACACCACCAAGGCCAAGAAGTCATGAGCCACGACATGTCAGAAGAGAAGCTCCCGGAGTCGCACGGCTCCGCCGGCGAGGTCGCCGACCACGGCAACCCCTTCGCCGACCCGGGCCTGCCGGCCCACGAGCCCCGTCGCACCGACATCGACGAGCGGGCCGCGCAGCGGGCCGAGCGCCAGGTGTCGCTGATGTTCGTGATCTCGATGCTCGCCACCGTCGGCTTCATCGCCTCGTACGTGGCCATCGACCCGGACAAGATCGTCTACATCTTCCCGCTGGGCAAGGTCAGCGCGATGAACTTCGCGCTGGGCCTGACCCTGGGCGTCGCCCTCTTCATGATCGGCGCGGGCGCGGTCCACTGGGCCCGCACCCTGATGTCGGACGTCGAGCTGCCGGCCGAGCGTCACCCGATCGAGGCCTCCGACGAGGTCCGCGCGGACGTCATCGACCAGTTCAAGACCGGTGCCGCCGAGTCCGGCTTCGGCCGCCGCAAGATGATCCGCAACACCCTCATCGGTTCGATGGCGCTGGTCCCGCTCTCCGGCGTGGTCCTGCTCCGCGACCTCGGCCCGCTCCCGGAGAAGAAGCTCCAGGAGACCGGCTGGAAGGAGGCGACCCCGGCCAAGCCGCTGCCGCTCGTCAACATGAACACCCTGCAGCCGATGAAGCCCGAGGACATCGCCATCGGTTCGCTGACCTTCGCCATGCCGGAGGGCCTGTCCACGCACGACGAGGACTTCCAGCAGCGGATCGCCAAGGACGCCCTGATGCTGGTGCGCATCGCGCCGGACGACATCAAGGACGACAAGTCCAGGGAGCTGGGCTTCGAGGGCATCCTCGCCTACTCCAAGATCTGCACCCACGTCGGCTGCCCGATCAGCCTGTACGAGCAGCAGACCCACCACGCGCTCTGCCCCTGCCACCAGTCGACCTTCGACCTGGCGGACGGCGCGCGCGTCATCTTCGGCCCGGCCGGTCACCCCCTGCCGCAGCTGAAGATCACCACTGACGACAAGGGCAACCTGGTCGCCACCGGCGACTTCGCGAAGCCTGTCGGCCCGAGCTTCTGGGAGCGTGCTCGATGAGTAGCGCGAGCAGCACCACCACCGGTGCCGCCAAGCCTTCCAGCACGCGTGCCAAGCCCACCAACAAGTGGGAAGCCGCGGCTGACTGGACGGACGGCCGGCTGGGGATCTACTCCCTCGCCAAGGCCAACCTGCGGAAGATCTTCCCGGACCACTGGTCCTTCATGCTGGGCGAGATCTGCCTCTACACGTTCGTCATCATCATCCTGACCGGTGTCTACCTGACGCTGTTCTTCAAGCCGTCGATGGCCGAGGTCGTCTACAACGGCTCGTACGTGCCGCTCAAGGGCATCGGGATGTCCGAGGCGTACGCCTCGACGATGAACATCAGCTTCGAGGTCCGCGGCGGTCTGCTGATCCGTCAGATCCACCACTGGGCCGCCCTGGTCTTCGTGGCCGCGATGCTCGTGCACATGATGCGCGTGTTCTTCACCGGCGCGTTCCGCAAGCCGCGTGAGATCAACTGGGTCTTCGGCTTCCTGCTGCTGGTCCTGGGCATGTTCGACGGCTTCTTCGGCTACTCGCTGCCGGACGACCTGCTGTCGGGTACCGGTATCCGCTTCATGGAAGGCGCGATCCTCGCCGTCCCGCTGGTGGGCACCTACGTCCAGATGTTCCTTTACGGGGGCGAGTTCCCCGGCACCGACATCATCCCGCGGTTCTTCACGATCCACGTGCTGCTGATCCCGGGCATCATGCTCGGCCTGCTGGTGGCGCACCTGATCCTGGTCTTCTACCACAAGCACACCCAGTGGGCGGGCCCGGGCAAGACCGAGAAGAACGTCGTCGGCATGCCGCTGATGCCGGTCTACATGGCCAAGGCCGGTGGCTTCTTCTTCCTGGTGTTCGGCATCATCGCCGCCATGTCGGCGATCGCCTCGATCAACCCGATCTGGGCGTACGGACCGTACCGTCCCGACCAGGTGTCCACCGACGCCCAGCCGGACTGGTACATGGGCTTCTCCGAGGGCCTGATCCGTGTCATGCCGGGCTGGGAGATCAGCCTGTGGGGCCACACCCTGAACCTGGGTGTGTTCGTCCCGCTGATGATCTTCCCGCTGGTCCTGGTCGCGATCGCGGTCTACCCGTTCATCGAGGGCTGGATCACCGGTGACAAGCGCGAGCACCACATCCTGGACCGTCCGCGCAACGCCCCGGTCCGCACCGCCCTGGGTGCCGCCTGGATCAGCCTGTACCTGGTGCTGCTGATCGGTGGTGGCAACGACCTGTTCGCCACCCACCTGCACCTGTCGCTCAACGCGATCACCTACTTCGTCCGCGTCGGCTTCTTCGCGGTCCCGGTGATCGTCTTCATCATCACCAAGCGCTGGTGCCTCGGCCTCCAGCGCCGTGACAAGGAGAAGGTGCTGCACGGCCGCGAGACGGGTGTCATCAAGCGCCTGCCGCACGGCGAGTTCATCGAGGTGCACGCCCAGCTGCCGCAGAAGGACCTGCACAAGCTCACCGCGCACGAGCAGATCCAGCCGGTCCAGCTGCCGGCCCAGACGGACGAGAACGGCGTGGCCCGCAAGGCCGGCGTCGTCACCCGCACCCGGGCCAAGCTGTCCCGCGGCTTCTACGGCGAGGGCAGCCAGATCCCCAAGCCGACCGCCGAGGAGCACCACGAGATCACCAGCGGCCACGGCCACCACTGATCCCGTACCCGCGTCACCCCGAGGGCCGCTGACCAGAGTTCATCTGGTCAGCGGCCCTCGGGCTTTTCCGTATCCTCCGGTTCCGTACCCGCCCTCGCCCTCAGGAGCTTCCCGTGCAGCTGTCCGTCGACTCCGCGTCCGCCACTCCCCCGTACGAGCAGATCCGCGCCCAGATCGCGGAGCGGGCCCGTACCGGGGACCTGCCGACCGGGCTGAAGCTGCCCACCGTACGGGCCCTGGCCGAGGAGCTGGGGCTGGCCGCCGGCACCGTCGCCCGGGCCTACCGGGAGCTGGAGGCGGACGGCATCGTGGAGACCCACGGCCGGCGCGGCACGCTGATCGCCGCCGCCGGGGACACCGCGCACCGGCTGGCCGCCGCGGCCGCCACCGAGTACGCCGAGCGCGCGGACCGACTCGGGCTCTCCCACGCGGACGCCCTGGCCGCGGTGGTCACCGCGCTGGGGCTGGCCTACCCCGAGGCCTAGCAACGGGACCCGGCAGCAAGGCTCGGCAGTGGGGCCTGGCAGCGGGGCCCGGCGGGGGCTTCGCGGGCCCTCAGACCTCCGGGCGGATCATCCCCGCGGCCGGGGCCTGGCCGGCCGGTGCGGTGGTGCTGAGGGGCTGTCCGACGGCGCTGTGCTTGACCCAGTCCGTCCAGGTGACGTTCCAGTCCCCGAAGCCGTTGCCGAACGCCTCCATCCCGGCGCCGCGGCTGTTCACCACCGTCACCAGGTCCCCCACCCGGGTGTTCTCGTAGAACCACTTGGCGTTCTCGGTGCTCATGCCGGTACAGCCGTGGCTGACGTTCTCCACGCCCTGCGAGCCGACCGACCAGGGCGCCGCGTGGACGTACTCGCCGCTCCAGGTCACCCGGGTGGCCCACTGCACGTCGAGGTTGTACGACTCCGAGCTGCCGGCGGCTATGCCGATGGTCTCGCCGCTCATCCGGACGGACCGCTCCTGGCCGAGCACCACCTTGATGCCGTTGCGGGTGTCGAACCCGGGCTTTCCGGTGGTGACCGGGATGGTCCGCACGACCTCGCCGTCACGCTTCAGGGTGAGCTCGTGGGCGGCCGCGTCGACCACCGACTCGACCCGCTCGCCTATCCGCAGCTTCAGCGAGCTGCGGTCGCCGCCGTAGAGGCCGTCCGCGATCCGGCTGCCGGTGTCGTCGAAGGCCAGCGTGACGGTCGTCCCGGCCGGCCAGTACTCCTCCGGGCGGAAGTGCAGGTTCTTGTCGTCCACCCAGTACCAGGCGCCGGTGACAGCGGGCTGGGAGGTGACGGTCAGGGCCTGCTCGACCTCCCGGCGGGCCTGCGGGTCCTTCACCGCCTCGGAGAGCTGCACGGTGAGCGGCTGGCCGACCCCGTAGACGCCGCTGCCGGAGGAGTCCGGGCCGAGCTTGGCGGTGAGCAGGCGCTGGGCGGCGAGGGTGCTGAAGTCTTCGGTGGTGTCGCCGCGGCCGCCCTTGCCGTCGTCGGCGGCGATGCGGACGGAGTACGTGGTGGCGGCCTTCAGCCGGCCGGTGGTCCGCCAGCTGCGCTGGTCGGCGGCGAGTTCGCCCGCGACCACCCGGCCGTCCGGGCCCACCACGGTGACGTCGGTGAGCCGGCTGCCCTGCACGGCCGTCACGGTGACCGGCTGGGCCGGGTCGACCTTGCCGTCCGCCGAGAGGTGGACCAGCGGGGCCGCGTCGATCCGGTGCGGCCCGGCGGACTCGTCGTCGCCGGACGAGCAGGCGGCCAGCGGGGCCAGTACTACGAGGGTCAGCGAGATGCTGCCTATAGCTGCGATTCCGCACCTGTCGGGCATGACCGCCTCCGGGGTTCGCACGATTGATCAGATCGTAGGAACGCCTACCAGCAGAGCGACATCCGAGGGACCCTCCGTTGACCCGGGAGAGTGAGACCGTCACCCCGGAGACGCAGCAGGGCCGGTCCCCCCGTGCGGGGGGACCGGCCCTGGTGTCGGATGCGGAACCCTACTGGTTCTGGTTCTCGCCCCGGTAGAACTCGAAGACCCATCCGAAGATGCCGATCGCGATGATCGGGGCGGCCCAGAACATCAGCCACCAGCCGAAGATCACGCCCATGAAGGCGAGCGCGCCACCGAGCGCCAGCGACAGCGGCTGCCAGCTGGTCGGGGCGAAGAAGCCCACCTCACCGGCGTCGTCCGTGACCTCGGCCTCGGGGTTGTCACCCGCGCCGCTGTCCACCCGGCGGGCGGTGAAGGCGAGGTAGTACCCGATGAAGGCACAGAGGGCGAAGGCGAGGAAGAGCGCGGTGGTACCCGCGGCCTCCAGGCCCGGGCCCGAGTTGTTGGTCCACAGGCCGTAGGTGATGGCCATGGCCAGCACGAAGACCGACAGGCCCAGGAAGATCTTTCCCTGTTCCTTCATCAGGCGTCACCCTCCTGCTTGCCCTTGCCCAGCTTCGGGGCGTCGTACTTCGCCGGGGTCACACCGGCGAGGTGCTTGGCCGGCTCACCGTGGTTCTCCAGGTAGTCCAGCGCGGCGATCTCCGGGTGGTGGAGGTCGAAGGCCGGGGATTCGGAGCGGATCCGGGGCAGGGTGAGGAAGTTGTGCCGCGGCGGCGGGCAGGAGGTCGCCCACTCGAGGGAGCGGCCGAAGCCCCACGGGTCGTCCACGGTGACCTTCTCGCCGTACTTGGCGGTCTTCCAGACGTTGTAGAGGAACGGCAGGATCGACAGGCCGAGCACGAAGGAGCCGATGGTCGAGACGGTGTTCAGGGTGGTGAAGCCGTCCGACGCCAGGTAGTCGGCGTAGCGGCGGGGCATGCCCTCCGCGCCGAGCCAGTGCTGCACCAGGAACGTCGTGTGGAAGCCGATGAACAGCGTCCAGAAGGTGATCCGGCCGAGCCGCTCGTCCAGCATCTTGCCGGTCATCTTCGGCCACCAGAAGTGGAAGCCGGCGAACATCGCGAACACGACGGTGCCGAAGACCACGTAGTGGAAGTGGGCGACGACGAAGTACGAGTCCGAGACGTGGAAGTCGATCGGCGGGGAGGCCAGCAGGACACCGGTCAGACCGCCGAAGAGGAAGGTGACCAGGAAGCCGACCGTCCAGAGCATCGGGGTCTCGAAGCTCAGTGAGCCCTTCCACATGGTGCCGACCCAGTTGAAGAACTTCACACCGGTCGGGACCGCGATCAGGAAGGTCATGAAGGAGAAGAACGGCAGCAGGACCTGCCCGGTGACGTACATGTGGTGCGCCCACACCGTCACGGACAGACCGGCGATCGCGATGGTGGCCGCGATCAGACCGGAGTAGCCGAACATCGGCTTGCGGCTGAAGACCGGGATGATCTCGGACACGATGCCGAAGAACGGCAGCGCGATGATGTACACCTCGGGGTGGCCGAAGAACCAGAACAGGTGCTGCCACAGCATCGCCCCGCCGTTGGCGGGGTCGAAGACGTGGGCACCGAACTTCCGGTCGGCCTCCAGGGCGAACAGCGCGGCGGCCAGGACCGGGAAGGCCAGCAGGACCAGCACCGAGGTCAGCAGGACGTTCCAGACGAAGATCGACATCCGGAACATCGTCATGCCCGGGGCGCGCATGCAGATGATCGTGGTGATGAAGTTGACCGCACCGAGGATCGTGCCGAAGCCGGAGAAGGCCAGACCCATGATCCACATGTCGCCGCCGACGCCGGGCGAGTGCACCGCGTCCGACAGCGGGGAGTAGGCGAACCAACCGAAGTTGGCGGCACCGTTCGGGGTCAGGAAGCCGGACACCGCGATGGTCGAACCGAAGAGGTACAGCCAGTACGCGAACATGTTCAGACGCGGGAACGCCACGTCCGGCGCGCCGATCTGCAGCGGCATGATCCAGTTCGCGAAGCCCGCGAACAGCGGCGTCGCGAACATCAGCAGCATGATCGTGCCGTGCATCGTGAACGCCTGGTTGAACTGCTCGTTCGACAGGATCTGGGTCCCGGGACGAGCCAGCTCGGCGCGCATGACCAGGGCGAGGATGCCACCGATCAGGAAGAAGGCGAACGACGTGCCCAGGTACAGGGTGCCGATCGTCTTGTGGTCAGTGGTGGTCAGCCACTTGATGATGGTCGAACCCGGCTTCCGGGTCCGCTGCGCCCCGACCGTGACGGCACCGGCGCCCCCGCCGGCCGCGGCGGGCTCGTTGAGGATGGTCACTTCTCTTCACTTCCCATGCCGATGAGGCCGGAGGGCACCGAGCCGTTCTGGCCCTTGGCGCGAAGCTCGGCCAGGTGCTTGTCGTAGTCGGCGCGGTCGACGACCTTGACGTTGAACAGCATGCGCGAGTGGTCGGTACCGCAGAGCTCGGCACACTTGCCCATGTACTCGCCCTTGACGGTCGGGGTGACCTCGAACTTGTTCACCACGCCCGGCACGACGTCCATCTTCATCATGAAGTTGACGGGCCAGAAGTCGTGGATGACGTCACGCGAGGTGAGACGGAACTGCACCGTCTCGTTGACCGGCAGCCAGAGCGTCGGAACATCCTTGGGCGTACCGATGTCGTACGCGGCGTCCTTGTTGGCCGGGTCGGGAGTCTCGGTGTTCTCGTAGTTGAACGCCCAGCTCCACTGGAAGCCGACCACGTTGACGTAGTGCTGCGGCTTCTCGGAGACGTGCGTCAGCTTGTTCTCGTCGCGGGCGACGAAGTAGAAGAGCACCGAGACGATGATGATGGGGACCGCGGTGTAGAGCGCCTCGATGGGCACGTTGTACCGGGTCTGCGGAGGGACCTCCACACCGGTGCGCTTGCGCCGGTGGAAGATCACGCTCCAGATGATCAGACCCCACATCAGTACGCCGACCACCAGCGCCGCGATCCAGGACCCCTGCCACATCCGGAGGACCAACGGCCCTTCCGTGGTGACGGGGCTCGGGAGGCCAAGCCTGGGGAGGTCGTTGGCCGAGCAGCCGGTGGCGGTCGCGATGACGAGGCCCAGTGCCAGCGCCTGAGGCAGCTTCCGCCGCATCGTGCGCCGCGGCGAGCGGTCGGAGCCGTTGGGACTCACGTAGCGCCTTCCCGAAGTCTCGCCCGCCTTCGCGTCGCCCCGAGGAGGATTGTGAGCCTCCCCGGCGACCCGACCACGGGCACGGTTTGAATGCTTATGCGGGCCAAACCCTACTCCAGCCTTATGCGCTCCTGACGGGCAGCCCCCGGTAACGCGCCGCCCGGTCGCCCGATCAGGCCCGGAAGGGGCTGCGTCGCAGGTCATCGTAGGCATTAGAGCTCCGTACGCCCGATCGGGGGATGACCTCGGGCAACGTCCATGACGACCCGTCGGACGCGGACGAAGCGGACATTCGGGGTGATCGACTGACGGTGGGTGAGCCGTGCGATCGGACCGGAAAGGGCCCGGGTGTGTCGTTAAATGTGACCGTGTACTTCGACGCGGCCTCGACGGCCCCTCTGCACCCCGTCGCGCGACAGGCGCTGACCGCCGCCCTCGACGAGGGCTGGGCCGATCCGGCCCGGCTGTACCGCTCCGGCCGGCAGGCCCGGATGCTGCTGGACGCCGCCCGCGAGACGGTCGCCGCGGTGCTGGGCGCGCGGGCCGACGAGATCGCCTTCACCGCGAGCGGGACGCAGGCCGTCCAACTCGGCCTGCTCGGCGCCCTGGCCGGGAACCGGCGGCGCGGCGGCCACCTGGTGCACTCCGCGGTGGAGCACTCCAGCGTGCTGCACGTCGCCGAGCGCCACGAGGCGGGCGGGGGCGAGGTCACGGTCGTCCCGGTGGACCGGGGCGGACGGGTCGACCCGGCGGCCTTCGGCGCGCTGCTGCGCCCGGACACCGCGCTGGCCGCGTTGCAGAGCGCCAACCACGAGGTGGGGACGGTCCAGCCGGTCGGCGAGGTCGCCGAATCGTGCGCCGCGGCCGGCGTCCCGCTGCTGGTCGACGCGGCGCAGAGCGCCGGGCGGGTGGACGTCCCGGCGGGCTGGTCGCTGCTGACCGCGAGCGCGCACAAGTGGGGCGGCCCGCCCGGGGTCGGGGTGCTGGCGGTGCGCAAGGGCGTCCGGTACGCCTCGCCGCTGCCGGCCGACGAGCGCGAGGGCGGCCGGGTGCCCGGCTACGTCAACGTCCCGGCGATCGTGGCCGCGGCCGCCTCGCTGCGCGCCGTACGGGCCGAGGCCGAGCAGGAGAACGCCCGGCTGCACGCCCTGGTGGAGCGGATCCGGGCCCGGGTGCCGCGGCTGGTGCCCGAGGTCGAGGTGGTCGGCGACCCGGTGCGGCGGCTGCCGCACATCGTCACCTTCTCCTGCCTGTACGTGGACGGCGAGGTGCTGCTGACCGAGCTGGACCGGGCGGGCTTCGCGGTCTCCTCCGGCTCCTCCTGCACCTCCTCCACACTGACGCCCAGCCATGTGCTGGCGGCCATGGGGGTGCTCACCGAGGGAAACGTCCGGATCTCGCTGCCGTACGGGACGGCCGAGGCGGACGTGGAGCGCTTCCTCGCGGTGCTGCCGGAGCTGGTGGCCGGGGTCCGGGCACCGCTCGGGCTGGACCTGCCGGCGCCCGAGGCCGCCCCGGCGGGCACGCTGCTGGTGATCGACGCGCTGGGCAAGCGGTGCCCGCTGCCGGTGATCGAGCTGGCGAAGCGGATCGGCGAGGTGCCGCCGGGCGGCACGGTCGCCGTGCTGGCGGACGACGAGGCGGCCCGGCTGGACATCCCGGCCTGGTGCGAGATGCGCGGGCAGGAGTACGCGGGCGAGGCCCCGGCCGCCGAGTACGGCGGCGACCGGGGCTCGGCCTACCTCGTCGTGCGGCGCACTACTTGACCAGGTGCGCGCGGATCTCGGCGGCCGCCTCGGCGCCGTAGGTGTCCTCGAAGCGCTTCAGGAAGCCGGCCGGGCGCAGCTCGTACTCCTGGGTGCCGACGGTCTCGATGACCAGGGTGGCGAGCATGCAGCCGAGCTGGGCGGAGCGCTCCAGGTCGAGGTCCCAGGACAGACCGGCGAGGAAGCCGGCCCGGAAGGCGTCGCCGACGCCGGTCGGGTCGAGCTTGGCCTCCTCCTTGGCGCAGCCGACCAGGATCGGCGCCTCGCCCTTGCGCTCGATCCGGACGCCCTTGCTGCCGAGGGTGGTGATCCGGGTGCCGACGCGGGTGAGCAGCTCCTCGGCGTTCCAGCCGGTCTTGGTCTCGATCAGCGCGGCCTCGTACTCGTTGGTGAAGAGGTACGCGGCGCCGTCCACGATGTCGCGGATGTCGTCGCCCTCCAGGCGGGCCAGCTGCTGGGAGGGGTCGGCGGCGAAGGCGTAGCCGCGGGTGCGGCACTCCTGGGTGTGGCGGACCATGCCCTGCGGGTCGTCGGCGCCGATCAGGACGAGGTCCAGGCCGCCGACGCGGTCGGCGATCGGCTTCAGCTCGATACTGCGGGCCTCGGCCATGGCGCCGGTGTAGAACGAGGCGATCTGGTTGTGGTCCTGGTCCGTGGTGCACATGAAGCGGGCCGTGTGCCGGGTCTCGGAGATGTGGACGGAGTCGCAGTCCACGTTGTTGCGCTCCAGCCAGCTGCGGTACTCGGCGAAGTCCGCGCCGGCGGCGCCGACCAGGATCGGGCGCAGCCCCAGCACACCCATGCCGAAGGCGATGTTCGGGGCGACCCCGCCCCGGCGGATGTCCAGGGTGTCGACCAGGAAGGACAGCGACACGGTGTGCAACTGCTCGGCGACGAGCTGGTCGGCGAACCGACCGGGAAACGTCATCAGATGGTCGGTGGCGATCGAGCCGGCGACGGCGATACGCACGGAAGGTCTCCTCAGGGTGGCTGTGGGGCCAGCGGGCAGGCGCGGATGAACCCACTCACGGTACCGGGCCCCGGGAGGTGCCCCCGCAAGAGTGCCGAAAGTTGCCGCCCGTACGGCCATGGTGGCACCCGTCGCCGTCGAACGTGTACTACCTCCGGGTAGCACTGGTGGGCGGGACGAGGCCCGGCCTAGGGTCGGCCCCAGGAGGCCCGCCGCGCGGGTGGGCCCCGACGTCGACCGTGGCAGCGCGGCCACGGCTCTGGATCGGAGCGATGCCCGATGAAGACCGAACACTCCCCGTTGCCTGGCCTGCGGGCCGAGGACGGCGAGACCCTCGACGCCCTGCTGGACTCCTCCCGGCGGCTGCGCCGGTTCTGGCCGCTGCTGGCGGCCGGCCCGGAGCCCACCGCCCCCGCGTCCGTCGGCTTCCGGGTCCCGTCCGGGGCGCAGCGGGTGGTCGCCGGGATGGCCGAGTACGGCTTCTGAGCCGGAGCCGGATCGAGACCCGGCCGGACCACAGCGGGACCGGACCACAGCGGGACCGGATCGAAATCTGGCCGGATCGGAGCGGAACCGGATCCGTCCGGGGCACGTCACATCCGCGCGGAGCGGCCGAGGAGGCGGCACCGCTGAGCTCTCGGGAGGATGTGCAGATGGATCTGGAGACGATGCCCCGGCGCGGTCGGCGGGCGATGGCCCTGGCGGGTCTGGCGCTGGCGGCGGTGGTGACGGTGGCCGGGTGCAACGGGGACGGCAAGTCCGCCTCGGACTCGGCGACGAGCGGCGCGGCCACCGGCTCCGCCTCGGCGAGTGCCTCCCCGCAGGCCCCGACGCCCTCCGGCGACCCGTCCGCGGCCCCGACGGGGAGCCCCGCGGGCGCCGGGACGCCGCCGCAGACGCCGCCGACCGGTTTCTCCCCCACCCTGGGCTCGCCCGCTCCCGGGCAGGCGACGCCGGGCACTCCGCCGGTCAACGGGATCGCGCCGGGCGAGCCGAACCCGAACGGCTCGGCCGCGCCCGCGCGCCCGCCGGTGGCCTACCGGGTGGACGGCACCACCAAGCTGACCGTCTACTTCTTCGGCGGGGTCTGCACCAAGTACGCGCTGAAGGCGGACGAGTCGCAGCCGGGCCGGGTGGACGTCACCGTGGTGTCGGGGCCGCCCACGGTGGGCCCCGGGCAGGTCTGCAACGCGCTGGCCAAGCGGCAGTCGGTGTCGGCCGATCTGCGCTCGCCGCTGACCGGGCGGACGGTGGTCGACAAGACCAGCGGCCAGGAGCTGCCGCTGGACGCCGAGCCGCACTCCGGGCCGGACCCGGTGACCCCGGACGTCGCCGGCCAGTAGGAGCCCTGCCGTACGAGCCCTACGGCGCCAGGAAAACGAAGAGGCGGCCCCGGGAGCACCCGGGGCCGCCTTTTCGCAGCCGACTTAGCTGAACGAGTCGCCGCAGGCGCAGGAGCCCGTGGCGTTCGGGTTGTCGATCGTGAAGCCCTGCTTCTCGATGGTGTCGACGAAGTCGACGGTGGCGCCGCCCAGGTACGGGGCGCTCATCCGGTCGGTGACGACCTTGACACCGTCGAAATCCTTGAGCACGTCGCCGTCGAGCGAGCGCTCGTCGAAGAACAGCTGGTAACGCAGGCCGGAGCAGCCACCGGGCTGGACGGCGACGCGCAGCGCGAGGTCCTCGCGGCCTTCCTGCTCCAGCAGGGCCTTGACCTTGGCCGCGGCGGCATCGGTAAGGAGGATGCCACTCTCGACGGTGGTCTCGTCCTGGACGGTCATCTGCTTTCTCCCGGTCTTGACGACGGTTCTGCCGCCAGTGCCAACCACCGTCCGTCCGGATTCATTTCCCGGGCGGCGATGGATTTCTTCGGCCTGTTTCGCGGCGGATTTTCCGTGGGCCGGGTGTACCACCCGTGTCCCCTACGCTCCCCATGCTCGCACAACCCTGGCCGGACCGGTCACCGCCCGAGCCCCGGATCCGGCTGAACCGGCCCCGCGGCGGCCCGTCGGACGCCAGGATGGTGCCCATGATCCTTCGCCCGGTCAGGGACACCGCCGCGGACGCGGAGGCCGTCCAGGAGCTGTCCGCCGCCGCGTTCGCCGACCCCGCCGAGGCCGGACCGGCGCCGGGGCCGACGCCCCTGCAGCTGGCCAGGACCAGGCACCTGGCGCGCACCGACCCCGGGGGCTGCTGGCTGGCGTCGATCGGCGGGGAGCCGGTCGGGGCGGTGCTGTCGATGCGCCGGGAGGGCCTGTGGACGCCGTCCCTGTACGCGGTCCGGCCGTCCGCGCAGGGCAAGGGCGTCGGGCGGCTGCTGCTCGAGCGGGCGGCGACGCACGCGCGGGGCTGCCTGCGAGGGATGGTCTGCGCCTCGGACTCCCCCGCCGCGGCGCGCCGCTACCGGCTGGCCGGGTTCACCCTGCACCCGGCGATGCGGCTGGCCGGGCGGGTGGACCGGAACGGGCTGATCGACCCCGGGGACATTCCGGTGCACCGCGGCAACGCCACCCACCTGCACCTGCTGGACTCGGTGGACCGGCGGCTGCGCGGGTCCGCACACGGGCCCGACCACGAGCTGATGCTGGGGCACTTCGAGGAGCTGCTGATCGCCGACGCGCTGGCCGGCAGCGGCTACTGCTACCGGGACGGCGGCGCGGTGCGGCTGCTGGCGGCCACCAGCAAGCGGATCGCCGCCCGGCTGCTGCGCGAGGCGCTGGCCCGGGTGCCGGACGGGGTCGAGGCGAGGGTGGAGTTCCTGACCGCGGAGCAGGAGTGGGCGCTGGACGTCGGGCTGGAGGTCGGGCTGACCCCGCGGGCGGCCGGGTTCGTCGGGGCGCGCGGGATGCGGCCGCCGATGCCGTACCTACCGAGCGGGGCGTTCCTGTAGCGGCGGTCGGGAACGCGCGAAGGCCCCACCGGGAGCCCGGTGGGGCCGTGCGCGGGAGCCTCGGGGCCCCGGTCAGACCATGGTGTCCAGGATCTCCCTGACCATCTCAATGGTGGTGCCCGGGTGCAGGAAGGCGAAGCGGGCGACCGTCTCGCCGTCCCAGCCGGTGGGGGTGACGAAGCCGATCTGGTCCGCGAGCAGCTGCTGCGACCAGCGGTAGTAGTCGTCGTTGGTCCAGCCCGTGCGCTTGAAGCAGACCGCCGAGAGCTGCGGGTCGAACAGCAGCTCCAGGTGGTCGGTCTCGCGGATCAGCTGCGCGGTCTCCCGGGCCAGCGTGAGGCCGGTCTCGATGGCGTCGGTGTAGGCCTGGACGCCGTGCACGGCCAGCGAGAACCAGAGCGGCAGGCCGCGGGCGCGCCGGGTCAGGTGGTAGGCGTAGTCGGTGGGGTTCCACTCGTCGCCCTCGGTGTGCAGGACGTCCAGGTACGAGGCGTCCTGGGTGTGCACGGCGCGGGCGAGCTGCGGGTTGCGGTAGATCAGCGCGGCGCAGTCGAAGGGGGCGAACAGCCACTTGTGCGGGTCGACCACGAAGGAGTCGGCGTGCTCGATGCCGTTGTAGCGCTCGCGCACCGAGGGCGCGAAGAGGCCCGCGCCGCCGTAGGCGCCGTCCACGTGGAACCACAGGTCGCGCTCGCGGGCGACCTCGGCCAGGCCCGCGAGGTCGTCGATGATGCCCTCGTTGGTGGTGCCGCCGGTGCCGACGACGGCGATCACCGTCTCCGGGTTCGGGTCGGCGGCCAGCGCGGCGCGCAGGGCCTCGCCGGTGAACTGCCGGTTCACGGTCGGGACCATGAAGGCCTCGACGCCGATGATGTTGAAGGTGTTCTTGACCGAGGAGTGCACCTGGTCGGCGACGGCTATCCGCAGCCGCACCTCCGGACCGCTGGGACGACCCTGCTCGGCGAGGCGGCGGCGGGCGGTGTCGCGGGCGACCACGAGGGCGGAGAGGTTGCCCGCCGAGCCGCCGGAGACGAAGGTGCCGCCGGCCGACTGGGGCATGCCCGCGCGGTCGGCGATCAGGCGCAGCACCTGGTTCTCGGCGGCGATCGCGCCGGCCGCCTCCAGCCAGGAGATGCCCTGCAGCGAAGCGCAGGAGACCACCATGTCGAACAGCAGCGCGGCCTTGGTCGGGGCGCACGGGATGAAGGACAGGTAGCGCGGGCTGTCGGCGGAGATGACCGCGCGGGACAGCTCGTGGTCGTAGAGCTTGAGCACGTCGGCCGGGTTGTTGCCGTCCTGGTTCAGCAGGCCGGCCAGCTGGGTACGCAGGTGCTCGCCGTCACCGGGGTGGTCGAGCGGGACGGGGTCGTACTGCAGCCGCTCCCGCATGTAGTCGAAAACCAGGTCGACCAGTTCGTTGTCGGGCCGGTGCATGCGGTCGGAGGCTGCGGACACGGCGGGTCCCTCTCGGCTGTGGGGTGTCGGGGGGTGTGGATCCGGCCCGGTCGGCGGGGGGCTTCACCGCGACGACCGGACGTGATCAGCGTAGGCAGCCGGAGTGCTTCGCCGCGCGTCGGAACGCGGCTGGTCAGGCAGGTTTCGAGCGTCTTCGGGCGGGTCCGCGCAGGATTCCTGCGTACCGCCCGGGCGTCAGCCGATCAGCTGGGAGAGGACCACCGAGGAGCGGCTGCGCTGGACTCCGGGCTCGCGCCGGATCCGCTCGATGACGGCCTCCAGATGGCGCATGTCGGCCGCCCTGAGGTGGACCAGGGCGTCCGGGTCGCCGGTGACCGTCCAGGCCGCGATGACCTCGGGGAACTGGCGCAGGCTGGCGAGGATCTCCTCGGGGGCGGTGCGCTCGCGGCAGTAGACCTCGACGAAGGCCTCGGTCTGCCAGCCGAGGACGGCGGGGTCGAGCACCACGGTGAAGCCCCGCACCACGCCGCGCGCCCGCAGCCGGTCGATCCGGCGGCGCACGGCGGTGGCGGAGAGGTTCACCTGCAGGCCGATCTCGGCGTACGAGGCGCGGCCGTCGCGGCCGAGCCGGGCGAGCAGGAGCCGGTCGGTCTCGTCCAGGTCGGTCCCGACCACCTCGTGCGCTCGGCTGCTGCTCATCGGTGCGGGGCTCCACGGGTCGTGCGAGGGTTCGGCGGCGCGTCGCGGCGGCGGGCTGCCACTGTCACTGCGGCGGCCACGGCGGCTGCCACTGCGGCTGTCACTGCCGAAACGGTTCGCCACCCATTCTGGCGGATGACCTGAACGAGGTCACCGCCGACGGATGACGGGCTGGAGGCCGTCACGCCACCAGGAGGACGATCTTTCCCCGGGTACGGCCCTCGGCGCTGAGCGCCTGGGCGGAGGCGGCCTGGGCCAGCGGAAAGGTGGAGGCCACGGTCACGGTCAGCCGGCCGTCGTCGGCGAGCGCGGCCAGCTCGGCGAGGCCGTCGGCGTCCGGGCGGACCCAGACGTACCGGCCGCCGAGCGCCTTGACCCCGTAGTCGGTGATCGAGGCGATCCGGCCCGGGTCGGCCACCAGGCCCGCCGAGACCTGGACGGCGCCGCGGCCGACCAGGTCGAGGGCCGCGTCCACGCCGTCGGGGGCCAGCGCGCGGACCCGGTCGGCCAGGCCCTCGCCGTAGCTGACCGGCTCGGCGCCGAGGCCGCGCAGGTAATCGTGGTTGTGCTCGGCCGCGGTGCCGATCACCCGGGCGCCGAAGGCCCGGGCGAGCTGCACCGCCAGGTGGCCGACCCCGCCCGCCGCGGCGTGCACCAGGACGGTCTCCCCCTCGGCGAGCCGCAGCGCCCTGAGGCCCTGCAGCGCGGTGAGCCCGGCCAGCGGCAGGCCGCCGGCCTGCACCCAGTCCAGCGCGGCCGGCTTGCGGGCGAGGGTGCGGACCGGGGCGGAGACCAGCTCGGCGTAGGTGCCGTGCTCGACGGCGTCCTTGCGGACGTAGCCGTACACCTCGTCGCCCGGGGCGAACTCGGTGACGCCGCCGCCGACCGCGCGGACCACGCCGGCCGCGTCCCAGCCCATGATCATCGGGAAGTGCGCGTCGAGCACGCCGTCCAGGGCGCCGTCCCGGACCTTCCAGTCCACCGGGTTCACCCCGGCCGCCCGGACCTCCACCAGGACCGAGTCCGGGCCGACCTTGGGATCGGGCAGATCGGTGTACTCGACCACCTCGGGGCCGCCGTAGCGGTTGATCGCGATTGCTTTCATGGCTCAGCCATACCCGGAAGCTTGGAAATATCGATTCGGCCACGCCCGGACTCCCCCAAACCGGGCATCCGACCCCGCCGGGGGTCCGATTCGTCGAGCGGTTCTCGTCACATCGACAGGATGGCCATCGTCACTCTGACGCTAACCGGTTATCATAGATAGCGTCAGTTAGACGAAAAGGCTTCACCGCTCGATCGGCCGCACAGAAGGGCACCCGCCCGTGACCACCACCATCACCGAGACCTCCGGCGTCGACCCCACTCCGACGCCGCTCGCTCTGCTGCTGCTCGGCCGCGAGGCCGACCCGAACAGCGAGCGCGGCGTCGACTGCCCCGGTGACCTCCCCCCGGCCTCCGACCCGAACCTCGTCGAGCGCGCCCGGGCGGCGAAGGCCGCACTCGGCGACCGCGTCTTCATCCTCGGCCACCACTACCAGCGCGACGAGGTGATCGAGTTCGCCGACGTCACCGGCGACTCCTTCAAGCTCGCCCGTGACGCGGCGGCCCGCCCCGAGGCCGAGTTCATCGTCTTCTGCGGCGTGCACTTCATGGCCGAGTCCGCGGACATCCTCACCACCGAGGCCCAGCAGGTCGTCCTGCCGGACCTCGCGGCCGGCTGCTCGATGGCCGACATGGCCACCGCCGAGCAGGTCGCCGAGTGCTGGGACGCGCTGACCGACGCCGGCATAGCCGACGTGACCGTCCCGGTCTCGTACATGAACTCCTCCGCCGACATCAAGGCCTTCACCGGCCGGCACGGCGGCACCATCTGCACCTCCTCCAACGCCAAGCGCGCGCTGGAGTGGGCATTCGAGCAGGGCGAGAAGGTCCTCTTCCTGCCCGACCAGCACCTCGGCCGCAACACCGCGGTGCGCGACATGGGCTTCTCGCTGGACGACTGCGTCGTCTACAACCCGCACAGGCCGAACGGCGGGCTGACCGCCGAGCAGCTGCGGGACGCGAAGATGATCCTCTGGCGCGGCCACTGCTCGGTGCACGGCCGGTTCAGCCTGGACTCGGTGAACGACGTCCGCGCGCGGATCCCCGGCGTGACCGTCCTGGTGCACCCCGAGTGCAAGCACGAGGTCGTCGCGGCCGCCGACATGGTGGGCTCGACCGAGTACATCATCAAGGCGCTGGACGCCGCCGAGCCCGGCTCCAAGTGGGCCATCGGCACCGAGCTCAACCTGGTCCGCCGCCTGGCCAAGGCGCACCCGGACAAGGAGATCGTCTTCCTGGACCGCGCGGTCTGCTTCTGCTCCACCATGAACCGGATCGACCTGCCGCACCTGGTCTGGGCGCTGGAGTCGCTGGTCGAGGGCCGGGTGCCGAACGTGATCACTGTCGACCCGGAGACCGAGAAGTACGCCAAGGCGGCACTGGACCGGATGCTGGCCCTGCCGTAGGCACTCGCCCCGAGCGCCCCGGAGGCGAGCGGGCGAGTAACAGCGAGCGGGCGAGTAACAGACTGAGGGCGAGTAACAGACTGAGGGCGGGCCCCCTCCACGTGGAGGGGGCCCGCCCTTTCGTCTGGCAGCAGCCGCAGCTACTCGGGGAAGCCCGGTATCACGCCCTCGCCGTCGGCCATCAGCAGGTCACGGACCTCGTCGATGGTCGCGTCGGCACTCGGCAGGATCAGCTCAGACGGTTCCAGCGAATCCAGCGGCACCGGGGTGCCGTACTGCTTCACCGCGTCCAGCAGCTTGCCGTAGGCCAGGCGGAAGAGCTCCTCGTCCCCCGACTCCAGTGCGGTGACGAGCTCGGCGTCGAGCTCGTTGAGCATGTTCAGGTGGCTCTCGCCCACCTCGAACTGCCCTTCACCCATGACCCTCATGATCATGCCGTGCGTCTCCCTGGTTCGTGGGGTCGAGCTCAGATCACTTGTTGTAGTTGATGCGCGGGGTGTCCTGCTGCTGCTGCGGCTGGGCCTCCGGCTTGCCCTGCTCGATCGCGGCCGGGCCCGAGGTGGGACCGCCGGACAGCTCGGCCTTCATCCGGGCGAGCTCCAGCTCGACGTCGGACCCGCCGGCCACGCGCTCCAGCTCGGCCTCGATGTCGTCCTTGCGGCCGAGACCGCTGGCGTCGTCGAGCGCGCCGGAGGCGAGCAGCTCGTCGATGGCACCGGCCCGGGCCTGCATCTGGGCGGTCTTGTCCTCGGCTCGCTGGATGGCCAGGCCGACGTCGCCCATCTCCTCCGAGATGCCGGAGAAGGACTCGGCGATGCGGGTCTGCGCCTGGGCGGCGGTGTAGGTCGCCTTGATGGTCTCCTTCTTGGTGCGGAAGGCGTCCACCTTGGCCTGCAGCCGCTGGGAGGCGAGGGTGAGCTTCTCCTCCTCGCCCTGCAGCTGCTGGTACTGCGTCTCCAGATCGGTGATCTGGGACTGCATGTTGGCCTTGCGGGTCAGCGCCTCGCGGGCGAGGTCCTCGCGGCCGAGGGACAGTGCCTTGCGACCCTGGTCCTCGTACTTGGCCGACTGCTGCTGGAGCTGGGTCAGCTGAAGTTCGAGGCGCTTGCGCGAGGTCGCGACGTCCGCGACACCACGCCGTACCTTCTGCAGCAGTTCGAGCTGCTTCTGGTAGGAGTAGTCGAGCGTCTCACGGGGATCCTCCGCCCGGTCCAAGGCCTTGTTCGCCTTGGAGCGGAAGATCAACCCCATACGCTTCATGATTCCGTCGCTCATGGGCCTCGGGTGCCCCCTTCTCCGGCCTGCGGTCTCTATCTCGTTACCAGACACGACGAGTGTATGTGCAGCGAGCCCTTCGCCGCAGCGCACCTGCCTGCAACAAGACTGCTACAGCGACCAGGGGTGTTTCCTCCTCCCCCGGGTGGATCCGCCCCTCATCCCTCCCATCCTCCATCCGACTGATCCCCTACGGGAAGTCCCCCGGGAAACCCGGTTCGGGCGGCCGTCTCGCGGTATCGATATGCGTTTGGGTCCGAGGGCGCCCGTGGAAGCGGCTCCGCACCCCGTACGCTGGTGGTGTGTTCCGACGCCGTTCAGATGATGCCGCCGCCTCCGCCACCGTGCTGGAGAAGCAGGACGAGACGACCCAGGCCCGCCACCCGGAGGCCAAGAAGGGCCGCCCCACCCCCAAGCGCAACGAGGCCGAGGCCCACCGTCGCACCCGGGTGACGGTGCCCAAGGACCGCAAGGAGGCCGCGCGCCAGTCGCGGGACCGGATGCGGGGCGAGCGCGAGAAGCAGCGCCAGGCCCTGGTGAACGGCGACGAACGGCACCTGCCGGCCCGTGACAAGGGCCCGGTGCGCAAGTTCGCCCGCGACTACGTGGACGCCCGCTGGTCGCTCGCCGAGTTCTTCCTGCCGGCCGCCGTGGTCATCCTGGTGCTCAGCATCATCAAGGTGAGCCAGATCCAGATCCTCTCGACGCTGCTGTTCCTGCTGTTCTTCGTCTTCGTGATCCTGGACTTCGTCCGCCTCGGCCTCGGTCTGCGCAAGCAGCTCGCCGCGCGCTTCCCGAACGAGAACACCCGCGGCGCGATCGCCTACGGCATCATGCGCACCCTGCAGATGCGCCGCCTGCGACTGCCCAAGCCGCAGGTGCGGCGCGGGGAGAAGCCCTGACCGCCGAACCGGTCGACTCCGGCTGGGCCCCGCCTTCCTGGGAGGGGCCCGGCCTGTACGCGCTTCCGGGGCAGGGCCACGGCGGCCACGACCGGCTGGCCCAGGAGCGCCGACTGCCCTCGCGCAGCGGGTCCTTCGCCGGCGGCACCGCCGCCTGGCTGGACCGGCTCGGCGGACTGCGCAACTTCGTCCGCCAGGAACTCGTCTCCCGCCAGCTCGCCGAGCAGCTGACCGGCCGCACCGCGCAGCGGGTCCTGGACATCGGGTGCGGCCAGGGCACCCAGGCCCTGCGGCTGGCCCGGGTCGGCCATTACGTCACCGGGATCGACTCCGACCCGGTCGCGCTCGGCGTCGCCCAGGGGGCGCTCGCCGAGGAGCCGCCGGAGGTCCGCGGCCGGCTGCAGCTGCTCAGCGGCGACGGCCACCAGTGCGGGCGCTGGTTCGGCCCGCGCAGCTTCGACGTGGTGCTCTGCCACGGCGTCCTGATGTACCTGCCCGACCCGGACCCGATGATCGCCTCGCTGGCCCGGCTGCTGGCGCCCGGCGGACTGCTCTCGCTGTTGGTCCGCAACCGCGACGCGCTCGCCCTGCGGCCCGCCGCCGCCGGGGACTGGCGGGCCGCACTGCACGCCTTCGAAAGCGACCGGTACTACAACCGGCTCGGGCTGGCCGCCCGCGCCGACCGGCTCGCCGACCTCTCCGTCACCCTCTCCGAGGTGTCGGTGCCGGTCCGGCACTGGTACGGCGTGCGGGTCTTCACCGACAACGCCCCCGACGACGCGGCCCCGCCGGTGGACGGGCGCCAGCTGGCCCAGCTGCTGGAAGCCGAGGACCGGGCCGGCCGCACCGACCCGTACCGGCAGGTCGCCGCGCTACTGCACGTCATCGGGGCGAAGTAGGGCCCTCGCGGGCCCTCCCCGACCGGGGCTCACTCCTCGTGCAGGCTCATCGCGTAGACGACCCGGTCGTCCTCCAGGAGCACCGCGGTGTCGACGCCGTCCTCCGCGAGCTGCTTCCAGGACTCCCCGATCCAGGTCTCGGCGTCCCCCTGGCCGGCGAACTCCTCCTGGCTGCCGCCGGGCGTCACCGCGCTGCCGTCCGCCTTCTCGTACCGCCACGTCCACGCCATGCCCGGCTCCTCCCACTGACGACACTGCCTGTGTCGCTGCGCACCTTAGCTTGCCCGGCCCGATCTTCCGTATGCCTCGTCCGGCAGGATGGGCGGCATGGCGACCCACCCCCCGCTCCCCCGCACCCTGCTGCTCGGCGGCGCCCGCTCCGGCAAGTCCACCCGCGCCGAGCAGCTGCTCGCCGACCGCCCGGACGTCCTGTACGTGGCCACCGGCGGCACCCGGGACGGCGACGCCGAGTGGGCCCAGCGGGTCGCCCTGCACCGGGACCGCCGGCCGGCGAGCTGGCGCACCGCCGAGACCTGCGACCTGGAGGCCGTGCTGGCCGACGCCGCCGACCCGGCGCCGGTGCTGATCGACTGCCTGGCGCTGTGGCTGACCGCCGTGATGGACGAGTGCGACGCCTGGGACGACGAGGCCTGGGCGGACCGGGGCGAGAGCGCGGTGCAGCGGCGCTGCGAGGCGCTGGCGAAGGCCTGGGCGGCCACCGGGCGGACGGTCGTCGCGGTGAGCAACGAGGTCGGCATGGGCGTCGTCCCGGCCACCGCCGCCGGGCGGCGCTTCCGCGACACCCTGGGCCGGCTCAACATGGCCGTGGCGGACGCCTCGGAGCGGGTCCTGCTGGTCGTGGCCGGGCAAGTGCTGACCATCAAGCCGGACGTCAAGCCAGCCGCGGACTGAACATCTTCGGCGTGTAGCCTTCCGGACGATGGACACGACCGTGGATCTCGATACGTTCTCCTCCCTCGTCGAGCGCCCCGACGAGAGCGCCCGGCGGGCCACCGAGGAGCGCTGGCAGGCAGCCGACCGACCGCGCGGCGGGCTCGGCAGGCTCGAGGAGCTGGGCAGCTGGCTGGCCTCCGTACAGGGGCGCTCCCCTGTGCGGCCGGTATCGGCGCCCAAGGTGCTGCTGTTCGCCGCCGACCACGGCGTGGCGGCGCTCGGCGTCTCCCGGATGCCCGCCGAAGGCGGCACGGCGGCCCGGGTGCGGGCCGTCCTGGACGGCACCGCGCCGGTGGCCAAGCTGGCCGCGCGCTACGGCGCCGAGGTGCGGGTCGTCGACGTCGCGGTGGACACCGACCCGGCCGACTTCCCGGACGAGGTGGTCGCCCACCGGATCCGGCGCGGCTCCGGACGGATCGACGTCGAGGACGCCCTCACCCCGGAGGAGACCGCCCGGGCCTTTCGGGCCGGCATGGCCGTCGCCGACGAGGAGGCCGACGCCGGCACCGACCTGGTCCTGCTCGGCGACCTCGGGGTCGGCTCCACCACGGTGGCCGGCGTCCTGGTCGGCGCGCTGTGCGGAACGGACGCGGCGGCGGTCACCGGGCGCGGCTCGGGGATCGACGACCGGGTGTGGATGGTCAAGTGCGCCACCATCCGGGACTCGCTGCGACGGGCCCGGCCGGTGCTCGGCGACCAGCTCGCACTGCTCCGCGCCACCGGCGGGGCCGACTTCGCGGCGATCACCGGCTTCCTGCTGCAGGCGGCCGTCCGGCGGCTGCCGGTGGTGCTGGACGGCGTGGTCGCGGCGGCCTGCGCGCTGGTCGCGCAGCGGATCGCCTTCCGGGCGCCGGAGTGGTGGCGGGCCGGGCAGTCCAGCGGCGAACCGGCGCAGGCGAAGGCGTACGACCGGCTCACCCTGACGCCGCTGCAGGACCAGGGCATCACCATGGGCGAGGGCGTCGGAGCGCTGCTGGCGCTGCCGCTGCTGCAGGCGGCGGGGGACGCGCTCGCGGACGAGGCGCCGAAGCCGTACGTGCCGGCGGCGCCGAAGGAGCAGCCGAAGCTGCCGTCGGCGGCGGATCTGCTGCGGAAGCTGTAGGCGGCGGGGTCGCCCGTACCTGAGCGTCGCAGCTCGGGTGGCGGCCCGTGGCCTTCCTGCTCGCGCGGTTCCCCGCGTCCCTGGTGGGGCGCGGGGATTCTGCTGTGTGGGGTGCGGTGACGTGTGGGGTGCGGTGAGGAGTGAGGCGATGACGGACCACGGTGGTCGGGCCACCTGGGGGGACGGGCTGCGGTTCGGGTTCGGGACGTTGTCCGTGCTGCGGGTGCGGGTGGAGCGGTGGGACCGGGCGGCGGGGGCGCGGGCGATGGTGGCGGCGCCGGTGGTGGGCCTGGTGCTGGGGGCGGCGGCGGCCGGGGCCGGGGCGCTGGTGGCCTGGCGGGCGGGCGGGCTGCTCGGGGCGGTGACGGCGGTGGGGGTGCTCGCCGGGCTGACCCGGGGACTTCACCTGGACGGCCTCGCGGACGTCGCCGACGGGCTGGGCAGCGGCAAACCGGCCGAGGACGCGCTGCGGATCATGAAGCAGTCCGACATCGGCCCGTTCGGTGTGCTGACCCTGGTCCTGGTGCTGCTGGCCCAGATCGCCGCGCTGGCCGGACAGTTGGGGTACTCGCCGCTGCGCGGCGCGCTCGCGGTGCTCGCCTCGGCGACGGCCGCCCGGTGCGCGCTCGCCTGGGGCTGTCTGCGGTCGGTGCCGGCCGCCCGGCCGGGCGGGCTCGGCGCGATGGTGGCGAGCACGGTGACGCCCGCCGGGGCGGTCGCCGGGACGGCCGGTGCGGCGCTCGTCCTGGCCGCGCTCGGACTGTTCGACGGATGGTCAGCCCTCCGCCTCCCACTGGCCCTTGTGTGCGGGGCCGGCTGCGCCCGACTGCTGCTGGGGCGGTGTGTGCGCCGGTTCGGCGGAATCACCGGGGACGTGCTCGGGGCGATGGCGGAGACCGCCGCGACGGGGACGCTGTTCGCCCTGGCGTTGCTCGGCTGACACCGGGCGGCGCGTGATCCCACCATGCGGACTACCATGCGTGAAGCACCGCAGCCCTGCACCGTGGCAGGTCCTGCCCGCCCGGCGCGCACCGTGGAGCCGGGGCCTCTGGTGTGCGCGGCCGCTCCGGCGGCCGCGCACAGCCAGGGGCCCCGGACCCGGAGGCCCGCCGGCGGACGGCCTTCGACGGCGGGCTGCGCCGGTGCGGCAGCCGCGCCGCGACCGGCCGTGGACCGCGAAAGAACAGGACGCATTACGTGACTGCATTGTCTGTGAGCACCTCCTCCGCCGCCTCGCTGCGCGCGGACGCCCTGGTGGTCGGTGTCGCCAAGGGCCCGAAGGGCATCGTGCTGGCGCCCGGCGCCGAGGCCGTGAACGAGGCGTTCGAGGGCAAGCTGGCCGAGGTCCTCAGCACCCTGGGCGCGACCGGCGCCGAGGGCGAGGCCGTGAAGGTTCCCTCCCCCGCCGGCCTGAAGGCCGCGCTCGTGCTCGCGGTCGGCCTCGGCGAGGCCGGCGAGGAGGGCTACGGGCTGGAGGCGCTGCGCCGCGCCGCCGGTGTCGCCGCCCGTACGCTGGCCGGTGCCAAGAAGGCCGCGCTGGCCCTGCCGGCCGAGTCCGCGGCGGAGGTCGAGGCGGTCGCGCTGGGCGGTCTGCTCGGCTCGTACGCCTTCGGCACGTACAAGGGCAACGGCAACGGCAAGGAGCCGGTCGGCGAGCTGGTCGTGCTGGCCGCCCGCAAGGGCAGCAAGGACGCCAAGGCCGCCGTGGAGCGGGCCGCCGCGCTCGGCGAGGAGATGAACCGCGCCCGCGACCTGGTCAACACCGCGCCGAACGACCTGACCCCGAAGAGCTTCGCCGCGATCACGCAGGCGGCCGCCAAGGAGCACGGCCTCAAGGTCGAGGTGCTGGACGAGAAGGCGCTGACCAAGGGCGGCTACGGCGGCCTGCTGGGTGTCGGCAACGGCTCGACGAACCCGCCCCGCCTGGTGAAGGTGGCCTACACCCACCCGAAGGCCAAGGCCACCCTGGCGTTCATCGGCAAGGGCATCACCTACGACTCGGGCGGCATCTCGCTCAAGCCGGCCGGCCACAACGAGACCATGAAGTGCGACATGGCCGGCGCCGCCGCCGTGCTCGCCGCCGTGGTGACCGCCAAGCGGCTGGGCCTGGCCGTCAACGTGACCGGCTGGCTGGCGCTGGCCGAGAACATGCCGTCCGGCTCCGCCACCCGCCCGGGCGACGTGCTGCGGATGTACGGCGGCAAGACCGTCGAGGTGCTGAACACCGACGCCGAGGGCCGTCTGGTGCTGGCCGACGTCATCGTGCGGGCCGGCGAGGAGAACCCGGACGTCATCGTCGACGTGGCCACCCTGACCGGCGCCATGGTGCTGGCCCTGGGCAACCGCACCTTCGCCGTGATGTCCAACAGCGACGAGCTGCGCGACGACCTGCACGCCCTCGCGGGCGAGGTGGGCGAGCAGTCCTGGCCGATGCCGCTGCCCGCCGACCTGCGCAAGGGCATGACCGAGTCGACCATCGCCGACCTGGCCAACATGGGCGAGCGGATGGGCGGCGGCCTGGTGGCCGCCCTGTTCCTGAAGGAGTTCGTGGCCGAGGGCATCGACTGGGCGCACCTGGACATCGCCGGGCCGGCGTTCCACGAGGGCGCTCCGTTCGGCTACACCCCGAAGGGCGGCACCGCGAGCGCGGTGCGCACCCTGGTCCGCTTCGCCGAGCGGACGGCGAACGGCAAGGC
Source organism: Kitasatospora sp. NPDC033851 (assembly GCF_055576085.1). Taxonomy (NCBI): domain Bacteria; kingdom Bacillati; phylum Actinomycetota; class Actinomycetes; order Kitasatosporales; family Streptomycetaceae; genus Kitasatospora; species Kitasatospora sp. NPDC033851. Next base: position 22,318 of record NZ_JBVIRL010000016.1, on the reverse strand, counting down.
CTGATCAGGCAGCCCGCTGCGACGGGGCCCGGCGCGGATGCGCCGGGCCCCGTCGGCGTTCCGACCGGGTTACCTGCGAGTAGGCCGGGACACCGGGGCGCACCCCTGTTCGCTGCGGGCGAAACTTTGTTCCACACTGCGGAAGAGACCGGGCGGGACAGGGCGGAAGACGCCCGTCCGGCGGCTGCCAACACCGCGCTGAGCTGCAATGATGCCCATCCGTGGGGGGTATTCCCGCCCCGGTGACCACTCTGCGGGACACCCCTGGAGTGGACCCGGACATCAGCCACCGCGAACAAGTGCGAAGATGTATTTCCGGCACGACTGGGCGCCTCACAAAGGCTTCCGACCCACCGGACCGTACCGGCCCGGCGACCCACCCCATTGCATGGAGGACGTGACGTGGCGAACGACGCCAGCACCGTTTTCGACGTAGTCATTCTCGGAGGCGGAAGCGGCGGTTACGCCGCGGCGCTCCGCGCCGCTCAGCTGGGCCTGAGCGTCGCCCTGGTCGAGAAGGGTGAGCTGGGCGGCACTTGCCTGCACCGCGGCTGCATCCCGACCAAGGCGCTGCTGCACGCCGCGGAGATCGCGGACGAGACGAAGGAAGCCGCCGAGTTCGGCGTGCTGGCCACCTTCCAGGGCATCGACATCAACGGCGTCCACAAGTACAAGGACGACGTCATCGCCGGCCTGTACAAGGGCCTGCAGGGCCTGGTGGCGTCCCGCAAGGTCACCTTCATCCAGGGCGAGGGCAAGCTCTCCTCGCAGACCTCGGTGGACGTCAACGGCCAGCGCATCGAAGGCCGCCACATCGTCCTGGCCACCGGTTCCGTGCCGCGCTCGATCCCGGGCCTGGAGATCGACGGCAACCGCGTGATCTCCTCGGACCACGCCCTCAAGCTCGACCGCATCCCGAAGTCGGCCGTCATCCTCGGCGGCGGCGTCATCGGCGTGGAGTTCGCCTCGGTCTGGAAGTCCTTCGGCGTCGAGGTCACCATCGTCGAGGCGCTGCCGCACCTCGTCCCGCTCGAGGACGAGAACTCGTCCAAGCTGCTGGAGCGCGCGTTCCGCAAGCGCGGCATCAAGTTCGAGCTGAAGGCCCGCTTCTCGGGCGTCGAGTACACCGAGACCGGTGTCCGCGTCTCCACCGAGAACGGCAAGCAGATCGACGCCGACCTGCTGCTCGTCGCCATCGGCCGCGGCCCGGTCTCGGCCGGCCTCGGCTACGAGGAGAACGGCGTCGCGATGGACCGCGGCTACGTCCTGGTCGACGAGTACATGCGCACCAACGTGCCCACCATCTCCGCCGTCGGCGACCTCGCCCCGACCCTGCAGCTGGCCCACGTCGGCTTCGCCGAGGGCATCCTGGTCGCCGAGCGGCTGGCCGGCCTCAAGCCGGTGCCGATCGACTACGACGGCGTCCCGCGCGTGACCTACTCCAACCCCGAGGTCGCCTCCGTCGGCATCTCCGAGGCCAAGGCCGTCGAGCTGTACGGCAAGGAGAAGGTCGTCACCCTCAAGTACAACCTGGCCGGCAACGGCAAGAGCAAGATCCTGAAGACCGCCGGCGAGATCAAGCTCGTCCAGGTCAAGGACGGCGCCGTGGTCGGTGTCCACATGGTCGGCGCCCGCATGGGCGAGCAGGTCGGCGAAGCCCAGCTGATCTACAACTGGGAGGCCCTGCCGGCCGAGGTCGCGCAGCTCATCCACGCGCACCCGACCCAGTCCGAGGCCCTGGGCGAGGCGCACCTGGCGCTGGCCGGCAAGCCGCTGCACGCGCACGACTGATCGCGCCCCACCCCACCTTTTCCGGTACTTCCCGTACGCAAGTACTTCCCGTACGCAAGACTTGATAGGAGTCGCTGAAACCATGGCGGTCTCAGTAACACTGCCCGCGCTGGGCGAGAGCGTTTCCGAGGGCACCGTCACCCGTTGGCTGAAGGCCGAGGGTGAGCGTGTCGAGGTCGACGAGCCGCTGCTCGAGGTCTCGACCGACAAGGTCGACACCGAGATCCCGGCCCCGGTCTCCGGCATCCTCTCCTCGATCAAGGTCGCCGAGGACGAGACCGTCGAGGTCGGCGCCGAGCTGGCGATCATCGACGACGGCTCCGGTGCCCCGGCCGCCGCTGCGGCCCCGGTCGCCGAGGCTCCGGTCGCCGCTCCGGCCCCGGCTGCTCCGGCCGCCCCGGCCGCCGCCGCTCCGGCTGCTCCGGCCGGCGACGCCACCCCGGTGCTGCTGCCCGCCCTGGGCGAGTCCGTCACCGAGGGCACCGTCACCCGCTGGCTGAAGGCCGAGGGTGAGACGGTCGAGGTCGACGAGCCGCTGCTCGAGGTCTCCACCGACAAGGTCGACACCGAGATCCCGTCGCCGGTCGCCGGCACCGTGGTGAAGATCCTGGTCGGCGAGGACGAGACCGCCGAGGTCGGCGCCCAGCTCGCGCTGATCGGCGCCGCGGGTGCGGTCGCCGCCGCCCCGGCCCCGGCTGCCGCTCCGGCTCCGGTCGCTGCCCCGGCTCCGGTGGCCGCTCCGGCCCCGGCTGCTCCGGCTGCCCCGGCTCCGGTCGCCGCCGCTCCGGCTGCTCCGGCCCCCGTTGCCGCTCCGGCCCCCGTTGCCGCTCCGGCTCCGGTTGCCGCCCCGGTTGCCGCCCCGGCTCCGGTCGCTGCCCCGGCTCCGGTTGCCCCGGCTGCTCCGGCCGCTCCGGCTGCCGACAACGGTGACGCCTACGTCACCCCGCTGGTGCGCAAGCTCGCCGCCGAGCACGGCGTCGCACTGTCCTCCGTCGCCGGTACCGGCGTCGGCGGCCGCATCCGCAAGCAGGACGTCATCGCCGCCGCGGAGGCCGCCAAGGCCGCTCCGGCCCCCGCCGCCGCTGCCGCCCCGGCCGCCGCGCCGAAGGCCGCCGCCGCGCCGTCCGCCCTCCGCGGCCAGACGGTCAAGATGACCCGCATGCGCAAGGTCATCGGCGACAACATGATGAAGGCCCTGCACGAGCAGGCGCAGCTGACCAGCGTGGTCGAGGTGGACGTCACCAAGATCATGGCGATGCGCGGCAAGGCCAAGGACTCCTTCCTCGCCCGCGAGGGCGTGAAGCTGTCCCCGATGCCGTTCTTCGTCAAGGCCGCCGCCCAGGCGCTGAAGGCCCACGCGGTCGTCAACGCCCGGATCAACGAGGCCGAGGGCACCATCACCTACTTCGACACCGAGAACATCGGTATCGCGGTGGACTCCGAGAAGGGTCTGATGACCCCGGTCATCAAGGGTGCGGGCGACCTCAACCTCGCCGGCATCTCGAAGAAGACCGCCGAGCTGGCCGGCAAGGTCCGCGACAGCAAGATCACCCCGGACGAGCTGTCCGGCGCGACCTTCACCATCAGCAACACCGGCTCGCGCGGTGCGCTGTTCGACACCGTGATCGTGCCGCCGAACCAGGCCGCCATCCTGGGCATCGGCGCCACCGTCAAGCGCCCGGTGGTCATCGAGGCCGACGGCGGCACCGCCATCGGCATCCGTGACATGACCTACCTGTCGCTCTCCTACGACCACCGCCTGGTGGACGGCGCCGACGCCGCCCGCTACCTGGTCGCGGTCAAGGAGATCCTGGAGGCCGGCGAGTTCGAGGTCGAGCTCGGCCTCTGACCCCTCCACGGTCCTGCGGAACCCCGCGTCGTCTCCGGACGGCGCGGGGTTCCGCCGTTTCCGGCCCCCGTCGCGCCCTTCCCGGCCCTGCTCGGCCGTTTCCAGGCCCGTTCCCCCGTTTTCGGCCCGGGCCGCGCCGGGTCATGGCATGCGCGGACGCGGCCGAACGGGGATGCTTGAGCGGTGATGGACGAGACGGACTTCTGGCAGATCATCGACGACACACGGGACGCCGCCGACGGCGATCCCGACGAGCAGGCCGACCGGCTGGTGGAGCGGCTCGTCAGACTGACCCCGGACGATGTGATCGACTTCGCCCGGCTCTTCGAGGCCCGGTTCCAGCGCGCCTACCAGTACGACTTGTGGGGCGCGGCCTACCTGCTGCTGGACGGCGCCTCCGAGGACACCTTCGACTACTTCCGCTGCTGGCTGATCGCCCAGGGCCGGGAGGTCTTCGAGGGCGGACTGGCCGAGCCGGACGACCTGGCCGACCTGCTGCCCGAGTTCGACGAGGAGGAGGACGGCGAGGCCGAGGACATCGGCTACGCCGCCGACGAGGCGTACGAGCAGCTGACCGGGCTGCCGCTGCCCGAGGTGGGCGGGCGGCAGGCCGGACGGCCGTCCGGGGCGACGCTGGACTTCGACGACCCGGACGTCATGGCGAAGCGCTTCCCCAAGTTGTGGGAGCGGTACGGGGACTGAGGCCGCCCCGGCTCCCCGCCTCCGGCCCTCGACTCCCGGCCCCCGGCCCTCGGCTCTCAGCCGGGGGCCGGCCCGGTGCTCAGGTGGAACTGCCGGACGAGCTGTCCTGCTGGACGCCCTTGAGGATCTGGTCCAGTACCGAGGCGTCCGGCGCCGCCGGGTTGTCGTCCACGCCGCCCTCGAAGACCACGTAGCCGCCGCCCTTGGCCGGGACCGCGGCCAGCAGGACGTAGCCCTGGGTGCCGTCCGAGGTGCGGACGTGCCAGCGCGTGGCGTAGCCGAGCACACCGGCGACGCTGACGTAGCCGGAGCCGTAGTCGGTGTGCGAGGTGATCCCGGTGAAGATCTGCCCCGCGTAGGCGGGCATCGTGGCGTCGGCGGCCGCCTTGGGGGTATCGCCCTGGACGGTGTTCTTCTCCACCGAGAACTGACCGCGGATGCAGGAGTTGCCGTCCGGGCAGGTGTAGCGGCCGGTGCCGAGGAAGACCGTCGAGTGCGCCGAGTCGGTCGCCGCGTCCCAGCCGTCGTAGACCGGGATGGTGATCGCGTGCTGCGGGTCGGCGACGGTGCTCTTGAGGACCGGGGCGGGCTTGGGCGGCGACACCGTGGGGCTGGTGGTGGGCCGGGTCGGGCTCGGCGTGGGGCCGTCGCTCTGGGTGACGGTGACCGTGGGGTTCGGGGTCGGGTCCGCCTTCGGGTCGTTGCCGCCGCCGCTGAGCATGATCCCGGCGATGGTCCCGCCCACGACCAGCACGGTGACGGCGCCGCCGATGATCATGCCGGACTTGTTCTTGGCGGGCGGCGGCGGGTAGCCCGGCCCGGGGTAGCCGTAGCCCGCGCCCTGGGCCGCCGGGTAGCCGGCCTGGCCCGGGTACCCGCCCTGGCCCTGGTAGGGGTCCTGGCCCGGGTAGCCGTAGGCGGGGGCCGGGGAACCGTCCTGGCCCGGGTAGCCGTAGGCGGGGGCCGGCGAGCCGCCCGGGTAGCCGTAGCCGGGCTTCTGGTCGGAGGGCTGCCAGGTCTGCGTGGGGGCGTCGGAGAGCTGTCCGGCACCGCCCTGGAGCGGCCTGACCTCACTGGTCCAGGCGTTGCCGTCCCACCAGCGCTCGTGACCGGGGGTGCCGTCCGCACCCGGGACCGGGTACCACCCGGGAGGCGTCGAGTTGCTCACGGGCGTACGGTACCCGGCGTGGCGGCGGTCCAGACAGGGCGGGACCGTCACGACTCTGCACCGCCGCCGCACCGGCTTCCGCGCCGCTTCCGCACGCCGCCCGGGAGCTGACCGACCGCCGGGAAAGCCGGGGGCTCAGTCGGCCAGCCGGCGGGCCATCCAGATGTCGTCCACGTAGGAGCCGTCGATCAGGAACTCCTCGACCAGCGAGCCCTCGACGACGAAGCCGCAGCTCTCGTAGAGGCGGCGGGCCGGGGCGTTCCAGCCGAGCACCCGCAGGGTCATCTTCCGGGCGCCCTCGGTCCGGGCCGTGTCGCAGGCCGCCTCGACCAGCCGGCGGCCGATGCCCCGGCCGCGGACCGTGCCGTCGACGGCCAGGCCCTGGATCTGGCGGACGTGCCGGTTGGCGACCAGCGGGGTGGCCGGGACCTGGCGGACGTAGCCGACGAGCCGGCCGTCCAGGACGGCGAGCAGGAACTGCTCGGGGGTGCGCCGCTCGTCGAAGAGCCCGTCCTCCTCGGGGGGCTGCGGGGAGACATCGGACAGGACCGACCAGGCCGCGCGATTGAGGACGGCGAGGTCGCGCTCGTCCTCGGGCCGTGCCGGACGGATGATCAGATCGTCGTCGAACATGCGCGTCATGCTAATGAGACGCCTGAGAAGGTGACAGACAATTCCAGCTGCGAGGATGAGCGCATGCGCATCGCTGTCACGGGTTCCACGGGATTGATCGGTTCGGCCCTCGTCCGCTCCCTGCTGGCGGACGGCCACGAGGTGGTCCGGCTGGTCCGGCACCGGTCCAGGACGGGCCCACAGCCCGACGGCAGCACGGCGATCGGCTGGAACCCACTGCTCGGTGAGGTCGAGCGGGACGGGCTGGCCGGGGTCCAGGCGGTGGTGCACCTGGCCGGCGCCGGGGTCGGCGACCACCGCTGGACGGACGCCTACAAGCGGGAGATCCGGGAGAGCCGGGTCTACGGCACCGAGACGCTGGCCGTCGCGCTGGCCGAGCTCAAGGAGCCGCCCCGGGTCTTCGTGAGCGCCTCCGCGGTCGGCTGGTACGGGCAGACCGGCGACCGGGTGATCGACGAGGACTCCCCCGCCGGCGACGACTTCCTGGCCGAGGTCTGCCTGGAGTGGGAGGCCGCCGCCAGGCCCGCCGAGCGGGCCGGGATCCGGGTCGTCCACCCGCGCACCGGGATGGTGCTGTCCTCGAGCGGCGGGGCGGGCGGGCGGCTGTTCCCGCTGTTCCGGATGGGCCTGGGCGGGCGGCTCGGCAACGGGCGGCAGTACTGGAGCTTCATCTCGCTGCACGACGAGGTGGCCGCGCTGCGCTTCCTGATCGACCACGACGACCTGTCCGGCGCCTTCAACCTGACGGCGCCGAACCCGGCGACCAACGCCGAACTGACCGCCGCGCTCGGGCGGGCGCTGCGGCGGCCGACGCCTTTCCCGGTGCCGGAGGCGGTGCTCAAGGTGGTGCTCGGCGAGCTGGCCGTCGAGGTGGTCGGCAGCCACCGGGTGGTGCCACGGCGGCTGTCGGACGCGGGCTTCCGCTTCACGCACCCGGACGTGTACTCGGCGGTGCTCGCGGCACTGTGACGGCGGTGGTGCTCGCGGCGCGGTGACGGCGGCGGTACGCGGCGCGGTGGCGGTGCTCGGAACGCCGTGACGGCGGTGGTGCTCGGAGCGCCGTGCCGGCGGGCGCCGTGACGTACGCGTGCCGGGCCCCGTGCGTACCTCCGGCTACGGCATCCGCGCTGACCAGGGGCATATGCCGGGCGGGGGTCGGACGGGGCTCCGGGAGGGGGCGCACGGGAGCACATGGCGGGCGCGTCGCACGCCCCCGGTGACCGTACGCGCCCGCCGACCCCCGAACCCGGCCACCACGGCGCACTGTCCGTGACCGCGCCCCCGCCCGGTGCCGCACAACCCCTGCCGGCCCTCGAATCCGGCCCGATGTGCTTGTCTGATGCTCACACTGACTGGGCATCACCCTCCTCGAACCGTGTCCCGGCACCCCGCTGCCTGCGTCGGCCGGAGCCCCGGGCCCAGGGAGGGAGCACGCCAGTGCCCACGTACGACTTCACCCGCCGCGCCCGTCGGCCGTCCGACCCGGACGTCGTCGTGGTCGGCGCCGGACTTGCGGGCCTGGCCGCCGCCCGCGCGCTCACCGGCCACGGCCTCGCCGTTCGGATCCTGGAGAGCAGCGACCGGATCGGCGGCCGGATGGCCACCCGCGAGCTGGACGGCTTCCGGCTCGACGACGGCAGTCACCTGCTGAACACCGCCTTCCCCGAGCTGCGCCGCGCGCTCGACCTCGACCGCCTCGACCTGCGCCCGCTCGCACCCGGCGTACTGGTGCACAGCGGCGGCCGCCGGTACCGCACCGGGGACCCGCAGCTCACCGCCGCCCGACAGGCCGCCACCCGGGCCCCGCTCGGCAGCCCGCTGGACAAGGCCCGGCTGGGCAGCTGGCTCGGCCGGCTCGCCGCCACCCCGATCGGCCGGCTGCAGGCCCGACCGGAGACCACCGCCGCCCGCGCGCTGACCGGCCACGGACTCGCCCCGCGCACCGTCGACGGCTTCCTGCGCCCACTGCTCAGCGCCCTGCTCAGCGACCCGGCGCTCGGCACCAGCAGCCGGGTCGCCGACCTGGTGCTGCGCTCGTACGCGCGCGGGCGGCTCTGTCTGCCCGCCGACGGGATCGCCGCGGTGCCGGCCCAGCTGGCCGCCGCGCTACCCGCCGGCACCGTCCACACCGGGGTGCAGGTCACCTCGATCGCCGCGGACGGCGTGGAGACCCTCCACCACGGGCGGACCGGCGCCCAGGCCGTCATCGTCGCCACCGACGCCCGCTCCGCCACCGAGCTGCTGCCCGGCCTGCGGCTGCCGGACTTCCACCCCGTCACGACCTTCTACCACGCGGCCGACCACCCGCCGGTGGGCGAGGCCGTGCTGCTGCTCGACGGCGACCGGCCGAACGGGCACCCGCCACTGGTCTCGCACTCGCTGGTGCTCAGCGAGCTGCACCCGTCCTACGCCCCGGCCGGCCAGACGCTGGTCGCCACCACCGTGCTCGGGCGGCGCGCCTTCGACGCGAGCGGCCCGGCCGGACTGGAACCGGCCGTCCGGGCCCGGCTCGCCGAGCTGTACGGCACCTCGACGGCGGGCTGGCAGTTCCTCAGCGTGCGGCACGTCCCGGACGCGCTGCCCGCAATGCCGCCGCCGCACAACACCCGGCGGCCGGTGCGCCTGGTGGCCGGGCTGTACGTCGCCGGGGACCACCGGGACACCAGCACCGTGCAGGGCGCGCTGGTCTCCGGGCGGCGGGCGGCGCGGGCGGTGCTGCGCGACCTCGGCGTCCCGGCCGACGCGCGGGAGGCGGAGGCGGCGGCCTGAGGGGCCACCGGGGCGGTCGGCGAATTCGGGCCGATCATCGCGATCGCCGTGCTGCTCAGCGGCAACTCCCCCGCCCGTGGTGGTCACCACCATCGAGGTGGAAGCCGGGCACCTGGCGTCCTCGACCGCGGCGGCGCTGGTCGGCGCCGGAATGCCGTCGGTGCTGGTGTTCCCGCTGGCGGCGCAGCGGGTGCGGGGTGGCGCGCGGCCGTCCGGGGCGACGGCCGGGGGCAGGCCGAGGGTCCGGGCCGAGAGCTGGTCAGCGCCCGGCCCGGACCCCGAACGGTCAGATGACCCCGGCCTGGCGGGCCGTCTCCTCGAAGGCGCGGGCCACCGGGCTGCCGCGGTAGGGCGTGAGGCGGCGGTGGAAGTCCCGGACGTACTCCAGCGAGCGGGCCGAGCGCATCTCCCCCGCCGCCCGCAGCGCGTCGGTCGCCATGGCGCAGGCCTCGTCGAGGTCCCCCATGCCGAGCCGGGCGGTGGCCAGCACCAGCCGGCAGAAGATCCGGCTGCGCGCGTAGGCGGGCGAGCGCAGCCGCAGCGACTTCTCGGCGTGCTGCGCGGCGGTGCGCCACTGCTGCAGGTCGCGGTAGCAGTGGGCGAACTCGTCGGAGAGCTGCGCCTCGTCGAAGTACCGTGCCCAGGCCGGCAGTTCGTCGCCGGTGCGGGCCGCCGCCAGGGCCCGCTCGGCGCGTACCAGGGCGGTGGTGCAGGACCGGACGTCGCCCAGCAGGCCGTGCCCGCGGGCCTCGGCGGCGTGCATCAGCGACTGGACCACCGGGGGGACGGCGGTGCCCACGCCCTGCTGGGCGACCCGGGCGAGCTGGACCGCCTCCCGGCCGTGGCCGAGGTGGACGGCCTGCTGGCTCATCGTCACCAGCACGTAGCCGCCGAGCGCGCGGTCCCCGGCGGCCTGGGACAGGCGCAGCGCCTGGACGAAGTAGCGCTGGGCCAGGCCGTGCGCGGCGATGTCGAAGGACGTCCAGCCGGCCAGCCGGGTCAGATCGGCGACCGCGCCGAACAGGGCCCGGCCGATCTGCTCGCCGTAGCGGCCGCGCAGCATCGGCTCGGCCTCGCTCTCCAGGTAGCGGACCAGCGCCTGGCGGGCGTGGCCGCCGCCGTAGGCGTGGTCGAGCGCGCGGAAGAGGTCGCCGACGGCGCGGATGGCGGCGATGTCGCCGCGGCCGACCCGCAGGGCAGGGCGGGATTCGCGGGCCGGGTCGGTGTACGGCGGCTCGACGGCGACCGGTGGGCGGCGGCTCTGGATGGGCACCCGGCCGATGGTGGGGGCGGTGCCGGTCGTCCCGGCCGTGCTGCGCGCGGTGGGCGGCGCGCCGGGCAGGCCCGCGGCCGGGCCGCGCGCCGGGCCCACCGGGGACGCGCCGGGCGCGCTCGGCGCGGGCGCGCCGGTGATGGCGGCGGAGGCGGTGCCGGCGGACGGCGGGCCGGCGGCGGTGTCCGTCCGGGCCAGGGTGGAGCCGTCCCGGGCGACGCGCTCGTCGGTGCGGCCGATCAGCCAGTCCCGGCTGGGGACGACCAGGCCGGCCGGGGTGAAGGCGATCCGGCGCAGCTCGGACTGCGGGCCGTTGTCCTTGCGCCACATGCTCGCCACGATGTCCACCGCCTCCTGCGGGGTCTCGGCGAACTCGAGGCCGGCGTAGACCGGGGCGCAGGCGTCCAGGCCGAGGTCCTGGGCGGTGAGGCGGCGGCCCAGGCGGCGGGTGAAGACCTCGGCGATCAGGGCCGGGGTGGCGCCGCGGGGTTGTTGGCCGCGCAGCCAGCGGGTGACCGAGGTCTTGTCGTAGCGCAGGTCGAGGCCGTGCTCCAGGCCGAGCTGGTCGACCCGGCGGGCCAGGCCGGCGTGCGAGAAGCCGGCCTCCTCGATCAGTGCGGCGAGCTGGCCGTTCTGCGGGGCCGGGCCGGAGTGGCCGGTGCTCCGCGCGGGCGCGGGCGCGGGCGCGGGGGTGACGGGGGTCTCGTGCCGGTCGGGTGTGGCCTGCGAGGGCAGCCGCAGTTCGTCGGCGGTCGAGGCGTCGGCGGTCAGCGTGTCGCCCGTCAGGGCGTCGGGGGCCAGGGCGTCGGGGGCGTCCGGAAGGGTCCGACCGACCGGACCTCGGTGCTGGCCGAGCGGGTCGAGCGGTCCGTACGCCGGGCTGTCGGTTGCAGGCCGTTGGGGCATGTCTGTCAACACCTCTCGGACGTCGCACCGGGCTCTACCAGCACTTCGGCGGCCTGGGGCGGCGCCCCCTGTCGGGAATCGGCGTGAATGTAGCGAGCATTCGGGCGCTATGGGTGGATCTGACCGAGCAATCCTCCGAACGGGTGAAGCAACCGCGCCCATTGTGGGGAAGCGCGGTCACCCTGGGTTTGGCCTTCCGTAGTCGAACCGTCGATCGAGGGTCGTAGTGGTTGACGCCACAGCTCGGCGGGATGCTGTGGCGGCCTGCCACATGGGAGCCGGGGCGCCGGATTCCTACCGTTCTCAGCCATGGACACCACTACAGCCCGCCCGCTCGACGGCCGCACGGCCCTGGTCACCGGCGCCGCCTCGGGCATCGGCCGGGCCTGCGCCGAGGCCTTCGCCGGGGCCGGCGCCCGGGTCTACGTCGTCGACCTCGCGGCCGGTCCGGCCGAGGAAATCGCCGAGCGGATCGGCGGGCGCGCGATCGTCACCGACCTCTCCGACCCCGGGGCCGTGGACGCCCTTCCGGACGACGCCGACATCGTGGTCAACAACGCCGGGCTCCAACACGTCGCGCCGGTGCACGAGTTCCCGCCCGACCGCTTCACCCTCATCCAACGCGTCATGGTCGAGGCCCCGTTCCGCATCCTGCGCCGGACCCTGCCGCACATGTACGAGCGGGAGTGGGGACGGATCGTCAACATCTCCTCCGTCCACGGCCTGCGGGCCAGCGCCTTCAAGTCCGCGTACGTCACCGCGAAGCACGCCCTGGAGGGGCTGAGCAAGACGGTCGCCCTCGAAGGCGCCCCGCACGGCGTCACCAGCAACTGCATCAACCCCGGCTACGTCCGGACCCCCCTGGTGGAGAAGCAGATCGCCGCCCAGGCGCTCGCGCACGGCATCCGCGAGGACGAGGTCGTCGAGCAGATCATGCTCGACCGCACCGCCGTGAAACGCCTCATCGAACCCGACGAGATCGCCCAACTCGCCCTCTGGCTCTGCTCCCCCGCCGCCTCCTACATCACCGGCGCCAGCCTCCCGGTCGACGGCGGCTGGACGGCGCACTGAGCGACGGGACCGTGGCCCCGGGCGCCATGAACCGACCGAACAGTATGTGGTCCGCCCCCATAGGACTCCGCCCGGAGGGTTCCTACCTTGTGGCGACATCGTCTCCCCCCGGCCCTGGAAGTGGTGGCACATGAAGGCCTCTGCAAGCGGTGCGGCTGCGCGCACCTCACTCCCGAGAGTGGTGGCTGCCAGCCTGATCGGCACAACGATCGAGTGGTACGACTACTTCTTGTACGGAACGGCGGCGGCGCTGGTGTTCGGGAAGCTGTTCTTCCCGCACAGCGATCCGCTGACCGGCACGCTGCTGTCGTTCCTCACCTACGCGATCGGGTTCGCGGCGCGGCCGATCGGGGCCCTGGTGTTCGGGCACTTCGGGGACCGGGTGGGCCGCAAGAAGCTGCTGGTGGTGAGCCTGCTGCTGATGGGCGGGTCGACCACGGCGATCGGGCTGCTGCCGACGTACGACTCGGTCGGGGTCGCGGCGCCGGTACTCCTGACGACGCTGCGGCTGGTGCAGGGGTTCGCGCTCGGCGGTGAGTGGGGCGGGGCCGTGCTGCTGGTGTCGGAGCACGGGGACCAGCGGCGGCGGGGTTTCTGGGCGTCCTGGCCGCAGGGCGGGGCGCCGGCCGGGAACCTGCTGGCGGCGGGGGTGCTGTCGCTGATGACCTCGGTGCAGTCGGACGCGGCGTTCCTGTCCTGGGGCTGGCGGGTGCCGTTCCTGCTGTCGGCGGTGCTGGTCGCGGTCGGGATGTGGATCCGGCTCGCGGTGGACGAGTCGCCGCTGTTCCGGGCCGCGCTGGCGGCGCAGCAGAAGCGGGAGAAGGACCGGAAGAGCGCCGAGCAGCCGCCGCTGGTCAGCGTGTTGAGGCACCACTGGCGGGAGGTGCTGGTGGCCATGGGGGCGCGGATGGCGGAGAACATCTCGTACTACGTGATGACGACCTTTGTGCTGACGTACGCGGTCACCCACGCGCACTTCTCCAAGCAGAGCGCGCTGAACGCCGTACTCATCGCCTCCGCGATCCAGTTCACGCTGATCCCGCTGTTCGGCGCGCTGTCCGACCGGGTCGGGCGCAAGCCGGTGTACCTGGTGGGCGCGGTCGGCGTCGGGATCTGGGCGTTCGTCTTCTTCGGGATGGTGGACACCCGCTCGTTCGGGTCGCTGCTCCTCGCGGTCACCGTCGGGCTGGTCTTCCACAGCGCGATGTACGCGCCCCAGGCAGCCTTCTTCTCCGAGCTGTTCGCCACCCGGATGCGGTACTCGGGCGCCTCGATCGGGGCCCAGTTCTCGTCCGTGGCGGCCGGCGCCCCGGCGCCGCTGGTCGCCACCGCGCTGCTCAAGGACTACGGCAGCGCCACCCCGATCTCGGTGTACGTCGCCATCGCAGCGGCGATCACCGTCCTCGCGGTGCTCTGCGGACGGGAGACCAGGGGACAGGACCTCACCGAGGTCGAGGAGCGAGAGGGGTCCCAGGAGCCTGAGGGGTCTGAGGAGCGGGCGGGACAAAAGGGGCCGGAGGCGGACGCCCCGACGGCCGAAAAGCCCGCCGTCGCCTGACGGTTGAGCCGCTACCATCGCGATTTCTCGGAATCGACGAACCGACGCCGATTGGCGGCACGCACCATGAACCACCCGCACGGAAGCGCCGCGCCCGCCCTGCGGCGACTGCTCGACCTGCTCGCCTCGGGCGCCGCCACCGAGGACTTCGCCGACGTGCTGGCCGACGCCCGCCGCCGCGGGGCGTCGGCCACCGTCCTCGCCGAGATCGACGACGCCACCTGGCAAGCCCTGCGGGTCCACCGTACCCTGCGTCAACACCGGCGCCGAGAAGCCGAGTTGACCGCACTGTTCGACACCGCCGGAGACCTCGCCGCCTCCCGGGACCTGGACACCGTGCTCCAGGCCATCGTCCGCCGGGCCCGGATGCTGCTCGGCACCGACACCGCATACCTGACCCTGCCGGACGAGGCCGCGGGCGACACCTACATGAGGGTCACCGACGGCTCCGTCTCCGTCCTGTTCCAGACCCTGCGGCTCAGCCTCGGCGACGGCCTGGGCGGGCTGGTCGCCCAGGCCGCCCGCCCGTACGCGACCCCCGACTACCGCACCGACGAACGCTTCCACCACACCGGCACGATCGACGCGGGCGTGCTGGACGAGGGCCTGGTGGCGATCATCGGGGTGCCGCTGCTACTCGGCGGACAGGTCATCGGGGTGCTGTTCGCCGCCGACCGCTCGCCCCGCGCCTTCTCCCCCGACGAGGTCGCACTGCTCTGCACCCTCGCCGCGCACGCCGCGATCGCCCTGGACACCGCCAAGTCCCTGGCCGACACCCGCGCCGCACTCGCCGAGCTGAACGCCGCCAACGAGCTGGTCCGGGCCCACTCCGCCGCCGTCCAGCGCGCCGAGCAGGCGCACGACCGGCTCACCGACCTGGTGCTGCGCGGCGCCGAGGTGCCGGACGTCGCCGCCGCCGTCGCGGCCCTGCTGGACGGGGAGATAGCGGTCCTCGATGCCGAGGGCGAGCCGCTGGCCGGCCGGTCCGCGCCCGCCGCCGAGCTGGCCGGGGCCGTCGCCGCCTCCCGCATCGAGGGACGGTCCGTACGGCACGGCGAGCAGTGGGTCTGCGCGGTGCTGGCCGGGCACGACGCGCTCGGCACCATGGTGCTGCGCGGACGGCCCGACCTCGACGACGCCGACCGGCGGCTGTTCGAGCGGGCCAGCGTGGTGACCGCCCTGCTCCTGCTGCTGCGCCGCTCGGTGGCCGAGACCGAGAACCGGATCCGCGGCGAACTGCTCACCGACCTGCTCACCGCCCCCGAACGCGACCCGGCCGGGCTCACCGCACGCGGCCGCCGGCTCGGCGTCGACCTCGCCCGCCCGCACCTGGTGCTGGTCGCGGAACCCGCCGAGCCGACCGGCACCGACCGGGGACGACTGGCGGGCGCGGCCCGGCGGTACCTGTTCGGCTCCCGCGGCGTCAGCGCCGAGCACGGCGAGGCGGTGGTGCTGCTGGCGCCCGTCGAGACCGGCACCGCCGAGGATCCCGAGGAGACCGCCCGGCAGGCCGCCGAACGGCTGGCCCGGCTGGCCGGCTTCCCGGTCACCGTCGGCGCCGGCCGCCCGGCCGCCGGTCCGACCGCGCTGGCCGCTTCGTACGCCGAGGGCCTGCGCTGCGTACGGGCACTGCGGGTGCTCGGCCGCGCCGGTGAGGGCGCCTCGGCCCGCACGCTCGGCTTCCTCGGGGTCCTGCTCGGCGACGGCCACGACGTGGACGGCTTCGTCGGCGCGACGCTCGGCCCGCTGCTCACCTACGACACCCGGCGCGGCACCGAGCTGGTCCGCACCCTGCGCGCCTACTTCGACTGCGGCGGCAGCCTCACCCGCGCCAAGGACGAACTGCACGTCCACGTGAACACGGTGGTCCAGCGGCTGGACCGGGTCGAGGCACTGCTCGGGCCGGACTGGAACCACCCGGAACGGTCGCTGGAACTCCGGCTCGCGCTGCGGCTGCAGCTGCTCGCGGGCGGCTGAAGGGCTCGACCGGGCCTGGGCGTACAGTGGCGAGGTTGGTCTCGAACGCCTGGCAAGGAGCGCAGAACGTGAGCGCGAACGTGCGTTTTGTTCACATGGGCATAGGTGAGCGCACCGTGCCGTATCAGGAGGCGTGGGAGGAGCAGCAGCGGCTGCACGCGCTGCGGGTCGCGGACGAGATCCCCGACACCGTCCTGCTGCTGGAACACCAGTCCGTGTACACCATGGGCAAGCGCACCAACCCCGCCGACCTGCCGCTCGACGGCACCCCGGTGGTCGAGGTCAACCGGGGCGGCGAGATCACCTGGCACGGCCCCGGCCAGCTGGTCGGCTACCCGATCGTCAAGCTGCCCGACCCGATCGACGTCATCGCCTACGTCCGCCGGCTGGAGGAGGCGCTGATCCGCGCCGCCGCCGAGTTCGGCATCGGGACCGCCCGGGTCGAGGGCCGCAGCGGGGTCTGGGTGCTGGGCGAGTCCATCCCGGACGCCGTGGTCGACCCGGCCGAGGTGGTGGACATCGGCAAGCTGACCCTGCGGATGGGCCTGCCGCTGGGCATCGACCCGCGGCTGGCCGGCCCCGAGTACGCGCCCTCCAACGCCGGGCAGCGCGGCGACGACCGCAAGCTCGCCGCGATCGGCGTGCGGGTCGCCCGCGGTGTGACCATGCACGGCTTCGCGCTCAACTGCGACCCGGACATGACCTGGTTCGACAAGATCGTGCCGTGCGGCATCCGGGACGCGGGCGTGGCCTCGCTCTCCGGCGAGCTGGAGCGCGGGCTCTCCGTCGCCGAGGCGGCGCCGGTGGTCGAGCGGCACCTGACGGAGCTCTTCGCCGAGCTGCCCGAACCGGCGCTCAGCCACTGACCCCGTCGCTGACCCCCGTCGGCACCCGGTCGCTGACCCCCGTCGGCACCCGGTCGCTGACCCCGTCGGCACCTGCCGGCGACGGTGCGCCGACCCGGCCCGGCGCACCGTCGCCGAAAACCCCCGAGCACGAAATCCCCCGAGCACTGGGAATCTACTCACCAGTAGCCGTGTTGCCCTGCGATTGCAGGGCGGCAGGCCCGGCGAAGGCCGTACAACCACAGGCGTACCCTGGGGGTACCCCGTCTAGTTCTAGGAGTCGCACGTGTCCGCTGTCGCACCCGACGGCAGGAAGCTTCTCCGCCTGGAGGTCCGCAACAGCGAGACCCCCATCGAGCGGAAGCCCGAGTGGATCAAGACCCGCGCGAAGATGGGCCCGGAGTACAACGCCCTCCACTCGCTGGTGAAGAAGGAGGGGCTGCACACGGTCTGCCAGGAGGCCGGCTGCCCCAACATCTTCGAGTGCTGGGAGGACCGCGAGGCGACCTTCCTCATCGGCGGTGACCAGTGCACCCGCCGCTGCGACTTCTGCCAGATCGACACCGGCAAGCCCGCCGAGTTCGACCGTGACGAGCCGCGCCGGGTCGCCGAGTCCATCGTCACCATGGACCTCAACTACGCCACCATCACCGGCGTCGCCCGCGACGACCTGGAGGACGGCGGCGCCTGGCTGTACGCCGAGACCGTGCGCCAGGTGCACGCGATGACCGCCGACCGCGAGAGCGGCCGCACCGGCGTCGAGCTGCTCATCCCCGACTTCAACGCGGTGCCCGAGCAGCTGGCCGAGGTCTTCTCCTCCCGCCCCGAGGTGCTCGCGCACAACGTCGAGACGGTGCCGCGGATCTTCAAGCGGATCCGCCCGGCGTTCCGCTACGAGCGCTCGCTGGACGTCATCACCCAGGCCCGCGCGGCCGGACTGGTGACCAAGTCCAACCTGATCCTGGGCATGGGCGAGACCCGCGAGGAGGTCAGCCAGGCGCTCGCCGACCTGGTCGGCGCCGGCTGCGAGCTCATCACCATCACCCAGTACCTGCGCCCCTCGCTGCGCCACCACCCGGTGGAGCGCTGGGTGAAGCCGCACGAGTTCGTCGAGCTCCAGGAGGAGGCCGAGGAGCTGGGCTTCGCCGGCGTCATGTCGGGCCCGCTGGTGCGCTCGTCGTACCGGGCCGGCCGGCTGTACCGGCAGGCGCTGGAGCGGCGCGAGCAGGCCGCGGTCTGACGGTCGCGATCGGGTTCGAGCCGTTGATCGGATTCGAGCCATTTGAGCCATTCGAGGGGCGGAGCTGCGGCTCCGCCCCTCGACGCTTCACCACACTTTGACTGCCTGGTCACGGGCTGGTAACACGGGGTGGGGATGATGGACGTCCAGCGAGCGTTCGATTCTTCTCAGCCACGAGAGGAGCTGTTCGGCATGGGGATGCGGATCCGGTCGGTGGGAGTGGCGCTGCGGTTCGCCGAGAGCGTCCTGCTGGCGCCCGGCCAGCGGCACGCGCGGCGCAACGCCTGGGCGGCGGTGTGCGAGAACCGTCAGCACGCGGCGGACCGCCGGCACGACGCGATGGCGGTGGAGAGCGCGGGGACGGCGGCAGCCCGGTCCGTACCGGGGTGAGGTTCCGGCGTCGCTGTGTGCGACGGCGTACGGGCACACGGGTCACGGTTCGGGCGAACGGGTACCCGGGCTTGGATATCCCGCACCCCTGCCACGTACCATGAGCGTTATGGCGAGGGAAACATCCGAGAACCCCGGGCGACTGAAGCAGATCCGCCTGGCTTACACCATGACCAAGAAGGTCGACACCAAGATCGGCCTGATCATCGCCGGCGTCGGCCTGCTGACCTTCGGCGTGTTCCTCGCCATCGGCTTCGCAATCGACCACCCGATCTATCTGGGCATCCTGGGCTTCATCGTGGCCGTGCTGGCCATGGCGATCGTCTTCGGGCGCCGGGCCGAACGCGCCGCGTTCGGGCAGATGGAGGGGCAGCCGGGCGCCGTCGCGGCGGTGCTGAACAACATCCGGCGCGGCTGGAGCTCCAACACCACCCCGGTCGCGGTCACCCGTAACCAGGACGCGGTCTACCGCGCGGTGGGCCGGGCCGGCATCGCGCTGATCGGCGAGGGCAACCCGAACCGGGTGCGCCAGCTGCTGGCCTCCGAGAAGAAGAAGATGGCCCGTGTGGTCGGCGATGTGCCGGTGCACGACATCGTGGTGGGCGACGGCGAGGGTGAGGTCCCGCTGAAGAAGCTGCAGATCCACCTCATGCGCCTGCCCCGCGCCATCACCGCCTCCCAGGTCACCGAGACCAACGACCGCCTGCGCGCGCTGGGCGACCTGCTCTCCAAGGCGCCGATCCCCAAGGGCCCGATGCCCAAGGGCGCCCGGATGCCCAAGGGCGGCCAGGCCCGCTGACCCTCCCCCGTCCACACCAGAACGGCCCCGCCGCGGAAGCTCCGCGGCGGGGCCGTTTCGACGTTGTGCGCCGTGCGTTGCGCGCCGTCCGGTGGGTGCCGTGCGTTGCGCGCCGTGCGGTACCCACCGGGTCCGGTGGGTGCCGGATCCGGGCCTCGCCTAGATCCGGACCTCGACGGTGCCGACCGCCTTGTCGTGCAGACCCCGGGTGTCGCGGTCCCAGACCAGCGGGGGCACCACCAGGCAGAGCAGCAGGGTACGCAGCAGGACCTGCGGGATGGTCGCGCGGCCGCCGTCCAGGCGGATCACCCGGAGGCCGAAGAGCCGCTTGCCGACCGTCGTACCGGTCGTGGCGAGCAGCAGGGCCGCGACGAGGAAGTACAGCGGGCTGGTCCACAGGTTGGCCTCGGCCTGGTCGCCTCGGGCGATCAGGCCGTAGGAGATCAGGGCGACCAGCCAGCCGTCCACGAGCAGGGCGCCGATCCGGCGGCCGGGGCCGGCGAGGGAGCCGGAGCCCTCCTCGGGCAGTCCGAGGCGCTCGCCGCGGTGGCCGAAGTCGGCGCCCATCTTCTCGGCGGCCGCCTTAGGGCCGTCGATCCACGATCCCAACGCTTCTCTGGTGTCCACGAATCCACACTAACCGGGCTGACGGCGCGCACCGTCACCGGCACCCCTCCGGGCGGGGCGCCGTCCCCGACCGGGTGAATCCCGCCTGCGGCGCGTTCCCCGCGGCCTTCCCAGTGGTCCAGACCACTGGCGGGAAGCCGCCCAGGTGAGCGGGGCGTTTTGCCCGCTCCCGTACGTCTTTGCCGCCCGCCCGGGGGACGCGGTTAACATCGAGGAAACGAGCGGGTCACCGGACGGAAACGCCCCATTCCTAGGGTGAGCCCAATTCGCACGCTGAGGAGGATGGATGTTCAACAACGCCGCCGAAGTGAAGCAGTACATCCAGGACAACGACGTGAAGTTCGTCGATGTCCGTTTCTGCGACCTGCCTGGCGTCTTGCAGCACTTCTCCGTACCTGCGGCGACCTTCGATCCGTCCGAGATCCTGATGTTCGACGGCTCGTCGATCCGCGGCTTCCAGGCCATCCACGAGTCCGACATGGCACTCGTGCCGGACCTCGCCACGGCCCGGCTCGACCCCTTCCGGGCCGAGAAGCACCTCAACATCAACTTCTTCATCCAGGACCCGGTCACCGGCGAGGCCTACAGCCGCGACCCGCGCAACGTCGCCAAGAAGGCCGAGGCCTACCTCGCCTCCTCCGGCATCGCCGACACCGCGTTCTTCGGGCCCGAGGCCGAGTTCTACGTCTTCGACTCGGTCCGCTTCGACACCAGCGCCAACGCGTCCTTCTACCACATCGACTCGGAGGCCGGCGCCTGGAACAGCGGCGCCGCCGAGGGCGACGCGCGCGGCTACAAGGTCAAGTACAAGGGCGGCTACTTCCCCGTCCCGCCGGTCGACCACTTCGCCGACCTGCGCGCCGAGATGTCGCTGGAACTCGCCAAGGCCGGGCTCGAGGTCGAGCGCCAGCACCACGAGGTCGGCACGGCCGGCCAGGCGGAGATCAACTACAAGTTCAACACCCTGCTGCACGCCGCCGACGACCTGATGCTGTTCAAGTACATCATCAAGAACGTCGCCTGGCGGAACGGCAAGACCGCCACCTTCATGCCGAAGCCGATCTTCGGCGACAACGGCTCGGGCATGCACGTCCACCAGTCGCTGTGGACCGCGGGCTCGCCGCTCTTCTACGACGAGCAGGGCTACGCCGGACTCTCCGACACCGCGCGCTACTACATCGGCGGCCTGCTCCGGCACGCGCCCTCGCTGCTGGCGTTCACCAACCCCTCGGTGAACTCCTACCACCGCCTGGTGCCGGGCTTCGAGGCCCCGGTCAACCTGGTCTACTCGCAGCGCAACCGCTCGGCCGCGATCCGCATCCCGATCACCGGCTCCAACGCCAAGGCCAAGCGCATCGAGTTCCGCGCACCGGACCCGTCCTCCAACCCGTACCTGGCCTTCTCCGCCATGCTGATGGCCGGCCTCGACGGCATCCGCAACAAGATCGAGCCGCTGGAGCCGGTCGACAAGGACCTCTACGAGCTGGCCCCCGAGGAGCACGCCAACGTCCCGCAGGTGCCCTCCTCGCTCCCGGCCGTCCTCGAGGCCCTGGAGGCCGACCACGAGTACCTGCTCGCGGGCAACGTCTTCACCCCGGACCTGATCGAGACCTGGATCGACTTCAAGCGCACCAACGAGATCGCCCCGATCGCCCTGCGGCCGCACCCGCACGAGTTCGAGCTCTACTACGACCTGTAAGCCCTCCGACCTGCGGAAACGCAGTTCGATCTCTCATCGTTTCCGCAGGTCAGCGCGTCGCTGACCTGCGGAAACACGCATATGAGGGCGAGCATCGAGGACTGACGGGCTCGCGGTGTGAAATGGAAGTGAAATGAGTTCGATCTCGCCAGTAGCTCCGATCGCATGGCTTCCCCGCGTCAGGCGTCGGCAGGGTTGGCCGATTCGAGGCCTCTGGAGCAGCTAGGACTGGACGAAGGTCGAACTCGGCGCAAGGCATGCGGCACGCTCCTCGATGACGCGAGTCGCTGCAATCGGCACTAGCTCAGTGACGCTGAGTTACGGCAGGACATGCTCCCCCGCAGTCCAGAACTCTTTCGTACCTCTTCGAGGTCCGGCCCCCGATCAGCAGTCACCGAGCAAGCGAGATCCACCGACCGCGGGGGCGCCGAGAGTGATGCGCTGGGGTGCGACAGGACCAGTGCCACAGCCGCTGCCCTGTTCCTGGACGGGCCCGTCATAGAGGCCGACCTCGCCCTGAACCACGGCCCCGACCCGTCCCTTTGGAGACTTCCGGTGACCGTCGTCCTTTTCCCGCTCGACCCAACACTGCCCGAACTGCTGCGCGATGTTTCAAGAGCCGGCTGAATCTCGACGCCGACGGCTACTGACGCGACACCGTCGTGGTCGAACGCCGTAACCCGCCCTCACGCGAACACTGGAGACCGCCCTGCCTCGAACGGCGCGGGGCGACCTCCGCCAGGCCCGGTCAGCGGCGGAACCCACCCCGCAGGGCGCGGACCAGGTCTGCGAGCGCGCGGATGATCGCAGCTGTACCTGCCCTCGCTGAATCTGCGGCCGAGCCCGCTGTCAGCTGCGGGAACCCCAGGGACGCCCCCGGGACGCGCAGTGCAGTGGGACTCTCCGGATGGCTCATGCGGCCGTCGCTTAGGGCGTCCGCCAGTAGGTCATCGGATGCGGGGGCTTCGAGGCCGGGTATCCCAGCGGTAGAGGGTCCAAGCCCGTCTGATTAGGCAGCGGA